>NZ_VSJJ01000020.1 GCF_008369405.1 Streptococcus cristatus
TAATGACTTCTTGAGCAAGGTTTCTGATGACAGTGAATTCCAAGCGATCGGTTACATGCAAGTGAAACAGCTTGACTATGGTACAGTAGAGAATACCTTTACAGAAATCGTCAATGATGTTGAGCGCGATTCTAACACGGTTACTGTGGTAACACCTGAAAAACCACAAACACCGCCTGAAAAGCCTCAGACACCACCTGAAAAACCACAAACACCGCCTGAAAAGCCTCAGACACCACCTGAAAAACCACAAACACCTCCAGCTACTCCTACAACTCCAGTAGTTCCAACTACGCCTCAAACTGAATTGCCTGAAACAGGTGAAACAGACCATACAGGAGCAGCAGTGCTTGGTTTAGCGATGGTGGTATCAGCGATGTCAATCATTGGCTCCAAAAAACGTAAAGAAGAGGAATAATCATAAAGTTCATTCCGCGCTCATACGTAAGAATGTTGAAGCTGATTAAAAGGCTCTTTTCTACCATTTGTCAAGTCTATCAAGGCTTTAAGTAAAAAAAGAGATAAGACAGTAGCTATTCTGAGGTTACTGTCTTATTTTTAACACCTTTTGATCCATAAAAGGGCATGCTAAAGAACACCTCATCTGGTATTTTTTGAGTATGTTTGTCAACTGTAGTGGGTTAAGGAAAAGTCATACCCTGGAGAGGACCGAATTGGTTCTCTCCTTTTTGATATTCAAAGCGATGAGGATTCTAGTTCTAAAGTTGTCAAAGTTCCGAAATCCAAAAGCGTTGCGCTTGATGACCTTGATAAGGTTGTTAGTGGCCTCTAGCTTAGCATTTGAGTAAGGGAGTTCAAGAGCGTTGATAATTTTATCTTTGTCCTTGAGAAAGGTTTTAAAAACAGTCTGAAAGATAGGATTTACACAAGAAATTGTTTCTTCAATGAGTCCAAAGAAATGCTCAGCTTGTTTCTCTTGAAAATGAAAAAGCAAGAGTTGGTAAAGCTCATAGTGTTCTCTGAGTTCTTGAGAGTAAGAGAGTAGCTTTTCAAGAATCTCTTGATTTGTCAAGTGCATGCGAAAAGTCGGACGATAAAAGCGTTTATCGCTGAGTTTCTGACTATCTTGTTGGATCAGTTTCCAGTAGCGTTTCAATGCTTTGTATTCATGCGATTTTCGATCCAATTGATTCATGATTTGAACACGAACACGACTCATAGCCCGGCTGAGATGTTGCACAATGTGAAAGCGATCGAGGACGATTTTAGCGCATGGAAAAAGTTGTCTAGCCAAGTCATAGTAGGGACTAAACATGTCCATGGTAATGACTCTAACGCCGTTTCGGACCTGTCTGGAATAGCGCAGAAAGTGATTGCGAATCGTTGCTTGGGTCCGTCCATCTAAGATAGCTACGATTTTTCTGGAATCAAAATCCTGTGCAATGAAGTTCATCTCTATCTTCCGATTGAAACAGTCACTTCCCTGACTGTTTCCACATCCCAGCTCATGTGTTCTGGAAGGTAGTTAAGGTCAGTCTTGAACTTGAATTCTTTCAATTTACGAATGACGGTGGAAGTAGAGACAGCCAAGTTTTCAGCGATAGCTGTCATAGGGACTTTGTCGATTAGTTTTTGAGCGATTTTCTGCTTAACGATGGTTGCGATTTGGTGATTCTTCTTGACTAAGGACGTTTCTGCGACAGCTACTTTCCCGCAATCTTGACAGCGGAAACGTCGTTTCCTTAGACGAATCAATGTCTTGTATCCCGCGCACTCTAGATAGGGAATTTTCGATTCTTTTTGGAAGTCATATTTAGCCATTTTTCCTTGACAGTGAGGGCATTTAGGAGCAGGATAATCTAGCTTAGCGATGATTTCCTTGTGTGTTCCAGCATCTACATAATCTAAAATAGTGATGTTAGGGTCTTTAATTCCGAGTAAGTTTGTGATAAAATTTAACTGTTCCATAAGATTCTTTCTAATGATGGTTTCGTTGCTTTTCATTATAGGTCATATGGGACTTTTTTTCTACAACAAAATAGGCTCCATAATCCCTGCGGTGGATTTACCCACTACAGAAATTATAGAGCTTATTTTACAATATATCGTATACAAACATGATTTAGAAAATTTTTCCGCTCTCTCTAATAACGAAATTACACAATTTTTGTATATTTTATTTGCATATTGATTGAATTATTCCACTCACCAAAGTATAATATATAATGTGGGAGTGGCTAATTTTTTAAATATTGTCAGACAGCTTAGAGATAGTTATTTAAACCCTCTGGACTATCCGTTTTATTATATTAGCAAACTAAAAAAGTAAGATAGATTGTTGATATTAAATCAAATATGAAGTCACTATAAGTGATGGTAAAAGCTTGAGATTTAGCATAAAAATCTCTTGTTATTTCTCTTTTAGGAGGAATTAGATCAAGAGAGTTAATTATAAAAAGGAAGATAATATATTGATGTTTAAGAAAACTGGTGAAACAAAGGGACATGGTTCAATCCGTAAGAATAAAGTTTATGGTGCGATCGGAGTTCTAATATTTGGGATTATTGCAATGTTTAGCTCCCATGAAGGTGTGGTAGCTGATGAAATTAAGGCTACTAAGACAACCGCCTTGGCTCCTGTAGCAGAAGCTTCTGATACCAGCTTGATTGTTCAAGCGAAAACTGTTGCAGCCGAAGTTGCTGAAGCAAAATCGTTGGCAGCTTCATCAGCACCTGTGCCTGTTTCGATGGTAGCTGCTGGGAATCCTGCTGAAGGACAGCCAAATGTAACAGTTGAAAATCAAGAATTAAAGGATGCTATTGCTACTGCTCAAGCTTCTAATATTGAAGTAAAACAAAAACCAACTGAGATCATTGGAACAGCTAATACACAAGAAGAAGCTGCAAACTTAGAGGCTGATGCAATTGCTCGTGAAAAAGAGCAAGCCCAAAGTATACGAGAGTCAACTGATAAATATAACAGTGATTATGCAACAGCTCAAAGAAACACTCAAAAGCCCGGTTATCTTAGTGAAGTTGTAACTCAGGGGTTAAACTTTCAAAGTGAGCCGAATGCTAGTTTATCAATTAGTGGGACGACAGAATTCGGTCAGCAAGATGCGCCTAGAGCGTACTCATATGAAGAATATATAGGTAGTGGTAGGACATTTGCTAATAATCCAATAGCTGCATACAAAACTTCTGCATCAGGGAATTTTGTGATTCCCAAAATTAACAAAGATCAAACTATAACAGCTACTTACACAAATCTACAAAATTCTAGCTATAATGGTACAAAAATTGCCAAAGTTGTTTATGAAGTAACAAATTTAAATAATGGGATAGGAATAATCGGTTTTGCTGAGAAAGATCCAACTAAGGGGATTTATACTTTTTATAACTTAACTGCTCCTTCTAAATATGGTGTAAAAATTCGTTTTTATGACGAGAATGATAATATCATCCAATTTAAGCAAGCATCTCCAGCTATATTGGCACTGACAAGTTTGTCAAAAACGATACGTGCTGATGGAAAGAAGCATGAAGAGGGGATAGCAGACTATAACTTCAAACCAGTAAAAATAACTGGTTCGTATGTTGAAAAACAATCTGATAATCGTTTAGCTGCAAGTAGTCCGACACAAAATATCCCAGATAGATATAACCATCCGGATTTTTATAAGACTAGTATCGCTGGTGTAATAGATAATGGCGATGTTATCTCGTTTACCATGCGTAGGGATTCAGAGTTTGATAGCGGGTACTGGTTAGCAATTACAAGTAGGTTACCTTCTCCTTTTATTTTAACGAAGCCTGACCTCAGTTATAATTTTTTCAGTTACAACACAGCCGGAACAGTATTGCTTGATAATTATATTCAAGGAACAACGACTAAACTGACCGAAACACAAATAATTAAGCCTAAAGGGACGCCCACAGGAGAATCTTATGTAGCGTCACATGAAGAACGGGTGCATTTCAATGGGAAAGTTTATAAATATGTATCATCAAGTGAAAATGCAATGGGCACAGTGAGGTTGGGGATTACAAATGTATATAACTATTATGTTGAGGCAATAGGAGGTGCCAGGGTTGTTTATCTTGATGATGACGATAATAAGAAGATTTTAGAGACTAAAGAGCTGATGGGTTATTATGGTCAAACAGATACCTATAGGACTACCGCAACGCGTCAGTATTACCAGAACTTACACTATGAAGTTGTTTCAGATAATTATCCAAGCGTCGGTGTGACGTACGATGAAACTATTCAAACCTTTGAAGTCCATTTGCGCCATAAGACGGTTTCGGTTGAAGAAACGAAAACGGTGACCGAGACCATCCAGTATGTCTATGAGGACGCGAGCCAGGCGGCAG
>NZ_VSJJ01000021.1 GCF_008369405.1 Streptococcus cristatus
ATCTAATCAAAAGGGACTATTTCTAATTTACAGTCACTATCCTATTTTCATTGGACTTATTATGATGACTGTATCGATGAGTTTTCTTCAGAATCCTGAAGCTAATCGTCTCTTTGCAACCATCTTCTCTTATATCGGATTTGGCCTCTTCCAAGTTGCTGTCCTAGTAAATGGGCCCTATAACAAACACTATCTTCGCTATTCGAAAAGTTACTACTGTGTCCAAGCGACACTCTATCTGGCTGCCTTGATTCTCTCTTTAATCTTTGCTTCTAATCCTATAATAGTAGTGAGTATAACAACCATTTTAGCTCTAGCTATNGGTTCTTTTAATGAGTTTATAACATAAAAAAGCTTTGGGAACCAAGGCTTTATATGATATCAATCACCGACCACGAAAATGTTTAGCTTACAGAACTGCTAGTGAAGCTCTAGAGGATGAGTTCGAGTAAATGTTGCACTTATTCTTGCAATTTATCATTTACTTGATGCACGAACTCGATATTTTTTTTGTTAATTTGTTTTTGCCCCACTTTTGCCCCATTTTTAAATCCTGACATTGAAAATACCTAAAAGTATTTCCCTAAAATCAGCTATATTTCAACATTTTTGTTTATTTTCAATATGAAAAGTTCTTACAAATTCATGCAATCGGCATCAAACTATACAAGAAAAAGCCTGCTGTGACAGGCTTTTTTGATGTCGAATTACTTTTTGTACCAAAATTTGTACCAAAAAATTATAAAAGTTTTCTAACGTTATCAAATTCATCGTTTATTTTCTCTTGTAATGTATGACCATATACTTCAACTAACATAGAAATATCTTTATGACCCAAAATTCTAGCAATCACTCCTAGATCAATTTGATTATGCCATAGATAACTACCGTAAGTATGTCGTGCCCCTTTTGTGGTAATAATTGGTAAGATATCCAGTCTAATTAAAATCTTTCTTAGTTCCTTATTAACAGTGGCATTATTTGGAATATCTTGCACATATCCATAATGTTGAAAAATGAAATTGTTAATATTGATAATTCTAAGTTCATTATTCAGTCGTACTTGCTCTTGTTTTAATGCCTTTAATATATTTATTTCTTCATCAGAAATAGGGATATTCCTAATCGATGTTTGATTTTTGGGTGGCACAAATTGGCGGGTAGACGTGTTATATCTCCTGTATGTTTTAATAACTTTTTCATCGAAGTTTATATCCTCCCATATTAAAGCGACTAACTCCCCAAAGCGCATTCCAGTCTTGAAAAGTAAATAAATAACATAGAATTTCTATTCCGGATGAATTCAAAAGGTCTAACCGAAGATGAAAAGGTTATTTTCAAGAAAGAGTTAATTGAATTTATGGAAGAAAGAAAATGTTTAAATTTCGAAGATAGAATAGGATGTTACACGTTTCGTTAAGATATATTTAATACGAAATAGTTTAATAATTACTAAATATACTAGTAACCTTCTTATTGGATAAAGTTGTATAATCTGATACTTGTGAATTTATTGAAAATATTATATAATAATCTAGTCTGGGAGGTGAAATTTATGTTTTTAAACACAATTGTATATAATGAGACTCAATGTGACTCAGTTAAACGTAGTATTTCAACCTATCGAGAAAACTTCATGAACTTTAATGATGAACTCGAAAAAAGAGTATGCCATGATGAGGAACTTAAATATTTTTATTCTAATATTACGTCAGAAAATATTAAAGTATCGATATTAGATAAAGTTGCTTCTGATAAAGTATTACAAAAAAGATATTCTACGGATTTACTGAAGTATTTTAATTTTTATAGCAATATACTGTCAGAAGAAACTAGTTTTTTAAAAGATAATAGTAATTTAGAAAACTCTATAAATATTCTACATAGTAATAATGATAAGCTACAAACTAAATTACAAGAAATATATACCCAGTTTGAAAAAAATTTTTCTGAAAAATCACACCAAAATCTTGAATTTAATAATATTGTAATCACACTACCAGAAGGAGATAATAATGAAGTTAATAAAGTCGATAGAATCGATTTCTCCAATAGAATTAGTCTTCGATCTTAACAAATTAGATGAAAAACTCTTACCAAATACTGAAGTTGAAATAAAAATTAGTATAACAGTTGAAGAACTAAAACAAGATGATCAAGGTAATTTTAGAGCAATTGTTGCTTTTCTATTAAGAGTTGGCGATGAGGATGAAAATCTTTTTAAATTATCATATCAAATAGACTTTACTAGTCTAAACGAAAATTTTAATCTCAAGGATAAAGAGTACAATTTTGCATTATTTGAAATTGTAGAACCTTTTGTCAGATATAGATTAAATGAGTTACTTTCTCAAACTAAGTTTGCATCTCTTGAGATTCCATATAGATTTTGGGAGATTGTCGGTGGCGATTCAGAAGTATAAAATAAAAAATATTCGGTTTAAGTCTAACAGAAGAATTGCACCATCACATTTACATAATATAGTATCAGAATTATGTAAATGGGCTATTTCAGACTATGCATGTTATAAAATTATCAATGATTTTTTTAACACAAATAGGCACAATACTGATAATAGATTGATTATATCTCGTCGCATTGAAATACTAAAAGAAGAACAAAAAAATATATACAATAACGAGGCTAATAATTACTGTTTTTATAAAGTTAAGCAATTAATTTTAAACTTATTTGAGAATTCAACAATATCTGACGATGATTATCGTATAGTGTATAGTGATTACATAGAATACCTTACGATGCAATGGAAAAAATATCCGGGAAGATATGGAAAGGTTTTTTATGAACCTTTAATAAAATATAAACGAAATGAGTTATTTGCTAATAGGGATTTTGCTAATTCTAAGTGTGATGTAGTATATAAGAATAATAGGGAAAAATCTCTCTCTATATATGAGTGTAAATTTGGATTGGTTACTTTTTTCTCCCATCTAAGAATGGATATCAATACTGTACCCAGAAATTTGAGAAACAAAGGAATTAGGGCTCGACGTAAAATCAATTATTTAAGAGAATGTCAAAGCATATTTTCATCTAATTCCGATATTATTAATCTTGATGTAAAGATTATAACACTCGCTACTAGAAGCTCTATAAGAAGTTCTAGTAATTTATTGGGTGGTATTGATGTAATCACTAGGGAGGATTTAGAAGATAGATCATTTTACGATTTGTTAAAGAAAGATTAAAAAAACACTATATAAAATTAAGTTTTTTTAGAATAATCTTACAAATAAATTTTATTTGTAAAAAATTGAATTTCATTCTATTTTGATATGTAGTCTCATTTAGTTAATGTTCCTTTAAATTCGTTATATTATTGGGCTCTTTTCTACCATTTGTCAAGTCTATCAAGGCTTTAAGTAAAAAAAGAGATAAGACAGTAGCTATT
>NZ_VSJJ01000022.1 GCF_008369405.1 Streptococcus cristatus
CATCCGTATCTGGTTTCCATAAGAAATCCCATCTTTTCCCGTGCTTGATAAATTGTCCACCTGCTGTATATTTTTCATAGTCTAGGATAACTATCAGGCAGTCACGCTCTTTTAAGCAGAAGGTCTATTGCTTGATTGCTAATTCTAAGTTGTTGCTAATGTTCTACCTTACCTATCCACCACTTGGGCTTCAAATTTGGCCGGTTTATTGTCTACATTGGTGATGGTGATGTAGTAAGGTTTGTTGTTTGTCACATCAAAAACTTTTTCTCCTTTATAACTAACAACAATCCCATCTTCTACTAAATGTATATCTTTTTGATTATTAGGAAGCTCATTCTTGTCTCCCTCGGTACTGCCTATCTTAATAATTTTCTTTTCACTTACCCCAAATAATACATCCCCAAATTTTTCAGACCAAACATTTGTACCTGATAATTTTATACTTCTATTATCTTTTTTATCTAAAATCAATTCCGAATTATATTCAAGCTGATCCGTATTTGGAGACACTCTTAATTCAACGCTTTGACCTGGTTGCAGGGTATATTTACCGTAGTTTAAAATTGCCTGAACGTACCAGACAACAAACAGACTATACAGCACGCCAATAATAAGCCTTGAACGCCTACTTTTAAAACAGCGCAAAAGTAGGATTAAAGAAATGATAAATACTAATGAAGTGAACATGTTAGTTATTTCCCCCCTTATAAGCATCCACGCCGTCTTGAATTGCAGCGGCATCACCAAAATTATCCCCTTACTGACCTTGCAATAGACTCAGATCGTATTTTATATCTGCGCCTACTACAAAATATTTATCAAACTTCAAATAATCCGAGAATTGTTGTGCCTTTCCTGCACCATATTTTAAATAGTCATCGCTTGACTCCAGATAGCCTTTCCCAACATAACCAAAGAGATAATTTCCCAAATAATCCGGCTTCTTCCCTTCTTTCCACTAGCGGCCCCAAATTGAGAAAGGATAGTCTTCTCTGTATGACCGTTTTTTTAGTATAGGGAGTTATTGGTATTTAACTCTTCTACAAAACTAACCATACAAGATTTGATACATCTTTTTAATGAAGCTATTAATCTCACTTTGAACAATTTTCAACAAGCGGGCTTCTTCAGATTGTGAGATAGAAACTATTTCTCTTGTTCCCTTAGCATTTTCCTGAGAATAGCTAGAATAAAGTAAATTCAGATTTTTATCTAAAACGAAAGCTACATGTGTTTGTTTTTCATTAACTTGTGTAATGAAAAATAACTGAAAATCCTTGGCTTGCTTTTGAGGAGGACTAATTTTCAAATGTATATCTCCTTCTATTTCCAGTGGATAAACAACCCCTTCTAACCGAATGGCTCCATCTGGCGGAATGGTAAAGCCTGCTTTGCGAATATCAGGTGCGTACTTCTCTGATTCTAGCAAACGATGAAGAACTTCAATTCTATCATTTTTCTCAAAAGCTACTTTCAATGTATTAGATTGTTGAAAATGATTGTAAGTGAAATACGAAAGTACTAATACAACCAAAAATAATATTATCAACCATTTAAACTGTTTCAATTTATCTAACATTGCTCTCTAAGCCTCTTTCTAAATAGTCAAAAAAGGCCTCCTGATTCTTCTTTTGTTCCTCTTCAACAGTTTTGCCATGCTCTACAAGAAAGGCTTCACTCTTCCCTGTCCGCAATATCTCACACTTTATTTAGAAGCTAGTTGCTGTTTCATTTTTTCAAAGAACTGATTTAATTCTGTTTGAACCTGATGTAGTAACTCTTTTTCTTGAGTCTCATCTATCTCAATTTTTTTCCCAGTATCATTTTCCTCTATAGACTCATAACTCGAATCAATTAAATTCAATTTTTTATCTAAGAAAAACGCTACATCTGTTTCTTTACCGTTAATCATAGTAGAAAAAAGAACTAGAAGCTCACTGTCTTCCAAACTAGTCGGTGGGCGTACATCCAAGTTTAATTTCCCAGATATTTTAAGTTTATTTATCCCCCATCGGCGAATCACTGGGTCATCCGGAATTCCATAGCCAGCATCTCGGATAATATCCTCGTTGTTACCTGCGAGGATACTTGCCAATAATTCAATTTTATTGGCAGAGGAAAAATCTGGTTCAGGTTTATCATCTGGCCAAAAGAGCAACCAAAT
>NZ_VSJJ01000023.1 GCF_008369405.1 Streptococcus cristatus
AAAGGTGTCTCCAACGGAGCTGTGTCAGGGCAAGCGCAAACAACTTACGATGCTGTTGTAGCAGGCTATTTAGCCCAAAACTATGAGTTGGTTTCTCAGGAAGCGCTACCGAATCAATTTGACACCAATGATACGGTTGATCAGAATGTCACTATTCGTCTGCGTCATAAAACAACCTCAGTAGCAGAAGAAAAGACGGTTAAGGAAACTATCCATTATATTTATGATGGCGGTGCCACAGCAGCTCCAGACCACACTAGTAGCTTAAAATTCACCAGAACAGCAACAACTGACCTTGTTACAAATGTTACAACTGGTGATTGGACAGCGGAAAATGGAACAAGTTTTGTGGCCGTAACATCACCAACAATCAAAGGTTACACTCCAGATTTAGCGGAGGTTCCAGCAGTTGACAATATTACGGCTAACAGTGCCAATATCGAAAAGACAGTCGTTTATACGGCTAATCCAGCTAGTGCAAAGGTCACTTACATTGATGACACAACAGGGGAAACGCTTGAAACAAAGGATTTGAATGGACTTTATGGGCAGACTGATCCTTATCGAACAGCTGAAACCATTAAGACGTATACCGATCGAAATTATGAACTCGTTTCAGATAATTATCCAACAAATGGTGTAACCTATAATGAAACTCTTCAAACCTTTGAAGTTCATCTACGTCATAAGGTAACTGCAGTTCAAGAAACAAAGATAGTCACAGAGACCATCAAGTATGTTTATGAAGATAACACACAGGCAGCGGCTACTAAAGTTCAGACTTTGGATTTTGAGCGGATTAACACCAAGGATCTGGTGACTAATAAGATTGTCCATAAGGGGGCTTGGGCTCCGTCTACCGGAACCTTCCCAGAGGTAGTTTCTCCAAAGGTTGATGGTTATACACCAGATAAGGCAACTGTAGCAGCCGTTGAACAGATTACGGGAGATAGCGCAGATATTGAAGAAACGGTTACCTATAAAGCAGATAAGCAAAAAGTAACCTATACGATCATTGACGACACTGCCCAAAAAACGCTGAAAGATAAGGAATTACTAACAAGTGGCAACTCTGATACTCCTCTTCCAGACAGTGCCCGAGAAAGATATGATTTAATGGTGAATGCTTACCTAGCTCAAGGTTATGAATTGGTTTCGAAAGAGCAGCTTCCAGCTAAGTTCGACCTTGACAGTAGCCACGATCAAAATGTGGTTGTTCACTTGAAGCATGGTACAACTGATATCCAAGAAAGCAAGTCTGTAAACTTGACTGTTCGTTACCATGGTGCCGGTGACCAGACACCAGAAGATAAGGTGCAAACAGCGACTTGGACTCGTACAGTAACAAAAGATAAAATCAGAGGTACAGAGGTTTCAACAACACCTTGGACAAGCGACAAAGTAAACTATGATGCAGTCCCATCACCAGTGATTCCAGGTTACAGCGTAGACATTGCGACTGTTCCGTCTGAAGCAGTTACCCAAGAGAATATTGTCAAGGATGTGCATTACACAATCCAAACTCAAAAAGTTACGTACACAGTTGTAGATGAGACAACAGGTCGAACTCTGGAAAACCAAGTGGAATTGACAACAGGTGAATCAGGTGTAGCTCTTCCAGCTGCTGCGAAAACGAAATACGATACCATAGTC
>NZ_VSJJ01000024.1 GCF_008369405.1 Streptococcus cristatus
AAATACGATACCATAGTCGCGGGTTACTTAGCACAAGGTTACGAAGTGGCTTCTCAGGATGCTCTGCCAGGTCAATTTGACACAGACAGCAGTGTGGATCAAAACGTAGTGATTCGCTTGAAACACAAAGTATCAACTTCTACAGAAACTAAGACTGTAACTCAAATGATTAACTACGTCTACGAGGATGATAATACACCAGCAGCTCCAGAGAAGAAATCTACCTTGACTTTCTCTAGAGAAATAAAAACAGATGAAGTAACAAAGAATACTACACCAGAGGCTTGGACACCATCTACTGGAACCTTCCCAGAGGTAGTTTCTCCAACTGTTGATGGTTACACCCCAGATAAGGCTAAAGTTGACGCAGAAAACGTAACTGCTAATCAGGATGATATCACCGTTACGGTTAAATACAAGGCAGACAAGCAAAAAGTAACCTATACCATCATTGATGATACAACTAATACCACTTTGGAAGATAAGAAAGAGCTTACAAATGGTAACTCTGATACTCCTCTTCCAAATGGTACAGAAGCTAAGTATGATTCAATCGTGGATGCTTATCTAGCCCGAGGTTATGAATTGGTTTCGAAAGATCCGCTTCCAGCTAAGTTCGACCTTGATAGTAACTACGATCAAAATGTAGTTGTTCACTTGAAGCATGGTACCACTGATATCCAAGAAAGCAAGGATGTAAACTTGACTGTTCGTTACCATGGTGCAGGAGGGCAAACCCCAGCTGACCAAGTACAAACAGCGACTTGGACTCGTACCGTGAAGACAGATAAGGTGACTGGTCAACCAGTTTCTGCCACAGCTTGGACAAGCGACAAAGCTAACTATGACGCTGTGCCGTCGCCAGTGATTCCAGGTTACAGCGTAGACATTGCGACTGTTCCAGCAGAAGCAGTTACCCAAGAAAATATTGTTAAGGATGTGCACTACACGATCCAAACGCAAAAAGTGACGTACACAGTTGTAGATGAGACAATAGGTCAGACTCTGGAAAACCAAGTTGAATTGACAACAGGTGAATCAGGTGCAGCTCTTCCGGCCGCAGCTCAAACGAAATACGATACCATAGTCGCGGGTTACTTAGCACAAGGTTACGAAGTGGCTTCTCAGGATGCTCTGCCAAGTCAATTCGACACCGACAGCAGTGTGGATCAAAACGTAGTGATTCGCTTGAAACACGGCACAACGGATAGCCAAGAAAGCAAGTCTGTGAACCTGACTGTTCGTTACCATGGTGCAGGCAGCCAAACACCAGCTGACCAAGTTCAGACAGCAAATTGGACTCGTAGCGTGACGACAGATAAGGTGACTGGCCAACCAGTTTCTGCCACATCTTGGACAAGCGACAAAGCAAACTATGATGCTGTGCCATCGCCAGTGATTCCAGGTTACACTGTAGATGTGGCGACAGTTCCA
>NZ_VSJJ01000025.1 GCF_008369405.1 Streptococcus cristatus
TATGTGGATGAGTCTGGTAAGAAGATCAAGGAAGATGTGACCGATACTGCTCGAGGTAAGGTTGGCGAAGACTATGATACAACAGATCATAAGAGCATCTCTATCAAGCATGGTAACACAGTTTACAACATTGTACCTGAAAAGACCAAAGGTCAAGAACGAGGTAAGGTTGTGAAGGGTGTAACAGAAGTTACCTATGTCTATAAGGCTGTTCAAGCAGAACCTAAGAAGACAGGTACCAATGCTAAGGGTGAAGATGTCAATGGTAAGACGATGTTGGCTGGTTCAACAGAGGTTTACACAATTAACATCGACAACGACCAATACAAGGGCACAACTGGTTTGGTTGACCAAGACAAACAAGCCGGCTTGATGGTTGTTGAGAAATACTCTAGCAAGTTTGTAACACCAAATCTGGATGCTGTTCGTATGACGACAGAAGATGGCAAGGTTGTCAGCGGCTTCACGACTAAGATCTACAAGTCTGTTGCAGAAGCTCCACAAAAGGTTCAAGATTATATCAAGGCTAAGGGCTTGACAATTGATGGTGAGTTTGCGGTAACAACTTCAGATGATCCAGTAGCCTACACAAATAACTATGCCTTGAAAGGTATCAACCTGAAATTGATCTTCCCAACAACTGTGAAGAAAGATATCAAGGAAGCAAGCAAGTACGATAACAAGGCTTATCAAATTGACTTTGCCGGCATTGCAGAAACCAATATCGTAACAAACAATATTCCGAAGATTAATCCGAAGAAAGATGTTGTAGCGACAGTTGAAGATGGTCTGAAAGATCAAAACTCTCTGGATGGCAAGACGGTTAAAGTCGGCGCTGTTTACAACTTCGAGCTGAACACTTCTTACTTGCCAGCGAAACGTGGTCAGTCTATTGACAAGATCGAAGTGAAGGATACATATTCACCGCTTGTAGAATACAATGGCGTTCACAAATGGATTGCCAACACAGATATTCTCTTGAAAGATAGCACGAAGATTGCTAAAGGAACTGATCTGACTCAATATGTCAACCAAAATATTGATCATAAGGCTAGAACAGTTGTCTACAGCTTCTCTAATGACTTCTTGAGCAAGGTTTCTGATGACAGTGAATTCCAAGCGATCGGTTACATGCAAGTGAAACA
>NZ_VSJJ01000026.1 GCF_008369405.1 Streptococcus cristatus
TGTAGCGTTACAATAGATGTGAGACTTCTAGAAGTCAAAAAGAAGATTCCCTGATATGATAAGAGTACCACCACTCACCAAAAAGGAATCTTCTCATGACTAGTATATCACAAAATCTTCGCTATTTACCACATACTCTAGAAACACGTTACCACGCTGTTAAAACCTACCAAAATGGTGCCACTGTCGCCTTCATCTGTCGACGTTACAAAGTTTCAAAAGCCTCTCTCATGCGCTGGAATAAGCGTTTTGATGGAACTAAAGAATCGCTGAAAAATCGATCCCATCGACCTCTAACACCACATCCAAAGGCTCATACCGAGCAAGAGCTAACATGGATTAAAAACTGCATTAAAAGAAATCCAAACGCAACCCTCATCGAAATCTTCTACAAACTCAAAACCAACAAGGGATATGATAGACACCCTTGCTCACTCTTTCGAATATTGAGAAAGTTGGACTTCTTCAAATCCCCTAAAACAAAGAAAAAACCTTATGTACCGAAACCATATGAAACTCCTACTAAACTTGGTATCAAGTGGCAGATGGATGTCAAATACGTACCGACTTACTGCTACACAGGAAAACTACCTGATAAGTTCTACCAGTATACCGTCATTGATGAGGCCAGTCGAGAACGCTTTATATTCCCTTTCAAAGAGCAGTCGTCCTACTCAACTGTTCAATTTCTCAAAATGGCTATCAAACACTTTGGATACATACCAAAAATCCTCCAAACGGATAATGGCTTCGAGTTCACTCATTTCAAAGAGACCAAACAAGTTCACCCACTAGACTTACTTTGTCAGGAACTTGGTATTGAGCACAAGCTGATTCGTCCTCGAACACCAAGACATAATGGCAAGGTTGAACGCAGTCATCGAAATGACAATCGACGTTTCTACCAGCACTTGACCTTCTACTCCTATAACGATCTTATCAAGCAGATGAAAACCTATCTTTATCGTTCTAATCGACTCCCTATGCAAACTTTAGGATGGAAATCTCCTATCGATATCAGAAAAGCTTTACTAGGAGCTAACTCCTAGTAAAGCTTAACAAATGGATTGCTTCAAAATAACATTTTAGGTCTCACATCATTGACAAAGGTACA
>NZ_VSJJ01000027.1 GCF_008369405.1 Streptococcus cristatus
AAAGCAAACTATGATGCTGTGCCATCGCCAGTGATTCCAGGTTACACTGTAGATGTGGCGACAGTTCCATCAGAAGCAGTTACCCAAGAGAATATTGTCAAGGATGTGCATTATACTGCTCAAAACCAAAAGGTTACTTACACAGTTGTAGATGAGACAACTGGTCAGACACTGGAACATCAAGTTGAATTGACCACCGGTGATTCAGGTGCAGCTCTTCCAGTAGCAGCACACACGAAATACGACACCGTAGTTGCAGGCTACTTGGCACAAGGTTATGAAGTGGCTTCTCAGGACGCTCTGCCAAGTCAATTCGACACCGACAGCAGTGTGGATCAAAACGTAGTTATTCGCTTGAAACACGGCACAACGGATAGCCAAGAAAGCAAGTCTGTGAACCTGACCGTTCGTTACCATGGTGCAGGCAGCCAAACCCCAGCTGATCAAGTACAAACAGCGACTTGGACTCGTACCGTGACGACAGACAAGGTGACTGGCAATCCAGTTTCTGCCACAGCTTGGACAAGCGACAAAACCAACTATGACGCTGTGCCGTCACCAGTGATTCCAGGCTACAGCGTAGACATTGCGACTGTTCCGTCAGAAGCAGTTACCCAAGAGAATATTGTCAAGGACGTGCATTACAGCGCAGTGCCGACAACTCCAGAGGTTCCTGATACTCCAGTTAAGCCAGAGCCTCCAGTGACACCGATCACTCCAACACAACCAAAAGCGCAAACGACTCCAGCACCAGTTCTTCCACGTACAGGTGAGGATACTGAGAATGCGAAAGTTATGACAGCAGCAGGAATAGGAGCGCTATTGACGCTGATTGGTATTGGAACTCGCCGTAAAAAAGAAGATTGAGATCTCTAATTCATTCTTTTTGGCTAATAGGTGATAAATTCGGCTCTTTTCTACCATTTGTCAAGTCTATCAAGGCTTTAAGTAAAAAAAGAGATAAGACAGTAGCTATT
>NZ_VSJJ01000028.1 GCF_008369405.1 Streptococcus cristatus
GAGATTATATTTGAGGCTACAGGCGTCTATTCTCGACGTCTTCAGGTCTTTCTCGAGGAATATGGTTACGCTTACATACGGCTAAATCCTCTGGAAGCTAAGAAGCAATTGGACAGTCTGCGAGTTCGTAAAACAGATAAAATTGACGCTGAAAAGTTAGCTAAATCTCAGCTTGTGCACAATCGTAAACCAACTTACGTGCAGGAAGAAGTTTATCAACACCTTCGTGATTTAAGCCGTTTCTATCAAAATCTGACAGAAGACCTTGTTCGAGCTAAAAACCGTCTGCACAAGGTCCTACAAATCACCTTTCCTGAATTGCAAAATCTCTTATCCACACCAACTGGCGAGCAATATTGGAACTTAGTGATGGCTTTTCCATGCAAAGAGTTTGTATTAAGACTATCTCAAAGTGACTTGTGTGAGATTATCCGTCAATCTACCTCCAAACGCATCTCTGAAAAGCGTATTGCTTACCTGACTGATAAACTTATAAAACTCGCTAAACAATCTTTTTGTGCGGTCAAGAAAAACTCTCCTATGCTTGAAGAGGTTCGTTACTATGCTCAAGAATTGCTTCGCCTTTCTGAACGCAGACAAGTTGTCTTAAACGACATGGTAACTCTAGCTCAGCCTTTACCAGAGTATGACATCTTACGGTCAATTCCTGGCATCGCAGAAACCACAGCGACATCTATCATTGGAGAATTGGGAGATATTC
>NZ_VSJJ01000029.1 GCF_008369405.1 Streptococcus cristatus
TATCACCACAGTAGATGGCAAGAAGTACAAGCTGGATCTGACAGCAACTCAAGGAGCGGAAACTGGTAAGGTGGTAGAAGGCAATACCAATATCGTTTACTACTATGATCTTGTGAAGACTCCAGAAGAGTACGGTAATGTTGTTGTTGATTACCAAGATAAGAAAGGCAACACTATTGCACCACGCATTGTTGACACACCAACAGCGAAAGTAGGAACAGCCTACGATACAACAGATCATAAGCCTGTGACAATCGTATCATCTAATGGTAAGACATACCGCATTGACCCTACAGCTACACAAGGCCAAGAAAGCGGTGAGGTTGTCAAGGGAACAACTCGTGTTGTCTATGTCTATGATGAAGTACTCGGTGATGTAACAGTTCATTATAAAGATGAAAGTGGCAAAGTCATTAAGGAGCCAGAAAAAGATACAACTGGTGCTCCAATCAACACCCTCTATGATACTCGTGATCATGCTCATAAGACAATCACTACTCAGGATGGACGTGTTTATGAAATCATTCCTGAAAAGACTATCGGTCTAGAGCAAGGTCGCATTGTGGAAGGTAATACAGATGTTACTTATATCTACAAAGAAGTGTTTGGTGATGTCGTTGTTCATTATGTGGATGAGTCTGGTAAGAAGATCAAGGAAGATGTGACCGATACTGCTCGAGGTAAGGTTGGCGAA
>NZ_VSJJ01000003.1 GCF_008369405.1 Streptococcus cristatus
ATTTGGTTGCTCTTTTGGCCAGATGATAAACCTGAACCAGATTTTTCCTCTGCCAATAAAATTGAATTACTGGCAAGTATTCTCGCAGGTAATAACGAGGATATTATCCGAGATGCTGGCTATGGAATTCCGGATGACCCAGTGATTCGCCGATGGGGAATAAATGAACTTACAATACCTGGTAAATTAAACTTGGATGTACGCCCGCCGACTAGTTTGGAAGACAGTGAGCTTCTGATTCATTTTTCCACTATAATTGATGGTAAAGAAATAGATGCAGGTTTTTTCGTGGATAAAGAATTAAAATTGACTTATTCAAGATATACTTATATAGATAAGGATGCTATTAGGAAAAAAATTGAGATAGATGAGACTCAAGAAAGAGAGCTACTACGTCAGGTTCAAACAGAATTGAATCAGTTCTTTGAAAAAATGAAACAGCAGCTAGCTTCTAAATAGGAAATATAATAAAAGAATCATAAAATAAAGATTCGGAAGGCTGTTGATGAGCCACTCTGGGAAGAATTGGATAGGAAACATGAAGGATACATCAAAATCCAGGGTTAACATGTTCATGACGACGAGGAAGTGGATGAGAGCGACTTAAAATAAACATGCTTCTATTTCAAGATTAAAGATGAAAGTGCCCTGGAAATTAGATAAAACTACTTGAATTTTTACATAAATATGGTATAATAGTACCAATAATTTGTCGTGTGCTTTAATTGAAATATTGTCCGATTAAAGCTTGCAGCAGTTAAATCAAACTTTTTATAAGTCAGATTTAGCTGCTCTTTTTGTGTCTATTTTTCAGAATTCTAGGATTTGTAACGCAAACTTAAAGATTCTAAAAACTTAGCAAAAGGGACTGATTGTAGCTGTTTTGACGAGAGTCAATGGCGTAGAAGGGGTCTCCCCTTGGTAAGAGTGAAGAAGAGTGTGATATGAGAGGTAGATGGTTATTATTTCAATAATCGGTGAATCTCAATTCTCTCCGATTCCTCCCTCTGTACTTTATAAAAAAGGAGTTAGAAACTTGGCAGGACATGACGTTCAATACGGGAAACATCGGACCCGTCGTAGTTTTTCAAGAATTAAAGAAGTTCTTGATTTACCAAACTTGATTGAAATTCAAACAGACTCTTTTAAAGATTTCTTGGACCATGGTTTGAAGGAAGTCTTTGAGGATGTGCTTCCTATTTCAAACTTTACCGACACCATGGAATTGGAATTTGTCGGCTATGAAATCCGTGAGCCTAAATACACGCTGGAAGAAGCTCGTATCCACGATGCTAGCTACTCAGCGCCAATCTTTGTGACTTTCCGTTTGATTAACAAGGAAACTGGTGAAATCAAGACACAGGAAGTCTTCTTTGGTGACTTCCCAATCATGACTGAAATGGGAACCTTCATCATCAACGGTGGTGAACGGATTATCGTATCCCAGTTGGTGCGTTCACCAGGTGTTTACTTCAACGATAAGGTTGACAAAAACGGTAAAGTTGGCTACGGCTCAACTGTTATTCCTAACCGCGGAGCTTGGTTGGAGCTAGAAACAGACTCAAAAGACATTGCCTATACTCGTATTGACCGGACGCGTAAAATTCCGTTTACGACTTTGGTTCGTGCACTTGGTTTCTCAGGCGATGATGAGATCTTGGACATCTTTGGTGACAGTGACTTGGTGCGCAATACCATCGAAAAAGATATCCACAAGAACCCAATGGATTCTCGTACGGATGAAGCTCTGAAGGAAATCTATGAGCGTCTTCGTCCAGGTGAGCCTAAGACGGCTGAAAGCTCACGTAGCTTGCTTGTGGCTCGTTTCTTTGATCCACATCGCTATGACTTGGCTGCCGTTGGTCGTTACAAGATTAACAAGAAGCTCAACATCAAGAATCGCCTCCTCAATCAAACATTGGCAGAACATCTGGTAGATGCTGAAACAGGCGAAATTCTTGTCGAAGCTGGTACAGTCATGACTCGCAGTATGATTGACAGCATTGCAGAGCAGTTGGACAATGGTTTGAACAAGATCACTTATATTCCAAACGACTCAGCTGTCTTGACAGAGCCTGTAGAATTGCAGAAGTTCAAGGTTGTCGCACCAAGCGATCCAGACCGTGTTGTGACCATTATTGGTAACGCGAACCCATCTGACAAGGTTCGGACTGTAACACCAGCTGATATCTTGGCTGAAATGAGCTATTTCCTCAACTTGGCAGAAGGTATCGGTCGTGTGGATGATATTGACCACTTGGGGAACCGTCGTATTCGTGCGGTTGGTGAGCTTTTGGCTAACCAAGTTCGTCTCGGACTTTCTCGGATGGAGCGTAATGTTCGCGAACGGATGAGCGTTCAGGACAATGAAGTGTTGACTCCGCAACAAATCATCAACATCCGTCCAGTGACGGCTGCTATTAAAGAATTCTTTGGTTCTTCTCAGTTGTCTCAGTTCATGGACCAACACAATCCGCTATCTGAGCTTTCCCACAAGCGTCGTCTCTCTGCCTTGGGACCTGGTGGTTTGACACGTGACCGCGCTGGATATGAAGTGCGGGACGTGCACTATACTCACTATGGCCGCATGTGTCCGATTGAAACGCCTGAAGGACCAAACATCGGTTTGATCAATAACTTGTCTTCTTACGGGCACCTTAACAAATATGGCTTTATTCAAACGCCTTACCGTAAGGTAGACCGTGAAGCTGGTGTGGTAACCAACGAAATCGTTTGGTTGACAGCCGACGAGGAAGATGAATTTATCGTAGCGCAGGCAAACTCTAAGCTTAATGAAAAAGGTGGCTTTGCAGAGCCTATCGTTATGGGACGCCACCAAGGTAACAACCAAGAATTCCCATCAGACCAAGTGGACTACATGGACGTGTCACCAAAACAGGTAGTTGCTGTGGCGACAGCATGTATTCCTTTCTTGGAAAACGACGACTCCAATCGTGCCCTCATGGGTGCCAACATGCAACGTCAGGCTGTGCCATTGATCGATCCAAAAGCGCCTTATGTTGGTACTGGTATGGAATACCAAGCTGCCCACGATTCTGGTGCAGCGGTTATTGCCCAGTATAATGGTAAGGTGACCTATGCGGATGCGGATAAGGTAGAAGTTCGCCGTGAAGATGGTTCGCTAGATGTTTACCATATCCAAAAATTCCGTCGTTCAAACTCAGGAACTGCCTACAACCAACGTACCCTTGTAAAAGTTGGCGATGTCGTTGAAAAAGGCGACTTTATCGCTGACGGACCTTCTATGGAAAATGGAGAAATGGCGCTTGGACAAAACCCAATCGTTGCCTACATGACATGGGAAGGTTACAACTTCGAGGATGCCGTTATCATGAGTGAACGCTTGGTCAAAGACGATGTCTACACCTCTGTCCACCTCGAAGAATACGAATCAGAAACACGTGATACCAAGCTTGGGCCTGAGGAAATTACTCGCGAAATTCCGAACGTCGGTGAAGATGCCCTCAAAGACCTTGACGAGATGGGAATTATCCGTATCGGTGCTGAGGTTAAAGAAGGCGACATCCTTGTAGGTAAAGTGACACCTAAGGGTGAAAAAGACCTTTCAGCTGAAGAGCGCCTCTTGCACGCTATCTTCGGAGACAAGTCTCGTGAAGTCCGTGACACTTCTCTTCGTGTACCACACGGTGCCGATGGTGTCGTTCGCGATGTCAAAATCTTTACCCGCGCTAATGGTGATGAGCTACAATCTGGTGTCAATATGCTGGTGCGTGTCTACATCGCTCAAAAACGTAAGATCAAGGTCGGAGATAAGATGGCCGGACGCCACGGAAACAAAGGGGTTGTATCCCGTATCGTTCCTGTGGAAGACATGCCTTACCTTCCAGACGGAACTCCAGTTGATATCATGTTGAACCCACTCGGGGTACCATCACGTATGAACATCGGTCAGGTTATGGAGCTTCACCTTGGTATGGCAGCGCGTAACTTGGGTATCCACATTGCGACACCGGTCTTTGACGGAGCTAGCTCAGAAGATCTCTGGGATACTGTCCGTGAAGCTGGTATGGATAGCGATGCCAAGACGATTCTTTATGACGGTCGTACTGGTGAGCCATTTGACAACCGCGTTTCTGTCGGTGTCATGTACATGATCAAGCTCCACCACATGGTTGACGACAAACTCCACGCCCGCTCAGTCGGTCCTTACTCAACCGTTACCCAACAGCCACTCGGAGGTAAAGCTCAGTTTGGTGGACAACGTTTCGGGGAAATGGAAGTTTGGGCCCTAGAGGCTTACGGTGCGTCAAACGTACTTCAAGAAATCTTGACTTACAAGTCTGACGATATCAACGGACGTTTGAAAGCTTATGAAGCGATTACCAAAGGGAAACCAATTCCAAAACCAGGTGTTCCGGAATCCTTCCGCGTCTTGGTAAAAGAATTGCAGTCTCTCGGATTGGATATGCGTGTGCTCGACGAAGATGACAACGAAGTAGAATTGCGTGATTTGGATGAGGACATGGATGAAGATGTGATCCATGTGGACGATCTGGAAAAAGCACGTCAAAAACAGGCTCAAGAAGCGAAAGCGGCTTTTGATGCTGAAGGAAATGAAGAAAAATAATTCGTCGCTGATTAGATAAATAAGAAAGGTAAGAAATAGTGGTTGATGTAAATCGATTTAAAAGTATGCAAATCACCCTAGCTTCTCCAAGTAAGGTCCGTTCATGGTCTTACGGGGAAGTGAAGAAGCCTGAGACAATCAATTACCGGACCTTGAAGCCAGAACGTGAAGGTCTCTTTGACGAGGTGATCTTCGGGCCAACCAAGGATTGGGAGTGTGCCTGCGGTAAATACAAACGGATTCGTTATAAAGGGATTATTTGTGACCGCTGTGGTGTCGAAGTAACACGGACCAAGGTTCGCCGTGAACGTATGGGCCACATTGAGCTCAAAGCACCAGTTTCTCATATCTGGTATTTCAAGGGAATCCCAAGCCGAATGGGCTTGACTCTGGATATGAGCCCGCGCGCCCTAGAAGAAGTCATTTATTTTGCGGCTTATGTGGTGATTGATCCTAAGGAAACACCACTGGAGCACAAATCTATCATGACGGAGCGCGAGTACCGTGAGCGCCTCCGTGAATATGGTGCAGGTTCATTCGTTGCCAAGATGGGAGCAGAAGCGATCCAAGACTTGCTGAAACAAGTGGATTTGGAAACAGAAATTGCGGCTCTCAAGGAAGAATTGAAAACAGCTTCTGGTCAGAAACGAATCAAGGCTATTCGTCGTTTGGACGTTTTGGATGCCTTCTACCGCTCCGGCAATAAGCCAGAATGGATGATTCTGAACATCCTGCCAGTCATTCCGCCAGATCTGCGTCCAATGTTGCAGTTGGATGGTGGCCGCTTTGCCTCATCTGACTTGAACGACCTTTACCGTCGTGTTATCAACCGGAACAACCGTTTGGCTCGTTTGCTTGAGTTGAATGCACCAGGTATCATCGTTCAAAATGAGAAACGGATGCTGCAAGAAGCGGTGGATGCTTTGATTGATAACGGTCGCCGTGGTCGTCCGATCACAGGTCCAGGTAGCCGTCCACTCAAATCTTTGAGCCACATGCTCAAAGGTAAACAAGGTCGCTTCCGTCAAAACTTGCTGGGTAAACGGGTTGACTTCTCAGGACGTTCCGTTATCGCCGTTGGTCCGACATTGAAAATGTATCAATGTGGTGTGCCACGTGAAATGGCGATCGAGCTCTTCAAGCCGTTTGTCATGCGGGAAATTGTTGCCCGTGATTATGCACAGAATGTGAAAGCTGCTAAGCGCATGGTAGAGCGTGGTGATGAGCGCATCTGGGATGTCTTGGAAGATGTTATCAAAGAACACCCAGTGCTCCTTAACCGCGCACCGACCCTTCACCGTTTGGGTATCCAAGCTTTTGAGCCAGTTCTAATCGACGGTAAAGCTCTTCGCTTGCACCCACTGGTCTGTGAAGCCTACAATGCTGACTTTGACGGTGACCAAATGGCCATTCACGTTCCATTGTCTGAAGAAGCACAGGCTGAGGCTCGTATCCTCATGCTGGCTGCTGAGCACATCTTGAATCCGAAAGACGGAAAACCAGTTGTAACACCATCTCAGGATATGGTCTTGGGGAACTACTACCTGACCATGGAAGAAGCAGGTCGTGAAGGCGAAGGTATGGTCTTTAAAGACCGTGATGAAGCCGTGATGGCCTTGCGTAATGGCTATGTCCACTTGCACACTCGTGTAGGTATCGCGACAGATAGCCTCAACAAACCTTGGACAGAAGATCAAAAACACAAGATCCTCATGACCACAGTAGGTAAGATTCTCTTTAACGACATCATGCCAGAAGAGCTGCCTTACCTGCAAGAGCCGACAAATGCTAACTTGACAGAAGGCGTTCCAGCTAAATACTTCTTGGAACCAGGAAAAGACATCAAGTCTGCTATTGAAGCTCTAGAGCTGAATATTCCGTTCAAGAAGAAAAATCTAGGAAATATCATCGCTGAAATCTTCAAACGCTTCCGTACAACAGAAACATCTGCCCTGCTGGACCGCTTGAAAGACCTAGGTTACCACCATTCTACTCTGGCTGGTTTGACAGTGGGTATCGCTGATATCCCAGTTGTTGAAGACAAGGCTGAGATCATTGAAGAATCTCACAAGCGTGTAGAACAAATCACCAAGCAATTCCGTCGTGGTATGATCACAGACGACGAGCGCTACAACGCTGTTACAGCTGAATGGCGTTCTGCCCGTGAAAAATTGGAGAAACGTTTGGTTGCTAACCAAGATCCGAAGAACCCAATCGTTATGATGATGGACTCTGGAGCCCGTGGTAACATCTCAAACTTCTCCCAGCTTGCCGGTATGCGTGGTCTGATGGCTGCTCCAAACGGACGTATCATGGAGTTGCCAATCCTTTCAAACTTCCGTGAAGGTTTGTCAGTACTCGAAATGTTCTTCTCAACTCACGGTGCTCGTAAAGGTATGACCGATACGGCCCTCAAGACAGCCGACTCAGGTTACTTGACTCGCCGTCTGGTTGACGTTGCTCAAGATGTAATTATCCGTGAGGACGACTGTGGTACAGACCGCGGACTTCTTATCACTTCTATCACAGAAGGCAAGGAAATGATCGAGTCTCTGGAAGAGCGCCTCAATGGTCGTTACACTAAGAAAACGGTTAAACATCCAGAAACTGGTGCAGTTATCATTGGTCCAAATGAATTGATCACCGAAGACAAGGCGCGCGAGATTGTCAATGCTGGTGTTGAAGAAGTGACGATTCGCTCTGTCTTTACATGTAACACCCGTCATGGTGTCTGCCGTCACTGTTACGGTATCAACCTGGCGACTGGTGATGCTGTTGAAGTCGGTGAAGCAGTCGGAACCATCGCTGCCCAATCTATCGGGGAGCCTGGTACACAGCTGACCATGCGGACCTTCCACACGGGTGGTGTTGCCTCTAATACCGATATCACACAGGGTCTTCCTCGTGTCCAAGAAATCTTTGAAGCCCGCAATCCGAAAGGGGAAGCGGTCATCACAGAAGTCAAGGGTGAAGTTACTGCCATTGAAGAAGATGCATCTACTCGTACTAAGAAAGTCTTTGTCAAAGGTGCAACTGGCGAAGGTGAATATGTGGTGCCATTCACAGCCCGCATGAAGGTAGAAGTGGGCGACCAAGTTTCCCGCGGTGCTGCCTTGACCGAAGGTTCTATCCAGCCTAAGCACTTGCTGGCTGTCCGTGATGTCTTGTCTGTTGAAACTTACCTGCTTGCTGAGGTACAAAAAGTTTACCGTAGCCAAGGGGTAGAAATCGGGGACAAACACATTGAGGTAATGGTTCGTCAAATGATTCGCAAGGTGCGCGTCATGGATCCAGGTGACACAGATCTTCTTATGGGAACTCTCATGGATATCACTGACTTTACAGATGCTAACCGTGATGTGGTTATCTCTGGCGGAGTGCCTGCGACAGCTCGTCCAGTCCTCATGGGAATCACCAAAGCTTCCCTTGAAACAAATAGCTTCCTGTCTGCAGCTTCCTTCCAGGAAACAACTCGTGTCCTGACAGATGCTGCTATCCGTGGTAAGAAAGACCATCTCCTTGGTCTCAAGGAAAATGTTATCATCGGTAAGATTATTCCAGCTGGTACTGGTATGGCTCGTTACCGTAACTTAGAACCACAAGCAATCAATGAAGTTGAAATTATTGACGAAGTTGTGGAAACAGCAGAGACTGAAGAAGTTGAAACAAGCGTAGAATCATAAGAACTTGCTTGAGTTTACAATATAAAAGTCTATGAGAGGCTGGGACAAAAGTCCTAGCCTCTCAATTGTTTTTGGATTGTCGAGCAAGACGCAGTGGTTGAGTGGGCTCTACTACGCTGATTTCATCAGCTTTTACAGCCCTACTCAACTATGCGGAGGTGGGACGACGAAATCGAATTCTAACGAATTATCGATTTCTATCTCACCCTCTTTTTGTTAGGTGAACTGCATTGGTAAAGATATAAAAAATTGGAAATTTAGCGTTCCTTTTTTCTGCTAGACTGAATCAAAAGCTTAGGGAAGGAGCTCCCTAGTGAGCATGATAGTGTATTTTTTGATTTTACATGGCTCTTAGCTGTACAGGAAGGGAAAAATTCGATATACTAAGTGAAAGGAGGAAGAAATGAAAATTTTTTTGCAAAAAGTAGAATATAGTTTACTGGCTTTGTTTTTAGCCGTACAGACTCAAGTTCCTTTTGTGATGATCCAGTTTTACAAAGGTCGAGATCAAAGTTTTTCAATGGGTTACACCTTGCTTGTCCTGATGGTTTATTTTCTGATTATTTTTTATGCCCTGCGAATGGCCAAAAAAGAAGGCTTACTGACCCTTGATTTTAGCTTTTTTAATTTAAAATCAGTGATCTGGCTAGTATTATCCTATCTGATAACTTTTGGAGTTAGTATTTTTGCTGCGATTATTATGGTTCTAGAGGGCCAACTTTCAGGAACGACAGCCAATCAAACTGCTTTGCAAAACTTGTTTCAGAGTACGCCCGTTGTTTTGCTTATTGTGGGAGCTGTTTTTTCAGCGCCAATTTTGGAAGAGATTATTTTCCGTGGTTTGATTCCCCAAAAGCTGTTTCCAAAGCATGAGTTGATTGGTCTGATAGTTGGTTCTATCCTTTTTGGTTTTTTCCACGGTCCGACCAATATCGGTAGTTTTATCCTTTATGCTGGCATGGGTGGCGTCTTAGCTGTGCTAGTTCACCAGACCAAGCGTTTGGAAATGGGAATTTTAGCCCATATGTTGCGGAATGGAATTGCTATTCTGGTGATGATTGCCGCACAAGGCTAACGATAGATAATTGACAGGTGAAGAGGTCAGCTTGACCTCTTTTTTGACATTTCAGGGATAAAAAGTGACTTTTTAGGGCAGCGAGCCAACAGGGCAAATCTTTTGCTTTATAATGAGAATTGTATCTTAGCTTTAGGGAGTGAAAAATATGCGTCTCAAATTTCAAAAATCTATCCAAATCTTATTGGTAGTTATGCTACTTCAATCGAGTTTGTTGCTTTTGGTTCAGCCAATGACCAACCGCTTGGTTTTATCAAGGCCCAGTTTGCTCTTTATCTCTCTCTTTTTGCTCATTCTTTTTGGGTACGCCTCTTACTTTTCTCGTGAGTGGCGGGATTTTAAGGTAGAGCTACGGGCTTCCAAACGATTTCAGCACTTACGTTACCTTTATTTTTTGATGATTGCAAGCAACGCGGCGAGTCTTGTTCTCCTTTGTGGGCAGTCGAGTTCGGAGCTAACGCCTTTGCAGCAGCTTATCTCAAACAGTTTTTCCGCTTCCTCCTTGCTATTACTTGGCATGGATTTATTTGGGATGTCATCACAGGCTAAGCAAAACAGGCAGATGAAATATGGGAAAAGTTGGGCTTTTGCTTTGGGAATCACTCTCTTTGCTTTCCTGAGAAATCTCGGAGAATCATCTTGTTTTCTAATTTATCTAAGTTTAGGCATGGCTTTTGTCCAAGTCTTGAAAGCTTGGGTTGGATCTCTGGAATTGTCCCTGCTGGCTCATCTTCTGCGAAATCTGATTCTAATCCTCCTTTTGCCCTTCTGTTTGTAAAAAGTGTTTTCTTAAATAGTGGAATTGTGGTAAAATGATAGATGACACAAGAGCCTGAGAGGGCTGCTTGTAAGATCAAGTGCAGTTTGTAAAACTGATGCTGCATCTGCTGTTGGCTTTGCGGTACACTAGATGAGTGTGCCTTTTTTGTTGAAAGGCAGAAGTAGCAAGAGGAAAGGAAATACGATGAATCTAAGACAGCTTGCACCAGATGGCAAGACGGCCCTTTGCGGGATTCTCAATGTTACTCCAGATTCCTTTTCGGATGGGGGCAGATATGACACGGTGGAAAAGGCTCTGGAGCAGGCGCGCAAGATGATAGCTCAGGGAGCTCACCTGCTGGATATCGGTGGAGAGTCGACTCGTCCGCGTCCGGGCAGCCATTTTGTGGACATAGAGGCGGAAATAGGGCGTGTTGTGCCGGTCATTGAGGCTCTTCGTCGGGAGACTGATATCCTCATTTCTGTGGATACCTGGAAAGCACCAGTTGCAGAAGCAGCTTTGGCCGCTGGAGCCAATATCATCAATGACATCACGGGACTCTTAGGTGATGAGAGAATGGCAGCCGTGGCCGCCAAGGCTGGAGCACCAGTTATTGCCATGTTCAACCCAGTCATGGCTCGGCCCCAACATACTAGCTCGAAAATCTTTCCGACTTTTGGCTTTGGACCTGCTTTTACGGAGTCAGAATTAGCAAATTTTGAGCAGCTGGATATTCAGGCTCTTATGTGGGCATTTTTTGAAAAGACACTGGCAAGAGCTGAGAAAGTTGGGCTGGAGCGTGAGCAAATCATGCTGGATCCAGGGATTGGTTTTGGCCTGACCAAGCGGGAAAATCTCTTGCTCTTACAGGAGCTGGGGAGCATTCATCAGGCTGGCTTTCCCATTTTCCTGGGTGTCTCTCGCAAACGCTTTTTGGTCAATATCTTGGAGGAAAATGGTTTTGAGACCGACCCAGAGACGGAAACTGGTTTTCAAAACAGAGACATGGCTTCAGCTCATTTGACCAGCATTGCAGCTAGTCAGGGTGTCGAGGCTGTCCGAGTGCATGATGTGGGTGTCCACCGAATGGCAGCCGAGATTGGCGATGCCATTCGACTGGCTCAGAAAATGGAAGATCTAAATTTACGGCAGTATAAGTGAGTATGATAAAAGAAGAATTGCCAGATTTAAGCTGGCTGGAAGCCTATCGGACGGATAGTCCTAATTTTGGCTTGGAGCGGATGGAGCGGATGCTGGCGCTGCGGGGAAATCCTCATTTGCAGCTGTCAGTGATTCATATAGGAGGGACCAACGGGAAGGGCTCAACTATTTCCCACCTGCGTCAACTCTTGGAAATGCGAGGTCTGTGTGTGGGAACTTTCACCTCCCCCTATCTGATCAGCTACAATGAACAAATCGCCATCAATGGTCGTCCTATTTCTAATCAAGATTTGGGGCGCCTGCTAGATACTTATCGAGCTCTCTTTGAGGAGCAAGCGCACGATGAGATCCTGCAGGGTGTGACTGAGTTTGAAATCATGACGGCTTTGGCCTATGATTATTTGGCTCAGGAGCAAGTCGATGTGGCCATTATGGAGGTCGGCATGGGCGGTCTCTTAGACAGCACCAATGTCTGTCGCCCCGATTTGACAGCCATTACGACCATTGGCTTAGATCATGTGGCTTTGCTGGGGCATTCTCTGGCAGCAATTGCTGAGCAGAAAGCTGGGATTATCAAGCCAAATGTGCCCTTGGTGACTGGACGGATTGAGCCAGAAGCTTTGGCGGTCATAGAGGGCAAGGCCCATCAAAAGCAAGCGCCTCACTATGTTTATGGGCAGTCTTATCAAGTTCAGAGCTTGGGCGGGACTGACTCAGGAGAGCATTTTAGCTTTTCCAATGCTCATCGGGAGGTGGCGCCTTATCTGACGCCTCTGTTGGGACAACATCAGGTAGATAATGCTGGTTTGGCGATTCAGCTCTGTGACCTCTATTGTCAGAGCAAGCAGCTACCGCTGTTAACAGAAGATCAAGTTAGCGCGGCTTTACTAGTAACCAGTTGGCCGGGGCGGATGGAGCAGATTTTGCACCAACCTCGTATCTTGCTTGATGGCGCCCACAATCCTCACGCTATGGAGAGATTGACGGGGACTTTGAACCAACATTATCCAGACTTGGATAAGAAAATCCTTTTTAGCTGTATCCAGACCAAGTCTCTGGAGGAAATGGTGGATCAGCTCAAGCAGGTGCCTAAGAGTCAGCTAATTTTGACCAGTTTTGCAGATCCGCGGAGCTTTCCCAAAGAAAAAATGGAGGCGCTGGCTTGCGAGCAGGGCTTGAACTATGCTGCTTGGCAGGACTTTTTAGAGGCTTATTTGAAAGCTGAGCATAGGGACGATGAGCTCTTGCTGATTACGGGCTCCCTTTATTTTCTGGCTCAGGTTAGGGCCTATATCATTGACAAAGAAAAAGAACATAGGAGTATATATGGACACGAAGAAAATTGAAGCAGCTGTTGCTCAGATTATTGAGGCGGTTGGCGAAGACGGAAGCCGCGAAGGCTTGCAGGAGACGCCACAGCGCATTGCTAAAATGTACCAGGAAATCTTTGCTGGGCTGGGCGAGACTGCTGAGGAGCATCTGGCTAAGTCTTTTGAAATCATTGACAATAATATGGTAGTGGAGAAGGATATTTTCTTTCATTCTATGTGTGAGCACCACTTCCTGCCATTTTACGGGAAGGTTCACATCGCCTATGTGCCTAATGGTCGGGTAGCAGGCTTGTCCAAGCTTGCCCGAACGGTAGAGGTCTATGCCAAGAAACCGCAGATTCAAGAGCGATTGACCGTGGAGATTGCTGAGGCCTTGATGGATTATCTGGGTGCTCAGGGAGCCTTGGTCTGGGTGGAAGCTGAGCATATGTGCATGAATATGCGCGGAGTCAGAAAGCCTGGCACTGCAACGGTTACTACAGCAGCGCGCGGCATTTTAGCGACGGACAAGGACCTGAAAAATGAAGCTTACAAATTGATGGGACATTAAGGACTTGACAATAAGGAGAGGAGAGTCATGGATCAGCTACGGATTAAGGATTTGGAAGTGTACGCCTATCATGGTGTTTTTGGAGCGGAAAAAGAATTGGGCCAGCGTTTCGTGCTGGATCTGATTTTGGACTATGATATGACCCGAGCGGCCAAAACAGGCGACCTGACAGCTTCTATCCACTATGGAGAATTAGCTCAAGATTTGACCCGCTGGTGTCAGGAAGGTAAGGAAGACTTGATTGAGACGCTGGCTTACAAGTTGATTGATCGGGTTTTTCTGACTCATCCTTTGGTACAGAAGGTCAGCTTGGAGGTCAAGAAGCCTTGGGCACCGGTGCCGCTGCCTTTAGAGACCTGCTCAGTCAAGCTAGTGCGTCAAAAGCGGAAGGCCTTTATCGCTCTGGGCAGCAATCAAGGCAGCCCAGATGCCAATCTGGATGCTGCTTTGGAAAAAATGGCAGAGCAAAATATAAAAATTTTGCAGGCATCGAGCCGTATCGAGACAGAGCCTTGGGGTGGCGTTGAGCAGGATCGGTTCCTCAATCAAGTTGTTGAAGTTGAGACTTGGCTCAATCCTGAGGAGTTGATGCAGACACTCTTGGCCATCGAAGCTGATTTAGGGCGCGTGCGGGAGATCAAATGGGGACCGCGCGTGATTGATCTGGATATTCTTTACATAGGACAAGAAGAGTTTTATAGTCCGGACTTGATTGTTCCTCATCCTTATGTGGCTGAGCGAGCTTTTGTCTTGCAATCTCTGGTGGAAATCGCCCCACACTTTGTCGATCCCGTGCAGAAAAAAAGTATCCGCCAACTCTGGGATGCAGTCGAAAAATGAGAAAAGAAACTTGTCGCAAGGCAAGTTTCTTTTCTTGTCTGAACTTTCTCTGAACTTGTCCTTGTATACTAAAGAAAAACAAAAGGAGTTCAGTATGGAACATATGGTGAAAATAGAAGGAGTCTGCAAAAAGCATGGAAGCAAGCAGATTTTAAAAGATATTTCTTTTACAGCTAGAAGTGGTCGGATTACAGCTTTTCTGGGTCCAAATGGTGCAGGGAAAAGTTCGACCTTGAGGATTCTCTTGGGGTTAGATCGGGCGACAGCAGGAACTGCGACTTTTGATGGGCAAACCTATCAGTCAATGACTTATCCGCTCAGAACGGTAGGTGCAGCCTTTGACGGCATTGGCGGTCTGCCCAATCGAAAGGTCTATGACCACTTGAGAATTATTGCGGCGAGTAATGCTATTCCCAAGTCTCGGATCGATGAGGTTTTGGAGATGACTGGAATTGCTCATAAGAGGAAGGACCTCTTGTCAAGCCTGTCTCTGGGGGAAGGTCAGCGGTTGGGTTTAGCAGCAGCTTTGCTGGGTGATCCTCAGTTTCTTATATTAGATGAGCCGACCAATGGCTTGGATCCAAGTGGGATTAAGTGGTTTAGAAAGTTCATCAGTCAGCAGGCTGATTTAGGGAAAACGGTACTTCTATCTTCCCATATCTTGTCAGAGGTGCAAATGGTGACAGATGATGTGGTCTTGATTCATCATGGGCGAATTATTGAGCAGGGACGATTGGAAGAGGTGCTGCAAGATTCAGACAGTCTAGAAGATCTCTTCTTTGATTTGACAGAGGAGGTTTAAGATGAAAGAAACGATGTCCTTATTGCATTCAGAGTGGTTGAAAATCCGCTCAACCAAGGCTTTCAGAGTGAGTATGGCCTTCATGCTGCTATTGGTACCTGTCGTATCCTGGCTGGAGGGCCGACAGTATTTATCTGTCGGCTTGGATGCCACACCTGAGACGGTTCCCGGTCTGGCAGAAGCCATTGACCCGCTGGAATATCTAGGCCTCAATGGTGCCTCAATGGCAGGCATGGTTTTGGTCATCTTAGCTGGAATTTTGGGAGCTATGGAATTTCAGTCTCATAGCTTGAGAACTGGCCTCTTGACCTGTAATAACCGCCTGAAGCTGCTTGTGGGGAAACTCATGACCTTTGCTTGCTTTTCTCTTGCCACTAGCTTTTTATCAATCTACTTTAGTTATATGGTCATGCATCTGGCTTTAGGAAAGGAAGGGCTTGATCCGATTCTGCTCAATCAGGCAGCTTGGAGTCTGATTTTGTGGAAAACCTTAACTCTAACCCTATTGGGAATCCTTTCGTTTTTGTTAGGTTTATTGGCTCGGACCATGCTAGTTCCTCTGCTTTTTCTCGTACCCCAGATCTATAATCTGGGAAACTACCTGGCAGCTCACACGAGTTGGGGAGCTTATTTGCCACAGCCAGCAGGAGAGTTGTTTACTGCAACGCCAACTTCCCAATATGTCAACAATCCCTTGCAAGGGTTGTTGATACTTGGTGCATGGTTACTAGTCATCGGCGGTATGACCTCTCTGCGCTTTTTGAAGACGGATTTAGGAGGGCGCTACTGATGATCAAAGCTCTGCTTAGAAGTGAATGGATTAAGTTCCGTTCTTACTATCTCGCTCTTGGTGCCGCCTTGGCGGCTCTGGTAGCCGTTCCTTTTTTTCTGTTGAATCTTGACTATAGTCAGACAGCAGTTGGCCAGACGAAGGCTCTGAGCGAGGCTTTGCATGCTCTCTATCTGGCGCAGCCTGTCATGGTCATCTTTACTTCCCTCTATTTTGCCCAGGAGTTTGTCAAGTCAGGGATGCGAACGAATTTTCTAACCGTATCAAATAGAAAGGCTTGGTTGGCCGGGAAACTCCTTTTTCTGACCTTGCTGCTCTTGGCTCTCTACAGTGTCATGATAGGCAGCTGTTTCCTTGTTATGCTGGCTCGTTTTGACCTAGACTTTAGCTGGTCCTTGCTGGGGAAATTCTTCTATTATAGCTCTTTTGGTCTTCTCAGCAATCTTTTTCTGGCTTTTTTAACTGCCGGCCTCGCTTTGCTATTTCAATCTTGGGTTGTGCCGGTGTCGGTACTCTTTCCTCTCTTGATTGGTCTCAGCCGTTTATTGGCAACTTTCATCAAAGAAGCAAAATACCTGCCCGATCTGGCTACACTAAATCTTTTTGAGTATGAAGGACTTCAGCATTCAATAGATCTCTCAGGGCTGGGAATACAGCTGTTCTGGTTAGCTTTGGTTTGGAGCTCTGCTATATTCTTAACCTTGAAACGAGATGTTCGCTAGAGGTATGCTATAATGGAAATCATGAGACAGTATCGTATTTTGGTGGTTGATGACGACCGGAGCATTTTGAAGCTGGTAAAAAACGTCCTAGAGCTTGATGCTTATGATGTGAAGACACTTGATCGGATAGAAAATCTAGAGCTGACGCATTTTGTCGGATATGACTTGATTCTGCTGGATGTGATGATGGAGCCTGTTAATGGTTTTGAGCTGTGTTCCTACATTCGTCCTCATCTATCGTGTCCAATCATCTTTTTGACGGCCAAGGAGTTGGAAGCGGACAAGGTGGAAGGACTCTTTCGCGGAGCAGATGACTATATTGTCAAGCCTTTTGGGACCAAAGAATTGCTGGCGCGTGTCAGAGCTCATCTTCGGCGTGAGGAAAGACGGAAGGAGCGATATTCTGAAATTGCTTCTTGTCAATTTTATCCAGAGCGCTATGAAGTTGCCTGTTTTGGTAAAGTCTTGAAATTTTCAGAGCGAGAGTTTAAGTTACTGCATTTACTAGCTAGCAATCCCAAGCAGACCTTTTCAGCTGAACGCCTACATACCTTGCTTTACCCAGAAAGTTCAGAAACACAGCTTCGCTCCATCTCCGAATACGTATATCAGATTCGTCAAAAATGCAAACAAGAAGGGCTGCAAGCAATCGCAACAGTGAGAGGAGTAGGCTATAGATGGCAATTAGAACCCGAAATTTCAAAAGCCTAGTCTGGACAACCAGTTTAAAAATCGTCTTTTTCCATGTTTTGATTTTTGTGCTTATAGGTTATGAATTTACGCAAGGAAGTGATCACGTTCTTTTCACCTTGTTCTTCTGGGCAGGGAGCTTGTTGCTGATTACTTTTTATCATATTTTGAAATTGCTCCGAAAAATCGACAGGGAAATAAAAATGTTAACGAGCGAGAAGCTTTTAGAAGAAAATCAAAGCCAACTTTTTCGGATTGAGGAAATGCTAGAAGTTTATAGCGATTTACGGAGCAGCCATCAAGAAAATGCTCGTCTTCTAGAAAAAGAGCAGCAGCATAATCAGGAGTTGATTTTACAGCTATCAGCGACATCGCACGATTTGAAGACGCCTCTAACTGTGATTAAGGGGAATGCTGAGCTCTTGGAATTGGCGCAGTTGGGCCAGCCACAGGCAGACTATACTGCTGAGATTTTGCAGGCTAGTCAAAAGATGGAAGAGTATTGTGGCTCTTTGATTGATTACGCTAAGACTTTTCAGATTGATGCTAATCAGTTCAGTCAGCTTTCCTTAGGGGACTTTTTGGCTGATCTCCAGGACGACTGGGCACTGTTCAGCAAACAGGAAAGCTATAGTTTCTACCTCCAAGAAGATTGTGATCTTAGTCTGATTTTGTCGATTCATTTGGACTATCTCAAACGGGCTTTGCTCAATATTTTACTGAATGCGCTTGAACATGCTGACCAGGACCAAAAGGAAGTGAAACTGACGGTATCAGTGCAGCAGGACCAGTTGGTTTTTGCTATCTGGAACAACGGCCCTTCATTTTCAGAGGAGATGCTGCTGGGAGCGGAACGGCTCTTTTACCAGAGTGATCAAAGCCGCAATTCAGCTAATCCCCATCATGGTATCGGATTAGCCTTTTCTAAGCAGGTAGCCCTCTTGCATGGTGGTTGTCTGACCCTGTTCAATCCAGATCAAGGAGGAGCCTGTGTCGAGTTGACTGTAGCTTTAAAAGGCAAATAACAAAGGAAATCAATAAAGATGATAAAAGAGAGTGAGACAGAAATTGGTAATTCGTTAGAATTCGATTTCGTCGTCCCACCTCCGCACAGTTGAGTAGGGCTGTAAAAGCTGATGAAATCAGCGTAGTAGAGTCCACTCAACCACTGCGTCTTGCTCGACAATCCAAAGACAATTGAGAGGCTAGGACTTTTGTCCCAGCCTCTTTTTTGCCGCTTTCTTCTTGACAAAACATGTAAAGGAGACTATACTATGTTTGAAAAGTAAAGTTTGTTTTACATTACAGAAAGGAGGTAGCCTTGGAAAATCGAATTCAAGAATTGCGAAAAAGAAAAAAGCTCAGCCAAGAAGAACTGGCTGAGAAGCTAGAGGTCACGAGACAAACGATTATTTCTTTGGAAAAAGGCCGCTACAATGCTTCGCTGCTTTTGGCTCATAAAATTGCATCCTTTTTCAATTTAAGGATTGAAGAAGTTTTTCTCTTTGAGGAGGATGAATCATGAAATGGACTTATTTGTCTAAATGGCTATTGGCTATTTTGGTGGTGGTTGGCTTATCTTATCTGCATTTGCAAGCCAATCTTATTCCTAAGGAAATCCTGCCTTTTGTGGGAATGTTCCTGATTGTCGTGATTTTGAAAATTTTTCAAGCGTATGAAAAATAGGAGGATGATATGGAAGCATTAACTAAACAAGAATTTCGGAAAAAACTTCAAAAGAAAGTGATCATAGGTCGCATCCTAATCCTAGTCCTCTGGCTGGGACTGGGATGGAGCTACATTCATTCTCTGGATGATTTACAGGAAGGCATCATGGTGGGTCTGCTTTTAGGGATTTCTTTGATGGTTCTGCGTTATAATCTTGCCTTGAAACAGGAGGAAGTCTTTAATAGGCTCTACATTCAGGTGACGGATGAGCGCAATCGGATGATTGACGAAAAGACTCGCACCCTGCTTTTTGATATCCTTTTACTGTTAGCAGCAGGGCTAAGCCTTCTGTCTATGATTTTTCCTATCATTTTAAATCTCAATCAGTTTCTGACCTTGACTATTATCCTGGTTTTGGGCCTTTACTATCTCTTGCGTTTTCTCCTGTCCAAGCGTTATTAACAAAAAAAGCTGGCAGAGCCAGCTTTCTAAACAAGCTTTTAACAGAGCTTGTTTTTATTTTCTATAAAGTCGATCATACTGATGAACAGGATCCATGGTTACATGGATGCCTAGTTTGCGCAGGACATTTTTGTCTTCATCTGTCAGCATTACGGTTGAATGAGCTTCGCTGCCCTTGAGATTTCCAAGCTCTTGCATGGCTTGTGCGGCATCTTGATTTTCCATGGCTGTGATCGCCAGAGCCATCAAGATTTCATTGGAGTGGAGGCGAGGATTGCGGCTACCCAGATGATTGATTTTCAGGCCTTGGATTGGCTTGACATACTCGGGTTCAATCAGCTTGGTTTCTTTGGCAATGTTGGCTAACTTCTTAATGGCATTGATCAAGACCGCTGCCGTAGGACCAAAGAGTTCAGAGGTCTTACCAGTTACGATTTCACCGTTTGGCAATTCCAAAGCCAGAGCTGGCTCACCAGTGCTTTCAGCCTTGGCACGCGCAGCAACGGTTACCTTACGGTCCAGCGGTGTGATGCCCAAGTCATTCATCAAGAGTTCGATTTTCTTGATAGCAGATTCAGAAACGCGCTCCGCCTTGAAGTCTAGAATCGTCTGGTAGTAGCGGCGAATGATTTCCTGTTGAGAAGCCTCTATAGCAGCGTCATTGTCTACAATGGCAAAGCCGACCATGTTGACGCCCATGTCTGTTGGAGAAGCATAAGGTGATTTACCCAGGATGCGCTCCAGCATACGCTTAAGGACTGGGAAAATTTCGATATCACGGTTGTAGTTGACAGTGGTTTCGCCGTAGGTTTGCAGGTGGAAAGGGTCAATCATATTGACATCGTCCAAGTCCGCTGTTGCTGCCTCATAAGCTAGATTGACCGGATGGTGTAGGGGCAGATTCCAAACTGGGAAGGTTTCAAACTTGGCGTAGCCTGATTTGATGCCATTGATTTGGTCGTGGTACATATTGGACAAGCAAGTAGCTAACTTACCAGAACCAGGACCAGGCGCAGTCACTACGACCAGATTTCGACTGGTCTTGATGTAGTCGTTTTTCCCCATTCCCTCAGGCGAGATGATGTGGTCCATATCAGTAGGGTAGCCCTTGATTGGATAGTGGATATAGGAGTCAATCCCGTTCTTTTCTAGCTGAGCGCGGAAGAGATCAGCTGCTGGCTGACCAGAATATTGGGTAATGACTACGGATCCTACATAAATATCCAGCTCGTTAAAGGTATCGATTAGGCGCAGCACTTCTTGGTCATAGGAAATGCCCAAGTCCCCACGTGCTTTAGAGTGCTCAATATTATTGGCATTGATAGCAATGACAATCTCTACTTGGTCCTTGAGCTCTTTGAGAAGTCTGATTTTATTGTCCGGCTCATAGCCTGGCAGGACACGGGCAGCATGGAAGTCTTCCAGCATTTTACCGCCGAATTCCATGTACAATTTGCCCTCAAATTGATTAATGCGCTCCAAGATATGGTCGCGCTGCAGGTTTAAATATTTTTCAGAATCAAAAGCAATTTTTTTCATGTATAGTTTCACCTCTGGTAAGCATTATAACAAAATTTTCTTCAAATTGGAAAATTAAAAGAGAGTATATTATATAAAATAGATAGCAGCCCGAATGAAGAACGGGCTGCTTCTCGAAATCAGTAGTTGGTAATCGTGTCCACGGTTGAGCGATCCAGCTTTTTGACCAGCGCTTGCAGGAAGGCTTGGGCTTGTAGGAAATCGTCCATGGCATAGAGAGTTTGATGAGAATGAATGTAGCGGGCGCAGACACCGATTGTGGTAGATGGGACACCACCGCTTTGGAGATGGGCAGCACCAGCATCCGTTCCGCCCTTGCCGCAGTAGTATTGATACTTAATACCAGCTTCTTCTGCGGTTGTCAAGAGGAAGTCCTTCATAGCTGGTAGCATGAGATGGCCGGGATCAAAGAAACGAATCAGCGTTCCATCACCGATGGCTCCTTGGCCGCCATAGATGTCACCTGCTGGAGAGCAGTCCACAGCCAGGAAGACCTCAGGAGCAAATTTTGTCGTAGAAGCATGGGCACCACGCAGGCCAACCTCTTCTTGAACATTGGCACCGATGTAGAGTTGGTTACCTAGTGATTGACCAGACAAGGCTTGAGCCAATTCGCTGACCATAAGGACGCCGTAGCGGTTGTCCCAGGCTTTGGAGATGATATTTTTTCCGTTAGCTGTGAGAATAGCCGAGCTGTCTGGCACGATGGTGTCACCCGGACGGATACCATAGCTTTCAGCTTCTGCCTTGTCCGCAAAGCCGCCGTCAAAGACAATATCTGCAATTTGTGGCATAACTGGTCCGCCAGATCCACGCGTTAGATGAGGAGGGACAGAGCCTGAGATGACAGGAATTTCTCGGCCTTCACGGGTAAAGAGTTTAAAGCGTTGGCTGCTCACGACCAATGGATTCCAGCCACCGATTTCCACTACGCGGAAAGTCCCGTCGGGCTTGATCTCGCTGACCATAAAGCCAACCTCGTCCATGTGAGCCGCAACCAATACACGGGGAGCATTTTCAGCTTGGGAATGCCGAACCCCAAAGATGCCGCCTAGACCGTCGGTAACAACCTCATCAACGTGAGGAGTGAGTTTTTCTCGCAGATAGCCGCGAACAGGTGCCTCGTGACCAGAGATTGCTGAAAGCTCGGTCACTTCCTTGATTTTTGAAAATAAGTCAGACATAAATTTACCTTCTTTCTGCCTCTATTTTATCACTTTTTTAGAGGGAATAACAGGATGAACTAGAAGAAGCTGAGAAATCTGCAATATTGTTTGTCGCCTCTACGCTTTTGTGTTAAAATATTCTACATGAAAGCTAAAAAAATCATTTTAACAACAACCGCTCTTTTGGGAGCAGGAGCCTTGGCCTTTGGAGCTGCCAAGCTTGTGCAGGAGCAGAAAAGACTGCGTAATAGAGAAGAAATTGTTCAGGTCGTGCGGGAATTTTTTGCCAGCCGAGGACCGATTGCAACGGTTTATGTGGAACTTTATGAATCAAACGACAGCCGTACAGTTGGAGGGGTTGTCCTAGAAGACGACCGTCATTTCACCTTCGTCTATGAGAATGGTCAGTTGACCTACGAGGAAGAGTGATGATTCAGCCGCAAAGTGTGGAGGAGTTGGCTTCTTATGTAGAGCATAAGGGGAAGACTGTCTTCTTTTTTACAGCAGATTGGTGTGGAGACTGTCGCTTTATCAAGCCTTTCCTGGCGGAAATTGAAGCTGAAAATCCTGAGTTTACTTTTGTTGAGGTGGATCGGGATCAGTATATGGCTGTGGCCAAAGAATGGGATGTTTACGGGATTCCGAGTCTAATCGTTTTGGAAAATGGGCAAGAAATTGGTCGGTATGTCAATCGCGACCGCAAGACGAAATCCCAAATAAATGATTTTTTAGCAAATTTATAAGAAGTTTTTAAAAGTATTTTGGAGGAAGAAATGATTTTTACATACAACAAAGAGCATGTCGGAGATGTCCTCATGGTCATCGCTGCCGATGATCAGGGAGCTAAGCTAAGCGCTGAGCGCAAAGGGAATGTTGCGCGTGTTTACCGTGAAGATAATGGACAGACAGTGGCTTGGAACATTTTTGAACTGTCAGACCTTTTTGAAATTGCAGAGCGCGGACAAGTTCAGCTGACGGATGAGCAGGTTGCGACTCTCAATCAAGAATTGACCAAAGAAGGCTTCCAAGCGGAGCTGGTTAAGGACCCAGAGCCTAAGTTTGTTGTGGGAGAAATCCTTGAGATGGTAGCCCACCCTGACAGTGACCATCTGAATATCTGCCAAGTGCAGGTGGCAGCTGATCAGACGGTTCAAATCGTGGCTGGCGCTCCGAATGCTCGTGTCGGTCTCAAGACGATTGTAGCTTTGCCTGGTGCTATGATGCCGAAGGGCAATCTCATCTTCCCAGGAGAACTCCGTGGCGAAAAGAGTTTTGGTATGATGTGCAGCCCACGGGAGCTTCAGTTGCCAAATGCACCGCAAAAACGTGGTATCATTGAATTGGCCGATAGTGAAACGGTCGGAACGGCTTTTGACCCAGTCAAACATTGGCAGTCTTAAGACTTAGTATAGAAAAGGAAATCGTGATTTTCACGATTTTTTTGTCTTTTCTCGCGAATAAATAGATAGGAGGAAAGAATATGTATAATAAAGTCATTATCATTGGCCGGTTGACGGCTACACCAGAGTTACACAAGACAGCGAATGACAAGTCGGTCGCGCGTGCGACAGTGGCGGTGAATCGCCGGTATAAGAGCCAAAATGGAGAGCGTGAAGCGGATTTTATCAACCTTGTTGTCTGGGGGCGCTTGGCTGAAACCTTGGCAAGTTACGCTAGTAAGGGGAGTCTGATTTCTCTGGATGGAGAATTGCGGAGTCGCCGCTATGAAAAGGATGGAACCACTCATTATGTGACAGAAGTTCTTTGCAGTGGTTTTCAGCTTTTAGAAAGCCGAGCTCAGAGAGCACTCCGTGAGAATAATACTGGAGCAGACCTAGCAGATTTGGTACTGGAAGAGGAGGAACTTCCTTTTTAAAAGTGGTTTTTCTGACCTCGAGTGTTCATGATAAAAGAGAAGAAAGTTAGGAAAGTGTTCCTAGCTTTTTTGATTAAAGCATAGGTGTAGAAATGAGCAACGAAAGTAGCATCAAGCTTTACAAAATTGTCAGGAAAAAGTGCTTTTATAAAGGGATTTCCATTGTTTTCCTTTCTTAAATTTGGTATAATAAAGGTGAATCCAGAGGCAGGCTAGAAAGGAAAAAATCGGGAACGAAACAGCCGCTAATGGTCGCTTTGCACATTGCAGTTTGAAATAAGGAGAGGAGGTTTATCATGTCTTTGTCTACCTTATTTGAAGTATCAATAGCTATTTTGGGTGTGGCCTCTGCTGCTTACCTCATCTATGCCTATTATGAGTTTCTAAAAGATATAGCTCATATGGAGAAAGTACATCATTTTCATCACGGAGGTTGAGACAAATGTGTCTCGGCCTCGCTTTTTATTAGAAAGAGATCCTTGAGGTTGCAGCTGCTTGCTCAATAGCCATGGATTGTCGAGCAAGCTCGTGGGGCGGGGACTATTTGTAAGGTCTGGGAAAGTTTTTTAAGTCTTGCCTCAGAAACAAGGGAGGCAAGCTAAAACTTTGAAAACGCAGTTCTATTCTGCTACCGTGCTTTTATTCTAGTCCTCTTGGTTTTCATATTGATTTAAAAATGTTAAAATAGTAGGCAAGAAAGCGGAGAGAATGCATGCCAAAAGAAGAAAATTTAACGGGGAATCAGGTTGTAGCCCTAACAAAAAAATATTTAGCTGCAGAGGATGTGGCTTTTGTTCAAAAAGCGTTGATTTATGCGATGGAATGCCATAGCGGGCAAACTCGTAAGTCGGGAGAGCCCTATATTGTCCATCCGATTCAGGTGGCGGGAATTTTAGCCAAGCTCAAGTTGGATGCTGTTTCAGTAGCCTGTGGTTTTTTGCATGATGTCGTAGAGGATACGGCGGCGACCTTGGACGATCTGGAGCGGGAATTCGGCCATGATGTGCGCGTGATTGTGGATGGTGTGACCAAGCTTGGGAAAGTCAAATACAAGTCTCACGAAGAACAGTTGGCGGAAAATCATCGCAAGATGCTCATGGCCATGTCTGAAGACCTTCGAGTGATCTTGGTCAAGCTGGCTGACCGTCTGCATAATATGCGTACTCTGAATCATTTACGGCCAGACAAGCAGGAACGAATTTCGCAGGAAACGATGGAAATCTATGCTCCTCTGGCCCATCGTTTGGGGATTTCCAGTGTCAAATGGGAATTGGAAGACTTATCTTTCCGTTATCTCAATCCGACGGAATTTTATAAAATTTCCCACATGATGAAGGAGAAGCGTCGAGAGCGGGAAGCTCTGGTAGAGGAAGTTGTCCACAAGATTGAAACCTACGCAGGCGAGCGCAATCTGCACGGAAAGATCTATGGTCGTCCCAAGCATATTTACTCCATCTACCGCAAAATGCAGGACAAGAAGAAGCGGTTTGATGAGATCTACGATCTGATTGCCATTCGTTGCATTTTGAGCACTCACAGTGATGTCTATGCTATGCTGGGCTATATCCATGAGCTTTGGAAACCCATGCCTGGGCGTTTCAAGGATTATATTGCCAACCGCAAGGCTAACGGCTACCAGTCCATCCATACGACCGTTTACGGACCTAAAGGTCCAATTGAGTTTCAGATTCGGACCAAGGAAATGCACGAAGTGGCAGAATACGGGGTCGCCGCTCACTGGGCTTATAAAAAGGGGATAAAGGGTCAGGTTGATGGCAAGGAATCTGCCATCGGGATGAATTGGATCAAGGAATTGATGGAATTGCAGAACCAGTCTGGTGATGCTAAGGAATTTGTTGATTCGGTTAAGGAAAGCTATCTTGCTGAGGAGATTTATGTCTTTACGCCGAATGGCGAGGTGCGCTGTCTGCCCAAAGATTCTGGTCCGATTGACTTTGCTTATGAGATTCATACCAAGGTTGGGGAGAGGGCGACAGGAGCCAAGGTTAACGGTCGCATGGTGCCTCTGAATACCAAGCTGAAAACAGGGGATCAGGTGGAAATTGTCACCAATGCTAACTCCTTTGGGCCTAGCCGTGACTGGCTCAATATTGTCAAGACCAGCAAAGCCAGAAATAAAATCCGTCAATTCTTTAAAAATCAAGATAAGGAATTATCTATCTCCAAAGGGCGGGAGCTCTTGCAGGCTCAATTTCAGGAGAATGGTTATGTAGCCAATAAGTACATGGACAAGAAGCACATGGAAGAAGTGCTGCAAAAGACCAGCTATAAGACTGAAGAAGCGCTTTTTGCGGCGATTGGTTTCGGTGAGGTTGGGGCCATTAGTATTTTCAACCGTCTGACAGAAAAAGAGCGCCGTGAGGAAGAGCGGGCCAAGGCCAAAGCAGAGGCAGAGGAATTGGTCAAGGGCGGTGAAGTTAAGGTCGAAAATAAAAAAGACACCCTTAAGGTCAAGCACGAAGGCGGTGTGGTCATTCAGGGGGCGTCTGGTCTCCTCATTCGGATTGCCAAGTGTTGTAATCCTGTGCCGGGTGACGACATTGTTGGTTACATTACCAAAGGACGCGGCGTGGCCATTCACCGGCAAGACTGTATGAATCTCAAGGCTCAGGAAAATTATGAACAGCGCTTGCTTGATGTGGAATGGGAAGAAAATAATTCGACCAAAGAGTACACGGCCCATATTGATATTTATGGTCTCAATCGGTCTGGCCTCCTTAACGATGTGCTGCAGGTGCTGTCCAATACCACCAAAAATATCTCAACGGTTAATGCCCAGCCGACCAAGGATATGAAATTTGCTAATATCCATGTTTCTTTTGGCATTGCCAACCTGTCCATGCTGACGACGGTGGTGGATAAGATTAAGAGTGTGCCAGAGGTCTACTCGGTCAAACGGACCAATGGCTAAGTGCGAGCCTGTCAGAGTAGATAGTAGTCAGAAATGAAGGAAAAAATATGAAAATTGTCATTCAGCGCGTCAAACGTGCTCAGGTCAGTATTGACAAGCAGCTGCACAGCGGGATTGAACAGGGGCTTCTGCTCTTAGTAGGCGTCGGGCCTGAGGATAGTCAGGAAGATATGGACTATGCAGTCAGGAAGATTGCCAATATGCGGATTTTTTCCGATGCTGAGGATAAGATGAATCTTTCTGTTCAAGATATCGGAGGAGAGATTCTTTCCATTTCCCAATTTACGCTCCATGCAGATACCAAAAAGGGAAATCGGCCAGCCTTTACAGGTGCAGCCAAGCCGGATATGGCTAGTCCCTTTTATGACAGGTTTAACCAGCTGTTGGCTGAACAAGTGCCAGTCAAGACGGGTGTGTTCGGAGCAGATATGCAGGTAGAATTGATAAATGATGGTCCAGTGACCATTCTACTAGACACTAAAAATCGATGAAAGAATTGCGAGCCTTCTAAAGGTCAGTAGTTTAAGGCTAGGAAAAAAATAGCTTACTTCTTTCCTAGAGACAAGGAGCATTTCATAGGCTTCATAAGTAACTTTTAATAGACCAGATGCTGGTTTCCTTAGAAGTTCTTATGAAGCTTTTTGTGTGGTTTAAAGGCGATATTATTCTAGCAGGCAGCTTTGGAGTTGATAAAGCGGAATGGCAGACAGGCGTTGCTCCTTGTCAGATGCGACAGATGTGTAGGGCTTATTGGAAAAGGGCTTTACGACTTATGGTATAATGATATATATATAAGTTTGAGGAGTCTCTTGATTTTTCAGACTGATCTTCATAAAAAGAATAGGAAATAAGTATGAGTTGGATTCTTGCCTTGTACGTCACCCTGATGCCGGTCATTCTGGCTGGGGTTCTCAATATGATCTTTTGCAAGTCTTCACTGCTGCAGGCGGCTTATCGACCAATGGATGCTGGGCTGGTTTTAAAGGATGGGAAGAGGCTTTTTGGGGCTAACAAGACCTGGAAAGGTTTCTTTGGCATGATTGTCTGGGGAGCTTTGGCTCAGATACTTTGGGGCTTGCTCTTGAAGAGTATTCCCACCCTAGAGAAGCTGCATTTGGTTTATGCCTTCCACGAAAATACCGTGCTTTTTAATCTGGTGCTAGGAGCTCTCTTGGGTCTGGCTTATGTTTTGTTTGAGCTGCCCAATAGCTTCATCAAGCGCCGTTTGGAGATCAGAGAGGGCAAGACGGCGGAGAATGGCTGGAAATGGATCTTTATCTGGATAGACCAGATTGATTCCTTGATTGGTTGTATTATTTTCTTGCTTTTTTATATCCCTCTGTCTTGGCAGCAGATACTGGGCATACTGATTCTGGGGGCGGGCACGCATCTGGGAGTCAATCGTCTGCTCTACTGGGCTAAGCTTAGAAAAAATCGTATGTGAGATGGGAGTTTTTGATGAAAGAACTATGGCTGGAAAAAGAGCCTTCGGTCGTCTATGGCGGTAAAATCAATCAACTCATTCGCCTCTGTCAGCTGGGACTTTCGGTTCCTAAAGCCTTGATTTTGCCAGCAGATCAAGTAATGCCTTGGCTAAGAGCAGCTCTGCCAGAATACTCAGAACAGGGGCTTGCAGAGTTAATTCATCTGGGCAAGGAGGAGATAGCAGAGCGTTTGCAGCAGTATCCCTTGGATCCAGCTTGGCTACAGGAGTTAGCAGCCTTTTGCCGGCAAAATCAAGCTTATATCGTTCGCAGCAGTGCCCTCTTAGAAGACGGACAGGCCATGTCATTTGCCGGTCAATATGACTCGATTGGCAACTGCCGGACACTATCAGAAATTGAGCAGGGCATTCGTTCTTGTCTGCTTTCCCTCTTTAATCCAGAAGCTTTGGCCTACTGGCAACGCCAGGGTCTGCCTGAGCAGGATTTTGCCATGGCAGTGCTAATCCAGGAGCAGATAGATCCTGACTTCAGCGGTGTCTGCTTTTCCCTAGACGTGGCGACCAATCAGGACCAGACCATGCTGTTGGAGTATGTAAAAGGCTCAGCTGAGAGCTTGGTTAGCGGTCAAGTCAATCCTGAGCAGCTGACTCTTTCTTGGTACAAGCCGGACTGGAGCCAGTTTGAAAAAGTTGAAATGCCTCTGGCAGTCTTGCAGAAGCTGCACGAGCAAGTTTTGCAGATTGTGGCGTATTTTGGCCGGCCGATGGATATTGAGTGGTGTGCTGTCCAAGAGCAAGTCTATCTGCTGCAGGCTCGGCCCATCACGACAGTGCTAACCAAAATCGACAGTGGTCGCTGGACGACGGCGAATTTTCGGGATGGAGGGGTGGCGGCTCAGCCCTGTCCCAACCTGATGTGGAGCCTTTACCGCCATTCTTGGCAAGAGGCGCTCTCCAGCTTTTTGCTGGCAATTGGCCTAGAGCCTAAAGGTGTGATGCCGCCGCTGATGCGTCTCCATTATGCTCGGCCCTTCTGGAACTTAGGCGTGGTCAAGCAAGGCATGGAGCAGATTCCGGGCTATATTGAGCGAGACTTTGATGATGAGCTGGGAGTCAATAAAGACTACCAAGGTCAAGGTTTTACCAGCAAATTAAGTCCAGCCTTGCTCTTAAATTTCCTGCGGGTAGCCTTGAAAACGCAAAAAACAACTAAGAATTTTCTGCGCCAAGCGCCAGGCAAGCTGCAAGAGCTGCGTCAGCAATTTAACCGCCTGAATCAAGAAATACGAGAACTGAATGACCAAAGCCCGCTTCAGCAGGTCGAGAGTCTTTGGCAATTAGTACTAAATCAGGCCTATTTAGACAGTGAGGGAACTTATTTTTGGCAGGCCTACATCAATACGGTCCAGCTGTCTATGAAAAAGACCAGTCTGCTCAAATGGCTGACGGTTGATGAATTTTTCCAACTGATAGCTAAGTTGGGAAATGTTTCGCATACCAAGCCTTTAGCTAGAATGCTGGAAGCTGCGGATCTTATTTTGGCAGAGGAGAAACTGACAGACGATTGGTTGAAGCTATCGGTGGAAGAATTGCAGGGACTGGCTGCACAATATCCTGAGCGAGCAGATTTCATCAAGATTCAGGATTTCCAAAAGGATTTGGGCTATCACTCGGCACGGGAGCTGGACTTGCGAGTAGCTAGTTATGAAGAAGATTCTCATCAGGTTATGGCAGCGGTCCAGCAGTTGATTGCTGATTCAGCGTATTACCAAGCGGCCAAAGCTTCGCTCAGTCCTGGCTCAGAGTCTGAGCTGGATTTGGCTCATCTATCTCGAACCAAGCAGAAAAAGATAGAAAAAATCAGTCAAGACTTGAGGAACTTGCTCTGGTGGCGGGAGGAGTTCAAGGATATTTCCACGCGCTATTACCACCTCATTCGCCAGATTAGCCTCAAACTCGGCCGAACCTATGAAAAGCGAGGTTTTCTGAAAAATGAACAAGATATTTTTTACATTAAGAAAGAAAGTCTGATTGCCTTTATGGAAGGGCAAAAGACTGCCGACCAGCTGCAAGAAGAAGCGGCTGATAATCAGCATTATTGCCAGTCCTATCGGAATTTTGAGCCAGCGGGGGATTTGACCGACAAAGAGATGAGTTTGGAAGAGGTAGCTCATGATAGTCAGGCTCTGCTGACGGGAATGCCAGCCAGCAGCGGTCAGGTGACCGGCCGGGTTCGAGTTCTCTTGGATTTGGCGGATATTGAGACAATTGAACCGGGAGAAATTCTTGTCACTCGCTATACAGATACGGGCTGGAGCTATGTTTTTGGTATTATAGGTGGTCTTGTGACAGAGTATGGCGGGGTTCTTTGCCATGCTTCCATTGTCGCTCGGGAATGCGGGATTCCAGCTCTGGTCTGCGCCAAGAATGCAACTCAGCTGCTAAAAACTGGCATGCTGGTTACTTTAGATGGAAGAAGAGGAGAAATAAGAATTCATGAAGAAGAATGAACCTTTGTTTATCGGTGAATACGACAAATCTGTTATCCTGACCTATACGGGCGCTGCTTTTGCATTGTTGGCAGTCTATGCCATCATTCAGTCCCAGCTGCGGCTGGCCATGATGGCCTTTATCGTTAGCGGTATCTGCGACCTCTTTGATGGTGTGGTGGCGCGGCGGATGAAGAGGACTGAAAGTCAGAAACGATTTGGCATTGAGATTGACTCGCTCTGCGACATGATTAGCTTTGCGGCTCTCCCGGCTGTGCTCCTCATGACTCAGCTGCCCTTGGGAGCGGCCAATATCATCTTGGCTGTCCTCTATGTCTTGGCTGCAGTTACGCGCTTGGCTCATTTTAACCGCTTGGCCAAGCATGATGAAGGATCTGCCTCTTATTTTGTCGGCTTGCCCGTGACCTACAGCGCCCTATTTTTCCCATTTACCTATCTGGTCTGTCAATGGCTGGCGCCTGGTTTCTTTGCTTGGGTGTGGCTGTGCTTGTCTCTTTTGCTGCCCGTCCTATTTGTCTACAACTGCCGTATTCCCAAGCCGAATAAGCTGGCCTACCTAGTTTTTGCGATTCTGGCTGTTGCAAGTCTGATTGGTCTGGGGGTTCTCCCGCATGGTTAAGGTCTATCAGAGAAAGACTGGCCAAGTAGTTGAACCGATAGAATACAAGGCGGGTCTGTTAGACACGCTTTATGGTACTGCCTGGGGTCGCTTCTTATTGCCTATCTTGACTCGACCTAGTCTGTCTTATCTGCTGACTTTGAAAGACTACACTCCTTTTTCTCGCAAGAAAATAGCAGCTTTTGTGGAAAATTATCAGCTGAATCTGGCTGACTATGAAGATGGTCCCTATTCTAGCTTTGCGGCTTTTTTCCAGAGGAAAATCAAGCCTGATCTGCGTCCAGTCTGTCCTGACAGTCAAGCACTGGCAGTGGCGGATGCTAAGCTGGAGGCTTTTACCATCAGTCAGGACTTGCAGCTGACGATAAAGGGTCAGATTTATAGTCTAGCTGACTTACTGTTGGATGATGACTTAGCTCTGCTGTTCACTGGCGGAACAGCGCTGGTCTATCGCTTGGGAGTAGAAGATCTGCACCGCTATCTGGCTGCCGAATCCGGCAGAATTACCCGAAGACGAAAAATTAAAGGCCGCCTGCATACGGTCAGACAGGTAGCCCAGAAGCGGCGCTTGATTTACAAGGAAAATAAAAGAGAATACTGTCTTTTAGAGACCGAGCTAGGGCCTGTCCTGCAGATGGAAGTAGGGGCGCTCTTGGTCGGCAGAATATACAATCACAATCAGAACCATTTGGTTAGGGGACAGGAGAAGGGCTGCTTTGGTCTGGGCGGCTCAACTATTCTTGTCCTCTACCCGGCAGACACGATTCGCTTGGATCAGGATATCCTGACTTACTCAGACCTTGGAATAGAAACCCAGATTCAAATGGGTGAAAAGATTGGAGAAAAGCTATGTTTAAACGATTAGCCGTTTATTATAAGGAAATGTTCCCTTTGTTGCCGCGCTTTTTTGTGGCTGCCATCATGTTTTTTGAGATTTATTTTGTCCTCTTGCTCAATGACGGAGTGACCACCTTTCACTTTGACCATCAGGAGTTGATTGGGATTTTTACGATTTTTGTCTTTCTGATGATTCTGCGGATTGCGGACGATTTCAAGGACTACGAGACCGACAGACGACTCTTTCCTCATCGGGCTCTGCCATCTGGCCGAGTGAAAAAGAAGGACTTGGCTATTGCCCTCAGTTTTATCGTAGCTGTGTCTGTACTTCTCAATGTTCTATTTATGAACAATATCGGCTGGTTCCTCTTCCTCTATATCTACGGAACCCTCATGTCCTTCTGGTTCTTCAAGCGTGACAAGATTCAAAATTCTCTGCCACTGGCTCTAGTGACCCATAATCCAGTCATGATGATTTTGAATCTCTATACGATTTCCTTTGTCTGTTACAAGTACAATCTGCCTCTCCTGTCCCTACCGACCGTCTTGCTGGCCTTTACCATGTATTTTCCGAGTCTGATCTGGGAAGTCTGCCGCAAGATTCGGGCGCCAAAAGACGAGACCGAGTATGTGACTTATTCTATGCTGTTTGGCTACAAAAAAGCCACTCGCTTTATCGAGGTGGTGACGCTGTTGGATATCTTGACCAATTTTGCTCTCCTCTGGAATATTTCCCATATCGGAGTGGTAGTCTTGGTGCTGAATGTTATCTGGATGACCGTCCAGTTTGAGCAGTTTATCAAGGATCCGACTCGCTTTAATATCCGGGAGCGGGTGGAGCGTTATACTTATATCACGGAGACAACCATGGTTCTGTCCGTTGCTGTTTATCTCTTGATGGGGGTACTTTAATGAAAAGAATCAAGCAGACAGGGCTTGACCAGGTCGGAGGCAAGGCCTATCATTTGCTGAAAATGCAAGCTGCTGGTTTGCCGGTTCCTGATTTTGCAGTGTTTGCTTTTGACTTTTTTCAAAAATCTGCCAGCTCTGCTGACTTGGAGCGGATGGAAGCAGCCTATTGGTCTGGAGAGTTGGACTTATCCCAACTCAGTCAGCAACTCCAGGATTGGGCCAGAGATCAGTTTAGTCAAGAAGATCTAACAGCGGCAGAAAGTTGGGTTCGTAAGGAATTTTTCCAGACAGACTGTCGCTTCGCAGTCCGCTCATCTGCTACGATTGAGGATGGGAAGGCTTCATCCTTTGCCGGTCAGTTTGAGAGCCAGCTCAATGTGAAGCCAGAGGGGCTTAAAGAAGCTATTCAAGCGACCTTGCTCTCTCTTTATCAGGAGTCAGCTCTTAGTTATTTATTTGAGCAAGGACTATCGTTGAAGCAAGCGCAGATGATTTGCCTTGTGCAGGTCATGCAGGAGGGAGACTTGTCTGGGATTTACTTCACAGCTAATCCCAAGGGCATTCTGAACGAGCACATCATTGTCATCGGTCGGGGCTTGGGCAACAAGGTTGTCGAGGATAAGATTCCTACAACAATGGTGACGCTTCATCCCAAGGACCAGCTCTTTTATACAGAGCAGACGAAGGACTCACCAGGCGTATCACAGGAACAACTCGAGGACTTACAAGCCTTGGCTAGTCAGGTAAGTCAGCTTTTCGGACCCTTTATGGATATGGAGTTCACTTTTGCCAATGGCCAGCTCTATCTCTTGCAGGCACGACCTATTACCACCTTGCCTGAGGGACGGCGGATTATTCTGGATAACAGCAACATTGTCGAGAGTTATCCGGGCGTTTCTAGTCCTTTGACCATTAGCTTTATCCAGGAGGCCTATGCTAGCATTTTCCGCAGTCTGGCCCAGCGCTTGGTTGGCAAGAATGCCCCTGAGTTGGCTGCCTATGAAGCCACCTTTCAAAACATGCTGCAGCCGGTCAATAGCCGGGTTTATTACCAAATTCAGAGCTGGTATCAGCTGCTGCAGCTTCTGCCTTTTTCAAAGAAAATTATTCCAATCTGGCAGGATATGCTGGGAGTACGAGAGACAGAGGTGCCTCAGATGCCGATGCACCTGTCTGCCTCTAAGCGCCTGCAAATCATGCTTCGTATCATCCGAGAGTTTTGGACAGCACCCAAGCAAATGCGGCAATTGGAAGAACAGTTTGCCCAGATTCAGCGCGAATACGAAGCGAGCTTTTCTCCCGACGCAGATGCGGAGACCTTGATTGCCTTGGTCAGCAAGCTAAAAGAGGATATTCTGGCTCACTGGGACATTACACTGGTTAATGACCTCTATGCCTTTGTATATACTGGGCTCCTGAAGAAGTCGCGTCGCGGTGGGGCTGTTCAGGCTGAGATTGCGGGAATTGAGCAGATTGAAAGTATGCGTCCAGCTTTGGCTCTGCAAGCTTTAACAGCTCAGCTAAAAGCAGAAGAAAATGTAGCGATTAGACAGGCCATGGCAAGTGAAAGTCCAGCAGTCTTTCTAAGTCGCCAGCACCCTATGGTCCAAGAAATAGTCCATTTTATCCATGAATTTGGCGATCGAGCTCCGGAAGAGTTGAAGTTAGAAACTCCCACCTTTCGAACGCACCCAGAGCGTCTGCTCAAGCTCCTGCTGCAAATGTGCCAGCAAGAGGGGAAGAAGTTGGCCCCCCAGAAACTTGAAGAAGAGGTGCAAAAATCAGGCTGGTGGACGAATTTCCTTCGCAAGCGAGCCATGACGGGTGTTAAATATCGGGAAAGCTCCCGCTTAAACCGCACACGGATCTACGGCATGATGCGTCAGATTTTCCGAACGCTGGGTCAGCAATTAGCCGAGCAAGGTCTGCTGGCTACGCCTGACGATGTTTTTTACCTGACAAAGGAAGAATTGTTTGAGCTGACCAGAAAGCCCAGAGATGTTAGTGGCTTGATAGCCGAGCGTCGGGAGAAGTTGGAGGCTGATAAGGAACTACCAACCTTTAGTCGCTATGTTTTTACTGGACAGGTCTTTGAGAAATACCTGAAACCGCAAAACCACACCAGCAGTCATAATACGGGCAATCAAGCCCTACAGGGGATTGGCTGCTCACCTGGCTGCGTTAAGGCTCAGGTATTGATCGTGGAAGACGTACAAACGATTGAGTCTGCTCAGGACCGGATTATTGTGACCAAGATGACCGATCCGGTCTGGGTCTATCTTCTGACCCAAGCCAAGGGTGTCATTGCCGAGCAGGGGTCTTTGCTCTCTCATACTGCCATTATTTCCCGCGAGTTGGGTATTCCTTCCATTGTCAATGTCAGAGGTGCCTGCAGCCAGCTGCGGAATGGCGACTGGATTGAGATGGATGGCCTGACTGGCAAGATTCGACTAATCAAGGAGGAAGGTTATGCTTGAAATTAAACCAGTCAAACCCAATACAGCAGAGCTGGATGATTTTCTAGCCCTACCCAAGCAGATTTACCAGCCAGGCCACCTCATGCAGTCGGAAGAGGAAGAGTTAGCTTTGATTGAAGGCAGTCACCCGCTGAGTTCTGACTTAGATACTTATGCCTTTGTTGGCTATGAGGACAGTCTGCCTTGTACTCGAGGCCTTCTGACTTTCTATCCAGATGATGAGGCTGCTTACTTGGGATTTTTTGAGTCCATCAATAATCAGAAGATTGCATCTGTTTTTATCGAGCATTTAGCAGGTTTTGCTCGCAGTCTCGGAGCAAGTAAGATTATCGGTCCGGTACAGGCAAGTTTTTGGCTGGGCTATCGAATGCAGTTGACTGGAACAGAGGAGCTACCTTTTACTGGAGAACCTCATAATCCAGACTATTATCCTGAGCTATGGCAGGCTGCTGGTTTTGAGCTCAAGGAGCGCTATCTGTCCAATTTTTATCCCAAGGTCAGCAATCAAACTCATCAGGACAAACTGGCTCATCGTTTTGAGTCTTTTGAAGAAGCGGGTTTCACCATTTGTTCTCCCAAAAAGAAGGACTGGGAACAAGCCTCGCTGCAGGTTTTCGAACTTCTCAATCGCCTCTATCAAGATTTTCCGATTTATCGGTCTATTTCCAGTCAGCAGTTCAGTCAGATTTTTCAAAAATACCAGTATATTCTTGATTTTTCAATGGTTAAGCTGGCCTATAAGGAGAGCAAGCTAGCAGGTTTTCTGATTGCCATGCCAGACTACGGCTCTCTGGTCTATCAAAAGCTGACTCCTCTCAACCTAGCCAAGCTTTTCTGGACCAAGCGCTTTGCCAAACGTTACACGATTATGTATCTGGGAGTGGATGAAGAATTCCTGGGCTTAGGCTCTGCCTTGGCCTATCCGATTTTTAAAGAAGCACAGAAGCGACAGGCTTCAGCTATTGGAGCCCTGATTCACAAAAATACCGTCACGCGCCACTATGCAGCAGAATTGCAAGGGGACAAGCATGAGTACGGCCTCTTTGAGTTGGATTTGTCCTCTTAGGTGCCAGACTATAGAATGATATGCAAAAAGCTCATGAATCAGCTGAAAAACTGGCTTCATGAGCTTTTTATCTGTTGAAATTCTAGATGGATTCTTCAATCAAGTGCTTAAGATTGTCTAGGAGGCTATCCAAGGCTAGGACCGCTTTCTGCTGATGGTCTGGCTGGTAGAGATGTTGGAAGTAGTCTTGGATATTGGCTTCAAAATTCCGAGGCAGGCGGGAGCAATTTTCTTTGGCATACTGGAGCATGCGCTTTTCGCCTGGATGGGGCTGCTCATTGAGGGCAAAGAGGGCATCAAAGTAAGAGGCGAAAAACTCGCTGCTACGGTGATTGATACTGAGCAGGTCTTGGCGCTTGAGAGCTTTTTTGATCTGTCTTGAAAAAGCTGGCATCGCTTGGTCGAGGAGCAGGAGCTGCTTGCTGATGATATTCTTTTTCAACTCAGCTGGATAGGGCAGACTGTATTTACTCTGGAGGGCAGCATAGCGGCCGTCTCGATCGTAGAGAATCTTGCTGTGGACCAGATTGTACCACATACAGGTGGTGTAAGAATTTTGGGCTCGGTGCTCTAAAATGACGGTCTGCAGGTCTTGGTCAAAGTCGTCCAGCGAGCGGTAAATCAGCTCAATCTCGATAACATTATTGAGGACGCAGTCGTCCTCAAGTTCCCAAAATTGATTGCCAATTTCCATATAGGAGCAGTACTTACTGAGGATTTCTTGGCGGATGGCTGGCGCGAGAGGAGCGCTCAGGTAGACATAGACATCATAGTCTGAGTCTTGGTCAAAATGTTGCCCGGCCCGTGAGCCTCCTAGAGCCAGAGCTTCTACTTGCTCTAGTTGAGCCAATTCTTTAAAGAGATTTTGTGGCATAATCTTGTCCTTCTTATTTTTTTGACATCATTTTAGCAAAAAGTGAAAAGGTTTGCAAGGGGGTAAATGGGATCTTTTCTTTCTTTTTCTTCAAAAACTTGCTATATTAGAAATGACTAAGTAGAAGGAGTTTTGGCTATGTGTGTAGAGTGTTATATTGACCAGAGCAGGGTGACACCTTTGCTTCATCCCTTGGACTGTCTGAGAGAGCATAGGCAATATATATGCGGTCACTGCGGGCGCTGTATCTGCATTGAGCATACAAAAAATGGCCTGCAACGCTGGAATTTTCCCTTTAAATCTTTAGAAATTGCCAAGTATTATTTGCGAGCGGCGGATGTGACCATGCAGGCGCCCTGCGGCATTTATAAAATCCAGTCAGACAAGGGACGAGTGTCTTACAAGATTTTTACCAATCTGACGGATTTAGAAACCTATCTGAAAAAGAATCCTGATAAAAACTGTCCCAGCCGTCAGCCTAGCTTTATCATGCCTTCTTATCAGGAATTTCCTGAAAGTCAGGTAAGAAAGTTAAGCGCTCAAGAAATAGAGACATATTTGGCAGAGAGATGAGAATTTTCTGCTTAGAACAAATGAAATGCATTACTCTACAATAGCTCTCCCTACTACAACAATTATAGAGCATATGACATCGGATACGAAAAATAGGAGGTCGGGATGTCTCAGCCTCCTATTCTTCCTTCATCTGTTCAAAGACATAGAGAAAAAATTCTTTAGAAACTTCGAAATGTCCGTATCTTATCTGAGAAGCATACTGGCGCCACTGAGGATGTTGTCGGACTTGGTCAATGGGACAGTCTTTGATAGGTTGGTAGTAGCTGACATCTCGCCGAAATGGGACAAAGCCTTCAAACATCTCTACTTGATAAGCTGTGTCATCTAGAATCTTGCCAACTGCTGTAAAGGACTGCAGCTTTTCCTGACCATTCAGCTGATACTTGGGGCTGTAGTACAAAAGGTAATCTCCTTTTTTCATTCGGTTCAGCGGTGCTTTCTTTCCATGGCAGACTTGGCAAAAGCCTCCCTCTACCCCTCTTAGAACGTGTTCTTTTGATACGACACCAATCCAAAATCTAGTCATTTTCTGCCTCCAGTTCCATTAAGAGTTGGTTTAATATTTCTGTTTTATTTCCTAATTTTCCAAAGAATGTCTGATCAATGCCTTCTACCAGAGGAAGGGCTTGGTTGACCTTTTGCAACCCCATATCCGTTAGGAGTATGATGTTGGCACGGCTGTCCTTGGGATGGACTTCCCGCATGATCAACCCTTTCTTGACCAAGAGGCGGATGATTTGGGATACGGTCATGACATCCATGTCAGAAAATCGGGCAATATGGGTCTGACTCACCCATTCTTGCTGACGCAGGAGTGCGGCAAGAGTGGTCAGAATGACAAACTGGGGATGGGTCAAATCGATCGTTTTCAGTTCGTTTTTAATCAGTCCATGCCACTTGTGGTAGGCACGGATAAAGAGCAGACCGGTTGATTTTTTGTATTCATCCGTATAGATGGAGTTAAACTGAGATTTTTCCATTAGCTTTCCCTCTAGATATTTTATAAGCACACTTATTATATTCTGACATCTTATTTTTGTCAATAAAAACCCAGTTTAGACTAAAAAGTCCGAACTGGGTTCTGTTTATAGTTTTTCTACATAAATCTGCTGGGCAATCATAGGGCTAACTTGGATTGCTCTGCCATCCACTTCCAGTTGATAGAGCTGGCTGTAGTCGTCATACTGGAGGAAACGGATTTCTTGGTTTATGTTCAGATTGTGTTTTTCCAGATAAGCCAAAAGCTCAAAGTCGTCGTGGACACGGCGGATGAGGTAGCTACCAGGCTCCTGAGCGGAGGCCAAAGTTTGACGGTATTTTTCTTTCAGCAGTTGGTGTTTGGCTGGGATTGTGCCACCATGAGGACAGGTCTCAGGGAAATCCAGCATTTTTTCCAAGCCTGCGACAAAGCGTTCAGAAACGGTATGTTCCAGAATTTCGGCTTCCTGATGGATTTCGTCCGTGGTATAGCCTAGCTTTTGAACCAAGAACACCTCAATCAATCGGTGCTTGCGGTAGAGGTCAGAGACCAGCTGCAAACCTAGGTCAGTCAGCAGATAGCCGGCCTTTTTGTCCTTGATTAAGAGTTCTTCAGCCAGCATTTTCTTCATCATTTCCGTCACGGCTGGCGGGGAAACCTGCATGTGCTGGGCGATTTCTTTATTGGTGATTTTTCCCTGGCGCGTGCCAATTTCGTAAATACATTTTAAATAGTCTTCTTTATTTGGCGTCATCTTTTGTCCTCGTTGTTTTCCTAAGACTAGTATAGCAAAAAATGCTGAAAGAATACAATTCGAGGCCGAAAGTTCCTTTGTACGTTGACTTTTACATGAAATCTTGGCATATTTAGAGGTAAATAGGAGAGCTATCGAAGGCTGCATGAGCCTGTTAGCGAAGCTCAGAACGGTGCTGAAGAAATTTCATATGATGGATGTGGATGGTGATGAAAGTAGAAATCGAGCAATACTGCCTAGAATTACAAGCACTCGGCTGGTCTCAAGCTACTCTCGATACAGTTTTTCTGACAGAAATGGCGTCATTACCGTATGAATCAGCCCACCAGAGTCTTTTTGAGGAGGCCGTCCTATTTGGCAGTCCCCTCTTTCAGAAGTTATGGTCTTTTGAATGTCGATCTCCCCAGCCCCAGCAAGCTGAGAAGTTGTTAGAGCTAGCTATGCTCTATATGGATATGCCTGACGAATTGAGCGGAGAAGCAGCAGAGATTACCAAACTGCTCTCGCGTATGCATCCGAACTTATCGCCACACGCTCCCTTTTGGCGCCAGTTTTCTCAAACGATTCGGCAGGCTTTTTCTCCAGCAGACTTTATTGCAGACAGTGGCAATCAAAGGTTAAAAGGTCAGTTGCACCAGTTTCGCTACCTTATTTCCAGTCAGCAAGCCCAGTGGGTTAGAGAGCATTTTCGTAAGTCAGGGATGACAGATGGCCAGGCTCTCCTAGCCTATTTTCAGGCGCATCCTGACCTGGACTGCCAGCTTTGGGAATCTTCGCGGCTGCACAATAAAGCCTTTGTCTATAAGGACAAGGTGACCTACCCAGACCATCGGCCCTATCAGGCCAATATCAAGATCCTCCATCGTTTCCATACCGAGTTTATTCTGGATAGGGAAGGGCAGTTTCTCAATATCCTAGATCCAGAAGGAAGCAGTCAAAATGGGCTAGTCAATGGAGCTAGTTTTAATTACGGGGAGAAACCCTCCCTATTCAAACATAGTTCCCATTATTACTACGATGTTAAAAGTCCAGCCCAGTGGGATCCCCAGTTTCGCAGGCTGGCGATCCGAAATGGCGGGCAAGGCTTCAAAGCCCCTCAGAATAATCGCGGCTTGGCTGGTTACCATACGGCTAGAAGTTGCTATGCGATTGCGGGGAAAAGCGTTAAAAGTCAAGTTGATGCCCAAGTAAAAGATTTTGAAAAATCATTAGTTGAAAAGTTAAAAGGGAAAAATTATCTCAAATATTTATGGAATAAAGTGAAAAATAAATATCTGAGATTATAGAAATGAGGTGGGAAGATGCCAATTAAAATGATCGCTACGGATATGGACGGTACTCTTTTGGACCCGAGAGGAGAGCTGGATTTGCCACGCCTGACAGCAGTTTTAGACCAGCTGGAGGAGAGGGACATTAAGTTTGTCATTGCGACGGGCAATGAGATCCAACGAATGCGCTTATTGTTGGGCGATTTGACAGAGCGTATGACCCTGATTGTGGCCAACGGCGCTAGAATCTTTGAAAAAAATGAAATGTTGCTGGGAACTTTCTGGCAGCCTGATTTGATTGCGGACACGCTGGCTTATTTTCAGGGTCAAGAACGAGAGGTGCATCTAGTGGTCACTTCTACTACAGGTGGCTTTGTTCAGGACGGCACTGATTTTCCGATGATTAGCAAGATTATGACAGAAGAAATGGCGGTTCATTTCTACAAACGAATGAATTTCGTGCCTAATCTGCAAGAGCATCCGTTTGAAGAAGTGCTGAAGATGAGCGTTATGGTCGATGAAGCGCAAGCAGCAGAGATTACGCAGCAGATCAATACAGCATTTGCTGGACGATTGAGTGCTGTGACCAGCGGTTATGGCGCGATTGACATTATTCAAGAAGGTCTTCACAAGGCCTGGGGACTTCGTCAGCTCATGGATCGGTGGCAAATCAAAAGCAAGGAAATCATGGCTTTTGGTGACAGCGAGAATGACTTAGAAATGCTAGAATTAGCGGATTTCTCCTATGCTATGGAAAATGGGGATGAGAAGATTAAGCGCATTGCCAGTCGCTTGGCACCAGCCAATGCAGAGGCCGGTGTTTTGCAGGTGATTGAGCAATATTTAGAAAAAGGAGTCTAAATGGCAGTTCAACTATTAGAACAGTGGCTTTTGAATGAACAGGCAAAGATCCAGAAAAATTATCGGGACCTGAATCAGCTTGCGGTCAAAGAGCCAGCGATTATTTTTATCGGTGATTCGATTGTGGAATATTTCCCGCTGCATGAGCTATTGCAAAGTCCTAAAACCTTGGTCAATCGTGGCATTCGTGGCTACAAGACTGATTTGCTTTTAGAAAACTTGGATGCCCATCTCTTTGGGCAGGCTCTGGACAAGGTCTTTCTCCTGATTGGAACCAACGACATTGGCAAGGAGATGTCTCAGGCTGAAACGCTGGCCAATCTGGAAGCAGTTGTTCAGGAGATTTCTCGCGACTATCCTCTGGCTCAGATCCAGCTGCTGTCCGTCCTGCCTGTGAATGAGCAGGAGCAGTATAAAGGAACGGTTTATATCCGAACGAACGAGAAAATCCAAGCCCTCAATCGTGCCTACCAAAACCTAGCAAGTATCTATACCAATGTCCATTTTATCGACCTTTATGATAACTTCTTGGATGAGAACGGTCAGCTGCGGGAGGATTTTACTACGGATGGCTTGCACTTGACTATTGCTGGCTATGCGACGCTGTCAAAGGTTCTGCAGCCTTATCTTTGAGAAAATATTTTTCGTGGCTAATTCAATCAAGCAGTTAAAACTGAAATTTCAAAGAGGCTGGGACAAAAGTCCTAGCCTCTCAATTGTCTTTGGATTGTCGAGCAAGACGCAGTGGTTGAGTGGGGTCTACTAGGCTGATTTCATCAGCTTTTACAGCCTTACTCAACTGTGCGGAGGTGGGACGACGAAATCGAATTCTAAGGAATTACCGATTTCTGTCCCACTCTCTTTCTATATTATTAAAGATTTTTGCTTTCTTTAGTCTAGCCACTGGATAAAGGACTTCTTATCTTGGTGATTGTAGCCAGCCCGTTTATAAAATTCCCAGGTGCTTTCTTTCTTGGAGCCCGTCAGCAGCATCATTTTGTAGCAATTGGCTTCAGTCGCTATTTTCTTAGCAAAATCAAGGCATTCACTAGCATAACCCTTGCCTCTAAAGTCATGATGAGTAACGACATTTTCGATCAGGGCGTAGGGGCGCAGTCCTCTCGTGAGATTGGGAATGACGACACAAATACAAGAAGAAACAATCTTTCCGTCAAGCACTTTGACAATAATATGGTGGTCTGGATCTTCTACCATCCGCTGCCAGACCTTTTGTAAGGTTGGGCTTTTTTCTGGAATGACCGTCTCATGCAAGGAGAGGTACAAATGGAGTAATTCATCTAGGTCGTGTGGACTGGCTTCTCTGATCATCTTTTTACCTACTATTTTGGAATCTTTTCGTTTACTTAGCAATATTATAGCATGTTTAGCCCTTACATTTCTAGCTTGCTCCGAATTAGAATTTTGCACAGTTTCAAAGGTGAGAGATAGACGCTCTCATCTTTTTCTGAAATCTATTATAAAATACATTTCAAAATTCAGAAAAATCTCATAATTGTTATGTAATAGTTCTAAAGCAATCCTGAGCATATTCTTATACAAGAGTTGGAAAAAGTGATAAATTTGTAGAGTAAGTTTATTGAAACGTTTTCATTAACCTATCTGAAAGTTTTCAATAAATAATTTAATTTTGAAGGAGAGTTATCATTATGACTCAAGGGAAAATTACTGCATCAGCAGCAATGCTCAACGTATTGAAAACATGGGGCGTAGACACAATCTACGGTATCCCATCAGGAACACTCAGCTCATTGATGGACGCTTTGGCTGAAGACAAAGATATCCGCTTCTTGCAAGTTCGCCACGAAGAAACAGGTGCTCTTGCAGCGGTTATGCAAGCTAAATTCGGCGGCTCAATCGGGGTTGCAGTTGGTTCAGGTGGTCCAGGTGCGACTCACTTGATTAATGGTGTTTACGATGCAGCTATGGACAACGCTCCATTCCTTGCTATCCTTGGATCACGTCCAGTCAACGAACTCAATATGGATGCTTTCCAAGAATTGAATCAAAACCCAATGTACAACGGCATCGCTGTCTACAACAAACGTGTAGCTTACGCTGAGCAATTGCCAAAAGTTATCGACGAAGCTTGCCGTGCTGCAGTTTCTAAAAAAGGTCCTGCAGTTGTTGAAATCCCTGTAAACTTCGGCTTCCAAGAAATCGACGAAAACTCATACTACGGATCAGGTTCTTACGAACGTTCATTCATCGCTCCTGCTTTGAACGAAGTTGAAATCAACAAAGCCGTTGAAATCTTGAACAATGCTGAACGTCCAGTTATCTACGCTGGTTACGGTGGTGTTAAAGCAGGTGAAGTGATTACTGAATTGTCACGTAAAATCAAAGCACCAATCATCACAACTGGTAAAAACTTTGAAGCCTTTGAATGGAACTATGAAGGTTTGACAGGTTCTGCTTACCGTGTTGGTTGGAAACCAGCTAACGAAGTGGTCTTTGAAGCAGACACCGTTCTTTTCCTTGGTTCTAACTTCCCATTTGCTGAAGTTTACGAAGCATTTAAGAACACTGAAAAATTCATCCAAGTCGATATCGACCCTTACAAACTCGGTAAACGCCATGCTCTTGACGCGTCTATCCTTGGTGATGCGGGTCAAGCAGCGAAAGCTATCCTTGACAAAGTAAACCCAGTTGAGTCTACTCCATGGTGGCGTGCAAATGTGAAGAACAACCAAAACTGGCGTGATTACATGAACAAACTCGAAGGTAAAACTGAGGGTGAATTGCAATTGTATCAAGTTTACAATGCAATCAACAAACATGCTGATCAAGACGCAATCTACTCAATCGACGTAGGTGACACTACTCAAACATCTACTCGTCACCTTCACATGACACCTAAGAACATGTGGCGTACATCTCCACTCTTTGCGACAATGGGTATTGCCCTTCCTGGTGGTATCGCTGCTAAGAAAGACAATCCAGATCGCCAAGTATGGAACATCATGGGTGACGGTGCATTCAACATGTGCTACCCAGACGTTATCACAAACGTTCAATACGACCTTCCAGTTATCAACGTTGTCTTCTCAAATGGTAAATATGCCTTCATCAAGGACAAATACGAAGACACAAACAAACACTTGTTTGGTTGTGACTTCCCTAATGCTGACTATGCGAAAATCGCTGAAGCGCAAGGTGCTGTTGGATTTACAGTAGACCGTATCGAAGACATCGACGCAGTCGTTGCAGAAGCTGTGAAACTCAACAAAGAAGGTAAAACTGTTGTTATCGATGCCCACATCACGCAACACCGTCCACTTCCAGTAGAAGTGCTTGAACTCGATCCAAAACTTCACTCAGAAGAAGCAATCAAAGCCTTCAAGGAAAAATACGAAGCAGAAGAACTCGTACCATTCCGCCTCTTCTTGGAAGAAGAAGGATTGCAATCACGCGCAATTAAATAATTCCTCTCGTCGAAAATCAAATGCAAACATTGAAGATTTCATTCTTTGATTTTCTTAGAGCGGAACTTGAAAAGATCGGAGTAATCCGGTCTTTTTCTTTGTCCTCTTTCTTATCACAAGATTGTGATAGTTTACATCTTCATAACAAAGGGATAAAAGGACTTGATTGTTTTGGTCTCTCATTATAAAATATAAGCCTAAAAATGAAAGAGATTTTGAAAATTAATGAAAAACAAATGAAAATTTTGGGATGGGTTGCAACCTTTATGTCCGTAATGATGTATGTGTCCTATTTTCCACAAATCATGAACAACCTAGCGGGTCAAAAAGGGAATTTTATCCAACCGCTCGTCGCAACAATCAACTGTAGTCTTTGGGTCTACTATGGCTTGTTCAAAAAAGAAAGAGATATTCCCCTTGCAGCAGCGAATGCACCGGGAATTATTTTTGGCCTGGTGACGGCCATCACAGCTTTGGTTTAAAAAGTTGAGAATAGTTAGTATTCTTGTATCCTTTTTTATATTCTGTTAAAATAGAAGCCTAACGAAGGTTTAGGAGTGAATCAAGATGTCGACGAGTTTCTTTTTCTTATTTGGCTGTATGATGCTAGCGTTTGCTGCCTTTATGTATTTTATGTACAATGAGTTGATTTTTAGTGGTTATTTAGATGATAAAAAATGTACTGAAAAGACTGAAGGAAAAATCATAAGATACTCAAATGTTCTTTATAACGGTATTAGTCTCCCAGTTGTAGAATATACTGTTGCCGGGAATCAGTACAAGGTAGTAGGACCAAGATTTCTTTCTAGCGTATCAAAAACAGTGGCAACACCGCTTAACTCTGTTGTTTCTGAAGTAAAGTTGGAAGATTTCGATAATGGAGAAATTCCACAAGTATTAAGGTATCAGGTACGGCGAAATAGTTTCATTTCTGTAACAAAATCACCACTTATGGAGCGTTTCCCAATCGGTGGAAAGGTCACTGTTTACTATGATCCGAACAAACCGAAATGTTCTTACGTAGAAAGACCATTAAAACCAGGTCGCTTTTTATGGCTGAGGAAAATCTCAATCTATCTTCTTATCCTAATGGTGCTTGCTTCAGCCGTCTTCATCATGTTTATTCTTCCAAATCTTATCAAATAGAAGTTGCTTGCTTTGTTCTCAATCTCAGCTTTCCATCATGAGAGTGGGACAGAAATCGGTAATTCCTTAGAATTCGATTTCGTCGTCCCACCTCCGCACAGTTGAGTAGGGCTAAAAGCTGATGAAATCAGCCTAGTAGAGTCCACTCAACCACTTCGTCTTGCTCGACAATCCAAAGACAATTGAGAGGCTAGGACTTTTGTCCCAGTCTCTTTTTGATGAAGAAATCTTTGAAGACGATTTCTTTAAAAACCCAACCCTGAAAATTTATCGAATAAAACAAAATAGTAGAATAGTATCATTATTCCGCAGTATTCCACAAGTAAAGGTCTGGATATTGGGGTATAATATAAGTAAATGAAGTGGTAAAATAAGAAAGTGGGTAGAGATATGACTGAAAAACTGACTTTTCCTGATGGTTTCTTGTGGGGCGGAGCGACAGCTGCCAACCAGTGTGAGGGCGCTTATGATGCAGATGGCCGTGGGTTGGCCAATGTAGATGTGGTGCCGATTGGTGAGGAGCGCCTGGCCATTATCACGGGTAAGAAAAAGATGTTTGACTTTGAGGATGGCTATTTCTACCCAGCCAAGGAAGCCATTGACATGTACCATCGCTTCAAGGAGGACATTGCCCTTTTTGGCGAGATGGGCTTTAAGACCTATCGACTGTCCATTGCTTGGAGCCGGATTTTCCCTAAGGGGGATGAGCTGGAGCCCAATGAAGTTGGCTTGAAATTTTACGAAGACCTTTTTAAGGAATGCCACAAGTACGGCATTGAGCCTTTGGTGACCATTACTCACTTTGACTGCCCCATGCACTTGATTGAGCAATATGGCGGTTGGCGGAGCAGTAAGATGCTAGAATTTTACGAGCGTCTCTGTCGCACTCTCTTTACCCGCTACAAGGGTTTGGTCAAGTACTGGCTGACCTTCAATGAAATCAATATGATCCTGCATGCACCATTTATGGGGGCGGGGCTCTGCTTTGAAGACGGCGAAAATGAAGAGCAGGTCAAGTATCAAGCTGCCCATCATGAGCTGGTCGCGTCAGCCATTGCTACCAAGCTAGCTCATGAGATTGATCCAGAAAATAAGGTCGGCTGTATGCTGGCAGCGGGTCAAAATTATCCTAACACCTGCCATCCGCGCGATGTATGGGCTGGTATGGAGGAAGACAGGAAAAACTATTTCTTCATCGATGTGCAAGCGCGTGGTGAATATCCTAACTATGCTAAGAAAGCTTGGGAGCGCGAGGGTATCACTGTTGAAATGACAGAAGAGGACCTGCAGCTGCTCAAGGAGCATACGGTGGACTTCATTTCCTTCTCTTACTATGCGAGCCGGGTAGCTTCGGGCGACCCTGAGGTCAATGAATTGACAGCGGGCAATATCTTTGCTTCTCTGAAGAACCCTTATTTGGAAGCTTCTGAGTGGGGCTGGCAGATCGACCCTCTGGGCCTGCGTATTACGCTTAATACCATCTGGGATCGCTATCAAAAGCCCATGTTTATCGTGGAGAATGGTCTGGGCGCAGTGGATACTCCAGATGAAAATGGCTATTTAGATGATGATTACCGGATTGACTACCTGGCAGCCCATGTAAAGGCTATGCGGGAAGCCATCAACGAAGACGGCGTGGTGCTGTGGGGCTACACGACCTGGGGCTGTATCGACCTGGTATCAGCCGGCACTGGCGAGATGAAGAAGCGCTATGGCTTTATCTACGTGGACCGGGACAATGAAGGCAGGGGAACACTCAAGCGCTCCAAGAAAAAATCCTTTGACTGGTACAAGGAAGTCATCGCGACTAACGGAGCATCTGTCAAATAAGATCAAGGAGGCTGGGACAAAAGTCCTAGCCTCTCAATTGTCTTTGGATTGTCGAGCAAGACGCAGTGGTTGAGTGGGCTCTATTACGCTAATTTCATCAGCTTTTACAGCCCTACTCAACTGTGCGGAGGTGGGACGTCGAAATCGAATTCTAACGAATTACCGATTTCTGTCCCACTCTCTTTCTTTTGCATCGTTTATATTTGATTGACTTGCTGGCTCATCCTTGCTACACTAGTTTTATCAAGCTATTGGAGAATGATGATGGCCAAACTTTTACTAATTGAAGACAACAATGATATTCATGAGATTTTAAAAAATCTCTTTACGCAGGAGCATGTCGTATTTTCAGCTTATTCTGGGACCGAGGGACTGCGGATTTTTGCAGAAGAAGAGATTCATCTTGTTCTGCTGGATATTATGCTGCCGGGAAAAAATGGCGATGAGGTGCTGAGGGAAATTCGCAAGACCAGTCAGGTGCCGGTGGTCATGCTGACCGCTCTAGGCGAAAAGAGTCTCGTAAGCCAGTATCTGCTGGACGGCGCCAATGACTATATTGTCAAGCCTTTTAATCTAGACGAAGTGGCAGCGCGTGTCACTGTCCAACTGCGAGGCAGTCAGCAGGCCCAGTCTAAGCCTGCTGGGGAGACCTTGATCAAAAACATTCGCCTTCTGCCAGATACCTTTGAAATTGCTTCTGGGGACCAGTCCATGCGGCTGGGGAAAAAGGAATTTCAGATTTTCCAGACCTTGCTGGCTCATCCTAAAAAGATTTTTACCAAGGAGGAGCTGTATGAGTTGGTCTGGGAGGAGACCTATCTGCCGGGCGATAATACGCTCAATGCCCATCTCAGCAATCTTCGTAAGAAATTAGCCCAGCTGGATAGTTCGACAGACTATATCGAGACCATTTGGGGTCTGGGCGTGCGGCTCAAGGAGGATTAGTTATGTGGTTGATTTTAGCCTTCGTGCTCATACTCTTCTTGTCAATCTTGCTGGTTCGCTATCATCTGACGATTCGTAGTCTGACCAGCCAGATCCGTGACAAACGTCGTACAGGAAGTCAGGTTCGCTTGACCTTGAGAGATCAATCTCCGAGTCTGGTGGCTCTGACTGACGAGGTGGAGCAGCTTTTTCAGGAAATTGATAAGATGTCCTTTGTGACCCAGCAGGAAAAGAAAACCTTGGACATGGCCATCAGCAATATTGCCCACGATATCCGAACGCCGCTGACCATTGCTAGTGGCTATACGCAACAGCTACTCAAAGACGCTGATAAAGACCATATGGATCAGCAACTGCAAAAGATTGCAGATAATCTAAGTATGGTATCCAGACGCTTGGAGGCTCTGATGGAATACCGTCGGTTGATGGAAGGAGCCATTCGACCGAAGTTGCAGCGAGTAGATCTATCCCAGCTGGTCACCCAGCAACTCTTTGCCTACTATGATGCCTTTCAGCGCGCAGGGATTGATTTAGAGGTGGATTTGTCTGAAAATCTGCTTCTGGAAACGGACAGTGATATCTTTGATCGAATCGTCCAGAATATGCTCAGCAATGTCCTCAAACATGGTCGAGAAACAGCCAGCATCAGTCTGAAAAATGAAGGACAAAAGGTTATTTTTCAGGTCAAAAATAAGGTTCAGAAGCCTATTTTGCATCTGGATAAACTAACTAATCGTTTTTATTCTGAAAATCTCTCCAGCAGTGAGGAATCGTCTGGGTTGGGCCTTTATATCACCCAGCAGCTGGTCGAAATCTTAGGTGGTGACTTGACCATTCAAGCAGAGGACGATTGGTTTGAATTGATTGTGACCTTATAAAAAAGAATCAGCTAGTCAGAAGATTAGCTGATTCTTTGGTTTTAGAGATCTTTTTTCTTGAAAATGAGGAGGCTACTGCCTAGGAAGAAGACTGCTATGCCAATCGCGACTAAACTAGCTTGCAAAACTACAGCAGGATCCGCAGCCATCTCTATTCCAAATCGTAAGGTTAAATAGCGGAACAATTCTATATGAGGATAGAGTAAGACTGGAAAGACGAGCAGGGCGCTTCCGACAAAATAGGTAATAAAGACCGCAGCAATGGAATGGCTGATATAAAGGACGAAAGACACAATACTAATCCAAGCGATGGTTATCATGAGCTGGACGAGAATAGTTATGAAAAATTGGGCAAAGAAACCTGCCGGAGCTGTCCCAATTCCATTGATAGCGCTAGCGATGATGAAGGAGATGCCTAGCGAGAGGATGAATTGGAAGATGGCGACAACAAAGGAGACCAAAGTTTTAGATAGGAAGAACTCTGTCCGTGAAATACCGTGAGCGAGGCTGTTTTTATAAAGCTTACGGGACAAGTCCACACCTAATAAGAGGCAGACGATAATGAGAGTGAAAAATATAATACTGTCAGAATGTCCAGAGAAATGGGCAAGGGCATTGATACCCGTCATTTTTACTGGTACTTGCTGAGCGACGTTTTGTCCATCCATCTCAATGGATGTTCCAAATCTGCTCGAAACTTTATAGATGGCACCGAGCAAGATATTGGCTAGTAAAACGAGCTCGGTAATCCAAAAGCCCTTGGAGTGGAAGAGACGGTAAAAGTCAGCGCGAATGGTTTGAATCATGATAGACCTCCCTGGTTTTGATCAAGTAAATCTGTAAAGAAATTTTCGAGATTTTGCCGTGCATAGTAGATTTCTTGAATGACTAAGTCAGCTGTGGCTAGCTCTTTTACGATATTGTTGATGTTGTGCGAATGGGTAAAGACATGGATTTCATTTTGTGCATTGACCACCTTGATACGGTATCCTAATTGGTCTTGGAGCAGCTGGCTGGCTTCCTCCAAATGATCCGTTTTCAAGACGATATAATCTTCGCTTTGCTCTTCAAATTCAGCCTTGGAAATTTCCTTAATCATGCGCCCTTGGTCGATGATGCCAAAGCGCGTAGCGACTAGATAGAGCTCGGATAGGATATGACTGGAAATAACAAAAGTCATGCCCAGCTCTTCATTGAGCTTTTGGACAAGCTGGCGAAATTCCTTGATACCGACAGGATCTAGTCCGTTGATAGGCTCATCTAAAATCATCAGATCTGGCTTGGATAGTAGGGCGATAGCTATGCCTAAACGTTGCTTCATCCCGAGGGAGAAGTCGCGAAATTTCTTCTTGCCAGTGTCCGTCAGGTCTACATAGTTGAGCGTTTCTTGGATGGCCTTCTCGGCATTAGGTATCTGGCGGAGTTTGCAGTAGTAGCTGAGATTTTCGTAAGCGGTCAAGTGGTTGTGGGCAACGGGCGTTTCAATGACCGATCCGACCCGCTTGAGGGCTTGTGTCCATTCGGCCTGATTGCTAGAACCAAAGAGAGACACGGTTCCGTTGCTGGCATGCATCAGCTGGGTCATGATTTTAATCAGAGTGGTTTTACCAGCTCCGTTTTTACCGATAAGACCGTAGATATCTCCTTTTTTGATGGTCAGGTTGACATCGCTCAGAGCCTGCTGCTGGCCGAACTTTTTGCTGACCCCTTGTAAAACTAAAATATTTTCCATGGTTTTACTTCTCCTTTTTGATTTATTCTTGGAAATCCTTTCCTCACTATCCAGTATATCGGACACTTATTAAGTATTCATCAAGCATTTCTAAAATATTTCTAAAATCTTGAAATAGAAATTATAATTCTTGTTTAAGCGGACTGAGGGCTATAGCAAAGAGAGTGGGACAGAAATAGATAATTCGTTAGAATTCGATTTCGTCGTCCCACCTCCGCACAGTTGAGTAGGGCTGTAAAAGCTGATGGAATCAGCCTAGTAGAGCCCACTCAAGCACTGCGTCTTGTTCGACAATCCAAAGACAATTGAGAGGCTAGGACTTTTGTCCCAGCCTCAATTATCTATTTCCAATTCATAAAGGCCGCGTAGTGCGTTGCAGGCGTAGATTTTTTCTGCTGATTGTAAGTCGTCTAGGCTGAGGATTTTTTCTGTGGCCTGACCTGTTGCCAAGAGATGCTGGCGGTAGATGCCGTTCAAAAGGCCTAGCTCGACTGGTGGCGTGTAGAGGTGGCCGTCCAATTGGAGGACTAGGTTGCCGATGGAGCTTTCTAGTAGCTGTCCTTGGGCATTGTAGTAAATCTGCTCCTGCTGGCCTAGGTCTAAATGTGGCCGATAGCTGGTTTTGAAATAGGTGAAAGGCTGCTGTAAGTTGGCATTTTGTGGAACGAGAATAGCCTTGTAGAAAGTTTCTGGGAGTGCTTGCAGCTTTTCTAGCTGGCAGGTTACTTTTCCAGATTTGGCGATGGAGATCCGCAGGCGGTAGTCCGTACTTGGATCCAGTTCTGCTAGACTTTGGTTCAACTCTGCCTTCAGTTTTTCCTCATCAAATGGATAAGCAAAGTAACGAGCGGCTTCCCGTAGACGCTTCAGATGTTGGTCTTGGAAGATCAGGCTGCCTTTCTCAATCTTCCCTGTCGTAATTAGGTCAAATTGAGGATTTTTCCGATAAAGAACAGCCGATTTTTGCTGGGTTTCGATGTACTCGGATTCCCATGTGCTATCCCAAGTGATGCCACCACCGACACCGTAAATCGCCTTGCCAGCTTCGAGCTGAATGGTGCGGATGGCAACATTGAAAATCCGCCTCTGGTCTGGCAGGCAGATACCAACAGTGCCGCAGTAGACACCGCGGGCGGCTTTTTCTGTTGCTTTGATGATCGCCATGGTCGAAATCTTTGGAGCGCCTGTGATAGAGCCGCACGGAAAGAGCGCATCAAAAATTTCTCCTAAGCCAATCTCAGATCGCAGCTGGCTCTTGATGGTGGAGGTCATTTGCCAGACAGTGGAATACTGCTCGACCTGACACAGCTGCTCGACTCGTTCACTGCCAATCTCTGAAATGCGGTTCATGTCGTTACGCAGCAAGTCAACGATCATCATATTTTCCGCTCGATTTTTAGGATCCTGCCGCAGCCAGTCCGCCTGCTCCAAGTCCGCAGCGACTGTTAGGCCGCGATTGGTCGTGCCCTTCATCGGCCGCGTTGTCAGCTCACCTCGGTGCTCCTCGAAAAAGAGCTCAGGACTGATGGACAAGACTGCCTGATTATCGTGCTCTACATAGGCATTGTAGGCGGCATTTTGCTCGACGACCAGACGGTTGTAAATAGCCCAGCTGTCCTGTGGATTAAGCTCTGCGCCTAGCTGTACCGTGTAGTTGACCTGATAGGTATCGCCCTGACGGATATGGTGGTGAATGGTTCCGATGGCCTTTTCATACTCTTGCTCAGTCGTCAGACTCTGCCATTGCGCCGGCATCTCCACCTCGTCGTAAGCTAAAGGAAATGGGGCTTCATCAGCCCTGTCATGAATGGTAAAGTAAATCAGGTACTCGCCCAGCAAAGGGGCTTTGTGGACCTGTAACTTTTCCTCAAAAGCAGGAGCGGCTTCGTAGCTGACATATCCGACTGCATAAAAACCCTTTTTCTGCCAGTCCTCGACCTCTTGCAGAATCGCTCTGACTTCGGCCAACTCGCGCGTTTTGAGCTCTTTAATGGGCTGGCTGAAAATCAAGCGCCGACCCAGTTCTTTAAAATCAATAACTGTTTTCTTGTGCATGAATTTATTTTATCATAAGATAATTTGAATGAAAACGGATTTATCGGATGAGACAATGTTTATTTTATAATAGTTGACAGATTAGTAAGTGTGTCGGTATACTAATTTAAAAAAGAAAGAGTGAGATGCTTATGAAATCAAACAAACTGCTATGGATAAATGGAATTGTTGGCATTTTAGGGGGTCTGATAATCCTTTACGCTTCTTTAAATAGATGGCACTGGGAAATTATTTATTCGGTTCCTAAACTAATAGAAAACCCTGGCTGGGGCGATATGGTTATATTGACCAGCTGGCTGCTTTTGGGACTTTCTATAGTCGGAATGTATCACTACAGCAACGACCCAAGAGTCAATAAGACGAGTCATGAGCTTCTATTCTGCGCCTCTGTCATGGGATTTATTCCTTTTCTAGCTATATTTACAGGCCTTCTATCCATAGGAGCTGGGGTCCTCTATCTTCAAGATTTTTAAAAATTTAAGAGTGATAGCAAAGTTGACTGATCCATGTTTCCTCCTGCTCGAAAGGCCTTGAAATTTATGATAAAATAAGGAAATGACAAAATCTTAAAAGGAAGCCTTATGAAAAAAATCAATGAATCTTATAAACTCATCGTCTTTGCGGCGCTTGCTCTGGCTTTGGTTCTCTACATTGGAAATATCTGGTCTGGCCTGCAGAGTCTGACGTCGGTTTTTTCACCCATTATCTTGGGTGGAGTCCTAGCCTTTATCTTTAACGTTCCGATGAAGAAGCTGGAAGACCTCCTAGACAAATGCCGAGTCCCACAAAAGTTGCAGCGCAGTTTGGCCTTGGTTCTGGAGGTGCTGATTTTAGCTCTCATCATGACGGGGATTGTTTCTATCGTCGTGCCGACTTTGACCACAGCTGTCAATCAGCTGAGCGCGACCATCGGAAAGGTAGCGCCTCAGTTAGCCAAGTGGCTGCAGCAGTCTGGCTTGCTTTCCTCTAGCCAGCTGCAAGATTTGACCAAGCAACTGCAAAACAGCGGCATTGTCAACAGGGCCATCTCTCTTCTAGGCAGTCTGACAGGCAATATCTCTGCTATTTTTGGCAATTTCTTTTCTGTCATCATGTCCATCTTTCTTATGTTTGCCTTCTTGAGCAGCAAGGAGCATTTGCAGACGATCACGATCCGTCTTTTGCAGGTTCTGCTTCCTGAGAAGGCTGTGAAACGCCTATCCTATGTGGGTTCTGTCATTGTTGAGACCTATGATAAGTTCCTGATGGGGCAGATGATCGAGGCCGTCATTGTCGGTGTTTTGGTCTTTATCGCCTATTCTCTGACAAGCCTGCCTTACGCGGCTTTGACAGGGGTTTTGGCTGGAGTGCTCTCTTTCATTCCCTACATTGGGCCTTTCTCTGCTTGTGCTCTGGGAGCTATCTTTATCTTCACCGATAGCCCTTGGAAAGCCCTTCTTTCTATCGCAGTCTTTCAGCTGGTGCAGCTGATTGAGGGCAATGTCATCTATCCGCGCGTAGTCGGCCAGTCCGTCGGTCTTCCAACCCTCTTTACCCTAGCCGCAGCCCTGATTGGGGGGAATCTCTTCGGCCTGGTTGGCATGATCTTCTTCACTCCTATATTCGCAGTTATCTACCGCTTGGTCAGAGAGTTTGTTGTGGAGAAGGAGGAGGCCGAAGGGGGAATAAGTAGGTAAAAAAATGCTAAAACTTATAAGCGAAAATAGTAAATTGACTTCAGATTACTTTTATCAGCTATCAGCATAATTACTTTTAATAATAACTACACAACCACATGTTGCTTTATCAAGATAGTTTGATAATCCTGTACCTTATAAAATTATAGAACCTCCTATTTTGAAAGCAGTTGCTGATATTATTGATGACAGCTGGATTGAGAAGTTTAATACTCTGAATTTAAAAATATAAAATTCAAGTATCTCTAATTGTTTAACAGCTCTTGTCAATACTGATGAATGGACAGGTGAAGGTGGGGTATAAGGAGTTGAAAATAACTTTTAGATAAAATTGCTATTAAGGAGGTGAATGATATTGTCTTGTGTAATTGGAACGGTATTTAGAAATTTTGCAATTATTTCAGGAGATACGCGTCTTAGCAAAGATGTAGGTGAAACTGTGAGCGATACATACTCTAAAGTGTTCAAGGTAAATCAAAATGTATTGGTAGGTTTTGCTGGTTCAGGTAATACTGTAGATATTTTAAATAAAAATGGTATTTTTGACAAAGATGACTGTCCGAGTGCTGAAGATTATCTAGAATTTTTATGGTTTTTACTAGGTAACAGAGTGGTGAACGAACCAAATCATTGTAACATATTAGTTTTGGGAAAAAGTAAATTGAATAATGGTTTTGGTGGAAACTTTCATATGTCAGATGATAATGTTCAAAACCAGCTACATTTAACAGATCACAGCAATGTATGGGCTCCTATTCTGACACCTCCAAATATTGATTATGAGTATTATCAAGATATTTTAATTTCAAAAGTGCAATTTGTTATTGCTGAACAAATAAATTCTCCTGTATTTAGTAGGGGAATGGCGATTAAGAAAATCAAAGAAATACATAGAGGAATTATTCTTGAGATTTCTAAAAAAGATAAATCAGTTAATTGTAATATTGAACAATATGTTCTTAAATGGTGAATATGAGGAATAAATTTGTTGAATACAAAGACCTGATTGCTTTTCATCCAGATCAATATGTTGAAAGGAATCAAAATTTAAACAAACTATAGTCTTTTCTAATAACAGGGCATAGTTGCTTATAAGAATCAGCAATAGCTTATTTTAAACTACAAACGAGTATGTGACTTAAAAACAAGCAACACAAGGGATTTGAGACATTTGTCTCAAATCCTTTTCTTTTGTCCGTAATAGAGATATAGTTTCAAACTATATCAAAGCTTAATTTTTTACAATTATACAGACGGGTTCTTTTCTGTTAAGATAGTTTCAACAACAATTTTTGGAGGACGTTTATGTCAACGACTATCATTGGTTTCCCTCGTTTGGGTGAATTCCGCGAATTAAAATTTACAACTGAAAAATACTTTAGAAATGAAATCTCAGCAGATGAACTCTTGGCAGCAGCAAAAGACTTGCGTGCCAAACACTGGAACATTGTCAAAGAAAAAGGCATCACTGAAATCCCATCAAATGACTTTTCTCACTATGATAACTTCCTAGATGCTGCTTTTCTCTTCAACGTGGTGCCTGCTTCAGTTCAAAACTTAGACTTGTCTGACCTTGAGCGCTACTTTGCCTTGGCGCGTGGTTACCAAGGAGAAAAAGGGGATGTGCGTGCCCTTCCGATGAAGAAATGGTTCAACACCAACTACCACTACATCGTTCCCAAATTTGAAAAAGACACTCAAGTCAAACTTGCAGGTCACAAAATCTTTGATGAGTTCCAAGAAGCCAAAGAACTTGGTCTTAACACTCGTCCAGTCCTTGTAGGGCCATTCACTTTCCTTCAATTGTCAGACTTCGAAGAAGGTGTTAAAGCAGAAGATTTCGTAGATAGCTTTGTGGCTGCTTACCAAGAAGTTTTTGCAAAATTGGCAGCCCTTGGTGCGACTCGCATCCAATTGGATGAAGCGGCTCTTGTAAAAGATTTGACTGCTGAAGAAAAAGCTCTCTTCTTGAACCTCTACAACAAGCTTTTGGCTGACAAGAAAGGTCTTGAAGTCTTACTTCAAACATACTTCGGAGACGTTCGTGACGTCTACGCTGACCTTGTGAACTTGCCAGTTGACGCTATCGGACTTGACTTTGTCGAAGGTAAGAAAACTCTTGAACTCGTTAAAGGTGGTTTCCCAGCTGACAAGACTCTTTATGCAGGTATTGTCAATGGTAAGAACATCTGGCGCAACAACTACGAAAAGAGCTTGGCTGTTCTTGAGCAAATTCCAGCTGAAAACATCGTTTTGACTAGCTCATGCTCACTTCTTCATGTTCCATTTACAACTGCTAACGAAGAATTTGAACCAGCAATCTTGAACCACTTTGCTTTTGCAGTTGAAAAATTGGATGAGATCCGTGATTTGGATGCTATCCGCAATGGTCAAGGTGATCAAGCTCTTGCAGCTAACAAAGAACTCTTTGCGACGGAGCGTGTAGGTGTTAATGCGGAACTTCGTGCCCGTATCGCTGGTTTGACAGACGCTGACTACACTCGTTTGCCATCCTTTGCAGAACGTGAAGCTATCCAAGAAGAAGCTTTCAAACTTCCAGCTCTTCCAACAACAACCATCGGTTCATTCCCTCAAACCAAGGAAGTCCGTGCTAAACGCTTGGCTTTCCGCAAGGGTGAGCTGTCAGCAGAAGACTATGATAAGTTCTTGGCTGAGCAGATTGATGAATGGATCAAATGGCAAGAAGAAGTTGGCTTTGACGTGCTGGTGCATGGTGAGTTCGAGCGTAATGACATGGTTGAGTACTTCGGTCAAAACCTGTCAGGTTACCTCTTCTCTAAGAATGGTTGGGTACAATCATACGGTATGCGTGGGGTTAAACCACCAATCATCTGGGGCGATGTCACTCGTCTCAACCCAATCACTGTGAAATGGTCTAGCTACGCACAAAGCCGTACTGACAAACCTGTTAAAGGTATGTTGACTGGACCTGTTACCATCCTTAACTGGTCATTCCCACGTGAAGACATCTCTATCAAGGATTCTACTCTTCAAATCGCTCTTGCTATTAAGGATGAAGTTCTTGACCTTGAAGCTGCAGGCGTGAAGATTATCCAAATCGACGAGGCTGCTCTTCGTGAGAAATTGCCACTCCGCCGTAGCGACTGGTACGAAGACTACCTTGACTGGGCTATTCCAGCCTTCCGCTTGGTACACTCTACAGTAGCGCCAGACACACAAATCCACACTCACATGTGTTACTCAGAATTTACAGATATCATCCCAGCTATCGACAACATGGATGCGGACGTTATTTCCTTTGAAGCAAGCCGTTCAAACCTTGAAATCTTGGACGAACTCAAAGCGAAAAACTTCCAAACAGAAGTGGGACCTGGGGTTTACGATATCCACTCACCTCGTGTGCCGAACGAAGGCGAAATCGACCACACAATTGAAGCTATCCTTGCCAAAGTGCCAAGCAAGAAAGTTTGGATCAACCCTGACTGTGGTTTGAAAACACGTGGTATTCCAGAAACAAAAGAAAGCTTGATCCGCCTTGTAGAAGCGGCCAAAGCAGCTAGACAAAAACTGAATTAATATTATTTCTACATTTAAACTCAGCTCTGATAAACCTGTAACAAAGCTGTTTGCAGGTTTGTTATAGGCTGCTAGTTAGTAGATTGAAAGGAATTTTATCTCTATGGTGAATCGCCAAACTCCTAGTCTCTCATTTGAAGTATTTCCTCCTAATCCGGCAGTAGGCAATGATAAGATTTTTCAGGCGTTGAGGGAGATGCAAGATCTGGCTCCCCACTTTATCAGTGTGACTGCCAGCAATAATAAATTTGATATTGAGGAGACAACGGTTCGTTTGGCTGAGTTCATCTCCAATGACCTTGAGATTCCAACGATTGCCCATTTGCCAGCTGTTTATCTAACTAAGGAAATGGTGTCCAATATCTTGCAGGCTTTGGATCGGGTTGGGGTCAATCAGATTTTGGCTTTGCGGGGCGATATTTTCCCAGATGTGGCTCCTAAGGATGATTTTAAATATGCGACTGATTTGATCGAATACATCAAGACAGAAGCACCACATTTTGACATCATCGGTGCTTGCTATCCAGAGGGGCACCCAGACTCACCAAACCAGATCACAGATATTCAGAATCTAAAGAAAAAGGTTGATGCGGGCTGCTCTAGTCTTGTCACTCAACTCTTCTTTGACAATGAACGTTTCTATGATTTCCAAGATAAGTGTACCTTGGCTGGGATTGATGTTCCGATTCATGCAGGTATCATGCCTATTCTGAACCGCAATCAGGCTTTGCGCCTGCTCAAGACCTGCGAAAATATCCACTTACCAAGGAAATTTAAGGCGATTCTGGATAAATATGAACATGATCCAGAATCATTGCGGGCAGCTGGTCTGGCCTATGCAGTGGATCAAATTGTCGATTTGGTGACCCATGATGTAGCAGGGATCCATCTCTATACGATGAATAATGCGGCAACAGCTTACCATATCTATAAGGCGACCCATGCGCTCTTTAACCATACCCCATCCGTTCAATCTTTTTAAGATGAATGAAGAAACCACTAATCAGATTCATTTGCTGTTTAGTGGTTTTTTGTTTATAGATTTTGATCATTTAGAAGCTGATAAATGATAGAGTTGTTCTTTTCTTGCTTGCTAAAATGTCTTATTTTGTTTATATTAGTTTTATAAGCTTTCTTGGAGGCGTTTACATGACCGAAGATCGTTTGAAGTTGAAATTGTTGGGAAGTCCGAGTGTCTTTCTCAATAAAGAGGAAGTCTTTTTTCCTTTTGCTAAAATCAATGCTTTGCTCTATTATCTCCATATCAATGGAACAGTCAATCGGGAGGAGATTGCAGGAATCCTCTGGGAAAACAAGGATAATCAGACCGCCAAAAAGAATCTGCGGAATACCATTTATCAGGCTAACAAGCTATTGGGTGGAGAATGGATTGTCGCTCCCAACCGTACTGTGCTATCGCTTAATCCCGAGTGCGCGATTGAAAGCGATGTAGAACTTTTCACGGACCATCCAGCGGAGCATCTGTCGCTCTATCAGGGTGATTTTCTGCAGGGCTTCTATCTCAAGGACAGTGAAGCCTTTGACTATTGGGTGTCCAGGATGCGGACGCGATATGAGCAGCTCTATATCCAGGCTTGTTACCAAAAGTTGGAAAAAGATCCGTCGAATTTGGAGGAATCAGAGCGAAATCTGCGTCGTATGATCAGTATTGATGAGTTTGATGAGAAGAATTATCATCTGCTGATGAAGCTTTATCAGGAGAATGATCGACCTGGTAAGGTGATTGAGACTTATTATAAATTGGTCAATCTCTTGGACAAGGAATTGGGCATTAGTCCGAATGAAGCAATTCAACAGCTGTACCATGAAGTGATGGCCAAGGATCGCAGTGAGCGTAAGATCAAGCAATTTTTACGTAATACAGATCACTTTTTTGGCCGAGTGGATGAAATCAAGCGTTTGGAATCTTATTTTTCTAAGATTATAGAGAGGCAAGAACCTCGTGCGCTGCTCTTAGTCGGTGGTACTGGCATCGGTAAACGGACAGTGACTCGACAGGTACTGGCTAATCAGACTAAGTATTTCCAGATTGTTATGGCAGAGTGCTTCAAGGAAGAAATGACGGTTGGATTGCAGCCTTGGCGTAGTCTGCTAGATGGATTGGGAGACTTAGTCATTCAGCATCAGATCCTTTCAACTAGCCAGTGGCAGGTTATTTTGGATAGTTATTTTCCGATTATGGCAGGTGAAGCTTCGGATCTTGAGCTGAATACAGATCGTCTGGCTCGGTTTGTGCTGGATATTTTGCAAAAGATTTCTAAGAAAAAGGCTTTGGTGATCTTGGTTGAGGACTGTCACTGGATGGATGAGGCAAGTGTGGCTGTTTTAGAGCAGGTTATGAATCATTTGAGGGATTATCCAGTAGCCTTTGTGTTGACAAAGCATCTGAGTACGCCACCCTATCTTGGCCGCTTTTTCAATCACTTGTTGCTTCGTAGCCAGCTAGACTGCATTGAGTTGCAGCCGCTAGATTTTAAGGCAAGTGTGGCTTATTTACAGGCCCAGACTGGACAGTTAGTCATATCTGAAGAACGGCTTGAGGCTATTTATCGGGTCAGTCAAGGCATCCCTTTCTTTCTGTCGGAGTATGCGGAGCAGCTTTTGCGAAGTGAAAAATTCCAGCCATTAACCTCAGTTATTAAAGCAAAACTATCTCTGAAATTAGGCTATTTGAGCAGCCAGGAGGAGGAATTGGTTGACTATCTGGCTTGCTTTAGTTCCCCTGCTTCGGTAGCGCTCTTAGCTAAGTTGCTAGGCCTATCTGTGGAAGAAGTGGTCGAAATTGCTGAAGGATTTGGGCAAAAACAGCTTTTAATAGAAGAGGAGCAGGAGGAATTGGTTTTACGGTTCAGCCAGGAGCTTTTGCGGATTTATGCTTATGAGCGCTTGCCGCTTGCCAAGAAGCGGATGCTACATCACCAGATTGCCCAAGGCATGGAAGACCAGCTAGGAGCCTCTCTCTATCATGCTCAGTTGCTCAATGACATCGCCTATCACTACAAGCTGTCCAAGCAGCCGATTAAGTCTCTGGAGTATGAGTTGCATTATCTCGAGGCTACCTTGCAGTTTCATCATGAGCTTTTTCCGATTTATTCGCGGGAGTTTGGCTTTATCGAAAAGACGGATGATACTGATCAGTCAGCGGTTTTGGAACAGTTTGATCGTATCCGCCGGGAGATAGAGGACTTAGAGAGAAAACACCAGAATCACAAAGATTTTCAGCTATTGGTTCTCCGCTTCCTCTATCTGGAAGGGCGCTATGCTATCCGGACGGGGAATTACCAGCAGGGAATGGACAACATCCAGCAGGTGATTGCATCTGCTAAAGAGCTGCAGCAGATGGAATTTCTTCTAGAAGGTTATCGGCAGATGATTTACTATTGCATTCAGACGGAGAATATTCCTGAGATGCGCTATTATACGGAGTTGGCTCTGGATGCTTCAGTTCAGGCCAATAACCACGAAGCTATTGCGATGAATCTTCGACTCAAGGGACTGTATCATCTCATGATTGGAGATGAGGAGCAGTCACTCCGCCATCTTTACCAGTCTATTGACTGTTTCAGCTTGACGGCTTCGTTGCGCTCTAAGTATTCGATTCAGATTGCGGCGGCTCTAGATTATCTGGCAGAGATTGAGCAGATTCGTGGGAATTTCACGACAGCGCTGGCTCATCAGAAGGAGGCCATTAAGTTGACGGAAAATAAAACAGCAGAGCCTTCGATTTTTGCTTTCTATATAGGCTTGGGACTGACTTATTATCAGCTGAAAGATTATGAACAGGCGGAGCGAATCTTGCTGAAAGCGAAAGCAGCTCTGAAGTCGCTCAGCTTTCCTTGGAAGGAGACCCAGCTGGAAGTTTATTTGGCTTTGATTGGCTGCGAGAAGGGAGATTACCAGCCGGTGCTTGATCTGCTGCGGAAAAAGGATAGTCTCATTAGTCGCTATGGCAATCCGCGGGACAAGGGCTTGATCTACTATCTGATGGCTGTGATCAAGTATCGCCAGCTGGCTGGCAGCTTGCAGGAAGCTGGTTTTGAAAATTTACTAGCTCAGGACTTTGAAACCTACTATGAAACGGCCAAGAGTCAACTCAATCCTTATCGTGACCGCCACCAGCTAAAGGAATTAGAAAGCTTACGCCGGACCTTGTCTCAATAATTGAACATCAAAAGAGGATGAAAGCAATGTTCATCCTCTTTTGATGTTTGTAATGAAGTTTTTAAATCCCCACTAGTCATGTACTTGTGCCCAGACTTGGGTCAGGTAAAAGACAAAACTTGCCGCTAGGTTGGCCGTGTGGTTATCTATATCGTGAGGGGGAGAGACCTCCACGATGTCAAAACCAATCAGCTTGCCTGAAGCGGCGATGTGCTGGAAGACCAGAACAGCCAGATTTGGGTCTACACCCAGCGACTGGATAGCACTGACACCGGGAGCAGCACCGGCAGCAAAGCAGTCAATATCAATGGTTAAATAGACCTGCTCCTTATCGGCTAGAAAAGCATCAACTACCTTGCAGACTTCCTTATGTCCCATTTGGTACATATCCATTCCAGTCAGGAACTGGATAGCCTTAGATTTGGCTACAAAGTCAAAGAGAAAGAGATTGTTATTGTGCTCCTGAATCCCTAGGATGAGGTAGTTAAAGATCTGTTTCTGAGCTAAGGTATCATCAAACATTTGACGAAAACCGGTACCGGAGTTGGGGCCTGTCTGATCGTAGGGGCGTAGGTCAAAATGGGCATCCATATTGATCACAGCTAAGTTTTGGTCAGGATTTAGTGACGACTTGAGACCTAGATAGTTGCCGTAGGCTGTTTCGTGACCGCCGCCTAGAACGATGGGGCGGAGATTAAGCTCTCGCAGGCGTTTGACTGCTCGCGCCAAGCTTAGCTGCAGCTGTTCCAGAGAGCGGTTAGGCCCGTCAATATCGCCAACGTCAAAGACGCGAACGTTTCTACCTAGATGCCAAGGAAGTTTGGCCAGCTGAGTTCGGATAGCTTGTGGTCCTTCGACAGCCCCCACTCGGCCGTTATTGATATAGACACCCTTGTCGCTCTTGAAGCCAATCAAGGCAAAGTTTACCCCTTCAAAAGGGGTTAGGCTAGGATCATTTAAGTCCAGAAACTCAATGACCATGCCCCACTTAGCAGTATATAGATTGTCCTCTGGACCTCGCTGATAGTAACAGTTGTCTAGCTGATAGTAATCTTCTAACATAATTTTGTCCTTTTTGATAACGATAGTTGCGACTTTATTATAAGAGTTTCCGCTAAGCCTGTCAATGGCTTTTGGCGGGAAAAGAAGCTCAGCTGCATGAGAGCGGGCTTCTTAGGTTAACTTTTTACAGAGTCATCAGCTTTAGAACTGAATGCTCAAGTCCACAGCCTTTTCAACGGCTGCTAGGAATTCTTCGTTTTCAATCAGATCAGAAGCCTTGTTGAGCTCTTCATAGATTTCGATATCTTTATCAAATTCGATAAAACGGACATGCTGACGGAAGAGGTCATAGGCCGGTTTGGTTCCCTTGCCCAGTTCATGGTTTTCTGGTTTCAGATCCAGAGCTTGGCAGGCTGCCATGATTTCTGTTGCCACGATGCGGCGAGAATTCTTGAGAATTTCAGCTGCCTTGCGTGCTGCAGTAGTTCCCATGCTGACAAAGTCTTCTTGGTTTTCACAAGATGGGATAGAGTCTACGCTGGCCGGATGGGACAGGACCTTGTTCTCAGAAGCAAGCGAAGCACAAGCATACTGGGTAATCATAAAGCCAGAGTTCAGTCCTGGGTGTTTGACCAAGAATGATGGTAGCTTGCTCAGTTGGCTGTTGACCAGACGTTCCACGCGACGCTCAGATACATTTCCGATTTCAGAAATAGCAATGCCGAGGAAGTCGAATGGCTGTGCCATTGGTTCTCCGTGGAAGTTACCGCCTGAGATGACGTGGCCTTCCTTAGTAATGATAGGGTTGTCTGTAACGGAGTTGATCTCAATCTCAACCTTGGTCTTGACATAAGCGATAGAGTCCTTGCTGGCACCATGAATCTGAGGAATACAACGCAGGGTGTAAGGGTCTTGGACCCGTTGTTGAGTGGCTACGGTTGTGTTGCCACTGCCTTCTAGAAGGTTGCGGATATTGCGGGCTGTAGCCAGCTGTCCGCTTTGAGGACGGATGGTATGTAGGTCTTCTTCAAATGGACTGGTAATACCATTGTGGACCTCCATGGAAAGGGCACCAGCGACATCTGACAATTTAAGCAGCTGGATGGCATCGTAGGTAGCCAGAGCTCCGATACCTGTCAGGACAGTCGTTCCGTTAATCAGTGCCAGCCCTTCCTTGGCTGCTAGAGCAATTTTCTCGATGCCGGCCTTGTCCAAAGCTTCTTGTCCAGAGAGCAATTGGCCTTGATAGTAAGCGCGGCCCAGTCCTAACATAGGCAGAACCATGTGAGCCAGTGGTGCTAAGTCACCAGAAGCTCCCAAAGAGCCTTTTTCCGGAATGTAAGGCACGACGCCTTTATTGAGCAATTCTAGAAGTTTTTCGATGGTAGAGAGACGGATACCAGAATAGCCCTTGACCAGAGAATTAATCCGGATTAACATGATAGCACGAACTGCATCTTCAGGAAGAGGATTGCCAAATCCTGAAGCATGGGTGCGAATCAAGTTTTCCTGCAGTTGAGTCGTATCTTCTGGCGAGATGCTGACATTGCAGAGGGAGCCAAATCCAGTTGTAACACCGTAGACTACCCGCTTTTCGCGGACGATGTCATCCACGATTTTACGGGAAGCTTCTACAGCTTTCTTAGCTTCTTGGTTGATTTCGCAGATAGCTCCATGACGAGCTACTGCAATGACATCTTCTAAAGTAAGGTGTTCGCCATCCAAATTGATTATATGTGTCATAAGATTCATTCTCCTTTTTGTTCAAGAACTTTATTTTTACAAATCAGTACTATATAGATATAGTAGACTGCGCTGGCGACAAGGACACCGATGAGACCATAGACATAGTTCATTGGATTTTCACCCCAAATCATGACGAGGCTGACTAGAACTGCCAAAATTGGAATGACTGGACCAAATGGAACGCGGAAGACCACTTTTTTATCTGGATATTTCTTTCTCAATACCAATACGGCTAGAGCAGTTGGGATGTATTGGAAGAAGCGGAAGACTACGCTGAGAGCCGCTAATACTTCAAATGTTCCTGTAAAGAGTAGGGCGATGGACAAAAGTCCAGAGATAATAATGGCAATTACAGGGGCGTTTTTAGCGTTGGTTTCAGCGATTTTTTTAGGTAACAAGCCTTCATCTGCAATGGCTGCACCATAACGTGGAACCATGATAGATTCCCCGATGTTAAGTCCAGCAATAGAGATCAGCGCTCCGATAGAAACAATCCATGCTCCAGCAGGGCCAATCATTTCGACAAAGGCGTCTTGTACAGAGGCATCTGTTTGTAGGATTCGGCTACCTAGCATGGCGATAGTTCCTGCGATAATCAGCATATAGAGAACAGATACAATACTGATAGAGCCCAAAATAGCCCGAGGTACATTCTTTTCTGGGTTGCGCATTTCACCGGCAACGATAGACATGGTTTCAAAACCGATGAAACCGTAGAAAATGTAGATAGCTGTACTAGAGATGGCTTTCATGATATCCACGCCAGGTTCTAGCTGAAGAAACGGAGTGAAGTTTCCTTTGTCAATTCCTCCTTTGATGGAGAAAATTGCACATAGACTGAAAGCGACAATTGGGATGAGCTTGGCTACAGTTGCGGTCAAGGTGAACATTTTGGAGGTCTTAAGACCTGAGATATTCATCAGACTGAGTAGGATAATCAGGCTTACACTGAGCAGAAGTTCATAAGGGGCAAAGGATTTAAAAGTAATGACAAAAAGTCTCGCAAATCCTGCTGCCATTGCTGACCAAGCGATGATGGTAACCGCCCAGCCTAGGAAGCCAACATTAAATCCGACAAAGTCTCCAAAGGCTGCTTTGGAATATTGGAAGGCTCCGCCGTTTTTATTAAAATAACCCGCAGTTTCTGCCAAGCAGACGGCTAGGAGAATAACGAGGATGGCGGTTCCAAACATGACAGCTAGAGAGGCAGGACCAAGTCCTTTATAAATCTTTTGCGGTAGGAGGAAAATTCCTGAACCGATAACAGCATTGATACCATAGAGAGTAGCGCCAGAAAAGCTGAATTTCGCATTTTCTCGCTCTTGTTCTTGTGCAGTGAGTTTAGTCGCATTCATAATAATGTTTCTCCTTTAGAGATGTGGGATCCTTTCCAAGTAAAGATAGAACGATGATAGGACATCCTTGTATCTTTACTTAGTAGGGATATGGGTCAAACCAGCCCATATAGCAAGGGGAGCACCCGTTGGCTGGTTACTCGAAAACATTATTCGCAGCTCAGTTTCCTGAGCATCTTTTTCCACTATCAGAAGTTGCCCTGTCTCTAGGTTAAGCGATGGCAGGCCTGTTCCTGTCACCGTCAAATCACTCAAGGCATAGATAAATTGAATTGCTTCATCTTGAATAAGCTCTTCTCTATCTGAGATGGTAAGCATCTGTCCCTGATAATGGTCGCTGTAGATTAAGTTAAAGTCGGTACAAGTCCCCCGACTTGTGATAGGATCACTCCCTTCGAAAAAATAGGGGGTAAAGGGAGCTAGAACCGTTTCCTCCTGCCGACTGGCATTGTGGAGATGAAGTGTGTGGTCCAGGCTCATGAGAATGCGGTGAAAGCCGCTGAGGTCAGAAAACTGACTTTCAGCCAACTCCACAGTCGCTGTTGAGAGCCGATAGTCAAATTCCCGCTTGCCATAGTGGCCAGTTGGCGGGGAAAGATAAAGTTGCTTCGTCTTTCCCCCTGACCAATCGGAAACTTGAAAATCGTTTACTCTTAAAAGGGTTACATTTGTCATTTTTGGTATTTATTAGAACAAACCGCTGATGTTGCCGTCTTTGTCAACATCAATCTTTTCGCTGGCTGGCACCTTAGGCAGCCCTGGCATGGTCATGATTGCACCAGTCAGAGCGACGATGAATCCTGCACCGGCAGAAACTTTTAGCTGGCTGATAGTCACAACAAAGTCTTTAGGTGCGCCCAGTTTCTTAGCATCGTCTGAGAAAGAGTACTGAGTCTTAGCCATACAGATAGGATAGTTGGAGAAGCCCAGTTCTTCCAGTTGTTTGAGCTCACGTTTAGCGGCAGGAGTCAGGCGAACGCCTTTGCCTCCATAGACCTTAGTAACAATTTTGTTGAGCTTGGTCTCAATGGAGTCCTCTTCATTATATACAAATTGGAAGTGATTGTCTCCTTCGGCCAGTTGGACGACTTTTTCAGCTAGTTCTTTACCGCCGGCTCCGCCATTTGCCCAGACGTCAGAAATCACTACGTCAACCCCGCGTTTTTGGCAGGCGTCATAAACTGCTTGCAACTCTGCTTCGGTATCCAGCGGGAATTTATTAATAGCAACGACAGCTGGCAGTCCATAAACATCTTGAATGTTTTCCAGATGTTTTTCTAAGTTTGGCAGACCATCTACAACAGCTTGGACATTTTCTTCAGCTAGGTCACTCTTAGCCACCCCACCGTGCATCTTGAGAGCGCGGATGGTAGCAACCAGAACTACAGCTGATGGGCGAAGACCAGATGTACGGCATTTGATATCGATGAATTTTTCAGCACCGAGGTCAGCACCGAAACCAGCTTCTGTGACTGCATAGTCGGCATATTTGAGAGCCAGCTTGGTAGCTAGGACACTGTTACAGCCATGAGCAATGTTGGCGAAAGGTCCGCCGTGAATCAAGGCAGGCGTGTGTTCCAGAGTTTGAACCAAGTTTGGATGGATAGCGTCTTTGAGCACAGCAGCCATAGCGCCACCAGCTTTCAGATCCTTAGCAGTTATTGGCTTACCTTCAAAGCTGTAGCCAATGATGATTTTTTCCAAACGGTTCTTGAGATCGGTAATATTTTCTGACAGACAAAGAATAGCCATAACCTCAGAAGCAACTGTAATGTCGAAACCATCTTCACGTGGAACGCCGTTGACCTTGCCTTGTAAGCCATCCACAATGTGGCGCAATTGCCGGTCATTCATATCCACTGCCCGCTTCCAAGTGATGCGGCGAGAGTCGATGCCTAAGGTATTGCCATGATGGATGTGGTTATCAATGAGGGCTGCCAGCAGGTTGTTGGCAACACCGATGGCATGAAAGTCACCAGTGAAGTGGAGATTGATGTCCTCCATGGGTACAACCTGGGCGTGACCACCGCCAGCAGCTCCGCCTTTGATACCAAAGACAGGTCCGAGTGAAGGCTCCCGCAGAGCGATAACGGCTTTTTTACCGATAGCAGCCAGAGCATCGACCAATCCTACAGAAGTCGTGGTCTTGCCTTCTCCGGCTGTTGTCGGAGAAATAGCTGTCACGAGAATCAGTTTGCCGTCTGGCTTGTCTTTTAAGGCTTCCAGTTGGCCGGCACTGATTTTTGCCTTGTAATTTCCATAAAGAGACAGGGCGTCTTCAGCAATTCCTAGCTTTTCTGCTACTTCTTTGATGGGCTTCATTTGAACCGAATTGGCAATTTCAATATCTGATAAAACCATATTGTTATCTCTTGAGAAAAGAAAGTCCATTCATGGGAAAGAGCGAACTTCTCTTCCGTTTATCTATTAGACAACTTTCAAAATTTCTTGATAAATTTCATCTGCTAGAGCGCAGCCTTTTTGTAGGAGCTCTTCACCCTTGCTGCGGTAGTCTGCGACGAATGCTTCATCCTTGACGCCTGACAGGTTGATGAGGACATTGAGCCAAGCACCTTGCAGGCCAGCCTTAAGGTTGAGAGCTGCTACCCCCAAGTCGCTGGCAGCATTGGTATTGGACTTGCCGACGGCCTTTTGAGTTGTTTGCAAGGCAGCCAAAATATCTTCCATCATGCCATAAGGTGACTTGGTCGCTTCCTTGAGGGCTTGTTGCATCGCTTCCCGACGGGCAGCCTTATCTTCCTCTGTTTCCTTAGGCATATCAAAGACAGCAGAGACCAGATTGAAGGCTTCAGTGTCCTTGTCGATAGCTGCGAGCAGCCTTTCTTGCAGGCGGGCACTTTCTGCGTGCACTTGAGCAATTTCTGCTTCAAATTCTGCGTATTTTTTCTTGCCAAGGGTTAATTCACAGACCATCTTAGTAAGGGAAATACCGTTGGCTGCGGAAAGAGCAGCGGCAGAGCCGCCTCCTGGTGCAGGAGCATCTGAGCCTAGGACTTTGGCAAATTCTGTCAAGCTTAAATCTACTAATTTCATAGTTTTCTGTCCTCCTAGCCCAGCAAATGATTTTCCAGAACTTGCTTGCCGTAGTCAAAGTCTTCGATTTGCAGATAGTATTCTGCTGCGTCAATCAGAGCCTTAGCTGGCGCCAAACCAATGACTTCTGAGCCGAGGATTCCAACTCCGTAGCGTTTGGCTTCAAAGCGAACAGTTTCAAAAACACGATAGAGTGGGAATTTTTCCAGGTTGACCATATTGATAGAAACCTGAGCAATGTTGCGGTCTTCCAGCATAACACCGATCGCTTTACAGTACTTGTAGCCACCGCTTGATCCACGGATGATTTTGGCAATATTATTGGCAATTTCCAAATCGTCTGTATCCAAATTGATGTTGTAGGCAACGAGTGGCATTCTAGCACCAACAGCAGTGACACCAGCAGTTGGGTGAATCTTTCTTTCACCGTAGTCAGGCGCCCAGTCAGGTTCCAAGAGTTTTTCTGGCATGCCTTCAAATTGTCCTTTACGAACCTTAGCCAAATTTTTACGCTCTGGACGAGTCGCTGCATCTTCATAGAGGAAGATAGGAATACCGAGCTCACGGTTGATCCGTTCAGATACAGTCTTCGCAATTTCTACGCATTCCTCACTTGTGATGTCCTTAATCGGTACAAAAGGCAGGACATCTGTTGCGCCCATACGAGGGTGTTCGCCTTGGTGCTTGGTCAAGTCAATGTTTTCAGAAGCATATTTAACCAAACGGAAGGCAACTTCCTGAATGTTTTGATCGTCGCCGACCAAGGTAAAGACGCTGCGGTTGTGGCTGGCATCAGAAGAGTGGTCCAAAAGTGTCACTCCTGGCACGCTCTTAGCAGTTTCCACCAAACCGTCAATGACCGCCTGGTTGCGACCTTCAGAAAAGTTAGGAATACATTCAACAATTTTTGCCATAAGATATTACCTCGTGATATCAATAATTTTAATTTATAATATGAACTTAATAAAGTAGAACCTCCTCTTGAGCCAGGTTGATACCCAGCTCAGGTCGGAAGTTGGGGGACAAGTTTTTCCTATTCGAACAATTTCTTAACAGATTCTTTGACCAAATCTTCGTCAGTTAAGTACGGAATGGTAATGTGGTCTGTTCCTTGGTGGAGGCGGTTGTACTCGATAGCTGTCTCAATAGCATGCTCATTACGTGCCCAGTTACGACGTGCAACTCCGCCGATTGTATCCCAAGCGATAGCAGATTTGATGATTTCATCAATGCGTTCGCTACCGTCTAGTACCAAGCCAAAGCCACCGTTGATTGCTTTACCGATACCAGTTCCGCCACCGTTGTGGAGAGCTACCAGACTCATACCACGAGCGGCATTACCAGCGTAACATTGCACAGCCATGTCGCAGGTAACATTAGAACCGTCCTTAATATTGGAAGTTTCACGGAATGGAGAATCGGTACCAGATACGTCGTGGTGGTCACGGCCGATCATGACAGGGCCAATCTTGCCTTCGCGTACTAATTCATTGAACTTGAGGGCGATATTGACACGACCCATACAGTCTTGGTAGAGAATCCGAGCCTGAGTTCCAACAACCAACTGGTTCTTTTCTGCATCTCGGATCCAGTTGTAGTTGTCGCGGTCTTGGTAGCGGCGGTTAGGGTCGATCACTTCCATAGCTGCATGGTCAGTAGCGACTAGGTCTTCGTGCTTACCGCTCAGACATACCCAACGGAAAGGACCATAACCATAGTCAAAGAGCATTGGCCCCATGATATCTTCTACATAAGATGGCCAGATAAAGCCGTCTTTGTCATCAAAGCCATTCTTAGAAATTTCCTTGATGCCAGAGTCATAGACTGCCTTCATAAAGGCGTTACCGTAGTCAAAGAAGTAAGTGCCATTGTTAGTCAAGGTCTTGATTGCCTTGAAGTGACGTTCCAAGGTTTCATCAACCAACTTAGCAAAGGTTTCCTTGTCTTCAGCTAGGAGGCGTGTCCGCTCTTCAAAGTTGATACCAGCTGGACAGTAGCCGCCGTCGTAAACATTGTGGCAAGAAGTTTGGTCAGACAGCAAATCTACATGGATATTGTTCGCGTTGACATATTCTAAGAGGTCTACAATGTTACCATGATAGGCGATAGAAGTGGATTCGCCAGCTTCCAGAGCTTTCTGAGCCAAATCGATTGCTTCTTTTGGACTTTCGGCTAATTGGCTAATCCATCCTTGAGAGTGACGAGTTTCAATCCGAGATTGGTCTACTTCAGCTATGATTGCTACTGCTTTAGCGATTTCAGCTGCTTTCCCTTGAGCTCCACTCATGCCACCTAGGCCAGAAGAGATGAAGAGTTTGCCAGTCAGGTCGCCGTCGTCAGCCACACCCAGCTTCAAACGCCCAGCATTGAGGAGGGTGTTGAAAGTACCATGGACGATACCTTGAGGGCCGATATACATCCAGCCGCCGGCTGTCATTTGACCGTAGTTGGTCACGCCCATTTCTTCCGCAATTTCCCAGTCCTTCATATTGTCGTATTCACCAACCAAGAGACCATTGGTGATGATGACACGCGGAGCTTCTGGTTTAGATTTGAAAAGTCCGAGCGGGTGGCCAGATTCCACGACCAAGGTTTGATGGTCAGTCATGACTTCCAAGTATTTCTTGATCAGGTTGTACTGCATCCAGTTGGCGCAGACAGACCCAGTTTCTCCGTAGGTAACCAATTCATAAGGATAAAGAGCGATTTCAAAGCTCAGGTTGTTGTCAATCATGACCTGCATAGCTTTGGCTGCGGTACAGTTTCCTTTATATTCATCGATGGGTTTGCCGTAGATGCGTTCTTTTGGACGCCAGCGGTAGCCATAAATCCGTCCGCGAGTTTTCAGCTCTTCCAGAAATTCTGGAATTACTTCCTCATGGAATCTCTTTGGAATATAGCGAAGGGCATTTTTTAGAGCGATTTCGGTTTGAGCTTGAGTCAAATGGAAGCCCCGGTCAGGTGCGCGACGGATGCCTTCTTGGAAAACCGTTTTTTCAGGTAATACATCGTCTAATTTGACGGTCATTGCTGCTGCAATATCTTGTTCGCTGTAGAATGACATGTTTATTTCCTCCTTGTAAAATAACTTAAGTTTTAACCTTATTTTATAACAGCACCGTCAGTACAAAGTCAAGAAAATATTTCTAAAGATAAAAAATATCAATATATCTAATATATATTGGTTTTTGACTATAATTTGACGATAGTGTATTATGATGAAAAGCGGATAAGTTGGAAAATGAATGGAGGAACAAGCATGACTGCTGATTTACTATTAACTCACTTTAATCAAGTCTTCTGTCCCAAGGACCTCGGACATCCCCTTTTTGGCGAGGAGATGAAGGAGGCTCAGGTCTTGGAGGACGGCTACATTGCAGTCAAAGGCGGCAAAATCCTAGCAGTTGGCAGCGGAGAGCCAGATGCCAGTCTGGTTGGACCTGATACTAAGATTCAGTCTTATGAAGGCAAGATTGCCACACCTGGCTTGATCGACTGTCACACTCACTTGGTCTACGGTGGCAGCCGGGAACATGAATTTGCCAAGAAATTAGCCGGTGTCCCTTATCTGGAGATTCTTGCTCAAGGCGGCGGTATTCTCAGTACGGTTCGGGCGACACGAGAAGCTTCTTTTGACACTCTCTACGATAAGTCCAAGAGACTGCTGGACTATATGCTGCTGCATGGGGTGACGACTGTCGAGGCCAAGAGTGGCTATGGTCTGGACTGGGAAACAGAGAAGCGCCAGCTAGATGTCGTTGGGGCTCTGAACCGTGACCACGAGATTGATCTCGTTTCTACCTTTATGGCTGCCCACGCCGTTCCACCAGAATACAAGGGACGCTCTCAGGAATATCTGGAGCTTATCGTCGAGGAAATGCTGCCTCGGGTAAAAGCAGAAAATCTAGCTGAATTCTGTGATATTTTCTGTGAAAAAGGAGTCTTTACAGCTGACGAGTCACGCTACTTACTTTCTAAGGCTAAGGAAATGGGCTTCAAGCTTCGTATCCATGCTGATGAGATCGAATCGATCGGTGGAGTAGATGTAGCAGCTGAGCTAGGAGCGACGAGTGCAGAGCACTTGATGGTAGCGACCGATGAGGGCATTCGCAAGATGGCAGAAGCCAAGGTTATCGGCAATCTCCTGCCAGCGACTACCTTCAGTCTGATGGAAGATACCTATGCACCAGCCCGCAAGATGCTGGAAGCTGGTATGGCCATCACTCTAACTACTGACAGCAATCCAGGCTCTTGTCCGACAGCTAATCTGCAGTTCGTTATGCAGCTGGGCTGCTTTATGATGCGTCTGACGCCAGTAGAAGTCCTTAACGCTGTAACCATCAATGCGGCCTACTCAGTTAACCGCCAAGATAAGATTGGCAGCTTTGATACTGGTAAGCAGGCGGACATTACCATTCTAGACGCTAAGAATATCGACTATCCACTTTATTTCTTTGCGACCAACCTGACCCATCAAGTTTATAAAGCAGGCAAGTTAGTTGTTGATCAGGGTAGAATCGTCTAATTTTACAAGTCGATCTCATTCTCACTTGATGGCAAAGATCTATCTGAATGGAATATAAGTTTTATACCCCTTGTCATATAGAATAAAATAAATTCATCTGTAGGTTAAAAGAATGTTTATGGATAATGGGTAGGAATTGCAGCTTAATAATCAGGAAATAAGTAAAAAGAAACGAGGGTCTATTTCGAGTTTTAGGGAGGCCCCTCGTTTTTTTGATTTTAGTTAGATGTTTTATTGAATATTGTCAAAAATATTCAATAAAATAATTATCAGAAAAATTAGAATTATATTACATTCCTATGTTTTACCTATTTTTTTATTGACTAAAAAAAATATAAAGACTACAATGAAAACGAAGTAACCGCTTACAAAAAAATACAGGAGGTTTGATTATGAGATATAACAGACAGCAACGGTTTTCTTTTCGTAAATATGCAGTTGGCCTTGTATCCGTGGTGGTCGGATGCCTTTTTTATGGGCCGGCTGTTTTGGCGCAGGAACAAGCATCGACTCCTCCAGCAGTAGTAGAACAAGGTTCGGAACTTGTGAAGACAGCAGAGTCGGTGTCTGATGATTCACAAATAGTGCCGACAGTAATAGAGGCAAGCGGTCAGCAGGTAGCTAAGACTGACATAAAGAACGCTCCTGCTAAGGTAGAGAATGAGAGTCCAAAGCTTGAGACATCAGAGTCGATCCTTGATAAGAGTGAGCAAGAAAGCAAGCAGGAAGCTCAATCAGAAAAAGCCCCAGTGCTTGAAGTAAAGAAGGCCGATCCAGACGTTTCTAAACCTGAAGTTGAGGTCAAGCCAAGCCCTGCTGAAAAGGTGAATGAAGAAGCGCGTGTACAAGCCTTAGTTCGCTTAGAAAGCAAGAAAAAAGAAGCCCCAGTAGGGGCGGTAGAAATTGCATCTCGTCTGAATGAAAATCAACCAATCAAGGATGCGGTTTTAAAAGAATTGGATGAAAGAGGTATCCAGTATAAGAAACTAGCAGATTTTGATCTGATTTTTAATGGCTTTGTTTTAGAGACAAGCTACAAGGATGCCCTGAAAATTCGCAAAGTTGCTCGAGTTGAGAATGTTGAAATCACCACCCTTTCAAATGCTAGTGACTCTAAGTACCTTCCTAAAAAGCAAACTACTGTATTGCCAACTAAGGTCAGTGAGGAAAATGAACTGATCAATCTACAACCTCTCTAGGATAAGGGGATAAAAGGACAGGGGCGTGTAGTAGCTGTGCTAGATACTGGTCTGGATTATGACCATAACCTCTTTAGTTTAACCGATAAAAGCAAGGCTAAATACAAAAATAAAGAGCAGATGGAAGCTGCTATGAAAAAGGCAGGGATTAGCTATGGTAAATGGTATAACGACAAGGTAATCTATGCTTACAACTATTCTGATATGAACGATGAGATCAAAGAAGATGATCCACGTTCACACGGAACGCACGTTGCGGGATCAGCCGTTGGAAATGCAACCAAACCAGCTCCAACTGGAGAATTGGTCAAAGGGGTAGCGCCAGAAGCGCAGCTAATGTTTATGCGGATCTTTTCAGATAAGAAAGGAATGACTGAACAGGGCTTTGTCGTTGCAAAAGCCGTTGAAGATGCTGTCAAGCTTGGTGCGGATACCATAAATATGAGTTTTGGTGGTGTCAATGGTTCAGAAGCTGATACAAATCCTCTTACTCGGCAAGCCTTTGAGTTTGCGAGAAAGGCAGGTGTTGTCATTAGTGCTGCAGCTGGGAACTATGCTGTGAGTGGCTATTGGCAAGCTAAGCCTAAAGCGGATGCGCCTGATACAGGAACCGTTGATGAGCCAGCACTTGAAAAGGGTATCCTAGCCATCGGTGCTTTTAATAATAGAGTCAGCCATGAAACAAAAATTCGTTTGGAGATACCTGCCTTAAAGGACAAGCAAGAGTTTCAGAATGGTCTAATTGACTTGCCTGTTTATCGTCTGCCATTCCCAGTTGAAGGGCCACAATCCTATGTTTATGTGCCGAAAGGTGGAGAAGAATCCTACCGAATGGCAAGCGTTAAGGGTAAAATTGCCCTAGTTGAAAGTGGCGGTGATGTTACAGATGAAGACAAAGTAAATACGCTTCGACAATCTGGTGCTAAAGGAGTGTTGGTTTATCAAAATGAGGAGCAAGGAGATCAACTGCAAAACCTTTCGATGGGGTATTGGGGTTCGTTTTATCCTGTCAGTGTCCTAGGGCATACGCTTGGTAAAGAATTAGCAGCACATGCTGGGGAATACAAGCTGACCTTCCATCAAGAAGTGAAAAAGCTTCCGTATAGTGAAGCAAATAAGATGCTCCATTTTACAGGTTGGGGACTGTCAGCTGAAGGAATGCTGAAGCCAGATGTGACCTTGCCGGGAGGTAATATTTACTCAGCTATTCCAGACGGCTCTTATGATATGGACTCTGGAACCAGTATGGCAACTCCGCATGCCGCAGGGGCAACAACCCTGATTAAGCAGGCCTTGGAACAACGCTTCCCACAATATAGCCCAGAACAGATCCATACTTTACTTCGCCAGCTTGTCATGAGTACTGCCAAGCCACACAAGGACAAGGAAAGTAATACTTATTCTTCTGTCCGGCAACAGGGCTCTGGACTCATGGATGCTGCAGGTGCGGCTTTTGGCAATCTATACGTTACTGGAAAAGGTAGCGATAGCAGTATGACCCTTGGAAATGTTAATGAAAGCTTCACATTTAACGTTACTGTCCATAATTTAGGCTCTGAAGCTAAAGAGCTCACCTATCGAACAGTTGTCAATACAGATCAGGTGGAAAACGGGCGGATTACACTGCAAATGCGTCAATTGCTGGAGCAGCAAGGTGATAAGACAATTGTTGTACCACCGAAAGGCAGTGTGACTGTGCCAATTCAGGTCAATACGAGTGCTTATACTAAGGAACTTTCCGAACAAATGAGAAATGGCTACTTTTTAGAAGGTTTCGTCTTCTTTAAGGATGCCAAGACTCAAAAAGATGAGGTCAGCATTCCGTATATCGGCTTCAAGGGGCATTACCAAGATCTACCCGGTATCGAAAAGCCGGTTTATAAATTCACTGGCAATGACAAGCCTTTCTACTACTACAAAGACGAAAAAGCAGAAAATCCTGTCAAGGATCCAGGAAATCACTTCACTGCCTTGCTCAGTTCCATCCGTAGAAATGGGCAAGACGAGCAGGTTGTCTTGGGAGAAACAGATGGGAAATATGATGGAAATGCATTAGCCTTCTCTCCGAATGGTGATGGACACTTTGACACGGTTAAGTTAAATGCCGTTGTTTTGAGAAATGTGGACAATATTCATTTGGCGGTCTATAAGGCGGACGATGTAAAACGGGAGCATCCGATTTACGAAAATGGCAATGAAAGTCAGAAAAAATCTGATTTTGGTTGGAGAATCAATGATCGGAGTAAAGTTCTTTATGCTAGTCATTGGGCAGGGAAAGACCAAAATGATCAAGTCGTTCCTGATGGAGAATACCAATATGTCCTGACCTATCGACCAAGTACACCAGGAGCAAAACCTCAAGAAATCACCTTAAAAGTCAAGGTAGACAATCAGGTTCCACAATTAGCGACGAGCAAAGACCTCTATGATCCAAAAACTCGTACCTTTAGACCGGGAACAATTATTGAAGAAGGAAGTGGCTTAGCTGGTAAATACTTGTCCTACCAAAAAGATGGACAAACGATTGAAATCACTCCGAATCAGGATGGCTCTTATCATATTCCAGAAGGAGTCGACTTGACGACTGTTCGTTTCTCTATTTGGGATAAGGTTTATAATACGAATACTTTAACAATTGATGGGGAAAAGGAGCCAGCTTCAACTGAGAAAGAAGAAGCACCAGAAAAAGAGGGAACAAACCCTGATACAGAGAAAGCAGAAGCTAAGGATGGACGTTTAGAGGTTCGAATTGTGGACGAGGTAGGTAATCCAACTTCTCAATATCCTGAGATAATGCGCTATCAGGTATTTGACAGTGAAGGCAATCGTGTTGATAAGGAATTTAATACCTATTATGAAAGCAATCTTCCAAGACTGCCTTTCGGTAGTTATACTGTTAAAGTAGTTGGTCAAGACGAAAACTATTCATGGGTGTCTCCTACAACTGTGACGGTTGAATTGACGAAAGAACATCCAGAAGGTGTGGTCAACTTTGTCTACCATTACAAATCTAAGAATCGTTTTAATGTGGTCTTTGACAAGGACTTGCCATCTGGTACCAAGGTCTTTGCTATTCATAAGGATAGTGGCGAACAGCATGAGTTAGAGCAAACTTTATATGAACCAAAGACTTTTGAGAAGCTCCTTTTAAATGGAGATTATCGCATTCATATTGATTTGCCAAAAGGCTATCGTGCAGTAGAAAATGATGTTTTCTATTCGGTTGGTGAAAGAATCAATCGCTTCTTAACAACATTTGTAGAAGTCACAGAAAATAATCCAGTTAATCCAACACCAGCACCAAGCCCAAATCCAGCACCAGTTCCGAATCCTCTTTCTCCAGATAAAACACCTGTTCCTGATAAAGAGACTGGAAAGGAGAAAGAAGAGCAACAATTAAATCAGAAACAAGCAGATTTGCGTCCGATGTATGACAAACCGAGTGAAAAGAATGCGCAAGGTGGACTAGAATCATCTAATCAGGATGCAAAAGAAACCCTACCGAAGACGGGACAGGCTGGAGACAAGCTTGGTCTTGTAGGTTTTGTTCTATATCTTCTTGGCCTAGGCTTTATTCTTCAAAAAAGAAAAGAAAGTCAGAACTAATCATTTTAAAGTATAAGTGAATTTGTACATCAGGATGGAGGTGGCAAAGGTGGCTATCTCCATTCTGAAGATAAAGGAGTTTTTATATGGAGTTTCAACCTAATCAACGTTTTTCAATTCGAAAGTGTGCTATCGGAATAGCCTCGATAGTAATAGGGATCATTCTTGCTGGACCTATGGTTGCAGCAGATACAGTAACAGCTGAGAATCAGATTGCCACAGTGTCTGCGGTAAACGATGGGGAAGCAAGGCAGGAGGGAAATGCTGTCCAGGAGCAGAAAGTGGAAAGGACTCAAGATTTAACTGAGTCGGCTTCCCTTGCTTCAAAGCAAACAGAAGACAGTCATTCATTTACGAAAGAAAATGAGCCTCCAACGGCTCCCTCAGTAGAAATAAAAGTAGAAACAAATCTCATTGTCTCTGAAAAGAAAGGGGCGCCAAGCACAGAAGCTGCTTCTAAGTCTGAGAAGGAAAGTAGCAGTAGTGATAAACTTCTCTCAGATCATTCCAAAGCATCTGACAAAGAAGTTCTAAAAGAAAATCCTCGGAAGGAAGAACCGATTCTTTCTGAAAATGAATTGGGCGAAGAGGCTCCTGTGGAGGCACTTGTGCGTCTGAAGGAGGAAAAAACAACTGTAGAACAACCTTTCACATCAGCAACGGATAAGGCAACTCGAATTGAAAAGACCAATCGGGAACATGAAGAATTTCTCAAGGAACTAGAGAAACAATCTATCCAGTTTAAAAAACTCTACGACATCAATCTTTTGTTTAGTGGGGTAGCTTTAGAAACAACCTATGGGGATGCAAAGAGAATTCGAGGCTTGGCGCGTGTCGATGCTGTTGACTATGCTCCTCTTCGTAGGACAAGGGTGGAATCTCCGCAACCTACCGTAGCTTCTCCAATATCAAGTTCTGCAAAAGTCAGCGAAGAGAATAGCCTAATCAATCTTCAACCGCTTTGGGATAAAGGGATTAAAGGCCAAGGTCAGGTTGTAGCCGTTATTGACTCGGGCGTTGATCCTGCCCACGATGTTTTTCGTCTAACGGACATCAGTAAGGCGAAATTCAAAAGTGAAGCTGATATTGAGGCAGCTAAGAAAAAAGCAGGTATTACCTACGGTAAATGGTACAATAATAAAATTGTCTACGTCCACAATTATAGTGATATGAACGACAATGTCAAAGAGGATGATCCAATCTCACACGGTGCCCACGTTGCAGGTTCGGCCGTAGGAAATGCCTCTAAACCATCTCCAAACGGAGAAATTATCCGAGGTGTCGCTCCAGAAGCTCAGCTTATGTTTTTGCGCGTCTTTTCAGATACGAAAGGTGGACAAGTCCAAAACTTTATTTATACCAAGGCTGTAGAAGATGCTGTGAAGCTTGGAGCCGATACTATAAATATGAGTTTAGGAACAGCTTCTGGCTCCATCTATGACGTAGGAGAAATTACACGCCAAGCCTTTGATGAAGCCCGTAGGGCAGGAGTGACCATCACCGTTGCTTCTACCAATATGGCGACCAATGGATTTTGGCATAGCAAGCCACTGGCTACAACACCTGATTACGGAATGGCAGGGACACCGTCAGTCAATCCAAATGTGATTTCTGTTGCGTCAATTAATAGTTTAACCAAACACGTCTCTTCGGAAGCAAGTCTGACTGTTAAGGAACTGGTTGGTTCAGCAGATTTCCCTGATGGTAAGATTCCAATGCATTCCTTTGTTGAACGGGAAGGCTTTAGGACAACCATTCCGCAAAACTATATCCATGTAGAAAATGGAGACTTAGAAAACTACCAAGGGGAGCAGCTTAATGGCCGTTTGGTTCTGACTGAAAGAGGCGGCGCGGTTTCAGATGTTGAAAAGATTAAAAAACTAAAAGATGCTGGTGCCACAGGCGTCGTCTTCTATCAGACAAAAGAGCAAGGGGAGACCCCTACTTCATTTGATCTTGAAGGTCTAGGAGAACGGTTCCCTGTTGGGGTGATTGGTCATCGCGCAGGAGAGCTTTTATCTCAGCATGCCAGTGATTACCAACTGAATATTGCCAACAAATTTAAGCGAGTTCCTTATGATGCTGCGAGACAGATGTCAGACTTTTCATCTTGGGGCTTATCAGCAGATGGTGATTTGAAGCCAGATGTGACACTGCCAGGTGGCATGATTTATTCGTCTGTTAATGACGGCGAATATTACATGGATAGGGGAACTAGTATGGCCTCTCCTCATGCGGCGGGCGCGACTGTTTTGGTCAAGCAGGCTTTGAAAGAGCGTTTCCCTCATCTCACGCCAGAACAGCTTCAGATTCTTGTCAAGCAGATGACAATGAGTACGGCCGTTCCCCATGTGGATGAAGAAACCAAGGCATATTCCTCTGTTCGTCAGCAGGGAGCAGGGGTCATGGATGTGACGGCTGCTGCCCTAGGTGATTTATATGTCACAGCCAAGGGCGAAAAGAGCAGCTTGACTTTAGGAAATGTGAAAGACACCTTCGAGTTTGATGTGACGGTTCATAATCTATCGGGCCAAGAAAAGTCAATTACTTATGAAACTACTCTGCAAACCGACCAGGTTCAAGACGGGAAATTTACCCTTCACCCACGTCTCTTGGAGACCTTGGCTGGTAAAGATAAAATCACTATTCCAGCTCATAGCCACCGAACGATTCGCATTTCAGTAGATGCCAGCAAGTACCAATCAGAGCTAAGCAAGCAAATGCCGAATGGCTACTTCTTAGAAGGATTTTTCCTTGTTAAAGATGCAGAGAGCAAACAGCATTTAGTCAGTCTCCCTTATGTAGGTTTCCGAGGGGACTACCAAAATCTACGAGGAATTGAAAAGCCGATTTATGAATACACTGGTTCAGACAAGCCTTTCTATTACTATAAGGACAAGACGGACTATCCTGATGAAAAGATTCCTGAAGTAGAGGAACGCCATCCTGATAATCATTTTACTTCTCTGATTAGCTATGTGTATGAAAATGGTGAATCTGTAGCAAAGACACTCGGACAAGACGGCGAGAAATTTGATGGCGACCAAATCTATTTTTCACCAAACAATGATTATAGCTTTGATAGTGTCAAGGTGAAAGCAGTCATGCTCCGAAATGTTGAAAATGTCCATCTGACGGTTTACAAGAAAGAGGACACAGAGCGTAAGCAACCGCTTTATGAAATCGGAAACGAGAGCCATAAGAAGACGGACTGGAGCTATCGTAGTGGTAGCAGGGGTGTGGAGCTCTATGAAATTTCTTGGGAAGGTTTGGACAAGGAAGGCCAGCAACTTCCAGATGGGGAATATCAATTTGTCATTACCTATCGACCATCAGCTTCTGGAGCTAAGCAGCAAGAGTTGAACTTCAAAGTGAAGATCGACACAACAGCTCCAAGTATAGAGGAAGGTAGCGCTCATTATGATCCTGACACAAGGATTTTCCGTCCTGGGAAGATTGTCGAAAATGGTAGCGGGCTTGCTGGAACCTATCTATCATATAGCAAAGATAGAGAAACGCATGCATTGACTCCAGAAGAAGACGGAACTTATGTCATTCCAGAGGGAGTAGATATCTCAACGCTTCGTTATTCAATCTGGGACAAGGTTTACAATACAGCTGAACTGGATATTCATGGTAAGGCAGTGGCAGCAGAGACACCGGGTGCCGAGCAGCCAGAGGAAACTCCTGAAGAAAGGCCAGACAATCAAAAGAAAGCCGAAAAAGGAACTTTAGAACTTACCTTTACAGACAGTAACGGTGAGGTGCTCAATTACTATCCGTCGATTGTTCGCTACCAAGTATTTGATGATCAGGGTCGTGTCGTAGATGGTGAATTTAACGCTTCCTTCAACAGAGGCACCTTCCCAGAACTTCCATTCGGCACCTATACTGCCAAGATTACTCTTTCAGATTACCATTATGATTGGGGAACCGAACTGGTGAAGACTGTGACGATTTCACCAGAAAATCCGCATGGAAAGATCACATTTGCTTCCCGCTATTTGAGTGAAAATAAATTGACAATCGGTTTTGATAAGCCAGTTCCTACTGGAACATTGGTGAAAGTGACGGATGAAAAGGGAGTCGTTCATCAACTTCCTCAAAGTATCTATGACCTTTCAAGTTTTGAAACCATGTTGATGAATGGGACCTATCGAGTTCATATCGAACTTCCGTCAGGCTACCAAGTAGCAGAAAATGATTTTGTTTATGAAGTGACCAATAAGATCAATCGCTACATCTTGACCTATTTGAAGGAAACGGTAGTGCCTCCAACTCCTATTCCAGATCAATCTGGTGGTATGATTGTAAAACCTCGGATTCAACCTGAGAACTGGGTTGTACCCACTCCAGAACGGAAGCATCAGCCAGAAGCTGGCAAAGCAATGGAGGAAACGAGAAGCATGAAGTCGATTACAGTCAACTATCATACAGAAACCAAAGCAAGTGAAGAAGTGTCTAATCTAGACACAAAAGAAAGCCTGCCGAAGACAGGACAAGAAAGTTTAGTCTCTGCTCTTCTTAGTGGCTTTGGAATGGTCTTTTTTGCCGTATTTAGCAAGATGGCTGGTAAAAAGCGTGAAGGAAATTAGTTATTTTCGAAGAATTTATCTCTTTCAGGCTATATCTAAAAGGTCGTGGCTTAAACACCACGACCTTTATTTTTTTATGAGATTAGGACATTGAGCTGGTTTCTTTATTTCCCCACACACTGCGCGTAAAGACCATGGAGAATAGAGCTAGAGCCGCAAAGGCTGCTCCTATATACCAGTAGGGCATATCCAGTGTCGTGGAGCGTCCAGAGAGATTGACGATACCACGGAAGAGCATGCCGGCTGTCATGATGGCTACAGCTGAGTTCCAGAGGTTGAGGCTGAGCCGAGAGAGGTTGGGAATCATTTTCATGAAGAGCAGGAGGAGGATACCGCCCGCTAGAGGAAGGGCAAAGAGATAGTGCATGTGGACAGATGTTCCCCCGAAGCTGGAGGTTTCATAGATTCTGCTGAAAGCAAAGAAGAAAATCGTTAGCAGGATGTAGGAAACAGCAGTTTTTTTGAAACGTTTTTTGCTGGGATTAGTAACCGATGTAGACAATGTCGCTCACCGCCCTTTCTGAAATATTTCCGTTGGTGGTAGGCTTGTTGATGACCTGACCGTTGAAGTAAAGTGTAGAGGAGCCGCCGCCGTCAAGGTTGTAGGCAGTCTTGACGCCATAAGATTTCATGACTTCAGCCATTTCATAGAGGGAAAGTCCCTGACTTTCTGAAGTGCGTCCGTCTGAAACGATGATGATATAGTGGTTTTCATCAATGATACCGATAGCTGTCCGCGGATTGGAAGCCATGGACTGGCCGACTTCGGACTTGGTATTCACGACAATCTCACCATTTTCTACAAGAGATGGGCCGAAGGCCAAGAGATTGACCACACCGTCTTTGACCAGTTGATCGGCAGAGACTTGATCTTCATAGATAATCTTAAAGGAGCCGTCTTTGTAAATAGCTAAATCACCATTGCTGGAGTCTTCTCGGACGGTATCGCGGTAGACGACGCCATTGCGGATGACATAGCCAGTTGTGTTGGCTCCATAGTAGTCGCCGTTAACCGCTAGGATAGCGTTGTTGTTGGCGGCCGTTTCCGAAGTTTTGGCGGTGACATTGGTTCCGTAGGTATTTTGGGCAAAGGCCGTTTTCAGGTATTCCGATGAGCTGACGGTCACATCGGCAACGTAGACTTGGGTGTTGCTGACGGTCTTTTCAGTTAGCGTGACCGAGATGTTGTCATCTGAATAGCTGGTATCCGTCACTGTTGCTGTCTCAGCAGCCTTGCTGGCAGCCTCGGCATTGGACGACGAACTTGCGCTTGAAACCGTGGAAATGGTCTCTGCGATGACGAAGGTTTTCAGCATGGAGTAGCTGAAAGAAGCTGTCAGAAACAGCCCGAAAATGGAGGCATAGGCATAGCGTTTCTTTAAAAATTTCATGATGCTGTGTGTGTCCTTTCCTTAAAAATAAATCTCTTTTGGACCATCCAAGAGATGGTGAAGAGTAGCAGTCCGACGATAATCTTGGCAAGCAGAAGATTGAGCCCAAAGACAGCATAGAAGAGGCGAATTAGCAGTGTATCTAAGATAAAGAGCATTACAGCTAGGCTGAAATAGCCGGTTCCTGTCTTGAGTATACTATCGTCGTTCTTAAAGACCAGCTTTTTATTGGTCGAATAGTTAAAGATTGAGCTGGTCACGCGGGCAATTCCGTTAGCTAGAAGAATTCTCAGGCTGGTCGGCACAGCAGTTAAAAACAAGAGAGCCAGTGCGTAGACGATGTAGTCAACGATAAAGCTGCCGAGGGAAGTCAGGGCAAATTTGAAAATATTTTTATAAATCATGAGCCCATCTCTAACAGGCCGGAAGTGCGAGCCTTCATTGTCATTGATATAGACAGTCTCAATGGGCACTTCCAAAATGGGATATTCCTTGCTGGCTTCTAAGAGCATGTTCATTTCATATTCATAGCGCTGTCCTTCTATCTTCAGCATAAAGGGAATCATATTGGTCGTAAAAGCCCGTAAACCGGTCTGCGTATCGGAGACCCTCACCCCAGTCTGAAGCTTGAAGAGAGCCCGAGTCAGACTGTTACCGAATCGGCTGCGCAGAGGCACCTTGCCAGTAAAGGCGCGTGCTCCCAGAATCAGCCGATTGGGATTTTTGGCAGCCTTGGTTGCCACGCGGAAAATATCCCAGACCTTGTGCTGGCCATCCGCATCCGCTGTGATGACCGTTCCGTATTGACCTAGAGACTGGATGTGGGTGAAGGCGGTTTTTAGTGCTTGCCCCTTGCCTTGATTGTTTTCGTGATGGAGGACAGTCGCATACTGCTCCGCCAGCTCAAAGACTGTCTGGCGCTTGGCTGAGCTACCGTCATCGATAACAATGATATGAAAATCACTCTTGCTCTGAATTTTTTGAATCAGTTTAATCAAATTATAATCGGGCTCGTAAGCCGGAATCACTAGATAGTCCATATCCATACCTCTTTCTTAGATGATTTGTAGAAAGTATACAGATTGCGGCTTAAAGCTAGCTGATATCAGTTATCTTTAAGAAAAAGTTAAATCTTCTTTAAGGAAAGAGTGAGGAAAGTATCTCGTAGGACAAAATAAAAAACTGAGAGTGGGACAGAAATCGGTAATTCGTTAGAATTCGATTTCGTCGTCCTACCTCCGCGCAGTTGAGTAGGGCTGTAAAGGCTGATGAAATCAGCGTAGTAGAGTCCACTCAACCACTGCGTCTTGCTCGACAATCCAAAGACAATTGAGAGGCTAGGACTTTTGTCCCAGCCTCAGCGCTTTGTTTAATAACGTTTTTCCTTGGGCCAGGTGCTCATTTCAGCAGTAGCTGTAAAAAGCACGTCTGTGGATGAGTTGAGGGCAGTTTCGCAAGAGTCTTGGATGACGCCGATGACAAAGCCAACGCTGACGACTTGCATAGCCAGATCGTTTGGGATGCCAAAGAGGCTACAAGCCACAGGAATCAGGAGAAGTGAGCCTCCAGCCACTCCAGAAGCCCCGCAGGCGGAAATGGCCGCAACGATACTGAGCACAAAGGCTGTTCCAAAGTCCACCTGAATGCCCAGTGTATTGGCTGCTGCGAGGGTCAGCGTATTGATTGTCACCGCTGCTCCTGCCATGTTGATGGTTGAACCGAGTGGGATAGAGACCGAGTAGGTTTCAGGATTGAGGCCCAAATCTCGACAAAGTTTCATATTAACAGGGATATTGGCAGCAGAACTACGGGTGAAAAAGGCAGTGACGCCACTGACTTTTAAGCAACGCCAAACCAGTGGATAAGGATTTTTTCGAAGAACGATGGAGGCGATCAAGGGATTGACGACCAGAGCGACAAGAGCCATGGAAGTCAATAGTAGGAGCAGAAGCATGCCGTAGCTCTTGAGCGCCTCAAATCCTTTGCCAGAAATGGTCGTGTATACCAGCCTTAAAATACCAAAGGGAGCCAGATTGATAATCCATTCGACAATCTTTGAAGTAATATCTGCCAGTGTTTTCAAGAGTTCTTTGCTATTCTGACTGGCTTCTCGTATGGCCACCCCAAAGACAGCTGTCCAAGACAGAATCCCGATATAATTAGCCTTGATCAGGGCGTTGATTGGATTATCGACAAGGCTGAGAAGGAGATTGCTCAAAACTTGGCCGATGCCTTCCGGTGGACTAACTTCCGAGTTGGCTGCGGTCAGCTCAATGGTCACAGGAAAGATATAGTTGGCGAGGACAGCGACAAGGGCAGCCGCAAAAGTTCCTATTAGATAAAGGATAATGACGATTTTCATATTGCTTTTCTGCCCTTTTTGGTGCTGAGAGAGCATTGGCAACGAGGGTGAAAACGAGCAATGGTGCGATAGCTTTTAGACCGCCGACAAAGATTTGTCCCAGTAGGCTAATGGCGCTGGCTTGTGGGAAGATGAGAGCCAGCAAGGCGCCTGTGACAATCCCGATAGAAATCCGTTTGATAAGGTTGGCACGATTCCAAGCAGAAAGAATTCGATGAAACATAGTAGATTCCTTTCTAAAATAAACTGCTTTCCATTACACGCTAGAGGTCGTATAAAATCAATGTTTTTTAGTATTCACTATGCGGAATAAGGATGCTTTGATGCCTATCTGTCGCCCTTTGTGGTATAATGAATAAGATTTTTGTATCTCATAGGAGGAAAGAATGACAGCTAATGGGAATGTTTTTACGCGCTATTTCCAGCAATTTGACTGGTCAGCTATTCTGGATGATGTGTTTTCGAAATTCGTCTCCTTGGTCTTTTTGTGTTTACTATTTTGGGTGGCTAAGAAAATTCTCCATCTCTTTGTGACTAGACTGATTGCGCCATCTTTGAAATTATCTCGGCAGGATGAGGCTCGGCAAAAGACCATTACACGTCTGATTGAGAATTTGCTCAATTATGCTCTTTATTTTCTTTTGTTCTACTGGATTTTATCCATTTTGGGCATGCCGGTCTCAAGTCTTTTGGCTGGGGCAGGGATTGCCGGTGTCGCCATTGGGATGGGTGCGCAGGGCTTTCTGTCTGATCTGGTCAACGGTTTCTTTATTCTCTTAGAGCGTCAGTTGGATGTAGGGGACAATGTTCGCTTGACCAATGGCGCTATCAAGATTGCAGGAACCGTTGTCAGCGTCGGAATTCGGACTACCCAGGTACGTGATGCGGACGGAACTCTTCACTTTGTGCCCAACCGAAATATTACCGTTGTCAGCAATCTTTCTCGTGGCGATATGCGGGTTTTGATTGATATTCCTATCTATGCTGAGACGGATTTGGATGAGATTTATCGGATTATTGCTGCTGTCAATCAGGAAGCCGTGCCAGAGCATCCAGAGATTATGAAGGAGCCTGATATTCTAGGACCGCAGATGACTGCTAACGGCCAGTTTAATTTTCGGGTCAGCTTGACAGTAGGGGGTGGCATGCAGACCAGTATCTATCATATTTTTTATAGGCTCTACCATGAAGCCCTGCTAAAAGAAGGAGTGGCGCTGCCAACCTTGGCTCCAGTTACAGGAAATAATGGTAAAGTTTAGCAGTGATCATGGATGCAAAAACAAACGACATCTATTGAAAATAAGGTTTCTAATTACTAAAAGGATGAATGGTCAGCATTTATCCTTTTTCATTTCAGCTTATCCTAGGTCTAATCCGCCTAAATATGACACGATATGGCAAGTATTGTATAATAGGAAGAGGAGAAGAAGCAAGCATGCAGAATAATCGACTATTTCGGATATTGTACTATATTTTGGAGAGAGGGAAAGTGACTGCGATGGAGCTAGCCGAGAAATTCGAAGTTTCGGTTCGGACTATTTATCGAGACGTGGACTCTCTAAGCAGCGCTGGGATTCCGATTTATACCACGCAAGGGAAGGGTGGCGGCATAGAAATCGCAGAGGATTTTGTCTTGCGGAAGTCCTTGCTGACAGCGGAGGAGAAAGAGCAGATCATGGCTGCCCTGCAAGGTCTGGAAAGCACCAGTCAGCTTTACCAGAATGACCTGCTTACAAAGCTTTCGGCGCTATTTCAAGTCAAAAATTCCAACTGGATCGAAATCGATTTTAATCACTGGCAAAACGATAAGGCATATGAAGATATCTTTCATCAATTGAGAACTGCGATTCTAGGCAAGCACCTTGTTTCTTTTTCTTACTTGGCTAGCGATGGACAGGAAACAAGCCGTCGTGTCAAGCCTGTGCGCTTGTTCTTTAAAAGTCAGAATTGGTATCTCTATGCTTTCTGCCTCTTGCGACAGGAATTCAGGTATTTTAAGCTATCTCGGATGAAAAATCTGGAGCGGCTGGAGGAAAGGTTTGAGGACAGCTTTGAAGATGTCGTCTTGGAAAAAGAACTGGCCTACGAAAATACCATTAAACTGGCAGTCAAGTTTGATCGCAAAGTGGCCTTCAGGGTTTATGACGAATTAGGCGGAGACATTCGGACAGATGCCGAAGGAAATCTGTATACAGAAATAGAAATTCCCAATGACCAGCGTCTATATAGTTACATCCTGTCCTTTGCAGACGCTGTGGAGGTCCTAGATCCGCCCGAAATCCGAGTGAAAATGAAAGAAATGATTCACCAGCTGGCAAAAAAATATAAAACTTGACATAGGGTGTCAGGTATCTTCTTGTATACTAATAGTAAGAAGAGAAAAGGAGGTAGCAAGATGAAATATGAATGGAGAAAGAGAGAGAAAGGCCTTTATGGAGCCAAGCAAAAGCCAGAGCTGGTAGAGGTGCCAAGTCAACAGTTCATTGTGATCGAAGGAGCGGGCGATCCTAATGAAGCGGATTTCTCCGAGCGGGTACCTGCCCTTTATTCACTGGCTTATTCCATAAAAATGCTCTTTAAATCCATGATGAAAGATGAGGCGGAGGATAAGGTGAAGGATTTCACAGTTTATCCTTTGGAGGGGATATGGGAAAAAGCTGCTGTGGAAGGCTTCGATAAAAGTCAGCTTCGCTATCAGCTCATGATTCAGCAGCCCAATGTCATCACTCAGGATATGTTTACAGTGGCGCTTGAGAATGTCCGCAAGAAAAAGCCCAATCTCCTCTATGACGACATCCGTTGGCAAAGCTTGCCAGAGGAGCGAGCCATTCAGGTCTTACACATAGGAAGTTATGACAGTGAGCCTGCCTCTTTTGAAAAAATGGACGAGCTAGCAAGCAGCTTGGGACTAGAGAGATGCGACCAAGTTCACAGAGAGATTTACTTGAGCAACAAAAATAGGACAGCTGAAGAAAAGTTGAAAATCATCTTAAGGTATGCTGTCAGATAGGAGGAATGTAACATGCCAAGACCTGTAACAAAAAACGATTTGCTGGCTGCAGCTACAGAAAATTTCGAAAAACTCAATCTGCTCATTTCGAACATGACAGCGGAGGAGTTGGCAAGGCCCTTTGATTTTTCAAAGGATGAGAAAAAGAAAGAGGCCCACTGGAAGCGTGATCGGAATCTGAGGGATGTCTTAATCCATCTTTATGAGTGGCACCAACTGCTGCTCAACTGGGTAGAGGCCAATCAAAGAGGAGAAGAGAAGTCCTTTCTGCCTGCTCCCTACAATTGGAGAACCTATGGTGATATGAATGTCGCATTTTGGGAAAAGCACCAGCAAACCTCTCTTGAGGAGGCAAGTTCTTTGCTGGCTAGTTCACATAGAGCTGTCCTAGACCTAGCCGCAACCTTGACCGATGAAGAATTGTTTTCTAAGGGAGTTTATAGATGGACGGGCGGAACGACCTTGGGTTCTTATTTTGTCAGCGCTACATCCAGCCACTATGATTGGGCTATGAAAAAGCTTAAAGCTCATCAAAAGAATTGTAAAATGAATCCTATCTAATAAAGATTTCTAGGACTTGAGACTGATTTTTAGCACTCTTGCAAAAAGAGTGCTAATTTTTTAGTTTTTTGTCTTGACATTCATTTTTAAGAGTGTATAATAGAATCATGGTTTAGCACTTGATGTATTAGAGTGCTAAATATAAAAAATAAAATCTCGCCAGTGGCTGGAATTTTCTAAAGAGAGGTGAGGTCCTTGGTAACAGAACGCCAAAATGAGATTTTAAATCTAATCATTGATATCTTTACCAAGACGCAGGAGCCTGTCGGTTCTAAAGCCTTGCAAGAGTCTATCCAGTCTTCGAGTGCCACTATTCGGAATGACATGGCAGCCTTGGAAAAGGAAGGGCTACTGGAAAAGGCCCATACATCAAGTGGTCGCAAGCCCAGTGTCGCTGGTTTCCAGTATTTCGTCCGGCATTCCTTGTCCTTTGACCAGCTGGCGGAAAATGAGCTCTACGAGGTCGTCAAGGCCTTCGATCAAGAGTTTTTCAAGCTGGAGGATATCTTGCAGCGGGCGGCAGATGTCTTGGCAGAGTTGAGTGATTGCACGGTTGTAGCCCTTGATGTCGAGCCTAGTCGGCAGCGACTGACAGCTTTTGATATCGTGGTTCTCAGTCAGCATGCAGCCTTAGCGGTCTTTACTCTGGATGAGTCCAATACCCTGACCAGTCAGTTCATGATCCCTAGGAATTTTCTCCAGGATGACCTACTGCGCTTGAGGGATATGATTCAGGAGCGCTTTTTGGGACAGACGGTCTTAAATATCCACTACAAGATTCGGACGGAGATTCCGCAGATTATCCAGCGTTACTTTACGACGACGGACAATGTTCTCGATCTCTTTGAGCATATTTTTGCTCAGATGTTTTCGGAAAAAGTAGCTGTAGCGGGCAAAGTTCAATTGTTACGTTTTGCGGATCTTGAGGCTTATCAGTTCTTTGATGATCGTCAGAAGGTGGCTTTTGAAATCCGTGATAGTCTAGCTGAGGATCAGATGCAAAATGTCCGTGTCGCAGCTAGTCAAGAGGACTGTCTGGCCAATCTAACCTTGATTTCCAGCAAGTTTTTAATTCCCTATCGAGGCTTTGGTATGCTGGCAGTGGTAGGTCCAGTCAATCTGGATTACCAAAAGGTGGTCAGTCAACTCAATGTTGTCAATCGAGTCTTGACGATGAAACTCACAGATTTCTACCGCTATTTGAGTAGCAATCATTATGAGGTGAGTTGAACATGAAATTACATAAATTCCTAAAAAGGAGGCGAAAAATGTCTGAGGAAATAAAAAACGAAGAAGTAAAAGAAGAGGAAGTGGTAGAAGCTACTGTAGAAACTATAGAAACTACAGAAGAAAAGGTAGAAACCGCTAAAGAAGCGGATGAAACTACTCCCGAAAAATCAGAACTAGAACTAGCAAATGAGCGTGCAGAAGACTTTGAAAATAAATACCTTCGCGCTCATGCAGAAATGCAGAACATCCAACGCCGTGCCAATGAAGAACGTCAGCTCTTGCAACGCTATCGTAGTCAAGATCTAGCGAAAGCAATCTTACCTTCTTTGGACAACCTTGAGCGTGCTCTTGCCGTTGAAGGATTGACAGATGATGTCAAAAAAGGACTGGAAATGGTACAGGAAAGTTTGATTCATGCTCTCAAAGAAGAGGGCATCGAAGAAATCTCAGCTGACGGAGCATTTGACCATAACTATCACATGGCCATCCAAACCGTTCCAGCAGATGACGAGCATCCAGTAGATACCATTGCCCAAGTCTTCCAAAAAGGCTACAAACTCCATGACCGCATCCTGAGACCAGCCATGGTAGTGGTATATAACTAGGAGGTAAGATATGTTAGATATTTTTGAAAAAAATAAGAAGCAGAATGAAGAATATCGTAAGACTGCACAACGTTATTATCAAGGAGAGAATACCTGTGATGAATGCGGTGGCAGTGTGAATGTCTCTGTGTATATGGACGATTATCCTAATAGAGATGATGAATGGCTGTCTTGTCCTCACTGTGGGCATAAGGCTTACATTAGGACAAGTGGGATTGCTAAAGCAGAAAAAGGGTAGTTTCTCTTGTCCGAAACGACAATAAACTATGAAAGAAAGATAAAAAAGTAGTTCAGTTTTGCAATAGTGAGCGAAGCGAACTAAAGACGATACTCTTCGCCGTGGCGTTATTTGCGCAAACTTTGAGATCTTAGGCTCAAAGTTTAGTCAAAGAGATTGACGAGTCAAGCTCTGACGGCGCCGCCACCTAAGAAGAGTATCAAAAAGAAAATAGAATATAAAATTTAAGGAGAAAAACACATGTCTAAAATTATCGGTATTGACTTAGGTACAACAAACTCAGCAGTAGCAGTTCTTGAAGGAACTGAAAGCAAAATCATCGCAAATCCAGAAGGAAACCGCACAACTCCATCTGTAGTTTCATTCAAAAACGGTGAAATCATCGTTGGTGATGCTGCAAAACGTCAAGCAGTGACAAACCCAGATACTGTTATCTCTATCAAATCTAAGATGGGTACTTCTGAAAAAGTTTCTGCAAACGGTAAAGAATACACTCCACAAGAAATCTCAGCTATGATCCTTCAATACTTGAAAGGTTATGCTGAAGAATACCTTGGTGAAAAAGTAACTAAGGCTGTTATCACAGTTCCAGCTTACTTTAACGATGCCCAACGTCAAGCAACAAAAGACGCTGGTAAAATCGCTGGTCTTGAAGTAGAACGTATCGTTAACGAACCAACAGCAGCAGCTCTTGCTTACGGTTTGGATAAGACTGACAAAGAAGAAAAAATCTTGGTATTCGACCTTGGTGGTGGTACATTCGACGTGTCTATCCTTGAACTCGGTGACGGTGTTTTTGATGTATTGGCAACTGCAGGGGATAACAAACTCGGTGGTGACGACTTTGACCAAAAGATTATCGACTACTTGGTAGCAGAATTCAAGAAAGAAAATGGTATCGACTTGTCAAACGACAAGATGGCGCTTCAACGTTTGAAAGATGCAGCTGAAAAAGCTAAGAAAGATCTTTCTGGTGTGACTTCAACTCAAATCAGCTTGCCATTCATCACTGCGGGTGCTGCTGGTCCTCTCCACTTGGAAATGACTTTGACTCGTGCGAAATTTGACGATTTGACTCGTGATCTTGTAGAACGTACAAAAGTTCCAGTTCGCCAAGCTCTCTCTGATGCAGGTTTGAGCTTGTCAGAAATCGACGAAGTGATTCTTGTCGGTGGTTCAACTCGTATCCCAGCCGTTGTAGAAGCTGTGAAAGCTGAAACTGGTAAAGAACCAAACAAATCAGTGAACCCTGACGAAGTAGTTGCTATGGGTGCGGCTATCCAAGGTGGTGTCATCACTGGTGATGTCAAAGACGTTGTTCTTCTTGACGTAACACCATTGTCACTTGGTATTGAAACAATGGGTGGAGTATTTACAAAACTCATCGAGCGCAACACAACAATTCCAACATCTAAATCACAAGTCTTCTCAACTGCAGCAGACAACCAACCAGCTGTTGATATCCATGTTCTTCAAGGTGAACGCCCAATGGCAGCAGACAACAAGACTCTTGGACGTTTCCAATTGACAGACATCCCAGCTGCACCTCGTGGAATCCCTCAAATCGAAGTAACATTTGACATTGACAAGAACGGTATTGTATCTGTTAAGGCTAAAGACCTTGGAACTCAAAAAGAGCAAACAATCGTCATCCAATCTAACTCAGGTTTGACGGATGAAGAAATCGACCGCATGATGAAAGATGCAGAAGCAAACGCTGAAGCAGATAAGAAACGTAAAGAAGAAGTAGACCTTCGTAACGAAGTAGACCAAGCTATCTTTGCGACTGAAAAGACTATCAAGGAAACTGAAGGTAAAGGCTTTGACGCAGAACGTGATGCTGCTCAAGCTGCCCTTGATGACCTTAAGAAAGCCCAAGAAGACAATAACTTGGACGACATGAAAGCAAAACTCGAAGCGTTGAACGAAAAAGCTCAAGGCCTTGCTGTTAAACTCTATGAGCAAGCAGCTGCGGCTCAACAAGCCCAAGCAGGAGCAGAAAGAGCACAAGCAACAGGAAACGCAGGCGATGACGTCGTAGACGGAGAGTTTACTGAAAAATAAGATGTTGAGGCGTTAAGAAAACGAAAGAAAAATAGGAAGCCATCGCCTTGTGCGATGCACAAAAGATGGCTTATCTTTTTTCCGAAGTTTTTAGCCGAAACTCAGTTAAGCCTAACTCGTTAAGAATGACGAATTACTAAGGTACTTTGTCTAAATGTAATAATGATAGGAAGAAATCCAGAGGTTGCAACCCAGCCTCTGTTTTTCGGTAAAATAGAGAGAATAATGTTATGAAAAGAATCTTTCTTCTTTTTAGAAATCATTGGAAAATCCTTCTTTTTGAATTAGCTTTCATAGTGCTATACGTTGGTTTTTCTATTTGTATTGATAGGCATCCAATACAAAATGTTACGATATTGTCTATAATATTTTCAGCTGAATTTTTTGTAGCAATGATAGTTGGTGTTGCTGCAGTCTATTCTTGGATACATCATAAGAAAATATCGGATTTAGAGATTACAGATGCAAAATATAACAGCGATTTACACTTATTACAAAATATAGATGAACTTTTAGAGGTATATAGAAATAAAGGTGAGGAACGAGCGATTGGTGTTGAATTACAAATTTTTCTAGAAAGTTTGGAGGAAACATATAAAAATAAAGATATGTCAGAGCCAAGAAATAAATTTTTAGATATCTATTATCGTTTTCTAAGTGATAAAACTAGTCCAGACCAAGATAATCTGGATGAGGATGTTTATCAAGAAGATAGAGAAAATGATAAAAAAGTTTTGAATACACAAGATAGTTCTTCAGCTATTTCTCATGGTTTTCTAAGCGATAAAACTAGTCCAGATCAAGACAATCTGGATGAGAATGTTTATCAAGAAGATAAAGAAAATGATAGAAAAGTCTCGAAAACACAAGATAATTCTTCAGCTGTTTCTTATGGTTTTCTAAGTGATAAAAATAGTCCAGATCAAGATAATTTGGGTGAGAACGTTTATCAGGAAGGTAGAAAAAGTACTGATGTTCAAGAAACTATTGAAGATAGTCCAATAGGGGATATCAAAACAGAAATTGCTAAAGAACAAAGAGTTGATAAAAAGAATATTCGATATAGTAAAAATTATGAAAATGACGCTAAGAGAGATAATCTAAAATGGACTACTTGGTTCACTCTTTCGGAAAATACTATTGATAATTTGAGAGACGAAGATAGACAAATTTTTATAACAAATGTTAATGGGAAAGATATAAAGTTCCAAATTTTAGGGAAGGATTTGAAAGCTATTATTAAACAAGGTAAACCTCGTAAACATAAGCGTGCAGGCAGAGCCATCTATGATCTTTTCTTTGGACAAGATGAAAATGGAAATTTTGTCGAAGGAAGGCATAAGATTGATTTGCAGAAATATAATATTGAAATATTGTAAGAAGTAAGGTATTAAATCATGAACAATACAGAATTTTATGATCGTTTAGGTGTCTCTAAGAATGCTTCTCAGGATGAGATTAAGAGAGCCTATCGGAAATTATCTAAAAAATATCACCCAGATATCAATAAAGAGCCTGGGGCGGAAGATAAATATAAGGAAGTCCAGGAGGCTTATGAAACGCTGAGCGATGAGCAAAAGCGGGCTGCCTATGACCAATACGGCGCAGCGGGTGCCAATGGTGGCTTTGGCGGCGGTGCAGGCGGTTTCGGAGGCTTTGATGGCTCTGGTTTTGGTGGCTTCGAAGATATCTTTTCTAGCTTCTTTGGCGGTGGCGCGACTCGTAATCCAAACGCTCCGCGTCAAGGAGACGATCTCCAGTATCGGGTAAATCTCCGCTTTGAAGAAGCTATTTTCGGTACAGAAAAAGAAGTTAAATACAATCGTGAAGCTAGCTGTCGGACTTGTCATGGTTCAGGTGCTAAGCCAGGAACTAGCCCAGTAACTTGTGGCCGCTGTCACGGCTCTGGTGTTATTAACGTCGATACTCAGACACCACTAGGTATGATGCGTCGTCAAGTAACATGTGATGTCTGTCACGGTCGCGGACAAGAAATCAAAAGTCCATGTGAAACCTGCCATGGAACAGGACACGAAAAGCAAGCGCATAGCGTTCATGTAAAAATTCCAGCTGGTGTAGAAACAGGTCAACGAGTTCGCTTGGCGGGTCAAGGTGAGGCAGGCTTTAATGGCGGTCCTTACGGCGACTTGTATGTAGTGGTGAACGTTGAGCCAAGCGATAAATTTGAACGTGACGGTTCTACCATTTACTACAAGCTCAACCTCAACTTTGTGCAAGCAGCTCTGGGCGACAGTGTGGAAATCCCAACTGTCCATGGAAATGTTGAATTGACAATCCCAGAAGGAACCCAGACGGGCAAGCGTTTCCGTCTGCGTGGTAAGGGAGCACCAAATCTACGCGATGGAAGTGTAGGTGACCAATATGTCACTGTCAATGTCGTAACGCCAACAGGCCTCAATGACCGTCAAAAGGCGGCTCTTAAGGATTTTGCAGCGGCTGGAGACATCACAGTGAGCCCTAAAAAGAAAGGCTTCTTTGATAAGATGAAAGATGTCTTTGAAGGAGAATAAAGAAGGAAAAGAGAGACTATCTCTCTTTTTTTGTACTATTTTTAGAGATTTAATCTCTATTTATAGGACAAGATAGAATGAATTGACAAGGCAAGCTCGTGCAAGGTAGAATGATTTTAAGTGAATCTTTCTTTTTTTATGCAAAAATGTAAGCGATTACCTTTTGAAAGGAGCGACCAGGGAGGAGGCAGCAAGTGCACGAAAAAAGAAAAGAAGAGAAGGAGTTAAGGTAAAAATGCAATTTGATAAGAAACAAAAATTTAGTATCCGTAAATTAAGTTTAGGTGTTTGTTCTGTTTTGGTAGGAATCGCGCTGTTTGGGGCTGGTCATGCATTAGCAGAAGAAACTAGCTCAGCAGCATCACAAGCGACTACTAGCGTCCTTGCCAAGGAGGAAGCTCGGACGGAAGAGGCAGCTGAAGAGACGAAAGTCAGTGAAGCACCTGTCGAGGCGGTCCAAGGTCTAGCGACTGAAGCTGAAAAGCCAGCTCTTGCCTCTGATGCTCCAGTAGCTGAGAGCAAGGAAGTAGCAGCTAGCAACGAAAAAGAAGTCAAGGCAGAAACACCTGCCAGCAAAGAGACAAAAGTCGTAGAGGACTTACCAAGCCAAGAAGATAAAAAGCTCAAACCAAAAGAAATCAAGTTTGATACTTGGCAAGAATTGCTTGACTGGAAGCCGGGAGCTCGTGAAGATGACGAAATCAACCGAGCTAGCGTGCCTTTGGCTGAGCGTTATCAGGGACACCAAATCAACCAACAAGCCAATCCAGAGGCGAAAGTACAGGCTCTGTCCAATATGAACTCTAAAGCCAAGGACCATGCTTCCAGTGGTGGCGAGGAGTTTAAGGCCTATGCTTTCGATTACTGGCAATATCTACATTCCATGGTGTACTGGGATGGTTTAGTTCCGACACCAGATGTCATTGATGCGGCTCATAGAAATGGTGTACCAATCTACGGAACCCTCTTCTTCAATTGGTCGTCAAGTGCTAAGGATCAAGAACGTTTTGCAGAAGCCTTGAAAGAAGATTCTGAAGGTTCAAAGACCTTCCCAATTGCCCGTAAATTAGTCGAGTTGGCTAAATATTATGGCTATGATGGCTACTTTATCAACCAGGAAACGACAGGTAGCCAAGTAGAGCCACTCGGTCCCAAAATGCGTGACTTCTTGCTCTATACTAAAGAATATGCACGTTCTTTGAATTACCCTGTTAAATATTCTTGGTATGATGCCATGACCTACGAATATGGTCGCTACCATGAAAATGCCCTTGGCGAATATAATTATCAGTTTATGCAGCCTAAAAATGGAGAAAATCCAGTGGACACCTTCTTTGCCAATTTTAACTGGGGCAAGGCAGAGACAGACTATTCCATCAGTACGGCAAAATGGATCAAACGGGATCCTTACGATGTTTTGGCGGGAATAGAGCTGCAAAAAGGTGGTTCTTACAAGACAAATGTGGACTGGGATGCAATTTTGGACGAAAATGGCAAACTTCGTTTGTCTTTGGGTCTGTATGCGCCTGATACGATTACCGGTTTAGGTAAGACAGGTGAGGGCTATCATACTCATGAAAACTACTTCTGGACAGGCTTCCAAGGCGATCCTAGCAAGGGTAAACCAGCAGACCAATCTTGGTATGGGATGTCCAACTTGGTGGTTGATAAGACAGCTATCACCAAGCCTGATTTTAATACTTCCTTTAATACAGGACACGGAAAACGTTGGTTTGTAGACGGGAAAGTCTCAAAAGATGGCGAATGGAACTATCGTTCTGTGTCTGGATTCTTGCCGACTTGGCGCTGGTGGATTCGGCATGCGGAAGGCAGTGCACCGCTCAAAGGACGCTATGACTTTGACGAAGCGTATAACGGTGGAAATTCACTGGCTTTTGAGGGCGACTTGGCTGCAAATAGCAACCAGAATGTCATGCTCTACTCGACCAAGATTCCAGTTAGCGACAAGACCAAGCTGACCTTGACCCATAAGGGTGGCCAAGGAACAAGCACTTGGGTAGCACTTGCGACTAAGCCAGACTATTCTGAGTACGAGTGGAAAGAGCTCAGTCCAAGCAAGGATTGGAAGACCGAGACCTTTGACTTATCTTCATTGGCTGGTAAAACGATTTATGGTGTGAAAATGTACTTCGACCATGACCAGGATGTCAAGGACTATAAGTTTAACCTAGGCCAATTGTCCATTTATTCTAACCAAGAAAAACCAGCTGCACCTTCAGATGTGGTGGTGAAAGCTAAACGTCTTCAAAATGCTCAGGAAGCAGAAGCTTTGTTGCAATTTAAAGGCAGTGCAGATGCGGATTACTACGAAATCTACGAAAAAGACGGAGACCAATGGCGCCTAGTAACAGGAACCTCTAGCACATCGGCTTATTTGGCCAAGGTGAGTCGTTCAGCTAGTGCCAAGGGTAGCAAGCAAGAGTTGAAAGTCGTTGCAGTCGGAAAGAATGGCTTGCGTTCAGATGCTGGTACAGTTGACTTTGACTGGGGCATGCAGGTTTCTGATACAAGCTTGCCAAAACCTTTGGCAGAAAATGTGGTGTTGGGGGCAAAAGTGATTGGTACAACCTTCCCTGATGCGGATAGTAGCGAAGGTGTCGAAGGAATGCTGAATGGTACTATTACAAGTCTGTCAGACAAGTGGTCTTCTGCCCAACTCAGTGGCACGGTAGATATTCGTTTGACTCAGCCTCGGACAGTGACTCGCTGGGTTATGGAGCATGCTGGGGCAGGTGGAGAGTCTGTCGATGATGGCAAGATGAATACACGCGACTTTGACCTGTATTATAAAGATGAGGCAGGCGAGTGGAAATTAGCCAAGGCCGTTCGTGGCAATAAAGACCATGTGTCAGATATTGTTTTGGATAAGCCAATTCGAGCACAAGACTGGCGTTTGGATGTCATTACAGCCGACAATGGAACTCCGTGGCGGGCAATCCGAATCTACAACTGGAAGATGTATGAAAGCTTGGATACGGAAACAGTTAACGTGCCGATGAAAGATGCTGCTGCACGTGTTCTTGGAAATGGACATGTCCAAGTAGGCTTCAAAGATGTTCCAGCTAAGACGACAGTATCCCTCTATGATAGCAGCGATGCGACAAAACCGATTGCAACTATGACGGCGGATAAAGATGGCAATCTCATCTTCAAACCACTTGCTTTTGCTAAACTCCCTAGCCTCTTGTATTACCGCTCACAAGTAGCTGGTAAAGATATTAGTAATGTACTAGCTATTGAAGTGCCTAAAGAAGACAAGGAAATTTCGAAGGTTGAGTTTGAAACAGCACCAGAAAGAAAAGTCTATCGTCAAGGAGATGCTCTGTCACTGAAAGGCGGTACAATTCGTGTCAGCTTTAAGGATGGTCAGCCAGACCAATTGGTTCAGCTTTCAAACAGTGGGGTGGAAGTGACGGGCTACGATCCATCTAAGCTAGGAGAGCAGCATTTGCAACTGTCCTATCTGGGACAAAAACTGGATCAAGTGCTGACGGTCTTTGTCGTTAGTCATAGCGAAGCAGGCGAAAAGACTCCTGTAGGCCTAGAAGTAATCGAAAAACCTAAGACAGACTATATCGTGGGAGAAAGCCTTGAGACTACAGGAGGACGTTTCCGTCTGGTCTTTGATGATGAAACGACCGAAGAGCATACTTTTGATGAAGCAGGTGTGCAAGTTTCAGGCTATGATAGTTACAAAGAAGGCCGTCAAACCATTTCGGTCAACTATCGTGGTGTGACGACAACGTACGATGTCTTTGTATCACCAAAACCAGCCTTGAACGATGAGTATCTGAAACAAAAGCTAGCAGAAACAGCGGCTGTTCAAAACAAGGTCGACTTCAGCTTTGCGACTCCAGAAGTCAAAGAAGCCTTGCTCAAGGAAATTGCATCTGCTGAGCAGATTCTAAAAGATCACGATACAAGCACACAAGACCAAGTCGATGAAAGTCTAGCAAAACTGACTCAGGCATTTAAGGCTCTGGATGGACGCAAGAATTTTGCGGATAAGACGGCTGAATTGGATACTTTGAGCAAAGAAGCGCAGACCTTGCTCGAACAAAAACCAAACCATCCTTCAGGCGATGCCCTCCTCAGCTTGTTAAACAAGAATAAAGACTTATTGGCTTCAGCTGAAGTGACACCAGACTCGCTTGAAACTGCCAAAGCCTCTCTGCAAGCCCTCATTGTCCAGCTTCAGGAAGATAAGCCAGCTGTATTTGTAGATGAATCTACAGGTGTGGAAGTTCAATTCTCAAACAAGGAGTCAACTCCAATCAAGGGCTTGAAAGTAGCAGTTGTTGAGCCAAATGCTGCTGAAAAAGAAGCCTTGGGTGGTAGACTTGGTAAGGTTTATGATGTGGCAGGAGTGGACAAAGATGGGCACGATGTTGCCACTCAGCACACTAGTTTGGTTAAAATCCCTGTAGAAGCCGGCAAGGAAGTCGAGCAAGTTCTCTCCTTCGTAGATAATCAGCCAGGCCAGCCTCTAGACTTTGAACGTATCGGTGATACAGTTGTCTTTACAGCGTCTCACCTTGCTCACTATGCTTTGATTTACAAGGTTGAAAAGAGTGATTTGCCAGGACAAGATAATCCAGCAGAAACTCCGAAACCAAGTCAGCCACAGTTACCAGAAACTAATCAGCCGGCAGGGGAAAATGAACCAGCAACTGAAGGACAAAAACCAGAGTTAGGTCAGACAAAACCAAGTGTTGAAGTCGAAAAACCAGAGCTGGGTCAAGCTAAACCAAGCGATGAAGCTGAAAAATTTGAAAGAGGTCAGAAAGCGCAAGAGCCACTGGCACATTCTAAGGAATCAGTCTTGACAACAGTTTTACCAGAGCAGGCAGAGGCTCCTAAGGCAGCTCAACTGCCGAAGACAGGTACATCTACTAGCCTTTTGGCTGCTACATCAGGACTTTTAGCACTCGTTGCTAGCTGGCTTCTATTCACACGAAAAAAAGAGAACCAATAATTTAACGCTTTTGTCCAGTTTAGAAAAGTAAGCTAGACAAATCGTTAATCTTAGATTAAGTTAAATGCTCTTGCCCTGAAAGGCAGCTAGAATTTCCTCTCAGCAGCAGTAGGACAATTTAATCAAAAACTTGGAGGAGACTATTTAGTCTTCTCTTTTTTTATTTTGGTAGCTTAACTGGCTTGCCTCAGGCTTTCAAACGAGATGAATAGAGCAAAATGGCTCGATTGTTTTGACATCTGCATTGTAACAATTCGCCTTATAAAAATATGGCTCTAGATTTAATCTATTTGTCATTTAACTATAGAATCTTGCGGAGACATTATTGATGAAAGGTAGGGGATAAACTATAATAGAAGAAAAAGAAACCGCTTGCATAAAGAAGCGGAACATGTTAAAAGGAGATTTTATGATGATCTTTAATAGAAAGCAACGTTTTTCTATTCGGAAACTTTCAATCGGGGCAGCATCTGTCCTAGTCGGTTTTTGTTTGGCAGGACAAGTCGTTTCAGCTGACGAGGTACAAGCAACGCCTACAAGTATTGTAACTACGACAGGACCGGCTGTAGCCAGTGCAGGAGAAGGGGTGCAGGAAATTGCTCCTGTGGAAGCCCAGGCTAGCAGCGAGGCCTTGCCAGAAGCAGTTGTTAAAAATAGTGAGGAAGTTAAGCCTCAAGCTGTGGCAGCAGAGGCTCCAGCAGAAAAAACAGTGGCAGAGGAGCCAAAACTGGATACAGTCGCTGAAAAATCAGTGACTGCAACAGAAAGTTCTTCTACAAATTCTGATGAGTCTAAGGCAACCCTGCCTAGTGAAACTCCTAAAACGGAGAAAGCTAGTCAGATAGATGAAAAGCTGGCTATGCGGAAAATGGTTTCGATTGATGCAGGCCGTAAGTATTTTAGCCCTGAGCAACTGAAGGAAATCGTAGACAAGGCGAAACGCTTTGGCTTCACGGACATGCATTTGCTGGTGGGGAATGATGGTCTACGCTTCCAATTGGATGATATGTCCTTGACTGTTGGTGATAAGACTTATGCCAGCGAGGATGTCAAGAAAGCTATTGAAAAAGGAACCAATGCTTATTACAATGATCCAAATGGCAATCACTTGACGCAGGCTCAAATGACGGACTTGATTGACTATGCTAAAAAGCAAGGTATCGGTCTCGTTCCGACCATCAATAGCCCTGGCCACATGGATGCTATCTTGCATGCTATGAAGGAGTTGGGCATTAAAAATCCAAACTTTAACTACTTTGGCAAGGAATCTGCACGGACAGTTGACCTAAACAATCAGACAGCTATTGATTTTACCAAGGCTTTGATTGATAAATATGCAGGCTATTTTGCAGGAAAGACGGATATTTTCAATATTGGTTTGGATGAGTATGCCAATGATGCGACCAATGCGAAGGGATGGCAGGTTCTGCAGGCAGACAAGTACTATCCAGGAGAAGGTTATCCAGAAAAGGGCTACGAAAAATTCATCGCTTATGCCAATGACCTAGCTAAAATTGTTAAGAGTCATGGCTTGAAGCCAATGGCCTTTAATGACGGTATTTACTATAATTCTGACCAAACTTTCGGCGAGTTCGACAAGGATATTATTGTTTCTTACTGGACTGGTGGCTGGGGTGGCTATGATGTAGCTTCTTCTAAACTCTTGTCTGAAAAAGGACATCAAATTTTGAATACCAATGATGCTTGGTATTATGTCTTGGGACGCAATGCAGATGGCCAAGGCTGGTACAATTTGGATCAAGGCTTGAAAGGAATTGCCTCTACTCCAATTACCAGCGTTCCTAAATCAGAAGGGGCAGATATTCCGATTATGGGAGGCATGGTAGCTGCTTGGGCTGATGAGCCTTCTGCTCGTTTTTCTGCATCTCGACTCTATAAATTGATGCGTCGCTTTGCGGATCGCAATGCAGAATATTTTGCAGCTAATTACCAAGATGCAGCTGCAGAGTTAGAAGCTATTCCAAGTGACTTAGCAGCTAAATATACAGAGGAAAGTATTGCTCGACTCAAGGAAGCTGAAAAAGCGGTCAGAGCCTTGGATGAAAACCTGAGTCGCGCGCAACAAGGTACCATCAACCAGCTTGTTGCCGAGCTAAAAGCAGCCCGTGAAAATCTAAAACCAACAGAAGCTTATCAAAAGATTTTGGACAAGCAAGCAGAACGTGAAAAAGTAGCTAAGAACAAGGTTATTTCCATTGATGCAGGCCGTAAATACTTCTCACTAGATCAGCTCAAGAGAATTGTCGACAAAGCTAGTGAGTTAGGCTACTCTGATTTGCACTTGCTGGTCGGAAATGACGGAATGCGCTTCATGCTGGACGATATGACCATTGAGGCCAACGGGAAGACTTACCAGAGTGACCAAGTCAAAGAAGCTATCACTGAAGGTACTAAATCCTACTACGATGATCCAAATGGAAATGCTCTGAGCCAGAAAGAAATGGATGAGTTGATCAGCTATGCCAAACAAAAGGGTATCGGGGTGATTCCAGCGCTCAATAGTCCTGGTCACATGGATGCTCTTCTGGTGGCTATGGAAAAATTAGGCATTCAGAATCCGCAAGCTTATTTTGACAATCTTTCTAAGACCACTATGGACTTGGAAAATGAAGAAGCAAAAGCTTTCACCAAGGCCTTGATTGGCAAGTACATGGACTACTTTGCAGGAAAATCAAAGATTTTCAACTATGGTACAGATGAGTATGCCAACGATGCGACAAATGCTCAAGGTTGGTATTATCTGAAATACTACAACCTCTACGGCAAGTTTGCAGAATATGCCAACACGCTTGCTGCTATGGCTAAAGAGCGAGGCCTTCAGCCAATGGCCTTCAACGATGGCTTCTACTACGAAGACAAGGATGATGTTGAGTTTGACAAGGATGTCTTGATCTCTTACTGGTCTAAGGGATGGTGGGGTTATAACCTTGCATCACCTCAGTATCTAGCAAGCAAAGGCTATAAATTCCTCAATACCAATGGGGACTGGTACTATATCTTAGGGCAAAAACCGGAAGATGGTGGTGGTTTCTTACAGAAAGCACTTGAAAATACTGAAAAGACACCATTTAACCAACTGGCCTCTACCAAGTATCCAGAAGTCTCTCTCCCAACAGTCGGCAGCATGCTTGCTATCTGGGCAGATAGACCACAAGCTGAGTACAAGGAAGAAGAGATTTTCAAATTGATGACAGCATTTGCTGATCACAATAAAGATTACTTCAAGGCCAACTATGAGTCTGTCCGAGATGAATTAGCCAAGGTTCCTAGCGATTTGAGCATCTATACGCCAGAGTCTGTTGCTAGTCTGAAGGCTGCCCAAGATGATATCGACTGGGAATTGAATCGGAATAAACAGGCTGAGGTAGATAAGCTGGTCGCTAAACTTCAAGCTGCGCGTGAAAATCTGAAGCCACTTAGCCATAATGGTAGCACAGCTCAGGATGAGAAAGCTGCTTTAGTTGAGGATAAGCCATATCTGGATATCCAAACAGAAGAGCTTGATTTTGAGACAAAAGAAATATTGAATCCAGAGCTTGAAAAAGGTCAACGAAAAGTTGTTCAAACAGGAAGCAAGGGCGAAAAAATGAATCTAGTGGAAGTATCTGCGCTAGATGGCAGTCGAAAGGTTGTTGAGTCTTCCGTTTCTAAAGCACCAGTGGATGAGCTAGTAGAAGTGGGCACTAAAGAAACGAAACCTAGTCTTGGTCAAATCGAAGTGCCGATCGTTCAGCCTGCTCCATCAGTGACTCCTCTTGCCAAAGATCAGCCAGCTGAGCGCCCAGTAACCCCAGTAACCCCAACAACTCCAACTGATTCAGCGCCTTCAGCAGAGCAGAAAGTAGCTGAGACAAAGGTTGCTAAATCTTCAGAAGCAGCTGTTTCTAAGACCGCTAAACTTCCTCAAACTGGAACATCATCAGCTTGGGCGATGACTTTACTAGGCACTGTCTTGGCCTTCCTTGGCTTAGCTGGAAGCAAGAAAAAGGAACAATAATCCTTCTGACGGATTATCTATGATCTACCATTCGGGCTTGGCGTGTTAAATAGCTGAGCCCGATTGTACTTGGTTTAGCAAGCAGGATTTCCCTATATCAGTGTAGGGAAATGCTATAAGGATTCTGAAAGTAGCAAGAAATGACAGAATTTCGTGACTTTATCAAGCAAGTTTTCAAGGAGCAATATGAGGCTTCTTTTGGATCAGCTAGGCTTGAAGAACTTGAGCCCAAGGATTATTATCTGACACGGGAAGAGGAAGGAAACTTAATCGCCTTGCTCCATGCCCAGCAGGTGTTGGAAAACATCCATATCAAGGCCTTAGTGGTAGATAAGGAACACCAGAAAAAGGGCTTGGGAGCTAGTCTGCTGGCAGAATTAGAAGAAAAAGCTACAGAAGCTGGAGTAACTAGCATTACCTTGTCCACCAAGTCTTATCAGGCCAAGGATTTTTACGTCAAGCAAGGCTATGAAATCTACGCCAGTCTGGAAGATGTTCCACAAAAAGGTGTGACTAAATACCATTTCATCAAGTGGTTAAAGTGAGCTATTCTCAAATAGATAGAAGTCAATTGGCAATCACCATTAAAGTTTACAAAAAACAAGCTTTGCTAGTCTAGCAAAGCTTGTTTTTTAGTTGTCTTCATCTGGTGTAAGCACCATCGGAATAATAATAGGTTCGCGCTCGGTACTTTCGTAGAGGAAAGGACGCAAGGCGTTGACGATAGCGCCGCTAACAGATTGGACGCTGGCATCTTTATTCTTAAGGGCAATGCGAATGGCATTGAAGAGGATACGCTGGCTTTGGCGGATGAGGTCGCCTGATTCGCGCATGTAGATAAAGCCGCGGCTGAGAATATCTGGACCGGCTAAAATCATCTTGGACTCAAAGTCAACCGTTGCGACAGCCAGAACCACGCCATCTTCTGACAGGTCTTTACGGTCGCGCAGGACTGCAGCTCCGATTTCACCAATGCGGTTCCCATCGACATAGATATCCTGAGCGTTGAAACTACCAGCAATACGAGCTGAGTCAGCTGTCAGAGCCAGCACGTCACCATTGCTCATGATGAAGATATTATCTTTTGGCACTCCAGTATCAACGGCCAGGCCTGCATGGATTTTCTGCATGCGGTATTCACCATGAACTGGCATGAAATATTTAGGCTTAATCAAGCGAAGCATGAGCTTTTGCTCCTGCTGGCCACCGTGTCCAGAGGTATGGATGTTGTTAATCTTACCGTGAATGACTTCTACACCAGCTTCAGAAATGATGTTAATCAGCTTGTTAACGCTGGTCGTATTACCAGGGATAGGGCTGGATGAGAAGATGACTGTATCTCCAGGCTGCAGCTGAACCTGACGGTGGGTACCATTGGCAATCCGAGACAGGGCTGCCATGGGCTCACCCTGACTTCCTGTACACATAATCAGCACTTCACCAGCTGGATAGTCCTTGAGCTCGTTTGGCTCGATGAAGGTATCTTTGGGAACCTTGATATAGCCCAGCTCAATCCCGTTGACAATAGCTTTTTCCATAGAACGGCCAAAGACGGCAATCTTGCGACCGGTCTTGACAGCAGCCTCAGCAGCCTGCTGGAGGCGGAAGATGTTAGAGGCAAAAGAAGCGAAAATAATCCGTCCATGAATGCCTTCGATGATCTTCAAAATAGACTGTCCAACTACTTTTTCGGAATTGGTAAAGGTCGGAACTTCAGCATTGGTCGAGTCGGACAGGAGGCAGAGTACGCCTTCCTCGCCCAGAGCGGCCATACGGTGTAAGTCTGCTGGCTCACCGACTGGTGTAAAGTCAAACTTGAAGTCACCGGTACAGACAATCTTACCTTGCGGCGTATGAATGACAATCCCCAAGGGCTCTGGAATAGAGTGGGTTGTCCTGAAGAAAGTCGCCTTCAGATTTTTAAAGGTCAACTCTGTATTTTGATTGATTTCATAGAGCTTGGCATCCCGTAAAAGTCCATGCTCTTCTAGCTTGCCCCGAATGAGGGCTAGCGCCAAAGGGCCGGCATAGATAGGTACATTGGCTTGCTTGAGCAGGAAAGGAATGCCGCCGATATGGTCCTCGTGCCCGTGGGTGATGAGGACGGCCTTCACGCGATCAATATTTTCTACGATATAAGAGTAGTCGGGAATAACATAGTCGATACCCAAGAGGTCGTCTTCGGGAAATTTAATCCCAGCATCGACGATGATAATCTCATCTTGATACTCAATTCCGTAGGTATTTTTACCGATTTCGCCCAGACCGCCGATGGCGAAAACACCAACTTCTTCTTTCTTTAAGTTATATGCCATAGTTATAACTCCGTCAATTCGAAGGCGCCTGACTCTTTTTCGTATTCAAGGTGTTTGTCAGACAAGAGCTCGATAAATTCGATATTGTATGGAGTCTTTTCTTCGACCAATCTGCGGGCTTTGATGCGGCCTTCTAATTCATTGGCAGCTTCCACTTCTAAGTAAAGGGCACGTGTTTTTTCACGGCGTGGGCTGCGTTCTTTTGTTTCTTGATAAAAAACTTTGTAAATCATTTTATTTCCTTCCATTTTTCATGATCAAGCTACAGAAAACGACAGCTAATCAGCTGTTTTCTTTTATTCAGTTTTATGAGTAGTAGATTGACCTTGATTCGATATAATTCTAACCAATTATATCATAAAACCAGCTTTTAGTAAAAGACATAGCCGAGAAAATATTGTGGAGATTTTCAGAAAAGCTTTTAAGAGGTAATCTGGATAATCAAATGACTGCTTCTCTACCCTTGTGGTCACTTTTATAGTATAATAAGAAGCAACCACTCGAGTAAGGAAGAACATGATGAAAATTTTAGCGATGGATACGTCAAATAAGGCTCTGTCTCTAGCGATTTTAGAGAATGAGGAGATCTTGGGGCAGGTGACGCTCAATATCAAGAAAAATCATAGTATTACTCTTATGCCGGCTATCGATTTTCTGATGAATAGTCTGGATTTGAAGTCGGCTGATTTGGATCGGATCGCGGTGGCGCAGGGGCCGGGTAGCTACACAGGCCTGAGAATTGCGGTGGCGACAGCCAAGACTTTAGCGCATACCCTCAAGATCGAGCTGGTCGGTGTGTCTAGTCTGCTGGCTTTAGTACCAGAGCAGGTGGAAGGTTTGGTCATTCCCATCGTGGATGCCCGCCGCAATAATGTCTATGCTGGCTTTTATCAGTCTGGTCAGGCTATGCGGCCGGAGGCCCATCTTCCTTTGGCAGAGGTTTTAGACATAGTTAGCGCTGCTAATCAGCCCGTCACTTTTGTCGGAGAGACAGCAACTTTTGCGGAGCAGATTGAAGCTGCTCTTCCTCAGGCTGCCCTTCAGCCGACCTTACCAGACGCAGCAGCTATTGGTCGTCTCGGTTTAGACCTGCCAGCCCAGTCCATTCATGACTTTGTCCCTAACTATCTCAAGCGGGTAGAAGCCGAGGAAAATTGGCTCAAGACCCACCAGGAATCCAGCGATTCTTACATTCAGCGCCTATGATTAAGTTGAGAAAATGGAGCGACAGCTTGAATGTGGACGCGGCAGTTCTAGCAGAAGAGCTGGAAGAGCTCTTACTTGCAGTCTATGAGGTCAGTCCTTGGACAGCCATACAAATGGAAGAGGTTCTGCGTTCGGATGTGAACAGTTGTGCAATAGCAGCAGATGAGACTCAGCTTGTCGGCTTTTTAATCTGGCAGGAGACAGACTTTGAAGCAGAAGTTCTGCAAATTGCTGTATTGCCTAGCTATCAGGGGCAGAAAATCGCGACAGCCTTGTTTGACTTTTTGCCAGCAGATAAAGAAATTTTCCTCGAAGTTAGGGAGTCAAACAGGCCAGCTCTGCTATTTTACAAAAAAGAAAAATTTGAAGAAATCGCGCGGCGAAAGGCCTACTACCATGCGCCGGTGGAAGACGCGATAGTCATGAAAAGAGAGATCCATGAAAGATAGATATATTTTAGCTTTTGAGACGTCCTGTGATGAGACCAGTGTGGCGGTTCTGAAGAATGAGACGGAGCTTTTGAGCAATGTCATTGCCAGCCAGATTGAGAGCCACAAGCGTTTTGGTGGAGTGGTACCTGAAGTGGCCAGCCGTCACCATGTGGAGGTCATTACGGTTTGCATTGAGGAGGCCTTGGCAGAAGCAGGGATTAGCGAGGAGCAAGTCACAGCGGTGGCGGTCACCTATGGTCCTGGTCTAGTCGGGGCGCTTCTGGTCGGCTTGGCAGCGGCCAAGTCCTTTGCCTGGGCTCATGATATTCCCCTGATTCCAGTCAATCATATGGCCGGGCACCTGATGGCAGCTCAGAGCGTGGAGCCCTTGGAATTTCCCTTGCTGGCTCTCTTGGTCAGTGGCGGCCATACTGAGCTGGTCTATGTCAGTCAGGCTGGTGATTATAAGATTGTGGGGGAGACCCGCGATGATGCAGTCGGTGAAGCCTATGATAAGGTGGGTCGAGTCATGGGCTTGACCTATCCAGCAGGTCGGGAGATTGATCAGCTGGCTCATCAAGGACAGGATATCTATGATTTTCCGCGGGCTATGATCAAGGAAGACAATCTAGAATTTTCTTTTTCCGGTCTCAAGTCGGCCTTTATCAACCTGCACCACAATGCCCAACAAAAAGGAGAGATCTTGTCTAATCAAGACCTGTCAGCAAGCTTTCAGGCAGCGGTCATGGATATTCTCATGGCCAAGACTAAAAAAGCGCTGGAAAAATATCCGGTCAAGACTCTGGTCGTGGCGGGAGGCGTTGCGGCCAATCAAGGCCTGAGAGAGCGCTTGGCAGCTGAGATTCAGGATGTCAAGGTGATTATTCCGCCTCTGCGCCTCTGCGGAGACAATGCTGGTATGATTGCCTATGCCAGCGTCAGTGAGTGGAATAAGAAGAATTTTGCCAGTTTGGACCTCAATGCTAAGCCGAGTCTGGCTTTTGAAACGATGGAGTAAAGGATCAGAATGCGCGGACAGACATTTAAACAGGGGGCAAAAGCAGCAGTGCCAACGGCTCTGGGCTATATTGGGATTGGCCTAGCCTGCGGCATCATGGCGGCGCCTTATATGAATCCCTTGGAGATGGGCCTGATGAGCCTCTTGGTTTATGCAGGCAGTGCCCAGTTTGCTATGATAGGTTTGATTGCGCAAGGTGCTCCGATTTTGGCCATTGCCTTGACTGTCTTTTTGATTAATCTGCGTTTTTTCTTGCTAGGGCTACATGCCTCTAGCATTTTTAGAGACTTCAGCATGGGGCAAAATATTGCGATGGGGAGTCTCCTTACCGATGAGTCCTACGGTGTTTTGATGGGAGAGCAGATTCACTCGAAGAGGATTTTGCCACAGTGGATGCATGGAAATAATCTGCTGAGCTATGGTGCTTGGTTCCTTGGAACGGTGCTGGGAACGATTTTAGGTGGCCTCTTGCCCAATCCTGAAAGCTTTGGTCTAGATTTTGCTTTGGTTGCAATGTTTATTGGAATTTTTTCTTCTCAGTTTCTGATTATGCTCCGGCGGATTGACATGAAGAAGCTGCTGTCTGTTTTGTTGGTCGTTGGGATTTCCTATTTGGCCTTGACAATCTTGATTCAAAATTCACTGGCGGTACTCTTTGCGACTCTGCTAGGCTGTACGGTGGGGGTGTTCTTAGATGATAAGTAAGTATATTTTGTTGGCTATCCTTTGCTCAGCTCTAGTCACATGGCTTCCACGGGTCCTACCTTTTATCTTGGTAAAATATAAAGGACTTCCGCCTATTGTTGAGCGCTTTCTGAAATATTTGCCAGTGTCTATTATCTTTGCCCTGATTTTGTCCAGCGTCACCACTGCCCAGTCTGGGAATCTCCCTAGCTTCAAATGGCTGGATTTGCTGTCTGTTTTTCCGACGATCTATGTGGCATTTAAGTATAAAAACTTAATCGCAACTGTTGTATTTGGTGTAGTCTTGGTGGCCTTGCTGCGCTTTCTAGCTGGATTTCTTGGCTTGTAAAGAAAGTACAAGACAGATTGAATCAGTCGATTCGGTCTGTTTTTTTGCTAAATTCTAAGAATTATCTGAAAATATAATGTTTTATGCTATAATGGAACCAATCAAAATCATGGAGGTTCGGAAATGGCAGAAGCAGGTCATAAATTCTTAGCAAAATTAGGAAAGAAACGTCTTCGTCCTGGTGGCAAGCTGGCAACAGACTGGCTGATTGAGCAGGGGCAGTTTTCCAGCGAAAAGAAGGTTCTAGAAGTTGCCTGCAATATGGGAACCACAACAATCGAGCTGGCTAAAAGATATGGCTGCCAGATTACTGCAGTTGATTTGGATAAGGCTGCGCTAAATCAGGCTCGGCTTGATGGAGACAAGGCTGGTGTTGGTAAGCTAGTTACCTTTGAGCAGGCTAATGCCATGAAGCTGCCTTATGATGACAATTCTTTTGATATCGTTATCAATGAAGCCATGCTGACCATGCAGACAGATAAGGGGAAGGACAAATGTATGGATGAGTACTACCGGGTGCTGAAGCCAGGCGGAGTACTCCTCACCCACGATGTTATGCTCAAACAAAAAGATGAGAATGTTCGGGAAGAGCTATCTCGTGCGATTAATGTCAATGTTGGTCCTCTGACAGAGGGCTCTTGGATTCAGCTAGCGCGCTCTCATGCTTTTGACCGTGTAGACACATTTGTCGGCGAAATGACCTTGATGAGTCTTCGAGGGATGATATATGACGAAGGACTGGGCGGCACACTGAAAATCTGCTTCAATGCCCTCAAGAAAGAAAACTATAGTCAATTTATGAAGATGTTTAAGATGTTCCAAAAGAATCAAGAAAAACTGGGCTTTATTGCTATGGTTTCTCGTAAATAAATGTTAGCCGCTTTGGAAACTCTAAGTCGGTTAAAAAATTTCTAAAAAAGCTTGACTCTGACCTTTGGTCAGGGTTTATACTATAAGGGTAAGGAGGTCTATCATGTATCATATCAAAGAAGCTGCGCAGCTTTCGGGTGTCTCTGTCAAAACCCTGCATCACTACGACAAAATCGGACTTTTAGTTCCTCAAAAATCAGAAAATGGCTATCGGACATACAGTCAAACTGATCTAGAGCGGCTGCAGGTCATCCTTTACTATAAGTATTTGGGCTTTTCCCTAGAGAAAATAGCAGAGCTGCTGAGTCAGGACGATCAGGCCTTATTGCCGCATCTGGTTAGGCAGTTAGAGTATTTGCAGCAGGAAAGAGACCACTTGGATACCTTGATTTCCACCTTGCAAAAAACTATCCAAGAAGAAAAAGGAGAAAGAAAAATGACAATGAAAGAAAAATTCGCAGGCTTTACCTACGAAGACAATCAAAAATACCACCAAAAGGCTGTAGAAGAATATGGTCAAGAAGTCATGGCGGAAGCACTAGCTCGTCAAAATGGACGGGAAGAAGAATCTGTTGAAGCCTTCAATCAAGTTTTTCAAAGTCTGGCAGAGAATATGCAGCAAGGCTTGCCAGTTGACGCAGCAGAAAATCAAGAGCAGGCAGCGCGTCTCTTACAAGCTATCCGTACTTACGGCTTTGATTGCTCTATTGAGGTATTCGGCTATATCGGTAAAGGCTATGTCTATAACCCAGAGTTTAAGGAAAACATTGACAAATTTGGGGCAGGAACTGCCCAGTACACAGCAGATGTGATTGCAGCTTATGTTCGGACAAATACAGAATAAAAGAGGCTGGGACAAAAGTCCTAGCCTCTAAATTGTCTTTTGATTGTCGAGCAAGACGCAGTGGTTGAGTGGGCTCTACTAGGCTGATTTCATCAGCTTTTACAGCCCTACTCAACTGTGCGGAGGTGGGACGACGAAATCGAATTCTAACGAATTACCAATTTCTTTCCCACTCTCATTTTTTACTTCAAGTCATAAAGCCAATCGTCGCCGTCTTTATAGTAAAAGAATTCACTTAAATCGTCCTCTAAAAAAACACGCAGCATATCTGACATGTCTTCGGTTGCAAGTTTCAGATGTGATAGATTTTGTAAATCTTCCCACCAGACCTTTCCTTCGTCTGAGGATTGTAGCACAAGAATAGTGCTTAGTCTTGTAGAGTAGGACGACATAGCGAAAATCTTTATCATCATACCAATCCTTGATGCCGCAAAGTTGAGGTTTGGAGATGGTAAGTCCAGTTTCTTCTTTGACTTCTCTGATAACTGCATCGGTAAAAGATTCCCCGCGCTCTACATGCCCATCGGGAAAGGTGATGCCAGGCCAGTCGGTACTAACTCGATCCTGGACAAGAACTTTTTCTCCGTCATAAATCATGCACATGTTGACGAATTCAACGGTTTCGCGTCTGTTCATCTTGTTCTCCTATTTTGTTAGTAATTTTTCTATTACGTTTAACTTTCTCATAGTTAGATCCACGCCAAAAAGTTTTTCAAGATAGTTGGTATTGAGCTTTTTTCGTTTGGCAGTTCTAGGGAGATAGAGGTAGAGACAGTGATCGCCTAGACAAATTTCTTCCTCGTCATAGTCAGCTTTCAATCTTTCTAGTGGCAGACTTTGGATAAATCCCTGATAAAGAATCACATGTATACGATCATGAAGATAGTCTTCTCTAAACGGGTTCTCATGAATAATCTTTTCGAGATCATTCTTATTCTTGATAACCATTTTTAAGTCGGCCCCAATTTTTTCCTTTATCAGAGTATGAACGCATTCTCGTATTTCTTCTAAATCTAAGTCACTTTCAAGAATGATATTCCCACTTTGAATATAGGTTCGAACGTGTTGAAAACCAGCTTCTGTCAAAATATCTACCAAATAAGACATTTTGGGGATAGCATTCTTTCCATTAGGAGTAACACCTCTTAGTAAAATAATATGTTCCAAAGGACTTCCTTTCTTATTTGGTATTTAGCCATTAAATTATTTATATATTGGATTTGAGCCTGCCACCCAGCCGGTGCAGAGGGCAGAAGTGATATTGAAGCCGCCCGTATGGGCATTGATGTCTAGGACTTCGCCGGCAAAGTGGAGACCGGGAACGAGCTTGCTTTCCAGAGTTTTAGGATTGATTTCCTTGAGACTAACGCCACCCTTGGTGACAAAGGACTTGGCCAGGGACATTTTGCCAGTGACAGGGATGGGCAGTTCTTTAATTTGCTTGATGAGAGCTTCTTTTTCACTGAGATTGAGTTGTTTGACTTTCTCGGGAAAGGGCTGGGCAAAAAATTCTGCCATTCGCTCGGGTAGGAGGATTTTCAGGCAGTTCTTCAGCGATTTTTCCCGATGTTCTTCTAAAAAGTCTGCCAAATCCTGCTGACTCATCTGTGGCAGGACATCCAGATAGATGGTTTCGCCGCCCTTGACAAAGCTAGACAAGCGCAGAGCAGCCGGACCGGATAGGCCAAAGTGGGTAAAGAGCAGGTCGTGGGTGATGACATGTTTGCCATAGCTTAGAGTCACATCGTCCAGCGAAATCCCCTGAAGCGCTTTGTGAGGGAAGTCAGTCAGAAGAGGACTTTCAGCGGCTTCCAGGTCAGTTACTGTGTGCTTGAAGTGTCGGGCGATATCGTGTCCGAAGCCTGTCGAGCCAGTTGAAGGGTAGGACTTGCCGCCAGTCGTCACAATTAATTTCTGACAGGTCCAAGCCTGGTCGCTGGATTTGACAGTGAAAAGCTCATCAGATTTTTTAACGGAGACGATTTCGGTGTTGGTGATGACAGTGCCGCCTAGCTCTGCAATCTTCTTTTCCAAAGCTTCGATAATGGTGCGGGACTTGTCTGTCGCTGGGAAAACACGGCCGTGGTCTTCGACCTTGAGTTTGACACCATTCTCGGTAAAAAAGTTAATGATATCATGGTTGTTAAACTGGGAAAAGACGCTGTAAAGAAAGCGCCCGTTGCCTGGAATACCGGCCATGAGGTCATCTAGGCTTCCGTTATTGGTCACATTGCAGCGCCCGCCGCCCGTTCCGGCTAGTTTCTTGCCCAATCGTTTATTTTTCTCAAGGAGTAAGGTCTTCTGTCCATAGAAAGAACTGGAAATGGCAGCCATCATGCCAGCCGGTCCTCCGCCGATGATGATTGTATCGAAATGGTTCATATATTTTTTCCTTTCGTGAAATAGGAATTTTATGTGCTAGTTAATCTTGTGCAAGGTGATTTTGCCCTTTAAGCTATATAGTAGATATGCTCTAGACAGCTTTTCTGCCAGTCCTTTAGCCAGCATCTTGGTAAAAAATTAATCGGATTTTAGGATCATTTCTTAAGGAAGATCTTTTCCAGAGGCCAAGTATATTTCGTACCATTCTTTTCTAGTCAGTTCAATATCTGCTGACTTGGCTGATTCGATGATGCGGCTGGGCTTGATCGTGCCGATGACCGCCTGCATGTGGGCTGGATAGCGTAGTACCCAAGCAATAGCCACTGCCGATGGTGATATTTGGTATTTGTCGGCCAGTCGGTTTAGGACGGCATTGAGCTTGGGGTATTTAACCGAACCGACAAAAACGCCTTCGAAATAGCCGTGCTGGAGGACAGACCAAGCCTGAATCACGACGTCGTTGAGGCGGCAGTATTCGAAAATGCTACCGTCGCGCATATTTGCGGCTGTGCCCTCCATGTTGACGTGGAAGCCAGCTTCAAAAGCAGGTGAAAAAGCTGCGCTCAATTGGAGCTGATTTGCCACCAAGGGCTGCTTGACCTCTTTTTTGAGAAGTTCCATTATCATAGGATTCTGGTTGGACACTCCAAAATCAAGAACCTTTCCTTGAGATTTGAGCAGATCGAAAGCTTCAGCGATTTCACTAGGCTCCATCAGGGCATCAGGTCGATGCAGGAGCAGAGAGTCCAGATGGTCTACACCTAGACGCTGTAAAATACCATCCGTTGCTTCGAGGATATGGTCTTTGGAAAAGTCGAAGTAGGTGAATTCTTCTATGCGGATTCCCACCTTGGACTGAATCCACATCTTAGCCCGCAGGTCAGGTCGATTTTTAAGCACTTGTCCCAGAATTTCTTCACACTTGCCTCCACCGTATATATCGGCGAGATCGAAAGCATTGATCCCGACTGACAAGGCTGTTTCGACCAGTTCTTCCACCTCTTTGGGGGACATTTGGGCGATTCGCATCAGTCCCATGATAATCTGGGAAATTTCTCGCTTGCTTTCTCCAAATTCAAGATATTTCATAAGCTCTTCTCCTCGTATCATTTTAATCTCAGTATAAGCTAAACCCGCTCCAAAGTCAAAAAGCGACTAGCTAGATCGAGCCTTGGAGCAAATGTGTAGAAAATCCTCATTTTGGCTAGTGAAATTTGGCTGACTTTGTCGGAAAATTAGAAGATTTGACAAAAACTTGGCTTCCTGATAGAATAGGAATGTCTTAAAGACAAATAACTTCTTCTTGGTTGCAGGAATTGCCAAGCCTGCCACTCGGATGAAGCGTAAAGAAAAGGAGCTTATCATGGCAATCTCAAAAGAGAAAAAAAATGAAATCATCGCACAATATGCGCGTCACGAAGGTGATACAGGTTCAGTAGAGGTTCAAGTTGCTGTCCTTACTTGGGAAATCAACCACCTTAACGAACACATCAAACAACACAAAAAAGACCACGCTACTTACCGTGGTTTGATGAAGAAAATCGGTCGCCGTCGTAACTTGCTTGCATACTTGCGTAAAAACGACGTTAACCGTTACCGTGAGTTGATCAACTCTCTTGGACTTCGTCGTTAATCTTGCGTCTAAAACGTTTCTATACTTCGTTGACTTCGTCTCGTCGCCTAGTCTATAAACGTTTTATCCAGCAAGAATAAAGCTCTCTGATCTCAGAGGGCTTTTTATGTTGTCACCTTATCTCGATATACTCAAGTATGATCTTCGGTTACGGTTTCTCGCACTATAAGGTAAAATAAACCAGATCTTCTCCCTTCGGGGAGATTTTTTTGTTTTCATTAAGATTTTAGAACAATCTCAAAATTACTTTTTGAATTCAGAGGTTTTTCGTTAGTCTTACTTTGTCTTCGATCAGTACAATTTTTAGCTCTCCTTGAATTTTTCATAAAATCTTGCTAGACTGTAGCTACTAAGATAAAAACACAGTTCTGGTTGGTAGTCCAGACGCAAAAAACCATTTTTTGTCAGTAACCTTCCTCCTTGGTTGTCCATTCTTAGGGATTTTTTAAAGGAGGTGCTGTCATGGATAAGATTTCAATGACGCTGACAGTTTATTTTGAAGAGGGATTTTGGCACGGTCTTTTCGAGCAGGAACATGCTCAATCTTATAGAGTTTGCCGAGTCACCTTTGGTGTAGAGCCTAGCACGCAGGAATTGTTGGATTTTCTAAACCGTTATTATCATCGGTTGCAGTTTGGTCCCAGCATCAGGGTGAAGGAGAAGACTAAGTCCATCAGTCCTAAACGCCAGCAGAGACAGGCTAAAAAAGAGCAGATGGCTTCACGTTCTTCAAAGTCTCAGGAAGCGCTGAAGCTGCAATTTGAAGAGCAAAAGCAAATCGCTCGGGTCAAGCGCAAGCAGCAGAAAGAACTGGCTAAGCAAAGGAAATTCGAACTCAAACAGCAAAAACGATTGGAAAAGCACAAGGGGCATTGAACCTAGTTTTGCTTATTCCTATAGGAAAGGTCTTCCGACGGGAGGCTTTTTTGATTCTTAAATATATTTTTTTCATCTCAAAACTATACCAATTTTATGTTGACAAATATCAAATCGGTGTGTATAATGTTTTTGTCTCTCGATAAAAAGATAAATAAGACTATACCAATTTTTAATAAAGGAGGAACTAGCCTTTTACCAGCAAAAGGCTAGAAATAAATCTATGTGTGGAATCGTCGGAGTTGTGGGAAATCGCAATGCAACAGATATTTTGATGCAAGGACTTGAAAAGTTAGAATACCGAGGCTATGATTCGGCTGGAATTTTTGTGACAACAGGAGAAAAATCTAGCCTAGTCAAGTCTGTTGGCCGAATTGCAGATCTTCGTGCTAAGATTGGCATGGATGTAGCAGGTTCGACAGGTATTGGGCATACGCGCTGGGCAACCCACGGAAAACCAAGTGAGAATAACGCCCATCCTCACACTTCTCAGACAGGTCGTTTTGTTTTGGTTCACAACGGTGTGATTGAAAATTACCTGGATATCAAAAATAACTATCTTGCTGGCCATGATTTTAAAGGGCAGACAGATACAGAAATTACAGTCCATCTGATTGGGAAATTTGCGGAAGAAGACGGCCTCTCTGTTCTTGACGCTTTCCGCAAGGCTCTTCACATTATCGAAGGTTCTTACGCTTTTGCCTTAGTAGATGCCCAAGATCCTTCTACGATCTACGTTGCCAAAAATAAATCTCCGCTTTTGATTGGCTTGGGCGAAGGCTATAACATGGTCTGTTCCGATGCTATGGCTATGATTCGTGAGACCAGCGAATATATGGAAATCCATGATAAAGAGTTGGTTATCGTGACTGCAAATAGCGTAGAAGTACAAGATTACGATGGTAACGTTCTTGAACGTGGTAGCTATACAGCTGAGCTGGATTTGTCTGATATCGGCAAAGGCACTTATCCTTACTACATGCTGAAGGAAATTGACGAGCAGCCGACCGTGATGCGGAAGCTGATCAGCACCTATGCGGATGAAAATAATCAGATGCTGATTGATCCTGCCATCATCAAGACAGTCCAAGAAGCGGATCGCATTTATATCATTGCTGCTGGAACTTCTTATCATGCTGGTTACGCTTCTAAACGAATGCTGGAAGAGCTGACGGATACGCCAGTAGAATTAGGTATTTCTTCTGAATGGGGCTATGCTATGCCACTCCTCAGCAAGAAGCCACTCTTCATCTTCATCAGTCAATCTGGTGAGACTGCTGACAGTCGTCAGGTCTTAGTCAAGGCCAATGAATTGGGCATTCCTAGCCTGACAGTGACCAATGTGCCAGGTTCAACCCTGTCTCGGGAAGCGAAGCACACCTTGCTTCTCCATGCTGGACCAGAAATCGCCGTAGCTTCAACCAAAGCCTACACCGCGCAAATCGCTGCCCTAGCTTTCTTGGCCAAGGCAGTCGGTGATGCCAACGGCAACGAAAAAGCTAAGAAGTTTGACTTGGTTCATGAGCTGTCTATCGTAGCCCAGTCTATCGAGTCTATCCTTTCTGATAAAGAATTGATCGAAAGCAAGGTTCGTGACTTATTGGCGGAAACTCGCAGCGCCTTTTATATCGGCCGTGGTCAAGATTATTATGTGGCGATGGAAGCTAGCTTAAAACTCAAAGAAATTTCTTATATCCAGTGTGAAGGCTTCGCGGCTGGTGAGCTCAAACACGGTACAATCTCTCTGATTGAAGAGGGAACACCTGTCCTAGCCCTGCTTTCAGACGAGGTCTTGGCTAGCCATACTCGCGGCAATGTTTCTGAAGTTGTGGCGCGTGGAGCCAAAGTGTTGACCATTGCGGAGGAAAATGTGGCTAAGGATGGAGACGATATTGTCCTGAGCCAAGTTCACCCTTATTTGTCACCAATCTCTATGGTGGTGCCAACTCAATTGATTGCTTATTTTGCGACCTTGCACCGCGGATTGGATGTGGATAAACCACGCAATCTCGCTAAATCTGTAACGGTAGAATAAGCTAAGAAAGTCTAGTTCATCTAGACTTTTTTGCTCTCTCTTGGTATACTTGAGTGAGGAGTATGTTTGCTCGGCTCTAATTTTTTATAAGGAGAAGAAAATGAAGAAAAAAAATATTATTGCTATGCTGGTTGGTATCGCCTTATCTAGTTCTTTCTTAATCAGGACAATTTTGATCCATCAGGAGAGACAAGCGAAAAAGCAAAACATGGAACGGATTGCTGCGGTGCAAGAGACGGTTCAGTCCCAAGATCAAAAGAAAGCTGAAGAGCAGAAAGAACAATTTAAAAAGGCATTTGAAGGTATAGATAGAACTTCCATTCAAATGAAAGACTACGATAGCCACACAAAGATTAATGCGGACTACAGTTTTGGTACCAAGGATGGAGTACACTACCTAGTAGAATTAAAAACAGGGGAGAAAGTAGCTCTGGAAGGTGTGGACAAGGCCTTTCCTTTGTCTGTCAAAAACGAGGATACAAATAGTACGGAGCTTGCCCTGGTTGTCCGTAAAGACCAAGCCTGGTACATGATTGATACAAAGGGTGAGACGATTTACACTTTTGAACAAACAGAATTGACAGAAAACTCGAAGTTAACATTGAAAGACAATAAACTACAGGTAGAATAAACTAAGAAAGTCTAGTTCATCTAGGCTTTTTCTAATGAGCAAATTCATTGAAAATAGAACTAACTAGTGATAAAATACCCTAAAAACTAAAAGAGATAGCGAGGAAACAGAATGGTAGAATTAGGAATTTCAACATTTTGTGAAACAACTGCTCTGGAAGCGACTGGGTAGATTTACAGTCATGATGAACGCATTCGGTAGCTGGTAGCAGAGATTGAGCTGGCAGACAAGATAGGGCTGGACGTATATGGTATTGGAGAGCATCACCGAGAGGATTTTTCCGTCTCTGCACCGGAGATTGTGCTGGCGGCTGGTGCGGTCAAGACAGAGAAGATTCGCTTGACTAGTGCTGTCAGTGTCTTGTCGAGCTTGGATCCTATCCGAGTCTACCAGCAGTATGCGACGATTGATGCTTTGTCAAATGGCAGAGCAGAGGTCATGGCTGGCCGTGGATCTTTTATCGAGTCCTTTCCGCTCTTTGGCTATGACTTGAAGGATTATGAAGAGCTTTTTGATGAAAAGCTGGATCTGCTCCTCTATGCCAGTGCCGAGACGCGGTTGAATTGGGAGGGCAAGCTGACGCAGACTATTGACAATCGGGAAGTCTACCCACGAGCGGTGCAAGAAACATTGCCAGTTTGGGTAGCGACGGGGGGCAATGTCGAGTCCACCATTAAGGTAGCCCAGAAGGGCCTGCCAATTGCGTATGCCATTATCGGTGGACAGCCTAAGCGCTTCAAGCCCCTGCTGGATGCGTATCGCTGGATTGGGCAGGAAAGTGGGCACTCAGATGAGAAGTTGAAAATCGCTGCCCACTCTTGGGGCTGGGTCATGGAGGACAATGAGGAGGCGGTCCGGACTTACTTCCATCCGACCAAGCAGGTAGTGGACGCTATCTCCAAGGACCGCCCTCACTGGCGGGAGATGACCTATGAGCAATACCTAGATCAGGTAGGGCCAGAGGGGGCCATGTTTGTAGGCAGTCCTGAAAAGGTCGCTCAGAAATTGATCAAGATGATAGAGGAGCTGGGACTGGACCGCTTCATGCTGCATCTGCCGTTGGGATCGCTTCCGCATGAGCAGGTTCTCCAGTCTATCGAACTCTTTGGCACCAAGGTTGCACCGCTTGTGCGGGAGTATTTTGCAGCTAAGGGTAAGTAAGATCGAAGTAGAGGTCTTTTGATAAAGATTGCCTATCTCTCCCATAGAAAATATATATCTTGTCTTTCTAAAAATAGTAAGAAAAAAAGGTTTTTCATCGAAAGCTGAAAAACCTTGGTAAAGCTAGCTCGAGCTAGCTTTTTTAATTTACTCTTATAAATATTTTTAATCGGGCTGATAGGAAATATATATTTGGAAAGCTTACTTTTCAGTGATATGATAATAGCAATCAAATTGAAAAGGAGCAAGATATGTCTAAAAGAGAGTTGGTTTTAAAAGCTTTTAAGGGAGAAAAAGTTGATCGAGTACCAGTTGGTTTCTGGCATCACTTTACCAGCGAGGAGGAGTGGCTGGCTGGTTTTGGAAATCAGGCCATTATTGAGAAAAACCTGGCGGGCCATCAAGCGTTTCTATCAGAAGTCAAGCCAGACTTTGTCAAGTTGATGAGCGATGGTTATTTTGCTTATCCTAACGAGCGCTTGAAAAAGGTCCAATCTATCAAGGAGTTAGCAGATATTGAGCCTTTAGGCGCTGACCACCCTTGGATTAGTGAGCAGGTGGAGTTGGTTCAAAAGATTAGGGCTAGCTTCACAGAGGACTTGGTCGCTATTTACAATATTTTTGCGCCGGTAACCTATTTCAAATGGCTGGTTGGCAAGGTCGCTGGAGGGGATGACATCATTGCAGATTTTCTAGCAGAGGATGCGGAAGTGACAAAGCGGGTGCTGGATGTAATTGCTCAAGATATTGCGGCTCTGACAGAACGCATTATCAAGGAAGCTGGTGCGGATGGAATCTACCTCAGCGTTCAGAGCATTCAGGATGCGCGGGTGTCGGCTGAAGACTATAAGACTTTTATTGCTCCTAGTGAATTGGCGGTGCTGGAAGCAGCCAATGCAGCTGGCGGAGTAAATATTCTGCATATTTGTGGCTACGAAGGCGCGCGAAATGACGTTCATCTTTTCACAGATTATCCAGCTCAGGTTATTAACTGGGCAGTTGGACCAGAAGGCATCAGTTTGGCAGAAGGTCGCAAATTATTCGGCGGTCGGACTGTTCTTGGTGGCTTTGAAAATGGCAAGACTGGCCTGCTCTACACGGGCAGTCAAGCGGCTATTCAAGACGAGACCAAGCGCTTGATAGCAGAGGCTGGCAAGGATGCTTTGATTATCGGGGCTGACTGCACCATCCCAAGTGATATTGATCCAGAGCGGATTGAGTGGGTTCGCCAAGCAGCGAGTTTAGCATAAAAAGGAGATGAAAGAATGAGTAAGAAAAAATGGATTATCGGTGGAGTAGCTGTGATTGCTGTTGTCGTTGCGACTTATTTGGGACGGACCTTGACGGGGGCTTCATCCAGCAAGGCGAGTAGTTCGACATCAGGCAGTGATAAGGTCACGACTTTAAAAGTATCTCATACGCAAAACTATGTTCCTTACGACTTTTTGGACGAAAAAGGCAAGTCAGATGGGTATGAAGTGGCTGTACTCAAGGCCATTGATGAAAAATTGCCAGATTATCAGTTCGAATATACTGGCACCAGTGACGAGGATCTTTTGATTGGTTTGGAATCTGGGAAATATGATATCGGAACCAAGGGAGCTTGGTACACCGAAGAGCGGGCTAAGAAGTTTATCATTCCAGAAAGTCCTATCGGAGCTAGTATCATCGGCTTCACCATTCGAAAAGCAGACGCAAATAAATTTAAAAATATTGATGATTTTGCCAAAGAAAAAGGGAAATTGGTGCCGATTTCACCACAGAATGCTCAATGGACGGTGATTGAAGAGTATAACAAAAAGCACAGCGCTAGCCCAATTGAGTTGACCGCAGCAGAGTCTTTTCAGATAGCGGATGCCTATGCCTGGGTCTTGGAAGGTCGCTATGATGCCTTCTTTGATATTAAATTGTCCTTTGAAAAAGCTGTCACAGACAAGGCAGGTTCCTACCATCAGTATGCGGACCAGTTGAGTTGGTTCCCTTATAAGGGTATCCCTACTTATCCACTCATTCATAAAGATAAAAAGAATGAAGAGTTTGCCAAAGCCTATGAAAAGGCTATTAAAGAGCTGGAGAAAGATGGGACACTCTCTAAATTATCGGAAAAATACTTTGGTGAAGATGTCTTTTCTTATGTAGATAAAGACTAAAAGCTGGAGAAAGGAGACCGTATGGTCGTTTATGATTTGTCCCGTGTTTTTGGTCTACTGCCTGGTTTGTTACAGGCCTTACCGACTACTTTATGGATTATGTTCGTGACGGTTTTAATTGGCTCCTTGCTAGGCGGCCTGTTGGCCTGGGCTCAAGTTGCGGAGGAGCCGACTTTTGCTGGTCTGGCTAGAGGGTATATATTTATCCTTAGGTGTACACCGCCTATTGTCTTGCTCTTCTTGGTCTTCTATGGCATTCCAGAGTTTTTAAAGTGGTGGCTAGGGCTGGATATCAATCATTGGTCGCGGACTGTGTTTGTCATTATTACCATGATTTTGCTCTTTGCGGCTATGATTGCAGAAGTCTTCAAGGCAGCCTATCTTGCTGTTCCCAAGGGACAGACCGAGGCAGGACTCAGTATTGGCTTGACACCAGTGCAGACTTTTCTGCGGATCATTCTGCCACAGGCTTTTCGCATCGCCCTGCCCAATTTGACTACCGCCTTTCTTAATCTCATGCGGGATGCTGCGCTGGCCTATACGATTGGAGCAGTTGATGTCATGGGAGCGGGGCAAAATCTTATCAGTCGTAATCTAGGCAATTATTCCCTCGAAACCTATACAGCGGTGGCCTTGATTTACTGGGGGATTGCCCTAGTGGTTTCGCTGGCTTCCCAGCTTCTGGAAAAAAGTCTGACAGTCAAGGAGAGGTAAAGCATGGATTTGAATTATATTGTAAATACCTTTCTGGTAACGTTGAAAGGCATACCGATAACCTTGACCATTATGGTAGTGGCTATTCTGCTCAGCTTTCTTCCGGCTCTGCTTCTAGCTCTGGGACAGATTTATAAAGTTCGGGGTGTTCGGACTTTTTCGGTGGTTTATCTGGCCTTCATTCGGGCAACGCCTCCTATTTTGCTCATTCTCTTTTTCTACAGTCTTTTTCCTAGCTTACTGAATCAAGTATTCAAAAGTCTGGGCAGTCAGGTAGATGTCTTTAAGTTTAATCCGCTTTACTATGCTTTCATCATCTATAGCTTAATGACAACAGGGAGTTTATCGGAAATCCTGCGCTCTGCCATTTTGACGGTGGATAAAGGACAGTTGGAGGCGGCTCAGGCGATTGGGTTAACCAATTTTCAAGCTTATCGGAGGATTGTTTTTCCCCAGGCTCTGCGTTCTGCCCTGCCCAATCTGGCCAATCTGGTTATCAATCTAGTCAAGGGAACTTCGCTGGTGTTTGTCATGACGGTCAAGGATATCACAGCCTTGGCTAAGATAGAAGCCTCCCATTCTTACCAGTATTCAGAGTCTTACCTGGTGATTTTTGTTATTTATCTCATTATTTGTGGCTTGATTCAGTGGATGTTTAGGGACTTGGAAAAGCGCTACGCTCTTGCTTAGGAAGGAAAGATTATGTTAGAAGTAAAACATATCTCCAAACGATTTGGAGAGCACCAGGTGCTGGCAGATGTCAGTCTCAGGGTCAATCAAGGCGACGTTGTGGTAATTCTTGGTCCCTCAGGATCTGGGAAAACAACATTTCTGCGCTGTCTGAATCATTTAGAAAAAGCGGATGGCGGCCAGCTGACTTTGGCTGGTAAGGACTATGATTTGGCTAAACTTAGCAAAAAGGAAATTTTGGAAATACGCAGAAAGACGGCCTTTGTCTTCCAGCATTATAACCTCTTTGCTAATAAAACTGCCCTTGAAAATATCTTAGAGGGCTTAGTGATAGCTCGTAGGATATCGAGGGAAGAAGCGCTTGAGATTGCAGAAGAGTCTTTGAAGCGCGTGGGACTTTTAGCCTACAAGGACTACTATCCTTCTCAGCTATCAGGCGGCCAGCAGCAGCGGATTGGGATTGCCCGTGCCATTGCCGTCAAGCCAGATGTCATCCTGCTGGATGAGCCAACTTCGGCTCTAGATCCGGAACTGGTCGGTGAAGTTCTCAGTGTCATGAAACAGCTGGCTCAGGAGGGAGTGACCATGGTCGTTGTGACCCACGAGATGAGCTTTGCCCGTGATGTGGCCAACCATGTCATCTTTATGGATGGTGGTCATATAATAGAAGAAAATCCTCCACAGGAATTCTTCACCAGTCCCAAGGAAGAGCGGACCAAGCAGTTTCTATCCCGCATTTTGTCGGATGCCAGCTATAGTGTAGAATATATGATTTAACTTGTATCAAAATAGAGAAGCTTTCTTCATGTTTTTATGTGGAGGAAGTTTTTTGATTTTAAAAAAATTATGTAAATTTTTTACTCAAACCTATTGACAAGTGGGAAATAAGAGTGTATAATTACAACTGTAAACAAAAAGTTTACACAGAATTTATTCAGAAGATGAGGAAATAGCCAGTAGGCGATTATTTTTGGGAGGATTAAAAATTATGTAAAATTATCTTCTTTTAAATAAGATTTGATTCACTCATAAAAACAGAGACTGACTCAGTCTTGATTTTTGGAAATCAAATAAGTTATGTAAAGTAATAGATAGGAGAAGATCTCCCAAATGAATATTTATAGTGGATAAGGAAAAGATTTCTTATCTGAAATTTTGGTAAAAATAAAAATTATGTAAAGAAAAATATAAAAAAGTGAGGCAATGCTATGAACAACAATTACAACAATTTTAACAGTATGGATGACCTTTTCAACCAACTCATGGGACGTATGGGTGGCTACAATAGCGAACATCGACGCTACTTGATCAATGGTAGAGAGGTCACACCGGAAGAGTTTGCTCAGTACCGAGCTACTGGAAAGCTTCCTGGTCATATGGCCAGCGAACAGGATTTGCAAGCTGGAGCGCATGGGCCTAAGCAAGATGGCATTCTGGCTAAGCTAGGTCGCAATCTGACTCAAGAAGCGCGTGAAGGCAAGTTGGATCCGGTCATTGGACGCAATAAGGAAATCCAAGAAACAGCTGAAATCCTTTCCCGTCGGACTAAGAACAATCCAGTTCTGGTCGGAGATGCAGGTGTCGGAAAGACCGCTGTCGTAGAAGGATTGGCTCAGGCTATCGTCAATGGCGACGTGCCAGCGGCCATCAAGAACAAGGAAATTATTTCTGTTGATATTTCTGGCTTAGAAGCTGGTACTCAATATCGTGGTAGCTTTGAAGAAAATATCCAAAACTTGGTCAAGGAAGTCAAGGAAGCTGGGAATGTTATCCTCTTCTTTGACGAAATCCATCAAATTCTGGGCGCAGGATCTACTGGCGGAGACAGTGGTTCTAAAGGACTGGCGGATATTCTCAAACCAGCGCTTTCGCGTGGTGAACTGACTGTTATCGGGGCTACTACTCAGGACGAGTACCGCAATACCATTCTTAAAAATGCAGCTTTAGCTCGTCGTTTCAATGAAGTTAAGGTCAATGCACCGTCTGCTGAGGATACCTATCAGATCCTTCGAGGCATTCGGGACTTGTATGAAAAGCACCACAATGTCATCCTGCCGGATGAAGTGCTGAAAGCGGCTGTGGACTACTCTGTTCAGTATATTCCTCAACGGAGCCTGCCAGACAAGGCCATTGACCTGGTCGATGTGACTGCTGCCCACTTGGCAGCCCAACATCCAGTGACGGATGTCCATGCGGTTGAGCGGGAAATCGCAGAGCAAAAAGACAAGCAGGAAGCGGCTGTTGAGAAAGAAGATTATGAAGCAGCTCTGAATGCCAAGACCCGCATTGAAGAGCTGGAAAAGAAAATTCAAAACCACACCGAGGACATGAAGGTAACGGCGACAGTCAACGATGTAGCTGAGTCTGTTGAGCGGATGACGGGAGTGCCGGTATCTCAGATGGGTGCCAGCGACATTGAGCGCCTCAAGGGGATGAATGACCGCCTCAAAGCCAAAGTTATTGGCCAAGACAAGGCTGTAGAAGCTGTGGCTAGAGCCATCCGCCGTAACCGTGCAGGCTTTGACGAAGGTAACCGTCCGATCGGCAGCTTCCTCTTCGTTGGTCCGACAGGGGTTGGTAAGACTGAGTTGGCTAAGCAACTGGCTCTGGATATGTTCGGTACTAAAGAGGCCATTATCCGTCTGGACATGTCTGAGTACTCTGACCGTACCGCTGTTTCCAAGCTGATTGGTACGACTGCTGGTTATGTCGGCTATGATGACAACAACAACACTCTGACCGAGCGCGTGCGCCGCAATCCATACTCTATCATTCTCTTGGATGAGATTGAAAAGGCTGATCCACAAGTGATTACCCTTCTCCTTCAAGTTCTGGATGATGGTCGTTTGACGGATGGTCAAGGAAACACAGTCAACTTCAAGAATACGGTTATCATTGCAACTTCCAATGCAGGATTTGGCTATGAAGCAGGTCTGGAAGAGGATGCAGAAAAGCCTGAGCTGATGGATCGACTCAAACATTATTTCCGCCCAGAGTTTCTCAATCGTTTTAATGCGGTCATCGAGTTCTCTCATCTCAAGAAAGAAGATTTGATGGAAATTGTGAATCTCATGCTGGTTGAAGTAAATCAAACCTTGAGCAAGAAGGAAATTGATCTGGCTGTATCTGATGCAGCTAAGGAGTTCCTGCGTGATGCTGGTTATGACCAAGTCATGGGTGTTCGTCCACTCCGCCGTGTCATCGAGCAGCAAATTCGTGACAAGGTGACTGACTTCCACTTGGATAACCTAGATGCTAAGCACCTGACTGCAGATATGGAAGATGGAACTTTGGTGATCCGTGAAAAATCAGCAGAATAAGGATCGAGCAATCTCAAAATTTCGTAAAGCGAGGCTAGGACAAAAGTCCTAGCCTCTTAATTGTCTTTGGATTGTCGAGCAAGACGCAGTGGTTGAGTGGGCTCTACTACGCTGACTGATTTCATCGGCTTTTACAGCCCTACTCAACTGTGCGGAGGTGAGACGACGAAATCGAATTCTAACGAATTACCGCTTTCTGTCCCACTCTCTTTTTTAGTCAATCCTGTCAAAGTCATTTCCTTGCCTCGCAGGAGCATTTTTGATCTTGGTGTCCAGATAAAAAATCTCCAATCAGCTGACTGGAGATTTTCTTACTTTCTTCTATATTGACTCGGTGTCATTTGATAGTATTTTTTAAATTGCCGGTTGAAATTAGAAAGGTTATTAAAACCAGACTGGCTTGAGATTTCTAGAACTGACAGAGTGGAGTGCTGGAGGAGCTCGGCAGCCTTGCGCAGGCGAAATTGAATCAGGTACTCAATGCAGGAAACGCCCAGATGTTTTTTGAAGAAATTCATGAAGTGCGTTGGACTGTAGCCGCAGATGCCAGACAGCTGATCAATAGAGAGTTCTTCCTGATAATGTTCATTGATATAGTCGATGATGGAGCGGATTTTCTCTTCCTTGCGGTAGCCCTCGGCAGACAGCTCCTTGGAAACGATATAGTCGTTTTCAAAGAGCAAGTAGAAGAGCTGGTTGAGCTGAGCCTTAAGTTCAAATTCATAGTATTTCTTTTGACAATAACCTGTTTCCATAGTGGCCAGCAGGCATTGACGAATTTCCGCATAGGCTTGGTCAGTCGGTTTAATGACGTGGACAAAGTCCAGTTGTCCGTTGTAGAGAGGCTGTAGATAGTGGATACTAGCATGGTCCATGGCCGAATAGCCCATTAAGTCCAAGTGAAAGTTAATGGCATCCATGTAGTGGCGTTGTTGCTCAATCGGATGAATGGAGTGGAGAGCATTGGGACGAATCAGGACAATATCGCCTTTATTACTATTAAAATAATGATCGTCGATATGAAATTGAGCGCTTCCTTCGTGGACATAAATGATTTCAACATCTGTGTGCCAGTGGAAAAGGATATCAGGTTGGCCGTTTTCCGTAATGGTCCGCGTTAGGGAATAGGGGGTTCCTTGATTCTTGTATTCAGTAGTTTTGTGCAACTGCCCCAAATCCATCATGGTGCCCTCCTTCGTAGAATACTATCATTTTTTAAAGTAATTAGATTAGAAAATGTATTTGCCAACTATTATAATATAATTAAAAAGAAAATGAAAGTAGGAAAATAAAGAGAAGAAAATTTTCTGAAATCCTAGTTTAGGCTGGCAGCGTGGACGAATCATTTAAGAATATTTGGCTACCATCCAGCTCCTTATAGAATAAGAAAAGTGTGGAATCCATGGCTCTTTCGAGCTCATGTTGCTTCCACACTTTTTTGTGCTGTGTTATCTAGCGGCCTTTTGTTCTTTATGTTTGTGAAGGATAAAGGAGTTTGAAAAACTCAGGCTTGCTAGTACAAAAAGAAGAAGGGTTGTTGCTGGATAGCTAAGGGAGATATGATTGGTTTTGATGATAAAGAGAAGGGCAAAGGCAAGAATGGCAAAGAAGATGCTAAGACTCCAAGTCATTCGGCGACTGAATAAATGCTGCTCAAATAGTAGAGGGATTAGGAGACAGCCTAGAAGAAGGCTCGTTGGGAAAACGACGTACTCGGCAGAAAAAATTGTCAAGATACTCAGAGTGACAAACAGGCAGCTAAGTACATGATGGGTATAGTTGAGCCAATTTATTTTCATTGGAAAACCTCCTTTTGATGATGATTATTTGGATACGGTTGATGGTGTAAACACCACACTTTCACACCTTTATTATAAGTCTTTAAAAGCAAAAAGCAAGCGTTTACAATCATATTTACTCAGCTTGTCAATCTTTTTCATTACTCTGAATTATCAGATATTTTCAAGTCTTCTGGGACTTCTTTTTCTTTCAAAAAATAGATTTTTTCGGTATAATAGTCAAAGATAGTCAATGTTAGAGAAGACTTGAATGCTTATTTTTAGATATAACAGATAGAAAGGTATATCATGGGCATCAAAAATACCTCGGATAGTATAGAAGAATACATCAAAAGAATTTTGGCGCAGGCGGGCATGGTCGAGCTGAAGCGCAGTGAGTTAGCTGATGTTTTTCAGGTAGTTCCGAGTCAGATCAATTATGTGATTAAGACACGCTTTACGGAGAGTCGGGGCTATACCGTGGAGAGCAAGCGTGGTGGCGGTGGCTATATCAGGATTGGTAAGATTGAATTTTCCGATCGGCACCAGATGCTGTCTGATTTGTTGACCAATGTCGGTGAGTCGCTCAGCCAGCCAGTTTTTTCAGATGTTTTGCAGCTGCTCTTTGATGAAAAAATTATCAGCCAGCGTGAAGGAGATCTGCTCCTAGCGAGTGCCAGCGATGCTGTCTTGGGGACAGATGCTCCGAGGATTCGAGCCAGAATGTTACGGAAAATTTTGCAGCAATTAGATAGAAAAGGAAATTAAGAATATGAATTATTCAAAAGCTTTGGTAGAAAGCTTGGAGGCGGCTCAGCTCTTAGCCGGTCATTTTGCTACAGATTATTTAGAATCGTGGCAGGTGCTGATGGCTCTGGCTAATAATCCCTACAGCGTGGCAGGCTCGGCTCTAAATGAATTCCCTATTGAAGTGGATAAACTGGAAGAAGCAGCCTTTGACATTACTGGAAAAGAGTATCAAAAACAAGGCGGTTTTGACTTATTGCCTTTCTCTCACCGTTTGGAGGAACTCTTTGCTCAAGCAGGGCAGATTGCAGAAGCCGTCCATGCTAGAAGCCTAGGCACAGAGCACCTGCTCCTAGCCATGCTATTTGATCGTGGGACCTTGGCAGCCCGTGTGTTAGAAGCTGCAGGCTTCGGCTATGATGATAAAAGTTCAGCCCCTCGATTTAGTGATTTGCGAAAGGTTTTAGAGCAGCGTGCTGGCTGGGGCAGAGAGGAAATCAAGTCTATTCGCTCACTAAATAAAAACACGGCCTCTGCCAAGCAAACCATGGCAAATATGATGGGCATGCCTCCTTCAACTAGCAGTGGTCTGGAAGACTATACTCGGGATTTGACAGAGTTGGCTCGGGCTGGTCGTCTGGAACCAGTCATCGGGCGGGACGAAGAGATTTCTCGGATGATTCAGATCCTCAGCCGAAAGACAAAAAATAATCCAGTACTTGTCGGTGATGCGGGGGTCGGTAAAACGGCTTTGGCGCTAGGCTTGGCTCAACGCGTGGCAGCTGGTCAGGTTCCGGCGGAACTTGCTAAAATGCGCGTCTTGGAATTAGACTTGATGAATGTTGTCGCTGGGACTCGTTTCCGCGGAGACTTTGAAGAGCGGATGAACAACATTATCAATGACATCGAAGAAGACGGCCATGTCATCCTCTTTATCGATGAGCTGCATACTATTATGGGCTCTGGTAGCGGGATTGACTCGACCTTGGATGCGGCCAATATCCTGAAACCGGCTCTGGCTCGGGGAACCTTGCGAACAGTTGGTGCTACGACGCAGGAAGAGTATCAGAAACATATCGAAAAAGATGCTGCTCTGTCTCGGCGTTTTGCCAAGGTCACTATTGAAGAACCTACTGTGGCCGACAGCATTGCTATTCTGCAAGGTCTGAGAAAGAGCTATGAGGATCACCACAAGGTGCAGATTAGTGACCAGGCCATTGAAACAGCGGTCAAGTATGCTCATCGCTACCTGACCAGCAAGCATTTGCCAGACTCTGCCATTGACCTTTTGGATGAGGCCAGTGCGACAGTGCAGAATAAAGGACCCCAGAATTATAAAGAGTCGGATCTGACGCCTGTGGACCAGGCTTTGATGGCTGGAAAGTTGAAAAAAGTCGGCCAGCTACTGGCAAAAGAGCAGGAGCCAACTGTTTACAAGCTGAAGGTAGAAGCAGAGGATATCTTAGAGACTCTCAGTCGCTTGTCCGGTATTCCTGTGCAGAAATTAACTCAGACAGATGCCAAAAAATATCTCAATTTGGAAAAAGAACTGCACAAGCGGGTCATCGGACAGGATGCGGCAGTTTCGGCTGTCAGCCGAGCTATTCGTCGCAATCAATCAGGCATTCGCACTGGCAAACGCCCAATTGGTTCCTTTATGTTCTTAGGGCCAACGGGTATCGGGAAGACAGAGCTGGCTAAGGCCCTGGCAGAAGTTCTCTTTGATGATGAATCAGCCCTGATTCGCTTCGACATGAGTGAATATATGGAGAAATTCGCAGCGAGTCGTCTCAACGGGGCGCCCCCAGGCTATGTAGGCTATGAGGAAGGTGGCGAATTGACGGAAAAGGTGCGCAACCGTCCATATTCTGTTCTCCTCTTTGACGAGGTAGAAAAGGCTCACCCAGATATTTTCAATGTCCTCTTGCAGGTCTTGGATGACGGCCAGCTGACCGATAGCAAGGGCCGTAAGGTGGACTTCTCCAATACCATCATTATCATGACCAGCAATCTGGGGGCAACGGCCCTGCGGGATGATAAGACGGTTGGTTTTGGGGCGCGTGACATCCGCTTTGATCAGGCCAATATGGAAAAACGCATTCTGGAAGAGTTGAAAAAGACCTACAGGCCTGAATTTATCAACCGGATTGACGAAAAGGTGGTCTTCCACAGTCTGTCTGCTGAGGATATGCAGGAAGTGGTCAAGATTATGGTGCAACCGTTGATTAGGAGTCTGGCAGAGCAAGGCATCGTGCTTAAATTCCAAGCTAGTGCCTTGAAATTGCTGGCTCAGGAAGGTTACGATCCAGAAATGGGGGCGCGGCCGCTGCGCCGTACCCTGCAGACGCAGGTGGAGGACAAGCTGTCTGAGTTGCTCTTGACTGGAGATTTGGCGGCGGGTCAAACGCTTAAGGTTGGAGTCAAGGCTGGCCAACTCAAATTTGAAATGGCTTAGGGAGGATGTGTTCAATGGAAATTCGTGTGATGGCAGAAAAGGATTATGCCTCTGTTTACCAGTTGTGGGTCTCTTACCCTGACATGGTACTCGATAGTCTAGATAACTCTGAAGAAGAGATCGTCCGTTTTTTGAAGCGCAATCCTGAAACCTGTCTAGTTGCCTTAGAGGATGAGAGCTTTATCGGCACTATTTTGATCGGAACGGATGGCTACCGAGCTTATATCTATCATGTGGCTGTCCATCCATATTTTCGGAAAAAAGGAGTAGGAAAGGCTCTGGTCGAACAGGCCTTGTCAGCAGTGAAAAAACTTGGCATCCATAAAGTATCACTAGTCGGTTTTGAAAAAAATCAACAGGCCAACCTCTTTTGGGAAAAGATGGGATTTTCAGCTAGAAATGATCGACTCTACCAAAATCAGGAACGGGCGGAGATGATTCGACAGGATACATAAAAAGCTGATTTACTTAGCATTCTTGCTAGGCTAATCAGAACCGTGTTATCATGCTGAAGAATATCGTTTAGAAAGGCAGAAACTGTGTCTCTTCGTTACCTTACTCGAATCGCTCTTCTAGCAGCGCTCTGCGTCGTGCTTCGCTATGCCTTTGCCGGCCTGCCCAATATCAAGCCGATTACAGCGCTGTATTTTCTCTTGGTGGATTTTGAGGACTTGAAGGGCTCGCTTCTGGTCATGTCTATCAGTATCTTTGTATCTTCTTTCCTCTTTGGAATGGGGCCTTGGGTCCTTTTCCAGATCTTATCCTTTGCGGTGGTCATTTGTCTATGGTACCTGCTGTATCGGCGACTAGGCTTGTTTGGCCAGAGTATGTTGGCCTTGCTTTTAGCCTTTAGCTATGGTCTTGTGATTGATGGTATCACAGCTTTGATTTATCAAATGCCTTGGTGGACTTATGTGGCGGCAGGAGCAGGCTTCAATCTAGCTCATGCCTGCTCAACCATGCTCTTTTATCCTATCTTGTATTTTATTTTAAGGAGACTTTATCATGAAAAAAATCTTTAGCTTGCTTACGCTTGCCTTTGCTCTCTTTTTAGTGGGTTGTAGTAATAGCCAAACAAAGACTGATACCAGCTCTAGTTCGGCTGCTTCTTCCGTCAAAAAGGAACTGAAAATTAGCATCAGTATTGCACCAGAAGGTCAGGAGAAGAGCGAGAAAACGGTGGCTGTTGAAGAAGGAAAGACAGCGATGGATGCTTTGAAGAAGGCCTATAAGGTCGAAGAAAAAGAAGGTTTTATCACTTCGATTGACGGACATGCTCAGGATGAAGCAAAAGGTCTCTACTGGATGTTTAAGGTCAATGGAGAAATGGCTCCTAAGGGCGCCAATCAAATCACGCTCAAGGATGGAGACAAGCTAGAATTCTACCAAGAAGTCTATCAGCAATAAATCTTTTATAAATAGAATCTGATGCTTAGACATTAGATTCTTTTTTTGTACCCTCGATACAGTTTTAAAGTGTCTGAAAAATATTTTTATAAAATTTTATAAAAAACTATTGACAAAATAAAAATATAGTTTATAATAAAAATATAGAAAGAATAAATTATAAAAAATAATAAAAAGGTGAAATCATGAAAAAACAAATTGCAATCATCTTTGGAACCTTTGCTCCCTTGCATCAGGGGCATATCGATTTGATTCAGAAGGCTAAGCGTTCTTATGACAAGGTGCGCGTGGTGGTTTCTGGTTATCAGGGAGACCGTGGCGAGGAAGTAGGTCTATCTTTGCAGAAGCGGTTCCGCTATACGCGTGAGACCTTCGCAGATGATGAACTGACTCAGGTTTATAAACTAGACGAAACGTCTTTCCCTCGCTATCCTCTGGGCTGGGCTCAGTGGTTGCCAGCTTTATTGGACTTGGTAGGCTATGATGCAGAAGACGAGGAGTTGATTTTCTTTGTAGGAGAGCCTGATTATCAGGCGGAGTTAGAAAAGCGTGGCTTCAAAACTTCTTTGCAGGAGCGCCAGTTTGGGATTTCAGCTACGATGATTCGGGAAAATCCTAGCCTTTATTGGAAATATATCGCCCAACCTTTCCGCCGTCACTTTACCAAGAAAGTGCTGATTATGGGTAGCGCCAGCAATGGTAAAACGACCTTGGCCAAGGATTTGGCTCGCTTTTATGATGCTCCGGTTAGTCTGGAATATGCTCGAGAATATCAGATTCAAAATAACGTGCGAGACGATGAGTTGACCCCTAAGGACTACTATTATCTGCTCTTGGGACAATATGCTCAGACTTCCCGCTTGATTGACAGCAGCGCCAACCGTGGTCTAGTCGTAGCTGATACAAATTCGTTGGTAACCAAGGCCTACTATGATTACTATCTGAAAGAAAGTCCGGCTCAAGACGAGGAGACAGAGACCTTTGACAACCTCTTTGCTAGCATTTTGGCCAAGGAAAAATGGGATTTGATTCTCTTTGCTGAGCCGGTCGGAGCCTATGTCAACGATGGCTTTCGTGATATGAGCATGGCAGACGAGGCTATCCGCAGTGATTTTTCTAGCTATTTGAAAAAGCTGAAAGAGGATTGTTTAGCTCATATTCCGACGGTTTATCTAACTGGTAGTTATTTGGACAATTATCAGGCGGCTAAAGAAGTGATTAACAAGATTTATCAAGCAGATTAAAAAAGAAAGTGGTAAAATAGAATGGTAGTAAAAAATCAAAAACTCTCTCCTGCAGCTCTCTACGCAGGACTAAAACAAAAATCTCAAACCTTTGCTCGGAATTTCCAGAATGTCTGTGCAGCAGCAAAAGAACAGGGCTTTAGCGGTATCGCCAAATTGCTCTGGCAGGATTTATTTGGCGGGCGTAGCTTGACTCAATGGCTCTACTTGATTGCTCTTTCTAGTCTGCCCTTCATTCTGGAGTTTACCAGTGGGCAGGAGCAACATGACTGGTTGGGACTCTTTGCTTCCTGGACAGGCATCGTCTGCGTCATCCTAGTAGCTGAGGGGCGGGCTAGCAATTACCTCTTTGGGGCTGTTAATTCGGCCATTTATCTCATCTTGTCCTTTCAGGCTAGCTTTTATGGAGAAGTGCTGACAACAATCTACTTCTTTATCATGCAGCCAATCGGCCTTTATACTTGGCTGTCCAATCGGGTTAATGAGCAAGATAAGGAAGAGCCTTCTCATTTTGAGGCTAAGAAGTTAGACTGGCGTGGCTGGCTTAAATATTTGGCCTTGACCGCTCTGATTTGGATTGGTATGGGCTTTGCCTATAAGAGCATTCACAGTCACCGGCCTTTCCGCGATAGTGTGACAGATGCGACTAATGGTATTGGTCAGCTTCTCATGACGGGTCTCTATCGCGAGCAGTGGATTTTCTGGATTGCAACCAATCTCTTCAGTATCTACCTCTGGTGGGGCAGCAATCTTCACATTCAGGCTATGTACTGGGTTTATACCCTCAATAGTATCGTCGGCTGGTATCAGTGGACCAAGGCAGTGAAGAAAGCTTAGAGCAAGATTTGGAGGATTTTTGATAGAAAAGATAGCTTAGGAAAGGAAGAAAAATTCATGACCAAACAGGATATCCCAGCGGGAATGTCGGAAAAAGAGTATTACGAAACAATGGCGGATGAGTCCGCCTTTTTGGCATGGTACAAGACACAGGATTTGCCTAAGTATGAGACGCCCAGCGTAACAGCGGATATGGTGGCCTACTGCTTCGTAGAAGGCCAGTTGAAACTCTTGGTTATCAAGCGCAAGGCCCACCCCTATCAGAATAAATATGCCTTGGTTGGAGGCTTTGTGGATAAACATGAGGATGCCTATCAAGCCTGCATTCGGGAGGTCAAGGAAGAAGTGGATCTTGATATACCGCTAGAAAAAGTGGAGCAGTTGATGACGGTCTCTACTCCAGGACGCGATCCGCGCGGTTGGGTCATCACCATTGCCCATTTGGTCTATCTGCCGGCAATTGCTATCAACCAAGTCAAGGCTGGTGATGATGCTAAGGAAGTCACCTTCCTTGATGTGGACTTTAAGACAAGGAGTTTTAGGGATGGCGAGCGCCTTCTAACAGCAGAGGACTTTGCCTTTGACCACTACCAAATCCTGCTGGAATCTATCAAGCGCATTCAAGGACGACTGGACTGGAATCCAACTTTTCTCCATCTGCTGGAATCACCCTTTACTGTCTATGAAGGGACTGAGTTGGTCAATCTCATCACGCCTAGACGCCCCATCGTCAGCAATAATTTTCTAGTTAAATTTGGAGAATACTTGGAGGAGGCAGGCGTTAAGCGCGTGCCAAAGAAGAAACCAAGAAAAGTTTATAAACTGAAGACAGAAAAAACGTGTTAAAAGAAAATTGATGATATATTTTACTTGAGAGTGGGACAGAAATCGGTAATTCGTTAGAATTCGATTTCGTCGTCCCACCTCCGCACAGTTGAGTAGGGCTGTAAAAGCTGATGAAATCAGTGTAGTAGAGCCCACTCAACCACTGCGCCTTGCTCGACAATCCAAAGACAATTGAGAGGATAGGACTTTTGTCCCAGCCTCTTTTTTTATTTTTATTACGAATATAAAAGTAGCGACATATCTGCTGAAGAAGAGAGGAGGCCTAAGTTCCGGATGCTATTTGCTTCAAAAATTTTTGAAAAATTCCATTTATCTAGTTGACATACTTTATTACGAGTGTTACAATAATATTACAAAAAGATTTCCGAATGTTACAAAGGAGAAGAAAAGATGAAAACTAAGACTTATACAAAATTGATGGCTGCTACTGTTCTAGCTTCTAGCTTACTTTTAGGGGCTTGTGGTCACAAAGAAGAAAGCAAGACTAGCACAAGTGCTAATAAGACAGTACAAACTTCTTCTAGCTCTAAAGTTGCTTCATCTAGCAAAGCTAGCAGCGCTCCAAAAGCCAGCAGCAATGCTTCTTCAAATGAAACAGTAGGGCAAGCAGAACAAGTACAGAAAGCTGTGGAATCCGTTCAACCTTCACAAAATCAAACACAACAAGGAGTGGATCAGCAAGTTCAAAGTCAACAAAATACACAGGCTCAACCAAGCCAATCTCAACAAGCTCCTAGTCAACAAAATACGCCGACTCAACCAACTAAACCAAATCAAGCAACTCAGCCAGCCCAACCGAGTCAACCAGCTCAAAATCCAGCTACTGATCGTCAGCTTCAAAACAAGCAGGCAGAAACAAATGCTCGTTATAAAGGCGTTTTGAATATGGTCGATGGAGATTTCTCTGCAGCTGCTGGTAGTTGGACGGATGCAGGAGGCAGTACAGTGACTGTTTCAGCAGGCGGACAGTTTAGTGTCAAGTCAGCAAATGGAACTGTCAATACTTACCATGTTGCTTCATATGCCTATACTTTGGATGATGGTCGCTATACAGCTCAGCTGGGTTCTGCTGAGCCATCTGCTCCTAAATTGGGCATCCAAATCACTACTGGCGCTGACGGTAAAGTAGCTAGTGTTCAATTGATCAAATAAGTGAGAAGAAATTTGCAAAAAAAAGAGGCTGGGACAAAAGTCCTAGCCTCTCAATTGTCTTTGGATTGTCGAGCAAGACGCAGTGGTTGAGTGGGCTCTACTAGGCTGATTTCATCAGCTTTTACAGCCCTACTCAACTGTGCGGAGGTGGGACGACGAAATCGAATTCTAACGAATTACCGATTTCTGTCCCACTCTCATTTTTATTTCTTTAATGTTGGAGTTGCAAGAGTTCCTCGATCTCTGCCAATGTGCTGGCCTTTGAAATGGCACCGCGAAGTTTAGCTGCACCAGATGTTCCACGAAGGTAGTGAGGAGCGAGTCCGCGGAATTCACGAACGGCTACGTTTTCTCCTTTGAGGTTAATCAATCGTTTCAAATGTTCGTAGGCGATTTTCATCTTGTCCTCGAAAGTCAAATCAGGGAGAATTTCTCCAGTTTCAAAGTAGTGGTTGATCTGGTTGAAGAGGTAGGGATTACCCATGGCTGCGCGACCAATCATAACAGCGTCAGCCCCGACTTCTTCGATACGCTGTTTGGCTTCTTGGACCGTACGGATGTCACCATTTGCGATAAATGGAATCTTGGTCAAAGCTTGGGCTACATCGTGCAAGGTCTCAAGGTCTGCGTGGCCTGTATACATTTGTTCACGGGTACGGCCATGCATGGCCAAGGCTGAAACGCCAGCTGCTTCGGCTGCCAGAGCATTTTCTACAGCCAGTGAGCTGTCGGACCAACCCGTCCGCATCTTGACTGTCAGAGGGATATCCAAAACGGACTGAACCTTGTTGATGATTTTATAGATTTTTTCAGGATCCTTGAGCCACATAGCGCCAGCTTCGTTTTTGACGATTTTGTTGACCGGGCAGCCCATGTTGATATCGACGATATCTGTCTTGGTGTTTTCTTGAATAAATTCCGCTGCGCGAGCCAAACTGTCCTCGTCGCTTCCGAAAAGCTGGATAGAGACTGGATTTTCACCCTCATCAATGTGAAGCATGTGGAGGGTTTTTTCGTTGTTGTATTGGATGCCCTTGTCAGAGACCATTTCCATAACGACCAGGCCTGCTCCCAGCTCTTTGGCAATGGTTCGGAAAGCAGAGTTGGTTACGCCGGCCATAGGCGCCAGAACCGTACGGTTAGGAATTTCAACATTTCCAATCATAAAAGGGGTATTAAGATTTGTCACGAATCAGTTCCTCCAAGTCATTTTGGTCAAAGTGGTAGGCTGTCTGGCAGAATTGACAGATGATTTCAGCCCCGTGGTCTTGATCACGCATCTCTTCTAAGTCAGCCTTTGGCAGAGTAGCCAAGGCATTCATGAAGCGCTCTTTGCTGCAATCACACTGGAAGCGAATTTCCTCTTCAGACAAGCGTTTGTATGGCTCATCACCATAGATGGCAGCCAGCAGAGCTTCGATATGGTCATCGGATTCCAGCAGTCTTGAGATAGCAGGCATTTCTTGGATCCGCTTCTCAAAGCGGGCGATTTCAGCTTCCTTGGCACCAGGCAGAACTTGTACCAAGAAACCGCCGGCAACCTTGACTTTATCATGCTGATCCAAGAGAACATTGAGGCCAACGGCAGAAGGAGTTTGCTGGCTCTCAGTCAGATAAAAGGCCAGGTCTTCGCCGATTTCGCCAGAGATGAGTGGCGTCATGGAGTTGTAAGGATTGCCAGTACCATAGTCCGTGATGACGAGGAATTCGCCTTGGCCGACAAAAGGGCCAACTAGAACTTCGCCAGTGGCTGTCTTTTTAATATCGACACCGGGATTTTGCACATAGCCCTTGACATTGCCTTTGGTATCTGCCACGGTGATGATTGCGCCTAGCGAGCTGGTACCAAGAACTTTGACGGTAATCTTAGTCTGGCCTTTTTCATTTGCAGCCAGAATCTGGCTGGCAATCAGTGTGCGGCCGAGTGCTACGGTAGAACTTGCTTGAGTTTGATGTTTTTCTTGAGCGGTCCGAACGGTCTCTGTACTGTCCAGCACATAGGCCCGAAAAGAACCGTTTTCTGAGATAGTTTTGATAATTTTGTCCATACCTTTTATTTTAACACAAAAATAAAAACAAACGTAGCCTTTGTGCTTGTTTTTCTTTCAGATTTCTTCTTGCATTGTACTTTGGTCAAGTCAAACAAAAAGGAGAAGATTGACAAATTATGATTTTAAGGTGACTATCTGAGTTCTGACAATGGCGGATGCGTTTGAGTTGACAATTGTAATATAATCAGTTACAATAAAAACATAGAATTACGAATTGAATCAAAAAGGAGAGCTTATGATTGAAATTACCTATCTAGACGCAGCTAAGTCAGAAAGGAAGATGACTTTCGAGTCTTATGAAGACTTTGAACGTTCTCAACATGCCTGCCTGATCGGTGTCGCGGATTACTACACTGTGCAAAAATTAACTTACAATGGTCATGATTTGGACTACCATGGGACTTATGGAGATGTTTTCTTCTATCTCATGAAACAAGATTTAAGCCAATATAATTAAAAAGGAGAACTACAATGGCAAAAGCAATTACAGATGCAACATTTGAACAAGAAACAAAAGACGGATTGGTCTTGGTAGACTTCTGGGCAACTTGGTGTGGCCCATGTCGTATGCAAGGTCCAATCTTGGATAAATTGTCTGAAGAACTTTCAGAAGATGTCTTGAAAATCGTCAAAATGGATGTAGATGAAAATCCACACACAGCTCGTGCCTTTGGAATCATGTCCATCCCAACCCTTCTCTTCAAAAAAGACGGCCAAGTGGTCAAGCAAGTTGCAGGTGTTCACACAGCAGAACAAATCAAGGCTATCGTTGCTGAATTGAGTTAAAAGCAAAGCACTCCCCATTCAAAAAGGGAGTGCTTTTTTGTTTGCATAGAAAAAGCCCTGTTCTTCAATTTGAGGAGCAAGGCTCTTTTTGTTTATTATTCTTCTGTGCCAAGGCAGTTTTTAGCAACAAGAGCTGCAAGAACGCCACCAACGATTGGTGCAAGAATGAAGATCCATACTTGTTGAAGGGCTTCACCACCTACCAAGACAGCTGGTGCCAAGCTACGGGCTGGGTTTACTGAAAGTCCAGTGATGTTCAATCCCACAAGGATCATAGCTGTCAATGACAAACCAATGACCAAACCAGCAATCGCACCATTTCCCTTACTTGCTGAAGTCACGGTCATGATCACCAAAACAAACAAGAAAGTTGCGATGACTTCAAACAGGAAACCACCAAAGACAGTTACACCGTTTGCCAAGGCATTTTCACCAAGACTAGCAGTTGACATACCTGAGTTAGCCAAGAGGAAGAAGACCGCACCTGACGCAAGGAAAGCTCCAACCACTTGTCCAAGGATGTAGTTTACAAGATCTTTTGATGACAATCGTTTGTTTACAAACATAGCGATTGAAACAGCTGGGTTCAAGTGAGCACCTGAAACAGTTCCGATTGAGAAAGCTGCAACCACGATTGCCAAACCAAAGGCAAAGGCAATTCCAAGGTGTCCCAGACCCTCTGTACCATTTCCAAAAACAACGGCTCCTGTTCCGATGAACACAAGCATGAACGTACCGATTAATTCAGCGACAAATTTTTTCATGATAAGTCTCCTTTTTCAAAACTATGTATTAGTCTATCAAAAGAAGGAAAGGGTTTCAAGAAAATTGATTGGAAATTTACTGGTTTGCCTTACTGTCTTTTAATTGAGGGATTCGATAAAAAATACATTCGCTCTATGGGACTTATCAGTTGCCTATCTCATTAGCATTTAGCAACTTAATATAATCCAGACCCCAGTTTTCGACAGCATCTAAAACAACTCTGAATTCCTGTCCCATTTCGGTTAAGCTGTACTCAACTCGTGGGGGAACTTCCGCATAGACCTTTCGTTGAACAATCTTATCCTTTTCTAATTGACGGAGATGACGGGTCAAAATAGTTTGAGTAATCCCAGGCAATAATCTCTGCAATTCTTTAAATCGTTTGGTACCCGTACTCAACTGATAAATGATTACCAGTGCCCATTTCCCTGTTAAAACCCTTTGCGTTGTCGCAAATGGACAAATACCATACTCACTCACTTTATTTGGCATAAAATATCTTCTTTCTATTTTTTTAAAAAAATTTATCTTTTAGTATCAACAATAGTACTACTTTTGATACTAGCTATTGAAAAAGTGTCTACTTGTTTTTTCGATTGTAACTGTTACAATTATATCATAAAAAAGAAATGGAGAATAGATATGTCAACAAACTTAGAAATTTTCAATGCTTATAACCAAGCTTTAATTGCTGGTGACTTTCCTGGTGTCTTTGAAACGATGGCAGATGATATTGTCTGGCATCAACCTGGTAATCATAGTATATCTGGTTCAGTTGTTGGTAAGGACAAGCTAGGATCTCACCTAGCTACATTTGCTGAGAAAACTAATGGAACCTTTAAGGTGATAACAAATTGGGTTTCTGACAATAAGGATTTAATCGCAGCTAATGTTACTTTTCTCGGAACACGTGCTGATGGTACTGAACTCAATATGAACGGGATTGACCTCTTCCGTATTGAAGACGGAAAAATCAAAGAAGTTTGGCTCTTCTCTTCAGATCAAGCTGAAGAAGATAGCTTTTGGGGATAATTTAAGAGGCCGGGACCAAAAATTTTGATTTTAGGAATTCTTTATTATAAATTTTTAAAATCGATAGATTAGAAAAAAAGCGAACAAGACAGTATTCTGAGTGTCAGATAACTCGTTTTGTTCGCTTTTTATATTTAAGGTTAGACTTTTGTCCCAGACTCTTTTAATTTACTCTCCCAACTCAGCACTGTATGCAATAATCTGATCAACCGTATCAGACAAGAACTGAATGGTGTCGGGCAGTGGTTTAGCTGTCGAAATATCTGCACCGATAATCATAGCTGACTCAAGCGGAGTCTTGCTGCTGCCAGATTTGAGCAGTTCTAGCCAGTCACGGGCACCATTTTCGTCATTTTTCAGGTGTAGGTAGCTGGTGTCTCTCACGCCCCTAGCTTGCCTCATTAGTCCTCTATCGATTTAAGAAAAATGATATATTCCAGTTTTTTTGTTTGAAAATAAAATTTTTAGGTTATAATAGGAAGAAGGTAAATTACAAGGTATAGAAAGGGCGCTGTTTATGCTTGAGTCATTATCGCAGTTTGGCTTTATTTTGATGGTTTTTACTCCGTTTATTGCGGTGCCAATTTTCTGTTTCTTTGTGGGCTGGATGATTCCTCGGTCGCAAATAACGGAAAAAAGCATCATGGCTGTATTAAGCTTTGTCCTTGTTTGCTTGGTTTTGATTTCATATTATGCTCCTCAACTGTTGGGAATGTTTTTTTGGGGCCTGATTTGGTTCTTTATTGGCCTCCTACGTGCTAAAAATTATAGCAAGTCACAGTTCTGGATCAGGTGGCTTATATTTAGCGTCTGTTTTACAATCTATATTTTGGTTTATCTATATTTCTTTAAACTTTTTTAAAAATTTAGCTTCAAATGTCATTTTAGGGACAGATTTATTGAATTATGTAAAAACAGACTGAGACAAAAATGTCTCAGTCTGTTTTTTATTCCTCCAACTCTTTACTGTAGGCAATAATCTGCTCAACTGTGTCTGACAAGAACTGGATGGTGTCGCGGAGTGGTTTATCCGTTGAAATATCGGCTCCGATAATCATAGCTGACTCAAGCGGAGTCTTGCTGCCGCCAGATTTGAGCAGTTCAAGCCAGTCACGGGCACCATTTTCGTCATTTTTCAAATGTAGGTAGCCGGCGGTAGAGATGACCAGACCAGCTGAGTAAGTGTAGCTGTAGAGTCCCATGTAGTAGTGGGCTTGGCGCATCCAAGTCAGGGCAGCGTCGTCGTCAATCTCAACGGCATCTCCCCAGAAGTCCGTCAAGACTTCTTTCATGATAGCGTTGAGTTTACTTGCGCCGAAGGTTCCGCCTTCTTCAATCAAAGTATAGACCTTGCGTTGGAAGGCAGCTTCCAGCAAGTGAGTGATGAAGTTGTGGAAGTAAGTATCTGTCAGACGGTGAGCCAGAGCAAAGCGTTTCTGGCGAGGGTTGTCAAATTGGCGCTCCAGATAATCACTGAGCAGGAGCTCATTAAAGGTAGACGGTGCTTCCACATAGTAGGTGGACATGTGGGCGTTGAAGTAGCTTTGGTGATTGTCGGAGAAGATGAACTGACCGGAGTGGCCAATCTCATGAATCAGAGTATAGACATCGCTCATGCGACCAGTCCAGCTCATGAGGACATAAGGGTGAACCCGATAAGGATCAGCAGCATAGCCTCCAGAATCCTTTCCAGCATTGGCCGCAAAGTCGACCCAGCGTTCTTCTTTATAGCGGGCGATTTCTTGGCAATATTCTTGTCCGAGTGGCTCGACTGACTTCATGACCAGGTCGTAGGCATCGTCAATGCTAACTTCGGGATTGAGCTCGCTGTCCAAGTCCAGCTTCCAGTCGGCAAAGGTCATTTTTTCAAGTCCGTTGACCTTTGCGACATGCTTGAGGTATTTCTGAGCTACTGGGGCAAATTCGCTCATAATCAAGTCAATCTGCCGATCAAACATAGAGCGTTCAACTTCTTGCTCAGCCAGCAAATAGTCAAAGACAGAGTCATAGCCCTTCATGTCAGCTAGTAGTTTTTCAGACTTGACCTGAGCCAGATAGGCAGCAGCAGCGGTATTTTGGTGCTGACGAAGCCCTGCTGAGAAAGAGCGGAAAGATTTTTCGCGGATTTCTGCATTTTCATGGTTTTGATAGAAATTCTCATAGGTGACAAAGCTGTTTTTGTAAACTTTTCCGTCTACTTCAAAGTCAGCCATAGCAAAGTCGCCAGCCCGCATCTTAGTGTAAATATCCTGTGGACTGTAAAAGACCTCGCCCAGATTGGTCAAGGCTTTTTCGACATCCGCTCCCAGATAGTGGGCTTTTTTGATTTTAGCCTGGCGAATGGCTGAAGTCAGATGGGGCTCTTGACCTAATCTCTCTAAGACAGCTTCATCTGCACCGACCAGGGCGTCGTCAAAGAAGCTGAGTGCGACATTGGCTTCCGTCTCAAACTCCATGGCTGCTTGGGCAATCTGCGCAAAGCTCTCGTCGCCAAAGTCAGTGGTCTGTGGCATGAAGCCGTAGTTGCCGATGTGGCTGATTTGGATATAAATCTGCTCCAGCTCAGCAAAAGCCCGTTCAAAATCTTCGAAAGTACTAAGCTTGCCTTGGTAATCACGGACGAATTTCTGGATGTCCTCTCTGGCCTTCTCAATTGCCCGCAGGAAGTCCTCTTGGTCTTTGTAAAGGGCGGTTAGGTCCCAGAGTTCATTTTCTGGAAATTCAGAACGATGTTTTTGTTCCATAGTTTACTCCTTTTGATTAAATAACTATATTCAGTATAGCAAAAAATCCTTCAGAATACCTTGCTCATAGGAAAAAATTAAGGAAATATGACTTTAGCTGTCTGAGTAGAAAAAAGAAAAATAGATTTTCAGCACTTTTATAGAAAAAAGCCATTTCCGGCCTTTTTCTTTTGGCTGAAATTGTGGTAAAATAGGGTCTGTACGTGCTTGATACAAAGATGAGGATATAATAAACTACTAAGACCATGATATCAAAGCTAAAATCCTGAGAAGGTTAGTTGTCAGCTGTGATTATGCTATGAGCTTTTGACGGTCTTAATATCTTGATCTTTGTAGCCAAGGCGTATGAAAAAATTAGAGCATATGCTCGGCAAGGAGTCTTTATGACAAAACAAGTTTTTAAAACCGTTTTTGCAGGCCGTGAGTTGGTAGTTGAAACCGGTCAGGTTGCAAAGCAGGCAAATGGTAGCGCCGTTGTTCGATATGGAGAAAGCACCGTTTTAACTGCGGCAACCATGTCCAAAAAGATGGCTACGGGTGACTTTTTCCCATTGCAGGTCAACTATGAGGAAAAAATGTATGCGGCTGGGAAATACCCTGGCGGCTTTATGAAGCGTGAAGGTCGTCCGTCAACAGATGCGACTTTGACGGCTCGTTTGATTGACCGTCCGATTCGCCCTATGTTTGCGGAAGGTTTCCGCAATGAAGTTCAGGTTATCAATACCGTTCTTTCTTATGACGAAGATGCTTCTCCTCAAATGGCAGCGATGTTCGGTAGCTCTCTGGCTCTCTCTATCTCAGATATTCCTTTTAATGGCCCTATCGCAGGAGTTCAGGTCGGCTATATAGACGGTGAATTCATCATCAACCCTAGCAAGGAACAAAGAGAAGTTTCACTTTTGGAACTGACAGTGGCTGGTACTAAAGAAGCTATCAACATGGTAGAGTCTGGAGCCAAGGAACTGTCTGAAGATATCATGCTGGAAGCTCTTCTCAAAGGGCACGAAGCGGTCAAAGAATTGATTGCCTTCCAAGAAGAAATTGTTGCAGCGGTCGGTAAAGAAAAAGCAGAAGTAGAATTGCTTCATGTCGATGAAGAGCTGCAGGCAGAGATTGTCGCAACCTACAACAGTGACTTGCAAAAGGCTGTTCAGGTGGAAGAAAAGCTGGCGCGTGAAGCAGCAACTCAGGCTGTCAAAGACCAAGTCACAGCAGTTTATGAAGAAAAATACGCGGACCACGAGGAATTTGACCGTATCATGCGAGATGTGGCTGAAATCTTGGAGCAAATGGAGCATGCGGAAGTGCGCCGTTTGATTACCGAAGATAAGGTCCGCCCTGACGGTCGTAAGGTCGATGAAATCCGTCTTTTGGATGCGGTGGTTGACTTCCTTCCTCGCGTGCACGGATCAGGTCTCTTCACTCGTGGGCAAACCCAAGCCCTTTCCGTCTTGACATTGGCACCAATGGGGGAAACGCAAATCGTTGACGGCTTGGATCCAGAATACAAGAAACGCTTCATGCACCACTATAACTTCCCGCAATACTCTGTCGGAGAGACAGGTCGTTACGGTGCACCAGGTCGTCGTGAAATTGGACACGGTGCTCTTGGGGAACGTGCCTTGGAGCAAGTTTTGCCAAGCTTGGAAGAATTCCCATACGCTATCCGTCTGGTAGCAGAAGTCTTGGAGTCAAACGGTTCTTCCTCACAGGCTTCTATCTGTGCGGGCACTCTTGCTCTTATGGCTGGTGGTGTGCCGATTAAGGCGCCGGTTGCCGGAATTGCTATGGGCTTGATTTCAGACGGCAGCAACTACACAGTTCTGACCGATATTCAAGGTTTGGAAGACCACTTTGGCGATATGGACTTTAAGGTGGCTGGTACTCGCGAAGGGATTACAGCCCTGCAAATGGATATCAAGATTGAAGGAATTACAGCGGAAATCCTGACAGAAGCTCTGGCTCAAGCCAAGAAAGCCCGCTTTGAAATCCTTGATGTCATCGAAGCGACTATTCCAGCTCCACGTCCTGAGTTGGCTCCAACTGCTCCGAAAATTGACACCATCAAGATTGATGTGGACAAGATCAAGATTGTAATCGGTAAAGGCGGAGAAACTATCGACAAGATTATCGCTGAGACTGGCGTTAAGATTGATATTGACGAAGAAGGAAATGTATCCATCTACTCTAGCGATCAAGCGGCTATTAACCGTGCCAAAGAAATCATTGCTGGCTTGGTTCGTGAAGCCAAAGTAGATGAAGTCTACCACGCCAAGGTTGTTCGGATTGAGAAATTCGGTGCCTTTGTCAACCTCTTTGACAAGACCGATGCCTTGGTTCACATTTCTGAAATGGCTTGGACTCGAACCAACAATGTCGAAGACTTGGTACAAATTGGTGACTTTGTTGATGTTAAGGTCATTAAGATTGACGAAAAAGGCCGTGTAGATGCCTCTATGAAAGCTCTCTTGCCACGTCCGCCTAAGCCTGACAAGCCAAAGAGAGACCATGACACACATCAGGGAAAAGGGCATTCTCATAAGAAACATGAAGAAGCCCCTAAAGCTAAATCAGAAGAATAATGAAAAGGGAGTGATCAGGCTCAATTACCTTGCAAAGTTCTTTGTATGGAGCCTACTCCCTTATTTTACCTAATGAAAGGAGAAGAAGATGGGCTGGTGGAAAGAAGCCATTGAGATTGTAAAAGAAAATGATCCGGCTGCTCGTACTTCGCTGGAGGTTATCCTGACCTATCCAGGTGTCAAGGCCTTGGCAGCCCACCGTCTTTCTCATTTCCTCTGGAAGAGAGGCTTTAAGCTGCTGGCGCGCATGCACAGTCAATTCTGGCGTTTCTGGACCCAGATTGAGATTCATCCTGGCGCTCAGATTGAGTCTGGGGTCTTCATTGACCATGGTGGCGGGCTTGTTATCGGTGAAACGGCAATCGTTGAAAAGGGAGTGCTCTTGTATCATGGGGTGACCCTAGGAGGGACTGGCAAAGATACTGGGAAACGCCATCCGACGGTTCGTAAAGGAGCTCTCATATCAGCCCATGCTCAAGTTATTGGGCCAGTGGAAATTGGCGAAAATGCTAAAGTTGGAGCGGGGGCAGTTGTCGTGGCGGATGTGCCTAGTGATGTGACCGTAGTTGGAATTCCGGCTAAGATCGTGCGTGTTCATGGTCGGAAAGATGAGCCAACCATCCACGAGGTAGAGGAGAAACGGGAATACTATCTAGACAAGCTGGAGCATGCCCGCGAAGCCAGCCACCATTCGTCGGAGCTTTAAGAAAGGCCAATTTTGGACAGCTAACAAGATACTTTAGGAGGTCTTGCCAAGGAGTAATTTGGCAAACTGTAACTCAATAGAAAAGATGAAAGAGGCTTTGCTGAAGTCCTAAAGAAAGAGAAGTTATGTTATTAGAGGAATTTGAAGATGTAGCTGGAGTTATTGAACCGACAGATAGGCAGATGATGGACAAGGGTGAGATTTGTAAAACTATCATTCTGTCCTTTAACGGAGAAATTCTACAACGTTTGATTGAGTCAGAAAAAGTCTATCAAGGAGGCTATTTAAAAAATCTTAACGGTCAATTCCCTTGGTATGTATATAATTATGATGGAAATCAAGTTGCGATCATGACTGCGCTTATTGGAGCTCCGATGGTAGTCGGCCAGCTGGAGGAGTTGGCGGCCAGAGGCTTCAAGAATTTCATCGTTCTAGGTTCTTGTGGCGTTTTGGATCGTTCAATTGAGGCGGACAAGATTATCCTGCCGGCTGCTGCTTTGCGAGATGAAGGAACTAGTTATCACTATGCCCCACCGGGTGATGAAGTCGCCTATGACGAATCCCTGTTGATTAAGCTGGAAGCTATTTTTGATAAGCACAATATAGAGCACATCCGTACCAAGTCTTGGACGACTGATGCTTTTTATCGGGAAACGCCTGATAAGGTCAAGCGTCGCTTGACTGTTGGAGCTCAAGTGGTGGACATGGAAGCTTCAGCTATCATGGCTTGGAGCCAATTTCGCAAGAGTAAAGTCTATCAATTCTTCTACACAGCTGACTATGTGGATCATCATAATCGAACCTGGGATGCCCGCCATGAAGAACGGACAGCTGATGCCATGACTTTTTTCACTATCGCTTTGGCAATAGCAAAGGAACTAGAAAGGAACTGAGCAGAACTAGAAAGGAAACTACAAGAATGGCAGTATATTTTTATGGCTGTATCACCATGGATGGCTACTTGGCAGACAGCCAGCACAGGATAGACTGGCTGCATCAGCTTGGTTCTGTAGAGGATACAGGCTATGATGACTTTTACAGGCAAATGGATATCACCATCATGGGCAAGCGGACCTTTGAGGAAATTCAAGATTTGCAAGATGTAGAAAGTTTTTATCAAGCTACGGAAAACTATGTCTTTACGCATGATAGGCACCTGCCTGTCAGCAATTACCAGCCAGTAGCTGGGGATGTGGTGGACTTTGTTCACAAGATTGACAAAGGCAAAAATGTCTTTGTGATTGGTGGTAATTCCTTGGTAGGACCGCTCTTGGATGCGGATCTTTTTGACCACCTCATTATTCAGATAGCGCCCCTTATCCTGGGAAAGGGGGTTCCCCTCTTTACCCAAGAGGAAGGGCAGCGCTTTTACCAACTGGATAGCCTCAGACAATTTGGTCCTTTTGCAGAGCTGGTTTTCAGCCGAAAAAGTCAGAAATAGAGAAGGGAGTGGACCGCTTGATTAAAATTTACGACACTATGACCCGCAGCCTACGTGAGTTTGTGCCCATTGAGGAGGGCAAGGTTAGCATGTATGTCTGTGGTCCGACGGTTTATAACTATATCCATGTCGGCAATGCCCGCTCAACAGTAGCTTTTGACACGGTTCGTCGCTATTTTGAGTATCGGGGATTTGAAGTCAACTATATTTCCAATTTTACAGATGTAGATGATAAAATTATCAATCGGGCTAAGGAAGAAGGCATCACACCCCAAGAAGTGGCTGATAAGTACATCGCAGCTTTTCGTGAGGATGTATCAGCTCTGGGTGTAAAACCTGCGACTCGTCATCCGAGGGTGGTAGAGTTTATGGGAAACATCATCCGCTTTGTGGAGGACTTAATTGACAAAGGCTACGCCTATGAGTCAGAGGGCGATGTCTATTTCCGAGTGGAAAAGTCGCACAATTATGCCAAACTAGCCAATAAAACCTTGGAAGATTTGGAGCTGGGTGCTTCAGGTCGTACAGATGAAGAAACGGCACGTAAGGAAAATCCTGTGGACTTTGCCCTCTGGAAAGCTGCCAAACCAGGCGAGATTTTTTGGGACAGTCCTTGGGGGGCAGGTCGTCCGGGCTGGCATATCGAGTGTTCGGTCATGTCGACGGAGATTTTGGGTGCTACCATTGATATCCACGGTGGAGGAGCAGACTTGGAGTTTCCTCACCATACCAATGAAATCGCCCAGTCAGAGGCCAAGACGGGTCAGACTTTTGCCAACTATTGGATGCACAATGGCTTTGTCAACATAGATGATGTCAAGATGTCTAAATCTCTAGGCAATTTTATCACTGTTCATGATGCCCTCAAGACCATTGATGGTCAGGTGCTGCGTTTCTTCTTTGCTACTCAGCATTATCGCAAGCCGATTAATTTCACGGAAAAAGCCGTTCATGATGCAGCGACCAATCTTAAGTATTTGAAGAATACCTATGAGCAACCTTTCACTGGTCAGGCAGATTCTGCTCAGCTTCAGGCCTTTCTGGATAAATTCACCGCTGCTATGGACGAAGATTTCAATGCGGCTAACGGCATCACAGTTGTTTTCGAGTTAGCCAAGTGGATCAACTCTGGCAACTACACCGCGGAAGTTAAGGAAGCTTTTGCCAAGCTCTTAGAAGTTTTTGGTATCGTCTTTGTAGAAGAAGTCTTGGACGCGGACATTGAGCGCTTGATTGAGGAACGCCAAGTGGCGCGTGCTAATCGGGACTTTGCGACTGCCGACCGTATTCGGGATGAATTGGCCGCTCAGGGTATCAAACTCTTGGATACCAAGGACGGAGTGAGGTGGACTCGTGACTGATGTCAAACTGATTAACGGTATTGCTCTCGCCTTTGAGGGAGATGCTGTCTACTCCATGTATATCCGGCGTCACCTGATTTTTCAAGGTCTGACCAAGCCCAATCAGCTGCACAGGGAAGCGACCAAGTATGTTTCTGCCAAGGCTCAGGCCAATCTCATCTCTCTCATGCTGGAAGAAGGGATTCTGACGGAGAAGGAAGAGGATATCTATAAGCGCGGCCGCAATGCCAACAGCCATACCAAGGCTAAGAATACAGATATCGTCACCTACCGTATGTCGACCGGCTTTGAGGCGGTTATGGGCTACCTGCATATGACCGAATCCATTGAGCGACTGGAGGAGCTGATTGACTGGTGTATTCGGAAGATAGAGGCTTCGTTCTGATTCATTGTCATCTTGTTTATTCTGAGATAGAACTCTTTTATGAACAATCACTAAAATTTAAGAAATTTAAATATCAAAAACGAGCTTGGCATAAAGCTCGTTTTTGATAAACAAGCATGCTGTCTCCAGAAAAAAATGGAAGATTTTGTAGGAGAGTGTGTTTGAAACTTTAAATAGATTGTTTGAGTACTTTCTGGCTCCTCCTCTTGTGATTTCTATCCTCTTCAGCTTCATTTTTGCTAGTAAGATTGGAGAATGGTGTTGATATCTATTGAGATGGTTTTCATCAAGCATTTGGATAAAAAGTAGGAAGTTTAAATTTATGAAAATTTATTTTCGGAAAAGTATTGACATGTTTTCCGAAAAGGAGTAGAATGGCTCATGTTTTTAAAGGAGGAACTTATGTTTTCCAAGTTAAAAGGCTTTTTTATTGGACGCCCATTAAAATCTGGGAAAGAGGGCGAGGATGGTCATTTATTGACCAAGATGCAAGCTTTGGCTATGCTCTCCAGTGACGCTTTATCTTCTATTGCTTATGGACCAGAGCAGGTTGTTTTGGTCTTGACTTCTGTTTCTATTGGCGCCATTTGGTGGTCGCTTCCCATAGGAATTGTCGTATTGGTTTTATTAGCGAGTTTAACGGTTTCCTATTGTCAGGTTATCCATGCTTACCCTCAAGGAGGAGGAGCTTATATGGTGACGACAGAAAATCTATCTCCAACGGCAGGTTTGATCGCTGGCGGGAGCTTGCTGGTAGATTACATGTTGACAGTAGCCGTTTCAGTCGCTTCTGGAGCGGACGCAATTACCTCTGCAATTCCCGTCTTACATCCTTACAATTTACATATTTCCATTTTCCTAGTTCTCTTGTTGATGCTAATGAATCTCCGAGGATTAAAAGAGTCGGCTACTTCCTTGATGATTCCTGTCTATCTTTTTATTGTCAGCACCTTATTGTTGATTGGTTTTGGTTTTGTGCAGGTCTTGACAGGAAATTTAGACTATCACGCAACCGCGCGGATTGGTAGTCCGATTGCTGGAGTAAGTTTGATCTTACTGCTTCGTGCTTTCACCAGCGGCTCTGCTTCCTTGACAGGAGTGGAAGCTATTTCCAATTCGGTTCCCTTTTTCAAGAAACCAAAAGCTCATAATGCCGCAGCTACCCTTTCGATTATGGCTTTAATCCTAGGCATCATGTTTGCGGGCATTACCTTCTTGAATTATTGGATTGGCATCGTGCCTGTCAAAGGTGTAACGATATTGGCTCAGATGGCACAAGCGATTTTGGGAAGCTCTCCCCTTGGTCGCATCTTGTTCTATGTTTTCCAATTGTCAACTGCTTTGATCTTAGCAGTGGCAGCCAATACAGGCTTTTCAGCCTTTCCTATGCTTTCCTACAATATGGCTAAGAACAAATACATGCCACATATGTACATGGAAAAAGGAGATCGTCTCAGCTATTCTAATGGCATTTTCACTTTGGCTTTTGGTGCCATTGCTCTTTTGTGTATCTTTGAGGGAAATACAGAGCGCTTGATTCCCCTGTACACCATTGGTGTATTCGTACCCTTTGCTCTCTCACAGACTGGTATGGTTGTCCATTGGAAGAAAAAATATGGAAATAATTTCTTGAAGCATTCGATTGCGAATATCCTTGGAGCGATCATTTGTTACGGGATTGTTCTTATCTTGCTCTTGTTCCGTCTTCAAGATATTTGGCCTTTCTTCCCTATTATCATTGTCTTGACTTGGCTGTTTTTATCTATCAAGCAGCACTATAATAGAGTCGCTAAACAGTTGAGATTGCATGACCATATCGAGCGTCAGAACTACACTGGTAATACAGTAATTGTCCTGGTCGGGAATGTCACCCGAGTCAGTGTTGGTGCGATGAGCTATGCTCGCAGTATCGGAGATGAAGTCGTGGCAATGCATGTTTCAACAGCAGAAACTGCTGAAAAAGATGCTGAAGTCGCCGAGGAATTTGCTGACTACTTCCCAGATATTCGCTTTGAGACAGTCACGACTAGCTACCGCAATATCATCAGTCCGACAGTTCAGTATGTGATTAAAGTGGCCAAACGAGCCAAAAAAGAAGGCCGAACAGTGACGGTCCTAGTACCTCAGTTTATACCTAAAAAGAGATGGCAAAATGTTCTGCATAACCAGATGAGCTTGAAATTGAAATACTATCTGAAATGGTATGAGGATGTCGTGGTTGCAAGCTATTCTTATCACTTAAAAGAATGAGCGGTTGCTCTTGATTAATGAGAAAAAGAGAGTGGGACAGAAATCGGTAATTCGTTAGAATTCGATTTCGTCGTCCCACCTCCGCACAGTTGAGTAGGGTCGTAAAAGCTGATAAAATCAGCGTAGTAGAGCCCACTCAACCNTCGTAAAAGCTGATAAAATCAGCGTAGTAGAGCCCACTCAACCACTGCGTCTTGCTCGACAATCCAAAGACAATTGAGAGGCTAGGACTTTTGTCCCAGCCTCCTTTTTATTATTTATTGGAAATAGCGCAGAGCTAACTTGCTTGTACCTTTTGGTAATTTTGATAAAATTCCACTTTAAGTTTAATAAAGGTCTCTAAATCTCGTAAAAGTTGTAGGAGCGTGGCACGAGTTTCAAATTCTTGCCGGGTCTTAGGGAGCGGGCGTTCGCGAAAAACAGTTAAGCAGGTTTCGATTTCTTCAACCAGCTCGTGAGCAGGATTTTCTTGACTGAGCTGTTGGGCTGTCTTGGAGAACAGACGGGCCAAAATCAAGCTCTCACTGGCTGCCAACTGGCAGTTGTTGATGTTGCCTGCCATGTCTTCTAGAATGCGATTTTGGGCCTGCCGCATTTCAAAATAGTGAATGTGGTAGTTGGTCTGATGAAAGAGATGGTTGGAATGGTCCAGATAAACTAGTTGTAAGGCTCCTTGAAGGATAGTATCTAGTTCCTTGATTAGAGTCGCATCGTTTCGGCCGTCTCCAGCTTTCAAAAAATATTCAAAACGCAACAGAATTTTCTTCAGTTGCTTTTCGACTTGAATACGATAGTTCTCGATGTCTTGCTGGTTCGAAGCCATATAAAGGTTGGCTAGGAGAGCGAATCCTGTTCCGATAAGGAAAACAGCCATTTCATTGGCCAAAAGAGACCAAGAAACAGAATGGTCCAGCAACAGATGAGTGACCAAAACTGTACTGGGTGTGATGCCTATTTCCCAGCCAAAGAGATAAGCCAAGGGAACGTAGAGTAGGATATAAATCCCTAAGCTCCAAAGGTTAAATCCTAGAAGGATGAAAGATAAACTCCCAATGGCTAGTGCTAAAATAGTAGAAAAGAGGCGGTTGCGGGCTAGTTTGATAGTGCTTCTGCGGGTGTCGGAAACGCTGAGGATGGCAATGATACCGGCTGATATAGCATTGCTTAGACCTAAAAAAGCAGCTAGAGCCGCAGCAAGACATGTTGCAAGAGCTAGTTTGATGGTACGTTGGAGGAGAGGCATGAGCTTCTTTCTATATAAATAAAGTTTTTTCTATTATATCATGATTAGTCGAAGACTTGTTAGAACAAATATGTCAATGTATAAATTGAAGTGTAGCGTTACAATAGATGTGAGACTTCTAGAAGTCAAAAAGAAGATTCCCTGATATGATAAGAGTACC
>NZ_VSJJ01000030.1 GCF_008369405.1 Streptococcus cristatus
TACTCAACTGTGCGGAGGTGGGACGACGAAATCGAATTCTAACGAATTACCGATTTCTGTCCCACTCTCCCTTTTATTTTTTATTGAAAAATTGCTGGAAAAGCGTTACAATGGTAGATAGGACAAATGCAATTGGTTACAATAAAAGACGATTTAGAATCTGGAGGGAATCATGTCTTTTTCTGATTTAAAGCTCTTTGCTCTTTCTTCTAATCAAGAATTAGCGCAGCGTGTTGCAAAGGAGATTGGGATGCCGCTTGGGAAGTCAACGGTTCGTCAATTTTCTGACGGGGAAATTCAAGTAAACATCGAAGAATCGATCCGTGGTAAGCACGTTTTTATCTTGCAGTCGACTAGCTCACCTGTTAATGACAATCTGATGGAGATTTTGATCATGGTGGATGCCTTGAAGCGGGCTAGTGCGGAGTCTATCAATGTGGTGATGCCTTACTATGGCTATGCTAGACAAGACCGAAAAGCTCGTGCTCGTGAGCCGATTACATCTAAATTAGTGGCTAATCTGATGGAGATTGCTGGGGTCGACCGCCTATTGACCATTGATTTGCATGCTGCTCAGATCCAAGGTTTCTTTGATATTCCTGTTGACCATTTGATGGGAGCGC
>NZ_VSJJ01000004.1 GCF_008369405.1 Streptococcus cristatus
GTAGCTCAGTTGGTAGAGCAATGGATTGAAGCTCCATGTGTCGGCGGTTCGATTCCGTCTCGCGCCATATCTTTAGAATTTCGGAAGGGTAGCGAAGAGGCTAAACGCGGCGGACTGTAAATCCGCTCCTTCGGGTTCGGGGGTTCGAATCCCTCCCCTTCCATGCTTAACGGGCATAGTTTAAAGGTAGAACTAAGGTCTCCAAAACCTTCAGTGTGGGTTCAATTCCTACTGCCCGTGTTTTGGAATATGGCGGGTGTGGTGAAGTGGTTAACACACCAGATTGTGGCTCTGGCATGCGTGGGTTCGATCCCCATCACTCGCCTATTTCTTTTGATTATTGGGGTATCGCCAAGCGGTAAGGCAAGGGACTTTGACTCCCTCATGCGTTGGTTCGAATCCAGCTACCCCAGTTACTTTGCCGGCGTGGCGGAATTGGCAGACGCGCTGGACTCAAAATCCAGTGTCCGCAAGGACGTGCCGGTTCGACCCCGGCCGCCGGTATAGTATTAAAGACAAGGTTTTCGAATCTTGTCTTTTTTTACAAATTTTTATTTTTGATTTGTTTGAGATTATTTATTTTATAATCATTCTTTTACTTTATCTACAAATTTTTTCTGGCTGTTTAGATACTAGTAAGGATTCTTGTTTGTAATAGTAAATGACTTATCCAAGTCTTTCTAAGGAGAGAAGCAAATGGCAATGATAGAGGTGGAACATCTTCAGAAAAATTTTGTGAAGACAGTCAAGGAACCGGGGTTGAAGGGGGCTTTGCGCTCCTTTATTCATCCTGAAAAGCAGACTTTTGAAGCGGTCAAGGATTTGACTTTTGAGGTTCCAAAAGGGCAGATTTTAGGATTTATCGGGGCCAATGGTGCAGGAAAGTCAACAACCATCAAAATGCTGACAGGGATTTTGAAACCGACATCAGGATTTTGTCGGATTAATGGCAAGATTCCGCAGGATAATCGCCAAGACTATGTCAAAGATATTGGAGTGGTCTTTGGGCAACGCACCCAGTTATGGTGGGATTTGGCTCTGCAAGAGACCTATACAGTCTTGAAAGAGATTTACGATGTGCCAGATTCGCTCTTCCACAAGAGAATGGATTTTTTAAATGAAGTCTTGGATTTGAAGGATTTTATCAAGGACCCCGTGCGAACTCTTTAACTTGGGCAACGGATGCGTGCGGACATTGCGGCTTCCTTGCTCCACAATCCTAAAGTTCTCTTTTTAGATGAGCCGACCATTGGTTTGGATGTGTCGGTCAAGGATAACATTCGTCGGGCTATTACTCAGATCAATCAAGAGGAAGAAACAACCATTCTCTTGACTACTCATGACCTGAGTGATATTGAGCAACTTTGTGATCGGATTTTTATGATTGACAAGGGGCAGGAGATTTTTGACGGAACGGTTAGCCAGCTCAAGGAAACCTTTGGCAAGATGAAGACTCTTTCTTTTGAACTGGTACCAGGTCAAAGTCATCTAGACTCTCATTTTGAAGGCTTGCCTGATATGACCATTGATAGACAAGGAAATAGCCTCAACATTCAATACGATAGTTCCCGCTATCAGTCAGCTGATATTATCAAGCAAACCTTGTCTGATTTTGAGATTCGCGATTTGAAGATGGTGGATACGGATATTGAGGATATTATTCGTCGCTTCTACCGAAAGGAGCTCTAAGATGGTCAAATTGTGGCGACGTTATAAACCCTTTATCAATGCAGGGATTCAGGAGTTGATTACCTATCGAGTCAACTTTCTTCTTTATCGGATTGGCGATGTCATGGGTGCTTTTGTGGAATTTTATCTCTGGAAGGCTGTCTTTGATTCCTCGCAAGAGTCTTTGATTCAGGGTTTCAGTATGGCAGATATCACCCTCTACATCATCATGAGTTTTGTGACCAATCTTCTGACTAGGTCGGATTCTTCCTTTATGATTGGTGAGGAGGTCAAGGATGGTTCCATTATCATGCGTTTGTTGAGACCAGTGCATTTTGCAGCTTCTTACCTCTTTACGGAACTTGGATCCAAGTGGTTGATTTTTATCTCTGTTGGACTGCCATTTTTAAGTGTCATCGTATTGATGAAAATTTTATCTAGGCAAGGGGTTGTAGAAGTGCTGGGATTAACCATCCTTTATCTCTTTAGCTTAATCCTAGCCTACCTGATCAACTTTTTCTTTAATATCTGCTTTGGATTTTCAGCCTTTGTGTTTAAAAATTTATGGGGCTCTAATCTGCTTAAGAATTCTCTGATTGACTTTATGTCTGGGAGTTTGATTCCCTTGACCTTCTTTCCTAAAATCGTTTCAGATATTCTGTCCTTTTTGCCTTTTTCATCCTTGATTTATACTCCAGTTATGATCATTGTTGGGAAATACGATGCCAGTCAGATTCTTCAAGCACTCGTTTTGCAGTTTTTCTGGCTCTTAGTGATGGTGGGCTTGTCTCAGTTGATTTGGAAACGAGCCCAGTCATTCATCACTATTCAAGGAGGTTAGTATGAAAAAATATCAGCGTATGCATCTGATTTTTATCAGACAATACATCAAGCAAATCATGGAATACAAGGTTGATTTTGTGGTTGGTGTGCTGGGAGTATTTCTGACCCAAGGGTTAAATCTCTTGTTTCTCAATGTCATCTTTCAACATATTCCATCCCTAGAAGGATGGACCTTTCAAGAAATTGCTTTTATCTATGGCTTTTCCTTGATTCCCAAGGGACTGGACCATCTCTTTTTTGACAATCTCTGGGCTCTGGGGCAACGCTTGGTGCGAAAAGGGGAGTTTGACAAGTATCTAACGCGTCCTATTAATCCTCTCTTTCACATCCTAGTTGAGACCTTCCAGATTGATGCCTTGGGCGAACTCTTGGTCGGTGGTATCCTACTGGGAACAACAGTGACTAGCATTGCTTGGACTCTTCCCAAATTCTTGCTTTTCCTAGTCTGTATTCCTTTTGCGACCTTGATTTATACTTCCTTGAAAATTGCGACAGCCAGTATCGCTTTTTGGACCAAGCAGTCAGGCGCCATGATTTACATTTTTTATATGTTCAATGACTTTGCCAAGTATCCTATTTCCATTTACAATTCGATTCTTCGTTGGTTGATTAGTTTCATCGTGCCTTTCGCCTTTACGGCCTACTATCCAGCTAGTTATTTCTTGCAGGACAAAGATGGACTCTTTAATATTGGTGGTTTGATTTTGATTTCCCTTGTTTTCTTTGTCATTTCCCTTAAATTATGGGATAGGGGCTTGGATGCCTACGAAAGTGCTGGTTCCTAAGAGGGAAATGTAATGATGGGAGAGATTTAGTTAAAAACTCCATTACTGTCTGAAGAATTTGCAGAAGAGCATTCTTTGTTGATTGTCTATTTAGCAAGATCAGATAGTGAGGTATGAATAAGTGATCAATGAGATGCAGTATAAAGACAAGGTTTGCTGCCTTGTCTTTTCTAATACATTTTAAGGTATCTATCTTTCAAATTTTTGCTTTTGGAATGAATAAATTCTACTTATCTCGCTAAAATGGTAGAATAGGTTTAAGATTTGTCTGATAAGTAAGAAGGAGAGCCTAATGAAATTGAGATTGGAAAATAAAGAATCTGAACGTGTCCAAGAACTTGGAAATTTAATCCGAGCTTATAATCGCTCTAAACGGGAAGCTTCAACAAGTGAGCCACTCAATATCTTTGTCGAAGATGAGGATGGAAATTTAATGGGCGGCCTAGTAGCCGAAACGTTTGGCTACTGGCTTGAAATTGAGTATTTATATGTGAGTGAGGCGTTACGAGGGCAAGGGCTTGGCTCGGATATTTTGCAAAGGGCGGAAGAGGAAGCTCGTGACAGGAAGTGTAAGTATTCATTTGTGGATACCTTCCATTTCCAAGCGCCAGATTTTTATAAAAAGCATGGCTATGAGGAAGTATTTAGATTAAAAGAATATCCTTATACAGGTGAGCGATATTATTATACGAAAGCGTTATAATTTATCCAAGGATAGATAGCAGATTTCTACCTGACAAATGTAGCGATTTTTGGTATAATATCATGAGGTGATTTTATGGCAAATTTGAATAGATATAAGTTTACATTTGGAAGCAAAACCTTAACTTTAACAACAGAACACGATAATCTTTTCATGGAAGAAGTGGAGCGGGTTGCTAAGGAAAAATATAAGGCCATCAAAGAGCAGATGCCTGCGGCAGATGATGAAGTCTTGGCCATTTTGTTGGCGATTAATAGTTTATCTACCCAGCTCAGTCGCGAGATTGAGTTTGATGATAAGGAAAAAGAATTGGAAAGTCTTCGTCACAAAATGCTTAGCGAATTAAGAGAAAAGTCAGCTAATACAGGGGAAAGATAGTGTTTGCGATTATTATTTTACTAATATTAGCTTGGAGCTTTTATATTGGCTACTCGCGTGGGATTGTTCTGCAGGGATATTATGCTGCTATGACGATTGTATCCATGCTGGTGGCTGGAGCTCTATATCAGGGCTTGGCTAAGTCTATCAGCTTGTGGGTGCCCTATGCTAGCGCTGTTAAAGGCAGTTCGACTTATTTCTTTGCAAATTCCCAACTTTTCCATTTGGATAAGGTTTTTTATGCGGGGCTGGCTTACCTACTTGTTTTCAGTCTTGTTTATATAATAGGCCGCTTTTTTGGGATTTTCGTAAATTTAATTCCCTATCCGAATAAGTGGGATACCAAAGTTTTTAATATGGTTAGTGGGGCTATTGCGATCTTCATCTCACTCTTTGTCATCGAGATGGGACTAACTATTTTAGCTACTGTGCCCATGTCCTTTATACAAGACCGCTTAAATTCGAGTTTGCTGATTCGGTTTATTATCAATCACACGCCTGTAACTTCATCCATTTTACATGACCTTTGGGTCACAAAAATTATCGGATAATTAAGACTCAGTTGCCCTGTAGCTGAGTTTCTTTTTCAGTTTAAATCATATAGAAATAGAATGAACATGATGAATCATAAAATTTTAGAAACTTTGGAATTTGAGAAAATTAAGGAGCTTTTTTCTCCCTATCTACTGACTGAGCTGGGAGGGTTGGAGTTAAAGCAGCTCCAGCCAAGCAGTAAAAAAGAATCAATTGCTGCTGCTTTTTTGGAAATGTCCGATATGCGGCAGATTTTTGTGCAACATCCGCACTTTAGTTTGGGAGCGATTCAGGATATTAGGGGCTTGACCAAGCGCCTAGAGCTGGATAGTGACCTGAATATTGAGGAGTTTTTAGCCCTCAAGCGGGTCTTGGCTGTGACGCACGAGCTGGTGTCCTTCTACGAGGACTTGGAAAATGTCCAATTAGAGCGTTTGGATCGCCTTTTTAACAATCTAGTAGAGTTTCCTAGTATTCAGGGAAGCCTGCAAGCTATCAATGATGGGGGCTTTCTCGAAAGTTTTGCTAGTGAAGAGTTGAGTCGTATTCGCCGGAAAATTCAAGAAAATGAAGTTCAGGTTCGAGATATCCTGCAAGAGATTCTCAAAACCAAAGGAGATATGCTGGCAGACCAAGTGGTGGCCAGTCGGAATGGTCGCAATGTACTGCCTGTAAAAAATACCTACCGTAACCGTATTGCAGGCGTCGTTCACGATATTTCAGCCAGCGGTAGTACGGTTTACATTGAGCCGCGGGCGGTGGTCAATCTCAATGAAGAGATTGCTAGCAGTCGGGCGGACGAGCGCTATGAAATTCAGCGGATTTTGCAGGCCATGTCGGATATGATACGTCCCCATGCAACTGAAATTGCCAACAATGCTTGGATTATCGGACATCTGGACCTGGTGCGTGCCAAGGTCCGCTTCATGCAGGAGACAGGAGCGGTGGTGCCAGACCTGTCGGAGGAGCAGGATATTCAACTGCTTAGTGTCCGCCATCCCTTGATTGAAAATGCAGTGGCTAATGACCTGCATTTCGGACCAGACTTGACAGAGATTGTTATTACCGGTCCTAATACGGGTGGTAAGACCATCATGCTGAAGACCTTGGGCTTGGCTCAGATCATGGCCCAGTTAGGTCTGCCGATTCTTGCGGACAAGGGGAGCCGCGTCGGGATTTTCAGTCAGATTTTTGCAGACATTGGTGATGAGCAGTCCATTGAGCAGAGCCTGTCGACTTTCTCCAGTCACATGACCAATATCGTCTCTATTTTAGAGCAGGTTGATAGCGAGAGTTTGGTCCTGCTGGATGAGCTGGGAGCTGGGACTGACCCGCAGGAGGGTGCAGCTCTGGCTATTGCTATCTTAGAAGATTTGCGGCTAAGACAGATTAAAACCATGGCGACGACCCACTATCCTGAGCTCAAAGCCTATGGGATTGAGACGGATTGGGTGGAAAATGCCAGCATGGAGTTTGATACAGATAGTTTAAGGCCGACCTATCGCTTTATGCAGGGAGTGCCTGGCCGCTCCAATGCCTTTGAAATCGCTCGACGTTTGGGCTTGGCAGAAGTTATCGTTGGCCATGCCCAAGAGCAGACCAACACAGACAGTGATGTCAATCGGATCATTGAGCGCCTAGAAGAGCAGACGCTGGAAAGCCGCAAGCGCTTGGATAATATCCGCAAGGTGGAGCAGGAAAATCTCAAATTTAACCGAGCCCTCAAAAAGCTATATAATGAGTTTAACCGAGAAAAGGAAACCGAGCTCAATAAGGCACGCTTGGAAGCCCAGGAAATCGTGGATATGGCTTTGTCAGAGAGCGAGAGCATTCTCAAAAATCTCCATGATAAGTCTAGTCTCAAACCGCATGAGATTATCGAAGCCAAGGCCCAGCTTAAAAAGTTGGCACCTGAAACCGTTGATTTATCAAAGAATAAGGTGCTGCAGCAGGCCAAGAAAAATAGGGCGCCCAAGGTGGGTGATGATATCCTAGTCACCAGCTATGGTCAGCGGGGAACCTTGGTCAAGCAGCTCAAGGACGGCCGCTGGGAAGCTCAGGTCGGTCTGATTAAGATGACTCTAGAAGAGCAGGAATTTAATCTTATCAAGGCTGAAAAGGAGCAGCAGCCTAAGCGCAAGCAGGTCAATGTGGTCAAGCGAACTAATACCAATGGTCCAAGAGCCAGACTGGATCTGCGTGGCAAGCGCTATGAAGAGGCCATGGAAGAGCTTGATGCCTTCATCGATCAGGCCCTCCTTAATAACATGGCTCAGGTGGATATTATCCACGGTATCGGAACGGGTGTTATCCGTGAAGGGGTGACTAAATATCTCCGTCGTAACAAGCAGGTCAAGTCCTTCGGCTATGCCCCGCAAAATGCCGGCGGCAGCGGCGCGACGATTGTCATCTTTAAGTAGGGAAGCATCGGACACTCCGTAGCAAATATTTTCTTTTCCTCTGTGTTTGGTGTACAATATTATCAAAAGTAAGCTATTCAAAGGAGAAGATTTATGGTAGCAGCAGTTACAGATGCAACATTCGCTGAAGAGACAAAAGACGGACTGGTTCTGATTGATTTTTGGGCAACTTGGTGCGGTCCATGCCGCATGCAGGCGCCTATCTTGGAGCAGTTGGCAGGGGAAGTTCATGAGGACGAACTGAAAATCCTCAAAATGGATGTGGATGAAAATCCAAATACTGCCCGCGAATTTGGCATTATGTCCATTCCGACACTTCTGTTCAAAAAAGACGGTCAAGTCGTTAAGCAAGTAGCTGGTGTTCACACGAAGGAGCAACTGAAGGCTATTTTGGCAGAGTTAAGCTAAGAGAGAAGCCTCAGGGCTTCTTTTTGTATATTCAAGATCAAAAACGTTTACATCTTCAAAGTTTTTCATAAAACATTGACAAAAAACGAATATTATTTTAAAATAATAGAAAATTTAGAATAAACACCGAATGAAGTTTTTCAGAAATAAGCGTTTGCGCCTTATGACTGTGAAATGGACGGAACTCTGGAGAGACCATGATTGGCACCGAAGGGGCAAGGCAGGCAACTGCTCAAACTCTCAGGTAAAAGGACAGAGCAAGGGAAGGACAGGAGTCGGTCATTCTCAGGCATCCAGAGTACATGTGTAAACATGTACTTTTCTTTTTCTCGGTGTGGAGAAGGAGCATAAGACTTATGTTGAAGTTGCTGAATCAAATTGATTCATTGGTCTGGGGGCCTCCCCTTTTGATTTTATTAGTTGGAACGGGAATTTATCTGACTTTTCGTCTAAAGTTGCTACAGATTTCGCGTCTTTCTCGAGCCTTTCGCTTAATTTTTGTATCCGGAGAGGATCATCATGGAGACGTGTCAAGCTTTGCTGCTCTTTGTACAGCATTGGCAGCCACGGTTGGAACGGGGAATATTATAGGTGTTGCGACGGCCATAAAAGTTGGTGGACCGGGTGCCTTGTTTTGGATGTGGTTAGCTGCTTTCTTTGGAATGGCAACCAAGTATGCCGAAGGTTTATTAGCGATTAAGTATCGTTCCAAGGATGCCCACGGAGCAGTTGCTGGTGGCCCCATGCACTATATTCTGTTGGGAATGGGAGAAAAATGGCGTCCGCTAGCCATCTTCTTTGCTGTTGCGGGTGTCTTGGTAGCTCTTTTAGGTATTGGAACCTTTACGCAGGTCAACTCCATCACAGAAGCCATGCATAATACTATTCAGCTACCTTCAGCTGTGACAGCCTCTATCTTGGCTATTTTGGTGGCTTTGGTTATTTTCAGCGGCATTCAGTCCATTGCGCGAGTGTCGACCAAGGTTGTGCCTTTTATGGCAGCTATTTATATATTGGGAACCATAACCATTTTGCTTCTTAACTTTGATCGGCTTGGGGCAACTTTGCAGCTGGTCTTCACTTCTGCTTTTAGTCAAACAGCAGCGGTGGGTGGCTTTGCTGGTGCAAGCATGCGGATGGCCATTCAAAATGGGGTAGCTCGTGGCGTCTTTTCAAATGAATCGGGCCTAGGATCAGCACCTATTGCGGCGGCGGCAGCTAAGACCAAGGAGCCTGTCGAGCAAGGCTTGATTTCGATGACGGGAACCTTTATTGATACCCTCATTATTTGTAGCTTAACTGGTCTGACAATCTTAGTCACTGGCGTTTGGAATAGTGATTTGAACGGTGTTAGATTGACACAAGCGGCATTTTCTACGGCATTCTCTAGTTTCGGTCCTGTTCTTCTCACTATTTTTCTGGTTCTTTTTGCCTTTACTACAATTTTAGGCTGGAACTATTACGGTGAGCGTTGCTTTGAGTTCCTGTTTGGTGTCAAATATATTCGCTTGTACCGAATCATTTTTGTCGCTATGGTGCTCTTAGGAGGCTTTATCGAGTTAGAAGCAGTTTGGGTTATTGCCGATATTGTCAATGCCTTGATGGCCTTGCCAAATCTGATTGCTCTTTTGGTCTTATCTCCTGTTATTATTGCTGAGACCAAAAAGTATTTTGACAAAAAGGGCTGAGTTTTTAGTTGCTGGATTTTTGAAAGAAGATTACCTTGCTAAAGCTGCTTTGTCAGCTTTAGTTTTTTTATGGGCGAGAAATCTCTCGTCTTTTGTTATTGGTCAAAACATGGTATAATGAAGTATTAAGATTCTAGGAGGAAATGACATGCGTTGTCCCAAATGTGGCGGAAGCAAATCAAGTGTGGTTGACAGCCGGCAGGCAGAAGATGGAAATACAATCCGTCGCCGCCGTGAATGCGAGGAATGCCAGCACCGTTTTACAACCTATGAGCGCGTGGAAGAAAGAACCCTAGTCGTTGTCAAAAAAGATGGAACGCGTGAGCAGTTTTCTCGGGATAAGATATTTAATGGCATCATCCGTTCCGCTCAGAAGCGTCCAGTATCAAGTGACGAGATTGAAGAGTTGGTCAATCGAATTGAGCAAAAGCTCCGCAGTCAGAGTGAAAATGAAATTGCCAGCGAATATATTGGCTCTCTGGTCATGGATGAGCTGGCCGAGCTGGATGAGATTACCTATGTCCGTTTTGCCAGTGTTTATCGGAGTTTCAAAGATGTTGGCGAGCTGGAAAGCCTTTTGAAGCAGATTACCAAGGGTTCTAAGAAGAAAAAGGAAAAATAATGGCTTATGAAACCAAATGATCATTTTTCTTTTTTGTCTAATAACCAGGTCAGTCAAGATATGAGCGGGCTGACCCGTTATTATCTACCCATTGTGGGTAAGGATGCAGTGGCACTTTATCTTTATCTAGTTTCTTTTTGGGATAATGGAGCTCAGCAGCGACTTTTCAGCCATATTTTAAATCATCTTGATTTTGGTATGGAAGTGTTGGAGAGAAGCTTGGAGCGCTTATCAGCTATTAGGTTGCTAGAGCTTTTCCAGACTGAGACGGGATTTTTCATTCGACTCTATCCAACCTTGTCTGCTGAGGACTTCTTTGCTCATCATGTGTACAGTAGTCTTTTGGAGAAAAAGATTGGTCAGGCGGCAGTAGATAAGCTACGACCGGAAAATCCAGCTGGACAAAAGATCAGTCCTTCTTTTAGCCAAATCTATGGCATGGATGACGTCAGTCCGACGAGAACTAGTCGCCAAAATGATTTTGACTTGACGCATTTTAAACAGAGAATGGCTCAGGATGGCTTGCGTTTTGCAGATGAAAAAGCAGACCTCTTGGACTTGTTTGCCATTGCGGAGCAGAAGAAATGGACTTGGTATGAGACCTATGTCTTAGCGCGTGAAACAGCTGTGTCGCATGTGATTTCGACGAAAAGGATGCAGCAAAAGATTCAGCAAAAGCCAGTTTCGGGAGACTTTTCTCAGCAAGAGCAATCCATTATTCGTGAGGCTAAAAGCAAGCAGCCCTTGCTCTTTTTGGCAGAAATCAAGAAAACCCGTCAAGCGGCCATTACGCGTAGTGAACGGAAGCTGATTCAGGATTTGGCAGAGATGGGACTTTTGGATGAAGTTATCAATATCATCCTGCTACTGACTTTTAATAAGGTGGATTCAGCCAACCTCAATGAAAAGTATGCCTTCAAGGTGGCCAATGACTTTTCTTATCAAAAGGTGACCTCGGCTGAAGAGGCGGTCCTGAAAATTCGCGAGCGCAACCAGCAGACGAATACTCGTCCTGCGCAAGTCAGCCCAGCTTCTGCTAAAAGCAATGTGCCGAACTGGAGTCAGCCGGATTACAAAAATGAAACTAGCTTAGAAAAACAAGCGGAACTAGAAGAACAAAAAAGAAGACTTTTAGCAAGACTGGAAGAGGGAGGCGATTAAATGGAAAAAATAGGACAGGCAATGCCTCATATGAATAAAGTGAAGCAGTTTGATTATCAAAAATTAGTCCAGCAGATTTTAGCAGATCCAGATATCGCTGCCTTTATCAGTCGAGAACAACTGTCTCCAACCGAAATTCAGCGGAGCATTTCTAAGTTCAATCAATACATTACCGAACGAGATCGCTTCCTGCTAGAAGATCAGAATTACATTGCCAAGGGTTATAAGCCGATTTTGGTGAAAAATGAAGGCTATGCGGATGTTGCCTATGAGGAAACGCCTGAGTTGATTGAGCAGGAGAGACAGGAAGCGATTAGAAGCCGTCTCAACCTTATCAATCTGCCAGCTAGCCTAAAAGAAGCTAGTTTGGCCAAAGTGGATTTAGACGATGTCGGTCGCTACAAAGCTTTCGAGCTCTTGACCAGTTTTGTTGCGGACTTTCCGCATTATCAAAAGGCTGTTTATCTCTACGGAGATTTCGGCGTGGGTAAGAGCTACATGATGGCTGCTCTGGCGCATGATTTGTCAGAAAAGCGTAGTGTCTCAACGACTCTTCTCCACTATCCGAGCTTTGTTTTGGATGTTAAAAATGCGATCAGTTCTGGCTTGGTCAAGGACAAAATTGACCAGGTCAAGACAGCTCAAGTGCTGATTTTGGACGATATCGGTGCTGAGCAGTCTAGTCCATGGATGCGGGATGAGATCTTGCAGGTTATCCTCCAGCACCGTATGCAGGAAAATCTGCCGACTTTCTTCACTTCTAACTTTAGTTTTTCAGATTTGGAGCGTCACTTTGCCAACTCTAAGAATGGCGATGAAACTTGGCAGGCTAAGCGGGTTATGGAGCGGATTAAGTTTTTAGCTCAAGAAATACACCTAGAAGGAGAGAATCGCCGATGAATGAAACAATTAAGCTGATGAAAGCTCATACGTCTGTTCGCCGTTTTACGGAGGAGCAGATTTCGGATAAGGAATTACGTGCCATTATCGATGCTGGACGTGCTGCTTCCAGTTGGAAAAACTTCCAGTCCTACTCTATCATCGTGGTGCGCAGCCAGGAGAAAAAAGAGGCTCTTTTTGACTTAGTTCCGCAGAAAGCAATTCTTCAGGCATCAGCCTTTTTGCTCTTTGTAGGAGACCTCAATCGAGCTAAAAAGGGAGCTGCGCTACATACAGAAGATTTTTATCCGGAGGGAACTGAAAATATCCTCATTAGCTCGGTAGATGCTGCTTTGGCAGGGCAAAATACCCTCTTGGCAGCTGAAAGTCTAGGTTATGGCGGCGTTATTATTAGTTTAGTTCGCTACGAAGCTTCAAAAATTGCCCAGCTCTTTAATCTGCCAGACTATACTTATCCAGTTTTTGGTATGGCTTTAGGAAAACCAAATCAAAACCATGCTGTCAAGCCACGCCTGCCCTATGAAGCGGTGGTCTTTGAGGAAGAATACTGTGAGCAGGGAAGCTCAGTTATCGAGGCCTATGACCGTGTGCAGGCTGAGTATGCTGGTGAGCGAGCACAGGATACTTGGAGCCAGCGTTTGGCAGCCCAATTTGGTCAGGAGCCGAATCAAGCGATTGACCAGCTGTTCAAAGAAAAGAAATTAGAAAACTAAGGCGGAGCTCTGCTCTGTCCTAAAGAATGAAAGAGGGAAAACATGGCTTTACCAACTATTGCCATTGTCGGCCGTCCTAATGTCGGCAAATCAACGCTTTTTAATCGGATTGCGGGAGAGCGAATTTCCATTGTCGAAGACGTGGAAGGGGTTACCCGAGACCGAATCTATGCGACGGCAGATTGGCTGAATCGTAAGTTCAGTATCATTGATACGGGCGGAATTGACGATGTTGATGCACCTTTTATGGAGCAAATCAAGCATCAAGCTGAGATTGCTATGGACGAGGCCGATGTCATCGTTTTTGTCGTGTCTGGCAAGGAAGGCATTACTGATGCGGACGAGTATGTCGCTCGCATGCTCTACAAGACCCACAAACCGATTATTTTAGCGGTTAATAAGGTGGATAATCCCGAGATGCGCAATGAAATCTATGATTTCTATGCACTGGGCTTGGGCGATCCATTCCCAGTATCTTCTGTCCACGGGATTGGTACAGGGGATGTTCTGGACGCTATCGTTGAAAATCTGCCAAATGAAGAAGTGGTTGAAAATCCTGATATGATTAAGTTTAGCTTGATTGGCCGTCCCAATGTCGGCAAGTCTAGCTTGATCAATGCCATCTTGGGTGAGGATCGGGTCATTGCCAGTCCAGTGGCTGGTACCACACGCGATGCGATTGATACGGTCTTTACGGACAGTGAAGGTCAGGAATTTACCATGATCGACACGGCTGGTATGCGCAAGTCAGGCAAGGTCTATGAAAATACAGAGAAATACTCTGTTATGCGGGCTATGCGGGCAATCGATCGCTCAGATGTCGTTCTGATGGTGCTGAATGCTGAAGAAGGTATTCGTGAGTACGACAAGCGAATCGCTGGCTTCGCCCATGAAGCAGGAAAAGGAATGATCATCGTCGTAAATAAGTGGGATACGCTGGAAAAAGACAACCATACCATGAAAGACTGGGAAGAAGATATTCGCGACCAGTTCCAGTACTTGTCTTATGCGCCGATTATCTTTGTCTCTGCCTTGACCAAGCAGCGTCTCCATAAGCTGCCGGCTATGATTAAGCAAATCAGTCAGAGTCAGAATACCCGTATTCCATCAGCGGTGCTTAATGATGTCATCATGGATGCTATCGCCATTAATCCGACACCGACTGACAAGGGCAAACGTCTCAAGATTTTTTATGCGACTCAGGTTGCGACCAAACCGCCGACCTTTGTCATCTTTGTCAACGAAGAAGAGCTCATGCACTTCTCTTACCTGCGTTTCTTGGAAAATCAAATTCGCAAGGCCTTTGTCTTTGAAGGAACACCGATTCACTTGATTGCAAGGAAGCGGAAGTAGGGCTTGCTTCAGCCTGTTTACAAAGAAAACAAGGGATATTGCAAGGAATTTATGGAGGGAAGCTTATCCTTAAATCCATAAACTCGCTAGTTCAAAATGTGGAATAGACTGATGAGGGAAACTGAATTGGAAAAATTGAGTTTCTCTCATTTTTTGATGACGAGCTTTCTCCGTCCCAAATCGGATTTGAGCTTAAAAAATGGTTTTTAAAAGAGTTTTAGCCTTAATTATGGTAAAATAATGTCTGAATACTATTAGCTATCAAATGAATTGAATGAGGTCTTTATGATGAAAATCGGAATCGATCAAATCGGTTTTGCGACCAGCAATTATGTTTTAAAATTAGATCATCTGGCTGAGGAGCGGGGCATTGATCCCAACAAGCTCAGCAAGGGATTATTGATGAAGGAGATCAGCATTGCTCCTTTAACTGAGGATATTGTCACTTTGGGCGCAGCAGCGGCTGAGCAAATCTTGACTGTCGAGGACAAGAAGGCCATTGATATGGTTATTGTCGCAACAGAGTCTAGCATCGACCAAAGCAAGGCGACTTCGGTCTTTATTCATGGTCTTTTAGGCATTCAGCCCTTTGCTCGTAGCTTTGAAATTAAAGAGGCCTGCTATGGAGCAACTGCTGCTCTAGACTATGCCAAGCTGCATATCAGACAATATCCAGAAAGCAAGGTCTTGGTCATCGCTAGTGACATTGCCAAATACGGGGCAGAGACGCCAGGCGAGCCGACTCAAGGTGCAGGCGCTGTCGCTATGTTGATCAGTCAAAATCCACGCATCCTTGAATTCAATGAAGATAATGTGGCTCAGACTCGTGATATTATGGATTTCTGGCGCCCAAATTACTCTACGACTCCTTACGTCAATGGTGTTTACTCAACCCAGCAGTACCTAGATTGCCTCAAGACGACTTGGAACGAATACCAAAAGCGTCATGGCTTGGCTTTAGCTGACTTTGCAGCGGTTTGTTTCCATCTTCCCTATCCCAAATTGGCGCTTAAGGGGCTGAATAAAATTATGGATAAAAGCTTGTCTCAGGAGGAGCAAAAAGGCCTGCAAGAAAACTTTGACAAGTCTATTCTCTATAGCCAAAAGGTTGGGAATATCTATACAGGCTCCCTCTTCTTGGGGCTCTTATCCCTCTTAGAAAACTCTGAGAATCTTAAGGATGGTGACAAGATTGCTCTCTTTAGTTATGGTAGTGGTGCTGTCGCTGAGATTTTTAGTGCCAATCTGGTAGAAGGTTATGAGAAACAGCTGACGACTAATCGTTTGGAGAAATTAAATCAACGTCAAGAACTGACGGTTGCTGCTTATGAAGAGCTTTTCTTTGCAGAAGCCCAGCTGGATGAAAACGGCTCAGCTGTTTTTTCTGACTACGATGACCAAGTTTACGCCTTGGTTCAAATAGACCAACACCAGCGTAAGTATATCAAAGTTGAGAAACCATCATGAAAATAAATTGGACTGGATTTTCTAAAAAAACGCCTGCAGAGCGACTAGAGTTTCTGAAAGCCCATGAACTACTCCAGGCTGAGAATTGGCAAAATTTTGCTAATCAGCATCATCTGCCGCTGGAGATTGCCAATCAAATGAGTGAAAATGTGCTTTCTATTCTGGCTTTACCTTATTCGATTGCACCGGACTTTCTCATAGATGAGCAGGTCTATCAGGTACCTTTTGCAACAGAGGAGCCCTCTGTCGTTGCTGCTGCTAGTTTTGCAGCAAAAATCATCAAGCGTAGCGGTGGTTTCAAGACTAAGATTCATAATCGGCAGATGATTGGGCAGGTCGCACTCTATGATGTGCCGGATGTAGCTAAAGCTCTAGAGCAGATCCAAAATGAGAAGTCAGCTTTGTTGGAGTTGGCAAATCAAGCCCATCCTTCCATCGTCAAGCGAGGAGGTGGGGCGCGTGATTTGAGAACGGATTTCCTGGAGGGAGAGACGGACTTTCTAGTTGTCTACCTTGTCGTGGACACTCAGGAAGCTATGGGCGCCAATATCCTTAATACGATGCTAGAAGCCCTAAAAGAACGGTTGGAGGAGTTAACAGGTGGACAGAGCTTGATGGCTATCCTGTCTAACTATGCGACTGAGGCGCTTGTAACAGCCTCTTGCGAAATTGATTTCCATTCACTCAGTCGAGATAAGGCAGAAGCTGAACGAACTGCTCAAAGAATCGCTTTAGCCAGTCAATTTGCAAAGCAGGATCCTTATCGGGCCAGCACGCATAATAAAGGCATTTTCAACGGAATTGATGCAGTTCTTTTGGCGACAGGTAATGACTGGCGCGCTATTGAAGCAGGGGCTCATGCCTATGCTGCTCGCGATGGCCGTTATCAAGGATTGAGTAACTGGAAGGCCAATTTAGAGGAAAGAAAACTCTATGGCCAGTTGACTCTACCCATGCCGGTTGCTGCTAAGGGAGGCTCCATTGGTCTTAATCCAATGGTTGTCGCCAGTTTTGATTTATTGGGGCAACCGACAGCCAAAGAATTAGCTTCGATTATTGCTTCTGTCGGCTTAGCGCAAAATTTTGCGGCTTTAAGAGCGCTGGTGACTACGGGAATTCAGGCTGGCCACATGAAGCTCCAAGCTAAATCTCTAGCTTTATTGGCAGGTGCTCAGGAAGATGAGATTGCTTCTGTCGTTGCAGAACTTCTCAAAGAGAAGCAGTTCAATCAGGCAAAAGCCAAGGAAATTTTAGCCAAAATGCGTAAAGAAAAATGAGAGTGGGACAGAAATCGGTAATTCGTTAGAATTCGATTTCGTCGTCCCACCTCCGCACAGTTGAGTAGGGCTGTAAAAGCTGATGGAATCAGCGTAGTAGAGCCCACTCAAACACTGCGTCTTGCTCGACAATCCAAAGACAATTGAGAGGCTGGGACTTTTGTCCCAGCCTCATTTTTTATAGTGAAGAGGATGTTTCTTAAGGTAGCTGTAAATCTTTAAGACAACCGTCCCGCTAGCCATGCCGATAGAGATGACCAAGGCTAGGATGACGACCAAGGTAGCATGGACCATGGCCTGACTATAATCGCCCGTCACAAAAAAAGCAGTTGTCCGATAGGAAATATAACCAGGTACTAGAGGCGCTAGAATAGCCAAAATAAAGACGACAGCTGGCGTTCTGTAGATGATGCTGAGGATTTGGCTGGCACAGGAACCAATGATAGCAGCCACGAAAGTTGCAATGATAACATTGGTCGGTCCCTTGAGTAGGAGATAGAGTAGCCAAGTAGCCATACCTAAGACTCCGCCAGGAATCAGCATACTCCGCTGGACATTTAGAACGATTAGAAAAGTGATGATTGCCAGTAGGCTGGCAAGGGCTTGCAGTAAGAAAGTCAAGATTGTCATAGGCTTATTTCATAATAAGAAGGGCGACAGAGGTACCTGCACCAAGAGCAAGGGTAATGAGGAGCGATTCAAAGAGTTTACTCATCCCAGAATTGATATGGCTGGTCATGATGTCACGCACAGAGTTGGTCAGGGCGATTCCTGGGACGAAGGGCATGACGGCCCCTGCGATAATTAAGTCTGCTGTTGAATCGAAGCCTGAGTAGCGAGCCCAAATCTGGGCCAATAATCCGAAGACGAAAGCCCCAGCAAAGGCTGATACGAAAGGAATCCGAATATATTTATCGACATAAAGGGAGAAAGAAAAGCCAAATAGGGTTGCTATACCAGCCCCAAGAGCATCGTAAAAATTTCCACCGAACATGATTGAAAAGAAGGGCGCACTGAGCGTAGCAGCTGTAATCAGCTCTTTTTCGCTATAAGGAAGCTTTTTTATTTTAAGTTCCTTTAGTTGTTCAAGCGCTTCTTCCAGATTGATGGCACCACTAACCAGTTGGCGAGAGACTTGATTGACATCACAGACTTTCTCGATATTATAGTTCGTATGGATATTTCGCTTCATTCGAGAAATATTGGTATTTTCAATGGAAAAGAATATGGCAACTGGCATGGCCAAGGCATTGCAGTCCATGATGCCCTGCGAATGGGCGATCCTGATCATGGTGTCTTCGACCCGATAAATCTCTGAACCACTTTGTAGTAGCAAAGTCCCAGCTAGCATGATAACATCGACGGCCAGATTAAGATTTTTTTCATCTGTAGACATTTTCTCAGCCATTGCATCCCCTTTTTCGTTTCACAATAACTCTATTATAACACAAATGCCCTAAGCTATCTCTATAAATCAAAATAAAACCAGCTGATTTTCAGCTGGTTTTACAATTAGGAAAGAGGTTTAGCTAAGTGCATCATCCATTGAAAGGACTTCGTGGAAGACACGTTGTGTCAATTCAGTCTTTTGCTCTGGAGTGAGGTATTTAGTGTTCACACAGTAACCTGAGATACGAACGATAACGTCTTCACCAGACATGATCTTGTCGTAAACATCTTGCAAGTCCATAACGTTCAAGTTAACGTGTTGTCCACCGTTTTCGAAGTAACCATCAAGGATTGTTACCAAGTTATCCACTTGTTCATCACGAGTCTTACCAAGAGCACGTGGAGAAACTTGAGTTGTCAATGAGATACCGTCAGCCGCATAACCAAAGTCAAGGCTAGCAAGTGAGTTCAAGTTTTGCAACCAACCACCTTTAGCTTTGTTAGATGGGTTAGCACCTGGTGAGAAGAATTCAAGTTTAGACAAGTTCACTGAACCATCTTCGTTGAGGTATACACCTTTGTGGACTGGTGAGTTACCAGTTTGTTTAGAGTATGCAACGTTAGATGTGATTGTCAAAAGTGATACAGTTGCTTCAGCGTCTTTGTAAAGTTTGTGGCTACGTAGACGTGTAGTATAAGCTTCGATCAACCATTCTGCCAATTCGTTTGAACGTGGATCATCTTCACCCCAACGAGGGAAGTCACCGATTGTTTCGTAATCGTAGATGTAGCCATTTTCATCACGGAGTGGTTTAACAGTTGCATACTTGATAGCTGACAATGTATCAACAGTGTTAGCAAATCCACAGATACCGAATCCCATGTTAGCACGTTGTTTAGTTGGCAAGAAGGCCATTTGAACAGCTTCGTAGTTGTACTTGTCAGTCATGTAGTGGATGATGTTCAAAGCATCTACGTAAGTGTCAGTCAACCAGTCAAGTGATTTTTCGAAGTTCGCTTTAACTGATTCAAATTCAAGAACTTCGTCACGGATAGGATCGATGTCAAATACTTTGTAGTCTTTATGTACATCGTCGTAACCACCGTTCAAACCAGTAAGAAGAGCTTTCAAAACGTTTACACGAGCACCGAAGTACTGGATGTTGTGGCGTTGTTCTTCGTTTTCTGGGTCAAGTGGAGACACACAGCATGAGATACAGCTCATTTCACCATATCCGTCTTTAGCCATTGTTGTTACACCTTCGTATTGGATAGAAGAGTGTTTGTGGCTCATATGCATACAGTAGCGACGGAATGCGTATGGTAATTTATCAGTCCAAAGCACTGTCAAGTTTGGCTCTGGAGAGTTACCGATGTTGTCAAGTGTGTTCAAGAAACGGTAGTCCATCTTAGTAACACGGTGACGACCGTCGTTACCCATACCTGCCATAGAAGTAGTAATGAAGGTTGGGTCACCAGAGTAAAGTTGGTCGTAAGCTTTCGTACGAGCAAATTTCACTGTACGAAGTTTCATAACGAAATCATCGACAAATTCTTGGATTTCTGATTCAGTGTAAGTACCGCGAGCCAAGTCACGCTCTGCGTAGATGTCAAGAACGATAGGCACACGTCCAAGAGAAGTAGCAGCACCGTTGATAACACGGCAGACAGCCATGAAGGCGATGTTAGTCCATTGGATAGCTTCTTTAACGTCAAAGGCAGGACGGCGAACATCAACTCCGTAAAGGTCACCAAGTTTTACAACTTCACCGAGTGCTTGGTATTGCAAGTTGATTTCTTCGCGCAGACGGATTGTTTCTTCATCAATATCAGTCAAACCGTTCCAGTCGCGAACTTTTTCAGCCATGAGGTAGTCAGCTCCATAGAGAGCAAGACGTGCGTAAACACCGATGATACGTCCACGTGAGTAAGCATCTGGAAGACCAGTTACAGTGTGGGCGTGACGAGCACGGCGGATGTTAGAAGTGTAAGCACGGAAAATACCGTCATTTACTGTTGTAACGTATTTAGTAAAGATTTCATGAACAGCAGGATCTGGTTCGTATCCATTTTCTTTCAAAGTAGTTTCAGCCATGCGGATACCACCTTTTGGCATGAAGTTCAATTTGAAGAGTTCGTCATTTTGGATACCGTAAATCAGTTCGTTGTCCTTGTCAATGTAACCAGCGTCGATACCAGCAATAGATGTTGGACGAGTGTCCATTGGGAAACGAGTTTCTTCGTAGTGAGCTTTTGTTTCTTCTACGATTTTCTTGATGTGGAGTGAGCGTTCAGTAGGACCTGCCAAGAAGCTTTCATCTCCGTCATAAGGTGTGTAGTTAGCTTGAACGAAGCGAGAAACGCTTGCTTTTTCTTTCCAGTCTTCACCTTGGAAACCTTCCCAAGCTTTGTCGAAAATATCTTGAGCTTCAACAACTGTTTTAACAACCATTAGATTTTCCTCTTTATTCTAGCAACATAAACTGTTACATTTATAGTTAAAGTATATCACAAGGTAATCGGTTTCACAAACGAATTTTATCGCTAAAAGAGGCTTTCTTTTATAATACAGATTGTTATTTTGGCATAAACTGTCTTATAAATTTGAAAATGTAAATGAAAATAGTAGGAAGATTTTGACAAACCTAGTTGCAGGATAGTTGTTTTCCATTTTATTTTGATCATACTTACCCAGGACTCAAAGTTTCTTACTTTCTCTGGTCATACTTTTGGATAAAAATCCTTTGAAACTTGCTTTAAAAATGATAAAATTTCTTAAAGAGCTATTCTACTTATAGGAGACGCCATGCTAATTTTTCCGCTAATCAATGACACATCGCGAAAGATCATTCATATTGATATGGATGCTTTTTTTGCTTCGGTCGAAGAGCGGGACAATCCAAAGCTTAAGGGGAAGCCAGTTATTATCGGTAGTGATCCGCGTCAGACGGGTGGACGTGGCGTGGTTTCGACCTGTAATTACGAAGCTAGAAAGTTTGGAGTTCATTCGGCTATGAGCTCCAAGGAAGCCTATGAGCGCTGCCCGCAGGGAATTTTTATCTCGGGGAATTACGAAAAATATCAGGCGGTTGGCTTGCAGATCCGAGAGATTTTTAAGCGCTATACGGATAAAATTGAGCCTATGAGTATCGACGAGGCCTATCTGGACGTGACAGAAAATAAGCTAGGGCTTAAATCTGCGGTCAAGGTAGCCAAGCTGATCCAGCATGATATCTGGAATGAACTGAAGCTGACGTCTTCTGCAGGCGTTTCTTATAATAAGTTTCTGGCCAAGATTGCCAGTGATTATGAGAAGCCGCACGGTCTGACGGTCATTCTGCCTGAAGAGGCAGAGGCCTTTCTAGCACCCATGGACATTGCCAAATTTCATGGGGTGGGTAAGAAGAGTGTCGAGAAACTGCATAAGATGGGTGTTTATACTGGTGCGGATCTGCTCAAAATACCAGAAATGACCTTGATTGATAAGTTCGGCCGCTTTGGCTTTGATCTCTACCGGAAAGCTCGTGGTATCAGCAATAGTCCGGTCAAGTCCAATCGTATCCGTAAGTCGATCGGTAAGGAGCGGACCTATGCCAAACTGCTCTATGGTGAGGAGGACATCAAGAAAGAGCTGTCCCTGCTGGCACAGAAGGTAGAAAATAGCCTGACTAAGCATGATAAGAAAGGACGAACTATCGTTCTGAAAATCCGTTATGCCGATTTTTCAACCTTGACTAAAAGGAAAAGTTTGGCTCTAGCCACTCAAGACAAGGAGCAAATCGAGCGAACTGCGCATGAGATATACGATAGCTTGGAAGAACAACCACGAGGTATCCGGCTGCTAGGACTGACAGTGACGGGGTTTGAATAAATATAAAGGCTTGGTTCATTACCGAGCTTTTTTAGATATAGTTTTTAGTATGAGAGAGTTGCTTGTGACGAGTTTCTAAGTTGGCTGATGATTTCATTGACTATAAAAAAACTTTTTTAAAAATACTGGACATGCTTTTCAGTGTCTGTTATACTGAGATTATAAAATAAAAACCGTCTAGTCGGTTTTTAAAAAGGAGCAAGAATGAAGAAATCTGTAGTATAAAAAACAAGTGAGCATGTCCTCGAGTTGAATCAGGAGCTGGATCGGCAACGTAAAGGCCAAAAAGAGTTTTTGCAGCAGCAGGCAGAAAAACGTAAAGTGCAGTTAGAAAACATGACACGAGGTGAGAATGGCATCCGCTATTCTAAGTGGGGAGTCAAAGCTGGCTATGTCGCCCTTGCTGGTGGTCTGCTGACCTCTGTCTTTAGCCCTTGGCGAGGACTGGGTATTATGGCAATAGAAGGTCTGAGTATTGCCTCTAATCTCTGTCATATCCGGCGTTTGCAAGATCGGGAAAGGAACAAGTGGTAGATATAAAACCTAGATAAATTGGGCGATCTAGAACAGTTTGGAAATAGAAAGCTGCGGCCTTTTCTACTAGCTACTGAGGCAGTGAGGATAGTCTGGGCAGTTTGGCAGCTCATTTTTGCCTTTGCCGCCTTTTGCTTGATTGTTCCTTATAAAAAAGGCCAGTCTATCCTTTACTGCATTTTCTTTCATGGTTTGATAAATATCATTGGCTACTGCTTACTGGCTCTCTATAGTATCTGTCTCTGGTACCAAGTCCATCAAAAGGAGCTATTTATCATCATTTTCAGTCAAAGGATGAGATTATCCTAAAGGTGATGCAGCATCGGAAGGATCTGATGGTGGAAGAAATCGCCCAGACCTTGCAAGCGACCGAGCAGCTGAGCGGAAAGGAACAGCTACAGGCGCTCGTTAAGGCCAATCTGGAGAGCCAGACCATTCATGCCATGGATTCGGTTATGGATGAGTACGATAAGGATGCAGGTTTTGGCCTGGCCATTTTGCAGGACAATCTGAAAATCAGCGCCTCTATTATCGCTTCGATTATCAAGAAGGGGATGGCAGATGGCTCCTTTCAGACTCAGTTTCCGGATGAGGGAGCTGAAGTTTTTCTTCTCTTGCTTAATTTTTGGTTAGTGGGCCAATTCTCAGAGAAAAGTTTTGAAAAGCAGGCTGATCGTCTCTGCTTTATCCGCTTTATGCTGGAATCCATTGGCATTGATATCCTTAGTGACGAGCTGATGGAGCAGACTTTGACATATTTAAAGAGGGGCCGCTAGGTATATTGATGGTTGCGTAAAGTAAAGAACAGTTGAGAATAACTCTCAACTGCTTTTTGTGTTTATGCTCCAAAAATACTGTGAATATCTTCTTCTGTTATCCCAATCATAGGGTCGATTTTCAGGAAATTTTCTTCTGTCAAGACATGGTTTTCCATAGCTTTTTCTACTCTATCCACAGGGATGTGGATAATTTCTTGAGGGGATTCTACATCTCCAAAACGTTCAATCAGATAGGTTTTGCGGGCTGTTCCAGTATTTTTTACGGCGTAGTCAAAGGCCGACTTTTCCCCAAGCAGAATCAGTTTGCTCTTAGCTCGGGTGATAGCTGTGTAGACCAGATTGCGCTGGAGCATGCGGTGGCTGCTTCGAGTAATAGGGAGGATAACCACAGGAAATTCGCTGCCTTGAGACTTGTGGATACTCATGGCATAGGCTAGGCGGATTTTGTACCATTCGCTGCGCTGATAGCTAATCTCGTTGCCGTCAAAGTTGATGGTTAGTTCGTCCTGCTTGGATTCGGTGTACTTAGCCGGCAGCAGGTCGGTGATATAGCCCAAGTCACCGTTAAAGACATTATTTTCAGCGTCATTGACGAGGTGGATGACCCGATCTCCCTGTCGATATTGGCAGTCAGGTGCCTCAAAGGTCAGCTGGTCTTTTTCCACAGGATTGATGAGATTTTGCATGAGGCTGTTAATCTGGTCAATGCCGGCCTGTCCGCGGTACATGGGAGCCAGCACTTGCACATCCTGAGCTGGGATGCCGCTGCGAATAGCGGCGCTAGTAATTCGTTCAATCATGGGCGGGATGTGCTCATTTCGAGCTTCAAAATAAGAGCGATCCGCTTTTTTCTCAGTAAAATCTGCTGGCAGCAGTCCTTTTTGGATCTGACTGGCCAGAGTGACAATGGTCGAATCTTGACTCTGACGGTAAATTTTTTCCAGTTTGGTTTGGGGAATGCTCGGTATTTGCAGTAGGTCAGCTAATACCTGACCAGGACTGACAGAGGGCAACTGCTCCGCATCGCCGACCAAAAGCAACTTGGTATTAGAAGAGATGTTGCTGAGGAGCTGGTTGGCTAGCCAAGTGTCCACCATAGAGAACTCGTCCACGATGATAAAGTCAGCATCCAGATAATCATCCAGATGACTGCTATCATCATCACCAGTCATACCGAGGTGGCGGTGAATCGTAGCGCTGGGCAGTCCAGTCAGTTCATTCATACGGCGAGCAGCCCGACCAGTTGGAGCAGCTAGAAGAATGGGCAAATCGGCCTTCTTTTTCAAATCCAAGCCTCGAAGCTGGCTGTAGACGGCAATGATACCATTGATGACGGTTGTTTTGCCTGTTCCTGGTCCACCCGTCAGGATAAAGACTTTTTGTGTGATAGCGTCGAAAATAGCCTGTTTCTGAATACCATCATAGTAGATGCCTAGTTCATCTTCAGCTTGGCTGATGGCATCGAGGATTTTCTCTTCTTCGAAGCGATCCTGATGGCCTTTTTCCAAGAGGCGGACCAGATTACTGCGGATGCCTTCTTCGGCAAAGAAGAGACTGTTCTCAAAAATTTTAGTTTCGACATTCTGGACCTTGTCTTCCTCAATCAGGTGAGCCAATTCATTAGCTACCAGACTGGGATCTAGTTCTACTTGACGCGAACTTTCCAAAAGTTCAATAGTATGAGCCAATAGGTCTCTGGCCTCCAAATAGGTGTCGCCGCTTTCCATGGATTGGGTCAGGAGGGTGTGAATCAAGCCAGCCCGAAAACGCTCAGGGGCATCACTCTCAATGCCCAACTGCTGGGCCAACTGATCGGCAATTTTAAAGCCGATGCCTTGGATGTCCTCAACTAGTTGGTAGGGATAGTGCTCGACAACTTCCAGCGTTTCTTCCTTGTAAGTTTCTTGGATTTGAAAGGCTAGCTTGTTAGGAATGCCGTAGGCTGCCAGTTTGGCTAAGACCAACTCTGTTCCATAGTTGAGTTGCAGCTTGGCAACAAAGGCTTCTCGATTTTTAGCGGAAAGGCCAGTGATTTCTTTGAGTTTTTCTGGTTCAGCTAAAATCTTGTCAATGGTTTCCTCCCCATAAAGATCCACAATTTTTTGTGCTATCTTGACCCCGATACCTTTAAAGTGGTCACTGGAAAAATATTTAACCAGCCCCTTACTAGTTGGTTTTGCCCTCTCATAGCGGGAAATTTTGAGCTGCTGTCCGTACTTGGGATGCTGAACTAGATTGCCCCAAAATGTATAATCTTCACCTTCGATAACATCGGCCATAGTGCCGGTAACGATAATCTCAAAATCATCAAAATCTTCACAATTCGTGTCTTGGATATCCAAGAGGAGGATTCGAAAGAAGTTGCTGGGATTTTCAAAAATGATGCGCTCAATAGTGCCTGAAAAATAAAATTCTGTCATTATTTATGTATCTGTTTTTAAAAAGCAAACCCAGCTGAGAAGTCAACTGAGTTTGAAGGGGTTATACTCTTAAGTATTAGTAAGTCTTAAATGGTAGCAGCGGCCAGAAGCGGAATTTAGCTTCGCCTTGAATCTGACTGGATTTAAAGGCACCGACCTGACGACTATCCTTGGACACGATCCGATCGTCACCCAAAAGCAGGTATTCGTCATCTAGGAGCTTGATGGTAAAGACTGGGCTGCCCTCTTTGTCCACTGTAAAGGCCTGGGCTTGAGAAGCGAGCTTACGGAAGAAAGTCCCGTTGTCCGTATAATCCTTGCCCACATAGGTAGACTGGAGCTTGTCCTTTTGGAATTTCTTGATGTAGTCTGCTAAATAAGGTTCATCAGTTTTCTTACCATTGATATAAAGGGTGTCGTTCTCGTACTGAATGGTATCACCCGGAAGGCCAATCACCCGCTTGACGACTTCTTTCTTTTTGCCATCGTCATCCTTTTCGGAGGCTACAACAATATCGAAACGATCAATAGACTGGTGTTTCAAAACCATCAAATACTCACCATTGGCTAAGGTTGGATCCATAGAGTGGCCGTCTACCTTGACAGGTGCCCAGAGCAGCCAGCGAGTGAGTAAGATGACGGAGACAATCAGGGTAAAGACTCCCCACTCCTTGAGGAAGGCACGGAAGTCAAAGCGTTTGTTTTTCATAGTCTACCTTTCTAAGAGCTTTTTAGCTTTTTCTGTATTTTTAAAATGAAGTTTAGCGGTATGCTGGAGGCCAGCCATTCCATAGGCTTGGAGGATCTGGCAAGCAACTTGATCGCTCTTGCTCCCAGCCCCGCTCGGAAGGGTATAGCCAAGCTCTTGACTTAGCTTTTCCAGATTTTCCAGAAAGAGATCGCGAGCGATAATAGAGCTAACGGCGACAGCTAGAAACTTCCCTTCAGCCTTTTCAATGAGGTTAACGGGATTTGGGAAATGATTCTTTTCATTTTGCAGGTATTTGTCATAATTCTGCTGGCTGGTAAAGGCATCGATGACAATTTTTTCTGGCGTCAGACCTTTTTGTAACAGCAGATAAATGGCTTGATTGTGAAGAGCCACCTTGACAGATACAGCATTGTAACCAGAGGCAATCACTTCGTTATATTTTTCTGGAGACAAGAGCAGGGCTTGATGTTGGATTTCCTTTTTCAAAATCGGTGCCAACTGCCGAATCTTAAGGTCGGTCAAGGTCTTTGAGTCGCCCACGCCCAGATTACGCAGGAAAGAGTGCTGTTCTGGAGTGACAAAGGAAGCAACAACTGCTAAACCACCAAAGTAAGAGCCATTTCCGACTTCATCAGTACCGATAAGGGAAATGTTCTGAGAGGTCTTGCTTGTTTCCTCGGCTTGATGGCCGAAAAAAGCAGCATAGTGACCAGCTTTTTCTCCTTGGAAAAGAACCTTGCCAGAAGTATAGATGCTGACAGTCGCCTGGTCCAATTTCAGTAGATATTGGATATACTGATTTTTACTGGGCACAATCTTGTCTCGATATTTCTGGACAAAAGCCTGAATTTCTTCTCGGTTAGGACTTAAAGTAATACTTTCCATAGCCCCTATTGTACCACAAAATGAAACTAGGGAGAATGGGAAAAAGAGGATATTTCAAATATTATAAAAAAATTACATATTTTTCCCCTAAACATGACATAAATGTCATGTTGAACCCGATAGGGTTGTTGTATAATATAGGTGTTGAAGCGATGTTTGAATAAAACTGGCCACAAACAATATATTAACAAGGTTAAGAAAGCCTTGTAAAAAAAGAGAACACATATGGAAAACTTTGCTATGATGGACAACCAATTTGTTGCGTTGACTGAAGAAGAAATGATGATGATCGACGGTGGATGGTCATTCTACGGAGTCCCTGTTGATATTTTCACAGTATCATTGGCTATTTTGGGCGGATCATTGGTTTCAGGCTTCTTAGTAGGACTTTTCAACTAATTTAGTATCACTAATTTAGTATCCAAGTAGAAGAAGGTGAATTCTATGAACAAAGATTTTAAATCATTAGATCAAAAATTTATGCCTCTTACTGAAGCTGAATTGGTTGAAGTAGAAGGTGGATGGGTCGGCGGTGACCTTGTACGTGCCGTATTTGATATCGGTCGTGAAGTTGGTCGTGCTGTACGTGGCGTTGCTATTCGTGCATATGGTCGCATCAGAGGTAGAATTGGTTCAAGATCTGGTGGTTCTAGCAATGGTGGCGGTGCTAACAACGGTGGTGCTGCAAGCCCAGACGTTTTTAACTAATATTTTTTGTTTCGACATAAAGCCTCTTGTTCGTCTTGATTTGGACAAGAGGCTTTTTAGTGTAAAAGTTACATTGTGTCTATTTTTTAAGTGATTTTGTGCTTATATAGAGTAAAACGACTGATACCATTGGAAAAATACGCCACATTAGTGTATGATATAGATACCTACTTTTTTGCTTGCTATGAAAATTTTCCCTCCTTAATTTTGTGTTTGTTTTTTGTTGGAGAGAACTGATAAGCATCGAGTTGGCAAGCAACTACGGTTGAAAAAGTAAGTTCACTATTAGGAGTTTTTGTGTAGGGTTATCCTTCATAAAAATAAATTTACACTTTTGTGAATAAAGGAGATTGTATGAGATTTACAAAGCGTCATTATAGAGCTCAAGTTGACGCTAGAGATTGTGGTGTAGCAGCGCTCGCCATGATTTATGGTTATTATGGTTCCTATTATTCTTTGGCCAGTTTGCGTGAAATAGCCAAAACGACCTTGAGGGGAACAACTGCTTTTGGGCTAGTGAAAGTTTCGGAAGAGTTAGGCTTTGAAACACGAGCCTTGAAAGCGGATATGTCTTTATTTGACATGAAAGGGGTTATCTATCCTTTTATCGCTCATGTCATCAAAGACAAGAAGATGCTTCATTACTACGTTGTGACTGGGCATGATAAACATTCGGTTCATATTGCTGACCCTGATCCAGCTGTTAAGATGACCAAGCTTTCTAAGGAACAGTTTGCGCAAGAGTGGACAGGTGTTTCTATTTTCATTGCCCCAGCACCGGAATATAGACCGCATAAGGAAAAGAAAAATGGTCTCTGGTCTTTTGTTCCAATTTTAATAAAGCAAAAAGGCTTGATTGCTAATATCGTTATCGCAACGATGCTGGTTACGATCATCAATATCGTGGGCTCTTACTATATGCAGGGGATTATTGATACCTATGTACCCAATCAGATGAGGAATACCTTAGGGATTATTTCTTTAGGTCTAATAGTTGTCTATATTCTGCAACAGATCCTCTCCTATGCTCAGAATTATTTGCTTCTGATTTTGGGGCAACGACTTTCGATTGATGTGATTTTGTCCTATATTAAGCATGTCTTTCATCTACCTATGTCCTTTTTTGCTACGAGAAGGACAGGGGAAATCGTATCGCGCTTCAATGATGCCAATAGTATCATTGATGCCTTAGCTAGTACCATTCTCTCCATCTTTTTGGATGTCTCCATCGTTGTCGTCATGGCAGTTGTTTTGTTCTCGCAAAACTTCTATTTATTCTTTATTAGCTTGCTCTCGCTGCCGATCTATATTGTTGTGATTTTTGCCTTCATGAAACCATTTGAAAAAATGAATCGTGACACCATGGAATCCAATGCCATTCTGTCTTCTTCTATTATCGAAGATATCAATGGGATTGAGACGATCAAATCCTTGACCAGTGAGGATTTCCGCTATCAAAAGATTGATAGAGAATTTGTGGATTATTTGAAGAAATCATTTGCTTATAGTCGGATGGAGAATATCCAAATTGGTTTGAAGAAGACAGCTCAGCTCTTGCTGAATGTTGCAATTCTTTGGATGGGAGCCCTTTTGGTTATGGACAATAAAATGACCTTGGGGCAGCTGATTACTTATAACACTTTGCTGGTTTATTTCACCAGTCCGCTGGAAAACATTATTAATTTACAGACCAAGCTCCAGACAGCACAAGTTGCCAATAATCGATTGAACGAGGTTTATTTGGTTGATTCTGAGTTTATGGATAAAAAAGCGATTCGTGATTTGAGTATGACCAAGGGCAATATTGAGTTGCGGAATGTCAGCTATAAGTATGGCTATGGACGAAATGTTCTATCAGATATTAACTTGACCATTGAAAGAGGTAGCAAGGTGGCCTTTGTCGGAATTTCTGGTTCTGGAAAGACGACCCTTGCCAAGATGATTGTGAATTTCTATGATCCGAACGAGGGAGAGATTCTGGTTAATAATATCAACCTCAATCAGATTGACAAACATGTCTTGCGGCGTCATATCAATTACTTGCCGCAACAGCCTTATGTTTTTAATGGTACCATCTTGGAGAATGTTCTCCTAGGTGCCAAGCCTGGAACGACTCAGAAAGAGATCATTCGGGCGCTGGAAATTGCCGAGATTCGTGAAGACATTGAACGGATGCCTTTGAATTATCAAACAGAATTGACATCAGATGGTTCAGGGATTTCAGGTGGTCAGCGTCAGCGTTTGGCCTTGGCTCGGGCTCTTTTGACCGATGCTCCTGTTTTGATTCTCGATGAGGCGACCAGCAACCTTGATATCTTGACATAGAAAAAGATTATTGACAACCTCTTAGAGTTGGACAAGACCATTATATTTATTGCCCATCGACTGACCATTGCAGAGCGATCTGAAAAAGTGGTAGTTCTGGACAAGGGCGAAATCGTAGAGCAAGGAACGCATGAGGAGCTGGTTGCTCAGGATGGCTTCTATGCTCATCTGGTAAATAGTTAGAAAGGAGAAAGAAGATGAAAGAACATTACTTAGAGAGTGCCGAATTTTATAATCATAGATATTCTAGCTTTTCTGTGCGCGTGATTTTACCGACTTTCTTCTTATTGCTTTTTGTAGTTTTATTCTCTCTATTTGCTAAAAAAGAAATCACCGTTACTTCAGGTGCCTCTATTGAGCCTAGCAAAATTTTGGCCAGCATCCAATCAACCAGTAACAATGCGATTGTCACTAATAATTTGAAGGAAAACAAGGTTGTTAAAAAGGGGATCTTTTAGTTCAGTATAAGTCTGATAGTGAAAATACTCAAAAAGAAACCTTCTCCTCTCAAGTGGAAAGCTTGAAGGAGCAAAAACGGCAGTTGGAATTGCTGCAGGAAAGTCTGAAGACGGGGACTAGCCAGTTTTCAGGAGAGGATCGCTTCGGCTATGAGCAGGCCTTTAATGACTATAAGAGTCAAGCTGCTAGCATCCGTAGTAACACCGAGCAACAGAATTCGACCATTGCTTCTCAAAATTCAGCGGCTAGTAATTCACAGGCGGAGCTGGGGAATTTGATCAATGAAACCAATGCTAAATTGGCGGATTATCAAACGCTTAGAAATGCTATTCAAAATGGGACAAGTGTCCCTTCGACCAATGCTGGTTATAGCATTTATCAGGCTTATGAGGCGCAAGCCGCTGCTGATAGTCAAGGTCAGCTAAAGAATCAAGTTTTGTCGCAGATTGACAATCAGATTTCGCAGTTTGAATCAGCTCTTTCGGGTTATCGGGTGCAGTATGCAGGTTCCGGTGCTCAGCAAGCCTATTCTGGAAGTTTGGATAGCCAGCTTGAATCCTTGAAAGCTCAACAATTGACTAAAGTTGGCCAAGAATTGACGGCTTTGAATCAAAAGATTTTAGAAGTTGAAAATAATCTTAAGGTGCAAGGTGGTATCACTCAAAAAGGCATGATCACAGCAACTGAAGATGGTGTTCTCCACCTAAATCCTGAAACAGCAGGAGCGAATCTGGTTCCCGAAGGGAAGTTGCTCGCTCAGTTGTATCCTGTTTTGGCCAAGGAAAAAAAGGTCGTTATCACAACCTATGTGACCTCGAAAGATGTAGCTAGTTTGAAAAAAGGTGAGACTCTGCGTTTCACTGCAATGGATGGAAATAATAAAGAATTTGTTCTCAAATCTAAAATTTCAAACATTGACAGCAATGCAACGAAAACGGAAAAAGGAAACTTCTTTAAGGTGGAAGCTGAAATAACCTTAACGGGTGCTCAAGCCAAGAAGGTGCGTTATGGTATTGAAGGTCGTGCGGTTGTCATCACAGGAAGCAAGACCTACTTTGACTATTACTTGGATGAATTCTTAAGAAGAGATTAAGTTGAGAATAACCGATAAGTTTTGATTGAAGTTCTTATCTTGTGAAAATGAAGAAAACCATGGCTGTGACCATGGTTTTTGTTGTTATAAGAGAGGTTTTCTATTGCCAGATGTCCTGTATTTGTGCGATTTGAGCCTGAGCTTGTTTTTCGAAAACCTTGTATTTGTAAGTCAGATCCTGCGCCATCTCTTTGATATTGTCTCGCTGTTCTTGGATAATGGCGATGTTGTGCTGGATGCTAGCTAAATTGTCCTGAATTTTGTCCAAGATATCGGATGTTTCGACGACTTCTTGGTTGATTGTCTTCCGATTTTTGACCAAATGGTAGCTGGCCCAGGCTGCGCCTGTGAAAAGCATGAGATTTGAAAATTTCATAGTCCCTCCCTAGGCTTGAGCAATCTTTTCAGCCACTTGAGCTAAGGCTGGAAAATCTGGTTCGTGGGTTTCAAAGCTGATTTGTAAACCGTCTGTCTCTTCATAGCGAGGAGCTAGGTGGACATGGGTGTGAAAGACAGTCTGTCCAGCAATTTCTTCGTTGTTGTTAAGGATGTTCATGCCCTTGGCGCCTGTCGCTTTCATAACCTTGCGGGCAATGTCTGGGACACGAGCGAAGAGCTGACTAGCACTGTCTGCATCCATTTCCAAAAGATTTCTGAAATGCTGTTTGGGAACGACCAAAGTATGGCCTGGAGTGACCTGAGAAATGTCTAGAAAGGCTACTACCTGGTCATCTTCATAAACTTTAGAAGACGGGATTTCCCCTGCGATAATCTTACAAAAAATACAATCAGCCATAAATGATACCTCTATTCGCTAGATTTTTGTTATAATATAAGAACTATTATACCAGATTTGGAGAAAATATGTTAGAAATCAAAGAGCTTACGGGCGGCTATGTAAATATCCCGGTTTTAAAGGATGTCAGCTTTGAAGTGGGTGATGGTCAGCTGGTTGGTTTGATTGGCCTCAATGGTGCTGGTAAATCCACTACCATCAATGAAATTATCGGTTTATTGACGCCTTACAAGGGAGAAATTCGGATTGATGGTTTGCAGCTGCGAGAAAATCCTAGTGCCTACCGTAAGAAGATTGGTTTTATCCCAGAGACACCGAGTCTCTACGAAGAGCTGACCCTACGTGAGCATATTGAAACGGTGGCCATGGCTTACGATATCGAGCAGGAAGTCGCTTTTGAGCGCGTGGAGCGCTTGTTAACTATCTTCCGACTGAAGGATAAGTTGGACTGGTTTCCAGTGCATTTCTCTAAGGGGATGAAGCAGAAGGTCATGATTATCTGTACTTTCGTGGTAGATCCTAGTCTTTTTATCGTGGACGAACCCTTTTTGGGGTTGGATCCGGTAGCTATTGCAGACCTTATCCAGCTCTTGGATGAGGAAAAGAAAAAAGGTAAATCCATCCTCATGAGTACCCACGTACTGGATTCGGCTGAGAAGATGTGCGATAGCTTTGTGATTTTGCATAAAGGGCAGGTGCGCGCTAAGGGCAATCTGACTGAGTTGCGAGGACAATTTCAGATGCCAGAAGCTAGTCTCAATGACATCTATCTTGCCTTGACGGAAGAGGCTGCCTTATGAAAGAAGTATTTGCTAAACGTAAGCAGGATTTCCGTCAGCGCTGCCTGAAGTATTTGCGCTATGTTCTCAATGATCACTTTGTCCTGTTTTTATTGATTTTTCTCGGATTTCTGGCGGTTCAGTACAATCAATTGCTACGGAATTTTCCTAGTCATTCTTGGCCGATCGTAGCCGGATTAGTCTTATTCTCTGTGCTCATTCTTCCTTTTGGCAGTATTGCAATCTATCTTGAGAAGCCAGATAAGCTCTTCTTGCTGGTGCAGGAGCAGGCGGTTATTGAGTTTGTCAAGGGACAAATCCAGCGTTCTTATCTCTTCTTTGGTCTGCTGCAAACCTTGTTGTTGGTCTTGTTAGCGCCCCTGTTTTTGGCTCTAGGCTTGCCAATCTGGGGCTTTGGGCTGTACTGTCTCCTTATGTTATTGCTAAAATGGCTGGTCTTTCAGTTCAAGGGACGTCGCTTTTTCTTGGTTGACCGCCTCGATTGGCAGTTTGCAATTGCAGCTGAGGAAGGGCGCAAGCAGAAAGTTCTTCGTTTCTTCGCCCTCTTTACAAATGTAAAAGGCATTTCCAATAGTGTCAAAAGAAGAGCTTACTTGGACGGGCTGACGAGGCTTTTGTCTAAGATCCATGCCAAGACTTGGCAAAATATGTTTCTGCGTTCTTATCTGCGCAATGGCGATCTATTCCCTCTGACCTTGCGCCTCCTGCTTTTAGCCTTGCTGACAATTGCTTTTGTTAGCCAGCCTTGGATTGCTGCAGGTTTTGTCGTCCTCTTCAACTATCTGTTGCTCTTTCAGTTGCTGGCTTTGTATGAAGCCTTTGATTATCAGTATCTAACCCAGCTTTTCCCGCTGGATAGCGAGTCTAAAATCAAGGGAGCAAGACTGGTTATTACAGGGATTGGATACAGTGTCTTACTGTTTGAGACGCTAGTAGCAGCGCTTTGTTTTCAGGATAAAATAGCTGTGCTAGCCGTGCTTGGGGCGACGATCTTCTTGTATCTTGTCTATTTGCCATATAAGCTGAAAAGATTGGTTGACTAAAAGAATGAAAATTAGTAAAATAGTAAGGAAACTTTTTAAGGAGGGGAATCATGGTCTTGGTTGATAACGAGCTAGCCCTGACACCAATAGCTGGTAAGAGCGGAAAGGCCTATATGGGAACTTATCCAGACGGGGGGCGAGTTTTCGTCAAGATGAATACGACCCCGATTCTGGCAGGTTTAGCCAGAGAACAAATTGCTCCGCAACTTCTGTGGAGTCGACGCTTGCCAGATGGCAATGTTATGAGTGGCCAAGAATGGCTTTCAGGTGCCATCTTAACACCAAATGACATGTCGAAAAAGCAAGTAATCAATATTTTAACGCGTTTGCATCGGTCGCGCCCTCTGATGACTCAGTTGGCTAAATTAGGTTATATTTTGGAAACGCCGATTGATTTAATCAATAGCTGGCTCAATCAAGCGCCGGTCGTTTTGAGGAACAATCAGTACCTGCAGTCTATTATCCGTGATTTGCGGCAAACGGTTCCTGCTTTCCGCGAGGACTATGCGACGATTGTCCACGGTGATGTACGGCATAGCAACTGGTTTCAGACGGATAGTGGCTTGATTTATTTGGTGGATTGGGATTCGGTTCGCTTGACGGACAGGATGTTGGATGTTGCTCATATATTGAGTCACTATATCCCAGATACCAATTGGCAGGAGTGGTTGACCTACTACGGTTATAAGTACAATGACAAGGTTATCAAAAAACTGTATTGGTTTGGTCAATACTCTTATCTGATGCAGATTGCTAAATATTATGAAAACAATGATTTAGAAAATGTGAACCGGGAGATTTACGCCTTACGCAACTTCCGTTCTAAGTATGGAAAGGTAAGATGAGAGTAAGAAATCGTAAGGGGGCGACTGAACTATTAGAAGCTAATCCCCACTATGTGGTTCTAAATCCAGTTGATGCCAAGGGAAAATGGCGAGAAATTTTTGGAAACGACCATCCGATCCATGTTGAAGTTGGGAGCGGTAAAGGGGCTTTCATTACAGGGATGGCTAAGGCTAATCCAAACATCAATTACATCGGGATTGACATTCAGAAGTCTGTTCTCAGTTACGCTTTGGATAAGGTTTTGGCGGCTGATGTACCCAATATTAAGCTACTCTGGGTGGATGGTTCAGATTTGACCAACTACTTTGCAGACGGAGAGATTGACCGGCTTTATTTGAATTTCTCTGATCCGTGGCCTAAGAAGCGGCATGAAAAACGCCGGCTGACCTACAAGTCTTTCTTGGATACCTTCAAGCAGATTTTGCCAGAAAAAGGAGAAATCCACTTCAAGACGGATAATCGTGGCTTGTTTGAATACAGTCTGGTCAGTTTTTCGCAGTATGGCATGATTCTCAAAGGTGTTTGGCTGGATCTTCATGCCAGCGACTTTGAAGGCAATGTCCTAACCGAATATGAGCAAAAATTCTCTAGCAAGGGTCAGGTTATTTACCGAGTTGAAGCAGAGTTTCAATAAAAATTGAGAGAGTCCTAAGCAGGTTTTCTATCTCAAGTGTCGGATTTTATGACTGACTTTTGTTGGATGGAGCCCTGCAGGGGCTCTTTTATTTTGTTTTGATCATCAAATTATCAAGGTTGTTTTTTTGTTGTTCTCATTCTCTTGAAACGGCGTCGCTAAAGCTTTTTTCTATCCCTATAATATGATATTACACTTTTGTTACAGAAAAAAATTAGACAGTAAAAACATTGATATAATAGGAAAAAGCGGTATAGCTATTGGTATGGTTTAATGTCTAAACTTTGACATTAGAACCACCAATCATATGTTATAAAATACTTTGCTGCTCAGGCGTTAAGGTGTTGAGTAATAGGTGGTTGAACTATATTTTAAAAAGGAGAGATGTTCATGGATAAAAATGCGAGACGCAGATTAAACCGTGCGAGTGCTGAGAAACGACTTCGATACTCAGTTCGTAAGTTTAATGTGGGCGTGGCTTCTGTAGCAGTCGCAGCTTTCATGTTCTTTGGGGGAATGTCGTTTCAGCCGATACGTTAGCTAAGACGGATTCTTCAAGCACCTCTACGGAGAAAACGACCTCTGTGCCGGATTCAGGGAAAGATTCGGGAACGGATGAATCTGATTCTGAGTCGGCCATAGGTAAGGATTCTACCGTAGCTACTGTAGCTGAAAGTAATGCAGTTTCAAGTGCAGCCTCTACAGCATCTTCGACATCTGCTGAAGACTTGTCTAGCAAAGTAGAAGACAAGGCTGTTAAATCAGAAGCTACTTCAAAAAGTGAAGCAGCTTTGAAGGAAGCTACTTCACAAGTATCTAAAGCTTCAGTAGCGACTAGTCAATCAGCTGCTCCTGCAGCTCAGTCTGAGGCTCAAGTTAGCCCAGCTTCTTCAGCTACTGCGGCGTCAACTGCAGTGTCATCTGAAGCAGCTGCAGAATCAACTGCTGCTGTAGAACCTAAGGTATCAGTTGAAAAAGCGGCTAGCCAAGCAGCTAGTTTGGCAACAGCTAGCAAAGCACCAGATGCAGTAGCTAAGAGTGAAGCTAATTCTACATTAGCAGCAGCTCAAAACGAAGTAAATAAAGGTTACGCTGATTTCCGTAAATCAGGAGAAAGCGGCTTCCGTTCGTTTGACCCACAAACAGGAAAAACAACTGTAACGAAAGAAAACTTCCTTGACTACTTCAGATTGAATGGTTCAGCTACCTATAATTCATACGATGGTATCGTAACCCTTACTCCAGATGAAAACTCTAAGACAGGTAACTTCAGTCTGAAGAGTAAGATCAATATGAACCAAAGCTTCAAGCTGACTGGTGGAGTTAACCTTGGTGATAAGACTCAAGAACGTTATGGTGCCGATGGTATCGGTTTTGCCTTCCACACAGGGAATACAACAGACCTAGGTGCCGATGGTGGTAACCTTGGTATCGGTGGTCTGCGTAATGCGAATGGTTTCAAACTGGATACTTTCTGGAACGTGCATACACCGCCAAAAGGAAACCGTTTTGATACTAGCAACACGGACTCATTCCAATATGGTTGGGCAGAAGGCCCTCGCCTAGGACAATTTGGTGCTTGGGTAAGTACTACTCATAAAAAGGTTAAAGGTCAAGGCTGGTTTGCTGATGAGTATGAGCGCTGGTGGGCTGAGACGGATGCTAGCAGTGCCCAACGTCTGGACTCTAGTGACCTAGATGGTCGTTTCCATAATTTTGCTATCATGTATGATGGTACAACCAAGGAATTAACGATTGCTTACGAAAGTAATCTTGGAATTAAGCAATGGAAGAAGAAAGTGAGCTCTTCAGAAGAGATCATGTCCATGGTGGTTACAGCGACGACTGGTAACTACAAAGAACTTGCAACAGTTCAAGATTAAACGTTTTGACTTCTATCAAAGTGCCTCTGTCGACGTACGTTATGAAGATGAGCAAGGTCGAGAAATCGCTGAAGGCTCAGTAACCTATCCACAAGGTGCTTTCAAAGGTAAAGCTTATACCACTGAACAAAAATCAATCCCAGGCTATGGCTTTGTTCGGATGAAAAATGGTAGTTTGCCACCTTCAGGAACTCTGGCTGACTGGGGTACCAACGGTACAGTAACCTACGTTTACCGTAAGGGTGCTACAGATACGAAGACAGAAAAGAAGACTGTCACTCGTAATATTTATTATAAATACAAACCAGGTGTGAAAGGACCGACACTTCCGCCAACTTACACTCAAACAGCTGAGTTCACTCGGACTGTGACAGGTGGTAGACCAGGTCCATGGAGCCCTGCATCTAAGACTTTCAAACCAGTAGATTCTCTAGATGTGCCAGGATATACTCCGGATACCGCAACTGTGCCGGGAATTACAGTAAATCCAGATTCTACTCCAAGTGATGTAACGGTTTACTACGACAAGAATGCTCCAAAAGTAACAACAGAAACCAAAGATGTTACTCGTACAATTGTTTACGAATATGAAGATGGTGTGACTTCAGGTCGTCCAGCTCTTCCACGTGAAGTACAACAAAATGTACGATTCACACGACAAGTGTCAGAAGATGCATTTAGTGGTAAGAAGACATATGGAAACTGGACTCCAAGTACTCGAACTGTACCTGCAGTTGATACACCGGCGATTCAAGGCTTTACACCAAATAAAACTCGTGTAGATTCAGCTTCTGTTTTACCAACAGATTCAAGCTGGCGTGAAATCGTTTCATACCGTAAGAATGATCCAAAAGTAACAACAGAAACAGAAGACGTTACTCGTACAATCGCTTACGAATATGAAGATGGTGTGACTAGAAATCGTCCAGCACTTCCACAACCAGTTGAACAAACAGTTCAATTCACACGACAAGTGTCAGAAGATCCAGTAACTGGTCAGAAAACATACGGTAATTGGACTCCAAATACTCGTACTGTAGATGCGGTTGACAGCCCAGAAGTAGCAGGCTTTACACCAAATAAAGCACGTGTAAATTCAGCTACTGTTTCACCAAGAGACCCAAGCTGGCGTGAAATTGTAAGCTATTCAGCTGCAGATCAAAAGGGAAGCATCGTTTACCGTACAGATGGTAAAAATGGTGTTCCAGCTAAGACTCTTCACACAGACAACGTAACTGGTAAATCAGATACACCTGTCAACTACACAACAACTGCGAAAATCAATGAATTTAAACAGTTGGGTTATGATCTTGTTAGCGACGGCTTTACTAAAGCTGGCGGTCAAAGATTTGACAGTGATAACAATGTAGATCAAACATGGGAAGTTGTTCTTACTCCACGTATTGAGACAAAACAAGAAACAAAAGATGTTACTCGTAACGTTCGTTACCAATACAAGGATGGTGTGACAGCCGGTCGTCCAGCTCTTCCTCGCCCAGTTACTCAAACAACATCATTTACTCGCCCAGTTTCTGTTAACAAGGTGACAGGTGTTGAAACTCCAGGTCAATGGAACAAGCCAAGTGAAGAACTTCCAAAGGTTGATTCTCCAGCAGTTACTGGTTTCACTCCAGACAAACCAAGCGTTCCAGCTTCAACTGTTACTCCTACATCTCCTAACGAAGATGAAGTAGTAAGCTACAGCCAAGATGATCAACGCGGTATCATTGAGTATGTACCAGACGGACTTCCAAAAGTTCCAAACATTCCATATCCAAATGATCCAACAGATCCAAGCAAGCCAGGCACTGACCTTCCAGTGATTCCAAATGTACCAGGTACTACCCCAGTAGGCCCAGATGGTACAACACCATTGACACCGAAAGATCCGAGCGATCCAAGCAAGGGTTACAACCCACCACCAATTCCAAGCGATCCAACTAAGGATACACCAATCAACTTCGTGAAGGATGGTCAAAAAGCGATTATCAGCTTCGTAGACCAAACTGACGGTAATAAGGAATTGACGAAGGTTGTCGAAAGCGGTAAGTCAGGTGAGCCAATCGGTACAACCAACTACGCAGCTCGTCTGAAAGAATTGACAGACAAGGGCTACGAAGTGGTGAACGATGAGTTCAAGGGACCTAAGACCTTCGATAATGACGATAAGAAGGATCAAACCTTCACCGTTACTATGCGTCAGGTTGTAGTACCATTCGATCCGAATAATCCGCCTAAACCAGATACTCCAATGGATCCAAGCAATCCGGATGGACCTAAGTGGACAGATGATAAGATCAAGTCAGCTCAACAAGAAGCTGTGAAAGAATTGAGCCGTACGATCAAGTACGTATACGAAGATGGTAAAGAAGCAGCACCAAGCTTCACAGATAGCGCTAAATTCACGTGTATTCTGAAGATCAACGTCGTAACGAAAGCGATCGTAGAAAAAGGCCTATGGACATCACAAGATGACGTGATCAAGGGACAAACTTCACCAGACATCAAGGGTTACGTAGCGGACAAACCAAGCGTAGCAGATGTGAAGGTTACAGCAGATTCAGCGAAACCAGCAGATGAAGTCGTAACTTACAAGAAGGTAGAAGTTCCACCTGCACCGACACCAACTCCGGAACCAAAACCAGAACCGAAACCTGTTCCACCAACTCCAGCTCCGGTACCAAATAAACAAGTACCGAACAAGCCAGTGGAACCGAAAGTTCCTGGAACTACTGCTCTGCCAAATACAGGTGAGAAATCATCTTCAGCAGCAGTACTTGGTTTAGGAATTGTTGCAACACTCGCAGGTGTTAGCTTGATTGAACCAAGATTGAAAGAAGAAGATTAAGTCTTTCCAGCTTGGATAGTAATCACTGAAGAGTTGTAGACGATTAGTTAACAGCTCGCAAAAATCGATAACTTCTTTACGAAGTTATCGATTTTTTATTTATTTGATTAGCTAACTTTTGTAGTAAGAAATGAGAGAAGACTCTAGTAAAATAGGAGATTTACTGGATGATAATAGGAAACTTCGCCTTTAATTTATTAGCATCCTTCGTTTTACTATAAAGAGAATGTAATGACTGATCTCAGTATTTTAAAAGATATAAGGAACTAGTACTCTAATCTCTTCTATATCTAGTTCGTACTTCAGCAGATAATTTTAAGGAATTGGGGACTTTCCTGTTTTTGTTGGATGATTTTTCGTCTTTCCTGTGTTATAATAAGGAAGATTAAAATTGTAGAATAGTTAAAGGAGAAATTCCAATGGGACGTAAGTGGGCCAATATTGTAGCTAAGAAAACAGCTAAAGACGGCGCAAACTCAAAAGTTTATGCTAAATTCGGTGTAGAGATCTATGTAGCAGCGAAAAAAGGTGAACCAGATCCTGAGTTGAACACAGCCCTTAAGTTCGTTATTGATCGCGCTAAGCAAGCGCAAGTGCCAAAGCATGTTATTGATAAGGCGATTGACAAGGCTAAGGGAAATACAGATGAGACCTTTACAGAAGGTCGTTATGAAGGCTTTGGGCCAAATGGTTCTATGCTGATTGTTGATACCTTGACTTCGAATGTCAACCGGACTGCAGCCAACGTTCGTGCAGCCTTTGGGAAAAATGGCGGGAACATGGGTGCTAGTGGCTCTGTATCCTATCTTTTTGACAACAAAGGTGTCATCGTTTTTGCTGGTGACGATGCAGATAGCATCTTTGAATTGCTTTTAGAAGCAGATGTAGATGTGGATGATGTAGAGGTTGAAGAAGGAAGTATCACAGTTTATACAGCGCCAACTGACCTACATAAAGCAATTGTAGCTTTGCGTGAATCTGGTATCCAAGAATTCCAAGTGACAGAGCTTGAAATGATTCCTCAGTCAGAAGTGGAATTAACAGGAGAAGATTTAGAAACCTTCGAAAAATTGTATAGCGTCCTTGAAGACGATGAAGATGTCCAAAAAATCTACACCAACGTAGATGGCTTCTAATTGAATAACATAAAAATACAGTCTGATTTAGTATAAGCTGCGTTCTAAGGCAGTTTATAAATCAGACTGTATTTATTTTTAGTTAGTTAAGTGGAATTTCTTTAGGAATTGTTCCTGTTCCTCTTTGATAGCTTCTGTGGGATTTTTCACAGCAAGAATCATCTCAATCATTTCAGGACTGGCTTCGCGTACTAGCTGGCTGAGAGCCCAGATGGCCGTAGCGATATGGATAGGGTTTTGCCCCTTATCGATAATTTCCAATAGTTTGGGAATAGCAGAGCGGTCATTAGCATTGGCTAGAGCAATAATGGCATTGCGCTGCAGGATGTTTTTGCCCCGCCAGCTACCTGCTATATGACCAAATTTCTCCTTAAACTGACCATTAGAAAGTTCCAAGAAAGGCAGGAGCTCAGGATGAGCTAGTTCGGGGTCAATCTCAGTTGCAAGCGGATTGTCTAAACCTTTATTATAGGGGCAGCAAATTTGGCAGATGTCGCAGCCATAGATGACTGTTTTAATCTTCTTGCGAAATTCTAGATCCATGATGCCCTTATCTTGGGTTTGAAACGATAGGCAGCGCTTGGCGTTCATAGTCCCATCGCCAATGAGGCAGGAGGTAGGACAGGCTGTTACGCAGCGATTGCAGTCTCCGCAGCCGTAGTCGACAGGCTGGTCAGGTTCAATGTCCAGATTAGTAATGAGTTCTCCTAAAAACATATAGGAGCCGAATTCTTTGGAGATGACCAAGCCGTTCTTGCCGATAAAGCCTATCCCTGCTCGCCGGGCTACAGCGGTGTCGACCAAGGCTCCTGTATCCACCATGCCTTTATATTCAAAGTCGGCAGTCAATTCCTCAATTCCCTTTGCAAGCCGATCTAGCTTGTCCTGTAGGACATAGTGGTAATCCAGCCCCCAGCTGTTGGGAGTGAATTTTCCTCGTTTGTAGGCTGTTTTTTGTGGCTGTTGCTTGAGCTTGTGGGGGTAGGCGACTGCGATAGAGATAATGGTCTTGGCCGAGGCCAAACTCAGCTTGGGCTTAATTCGCTCCTCAATATTCTTGTGTTCAAAGCCTGAATTTCGCCCCTCTTCTACGGCCAAGCGCAGCGACTTTTCCAGATAGTCAAAGTCATTTGCTGTCGTGAAGCCAATTTTAGAAATGCCAATTTCTTTTGATAATTTGATAATTTCTTCTTTGATATTCATTGCTATTATTATATCGAAATTATGAGAATTATGCGAGAAACTACTTCGTGAAAACCATGATTATTTAGCAAATTTTAGTGCAAGAAGAGTTAGGTAGATAAGCGTGTAAATTGAGAAATGACAGCTGTTCAAGCCAATTGCTAAATGGATTATTTCTTGAAAGATATGGGGAAACATGCTATAATGAGAGGAAACATTTATAAACAGAACATAGCGAGTAAGGAATAAAATGGCTAATATTTTGAAAAAAATCATCGAAAATGATAAAGGTGAAATAAGAAAATTAGAAAAGATGGCGGACAAGGTCATGTCCTATGAGGACGAAATGGCAGCCTTGACCGATGAAGAATTGCAAGCAAAAACGGTTGAATTTAAGGAACGCTATGCAAATGGTGAAACGCTAGATCAACTTTTGTTTGAAGCATTTGCAGTTGTCCGCGAAGGAGCGAAGCGTGTCTTAGGTCTTTTCCCATATAAGGTTCAGATTATGGGGGGGATTGTCCTTCACCATGGTGATGTGCCAGAAATGCGTACGGGGGAAGGAAAAACCCTGACAGCGACTATGCCTGTTTACCTGAATGCCTTATCTGGCCAAGGAGTTCACGTTGTTACAGTCAATGAATACTTGTCTGAGCGTGATGCGACTGAAATGGGTGAACTTTATTCTTGGTTGGGACTTTCTGTTGGTATCAACCTAGCATCTAAGTCACCAATGGAAAAAAGAGAAGCTTATGCTTGTGATATCACCTACTCAACCAACTCTGAAATTGGTTTTGACTACCTGCGCGATAACATGGTGGTTCGGGCTGAAAATATGGTACAGCGTCCGCTTAACTATGCCTTGGTTGACGAGGTGGATTCTATCTTGATTGACGAAGCGCGTACACCATTGATCGTGTCAGGACCGATAGCTTCTGATACGAATCAGCTTTATTACAGAGCAGATAGCTTTGTGAAAACACTTCAAAAAGATGACTATATCATTGATATCCCATCTAAGACGATTGGTTTGTCAGATTCAGGTATCGACAAGGCTGAAAGTTACTTTAACTTAGAAAATCTATACGATCTTGAGAATGTTGCTTTAACGCACTTTATCGACAATGCCTTGCGTGCTAACTATATTATGACCTTAGATGTGGATTATGTCGTTAGCGAAAAGCAGGAAATCCTCATCGTTGACCAATTTACTGGACGTACAATGGAAGGCCGTCGTTTCTCTGATGGACTCCACCAAGCGATTGAAGCAAAAGAAGCTGTGCCTATCCAAGAAGAATCAAAAACATCTGCTTCGATTACCTATCAGAACCTTTTCCGTATGTATAAAAAGCTATCAGGGATGACAGGGACTGGTAAGACAGAAGAAGAAGAATTCCGCGAAATTTATAATATTCGCGTAATTCCAATTCCAACTAACCGTCCGGTCCAACGTATTGACCATCCGGATTTGCTGTATCCTAGCTTGGAAGCGAAGTTTAAAGCAGTCGTGGAAGATGTCAAGGAACGCTACAAAACAGGTCAACCTGTCTTGGTCGGTACAGTATCGGTTGACACGAGTGACTATCTTTCTCAAAAATTAGTGGCTGCAGGAATTCCTCATGAAGTCCTGAATGCTAAAAACCACTATAAAGAAGCACAAATCATCATGAATGCTGGTCAGCGTGGTGCTATTACCATTGCGACCAACATGGCTGGACGCGGTACCGATATTAAGCTAGGTGAAGGTGTGCGTGAATTGGGTGGACTTTGTGTCATCGGTACAGAGCGCCATGAAAGCCGCCGGATTGACAATCAGCTTCGTGGACGTTCAGGTCGTCAAGGTGATCCAGGCGAATCACAATTCTACCTATCTCTCGAAGACGATTTGATGAAACGTTTCGGTTCAGAGCGCATTAAGGCCGTGCTAGACCGGATGAATCTGAGCGAAGAAGAGTCCGTCATCAAGTCTCGGATGCTGACGCGTCAGGTGGAAGCAGCCCAAAAACGGGTTGAAGGTAATAACTACGATACTCGGAAGCAAGTCCTCCAATATGACGATGTCATGCGCGAACAACGTGAAATTATCTATTCTCAACGCTATGATGTCATCACAGCAGACCGTGATTTGGCTCCAGAAATCCATGCTATGATCCGTCGGACGATTAATCGGATTGTAGATGGTAGTAGTCATTCAGACCACGATGAAAGAATTGAAGCGATTCTGAATTTTGCTAAATATAATCTTGTACCAGAGGACTCTATCTCAGCTGATGATATAGAAGGTAAATCCAAGCAAGAAATCAAAGATTACTTGATGGAGCGAGCTTCTGAAGTTTATGACAATCAGATTTCTAAGCTTCGGGATGAAGAAGCAGTCCAAGAGTTCCAAAAAGTTCTGATTCTCCGAGTGGTAGATAGTAAATGGACAGATCATATCGACGCCTTGGATCAATTGCGCCAGGCTGTGGGACTGCGCGGTTATGCTCAGAACAACCCAGTTGTTGAGTATCAGGCAGAAGGTTTCCGGATGTTTAATGATATGATTGGCTCTATCGAGTTTGATGTGACTCGTCTCATGATGAAAGCACAGATCCATGAGCAAGAACGTCCACGTACAGAGCACAGTATCAGCACGACAGCTACTCGCAATATTGCTGCCCAAAATCCAAATCTTCCAGAAAATGTTGATTTATCCTCTGTTAAAAGAAATGATTTATGTCCATGTGGTTCAGGTAAGAAATTTAAAAACTGCCATGGTCGCAAGAAGTAGTTTATAAGGAGAGAAGATGACCTTTAAAGCAACTAGTCAACCAATCAATGTAGCAGAAGTGCGTCAGCTTGCTAAGTTAGAAGGTTCTGTTCTGGCTCGTAAGCAAGAACGAGATCGCCAACTAGAAGCTATTATCCGTGGTGAGGATGACCGTATCTTTTTGGTCATCGGTCCTTGCTCCTCAGACAATGAAGAGGCTGTTTTGGAATATGCCAAGCGTTTGGCAGCTCTTCAGGAAGAAGTCAAAGATCGGATCTTTATGGTCATGCGGGTCTACACTGCCAAGCCACGGACCAATGGCGATGGCTATAAGGGCTTGATTCACCAGCCTAATGCGACAGCGGCACCTAGCCTAATCAACGGGATTAAGGCGGTGCGCAACCTGCATTACCGTGTGATTTCAGAAACTGGAATGACGACGGCTGACGAGATGCTTTACCCGGAAAATCTCCCCTTAGTAGATGATTTGATTTCCTATATGGCGATTGGTGCTCGTTCTGTTGAGGATCAGCAGCACCGCTTTGTAGCCAGTGGAGCAGATTTCCCGACTGGTTTGAAAAATCCAACATCTGGCAATCTGAATGTCATGTTTAATGGCATTTATGCGGCTCAAAACAAACAGAGCTTTCTCTTTGCAAATCGAGAAGTAGAGACGAGTGGAAATCCTTTGGCTCATGCGATTCTGCGCGGTGCCATCAATGAATATGGCAAAAACATTCCGAACTACTATTATGATAATCTGCTGGACACAATCGCCCAGTATGAAGCAATGGGACTGGAAAATCCATTTATCATCATTGATACCAACCATGACAACTCTGGCAAGCAGTATTTGGAGCAAGTCCGTATTGTTCGTCAGACTTTGATCAATCGCGACTGGAATGATAAAATCAAGAAGGTTGTTCGTGGCTTTATGATAGAATCTTACTTGGAAGATGGCCGACAAAATGAACCAGAAGTCTTTGGCAAGTCTATCACAGATCCATGTCTAGGCTGGGATAAGACGGTCGAGCTCGTCCATGAGATATACGATACACTAGGTAAATAATATGGCATTTATAGCAAAAGGTCAGGAAATTGACATCGAGCAGATCAAGTCTGCAACGATTTTGTCAGACCAAGCTTTACAAAAGAAAAATCAGCGTGATCAGGAATTGGCTGCCATCATCAAGGGAGAAGATCAACGCTTGCTCTTGATTATCGGTCCCTGCTCATCTGACAATGAGGAGGCGGTGCTGGAGTACGCTCGCCGCTTGGCTGACCTGCAGCAGAAGGTGGCGGATAAGATTTTTGTCGTCATGCGGGTCTATACTGCCAAGCCTCGGACCAATGGTGACGGCTATAAAGGGCTCGTCCACCAGCCGGATACTTCAAAAAGTCCAAGCTTGATCAATGGGTTAAAGGCAGTGCGCCAGCTTCATTACCGAGTCATTACTGAGACAGGCTTGACCACAGCTGACGAAATGCTCTATCCTTCTAATCTAGTGCTGGTAGATGATTTGGTCAGTTACCATGCCGTAGGTGCTCGTTCGGTCGAAGACCAAGAACACCGCTTTGTAGCTTCTGGTATTGATGCGCCGGTCGGTATGAAAAATCCAACATCTGGCAATCTTGGAGTCATGTTTAATGCCGTCTATGCTGCTCAAAATAAGCAAATCTTCCTTTATCATGGTCAAGAAGTGGAAACTCTAGGTAATCCTTTGGCGCATGTGATTTTGCGAGGTGCTTTAGATGAGTACGGTAAGAACAAGCCTAACTTCTATTACGAAAATCTTCTGGATGTGATCAAACGCTATGAAGAAATGAAACTGTCCAATCCTTTTATCCTGATTGATACCAATCATGACAATTCTGGAAAGCAGTATTTGGAGCAGATCCGGATTATCCGTCAGACTCTGATCAACTGTGCTTGGAATGAGCAAATCAAAAAGGCTGTACGTGGATTCATGATTGAGTCCTATTTGGAGGATGGCCGCCAGAATGAGCCAGAAGTCTTTGGTAAGTCCATTACCGATCCTTGCTTGGGCTGGGACAAGACAGAAAAGCTCATTCAGGAAATCTATGAGACCTTAGAAAAAGAAGCTTAAATAGAAAGGATTAGGAGGCTTTGGTAGAAGTCTACTAATGAATATAGGCAAGCTCATACTCTACGAAAATCTAATTTTGATGATGTTAAACCTCTTTGATGCATTTCAGTGTCATTTTCATCGGTTTGCCTTGTCGAAATTAGATTTTCTTTCAATCTCCTTGGGAGAAGGGTCTTGCTTCGTATTCCTAATAGAAGTATGATAAGAGGACATGGAATAGATATAGAAGAGATTTCCAGCATTGGTCGGGCCTACGAGAAGAATGCGCGCTTTGCTGAGAAAATTTTGACGGCTCAGGAGATGGCTCGGTTTGGCTCCTTAAAGGGCAAGCGCAAGCTGGAATATTTGGCAGGTCGCTGGTCAGCTAAAGAAGCCTTTGCCAAGGCTTGGGGAACCGGTATTGGCCCTGTGACTTTTCAAGATTTGGAAATTTTAAATGATGATAAGGGGGCGCCTTATTTTAGCAAGTCCCCCTTTGCTGGTTCGGTATGGCTATCAATCAGTCATGCTGGAAATCTGGTGACCGCCAGTGTGATTTTGGAGGAAGACAATGAAAGCTAGTCTACATAGACCCACTAAAGCAGTCATAGACCTGTCTGCTATTGCATTTAATATTGAGCAAATTGCGGCTCATATTCCTCGGTCGGTCCAGAAGTGGGCAGTAGTCAAGGCCAATGCTTATGGACATGGTGCGGTTCCTGTCTCTCAGCATATTCAGCCCCTTGTAGATGGTTTTTGTGTGTCTAATATTGACGAAGCCCTAGAACTACGAGAAGCTGGCATTGCTAAACCAATTCTTATTTTGGGTGTTTCTTCACTAGAGGCTGTGCCTTTAGCGATCCAGAACCAGATTACCTTGACGGTGGCCAGTCTAGCTTGGCTGGAGGAGCTCTTTAGCCAGCAAGCTAATCTGACTGGCTTGACTGTTCATATCAAGATTGATTCAGGCATGGGACGCATTGGCTTCCGTGATAGTCAAGAAGCCCAGCAAGCAATTAGCCGCCTGCAAGCAGCAGGAGCTGTGGTAGAAGGAATTTTCACTCATTTTGCAACTGCTGATGAAAGAGATGCGAGTCATTTTGTAGCTCAATTAAGTCGCTTTAAAGAGATTTTGAGTGAGTTAGCCTTCTTGCCGCCGATTGTGCATGCTAGTAACTCTGCCACAACTCTTTGGCATAGTGACACGATTATGAATGCTGTTCGGCTGGGAGATATTATTTACGGGCTGAATCCTAGCGGACGAGTGCTGGACTTGCCTTATGAGTTCAAACCAGCTTTGAGTTTAGAATCTGCCTTGGTTCACATCAAAGAAATTCAAGCGGGTGCCCATGTCGGCTATGGGGCGACCTATACCAGTGATAGCCAGCAAATCATTGGAACCATTCCTCTGGGTTACGCTGATGGCTGGACCCGGGATATGCAGGGCTTTGATGTCTTGATTGATGGTCAGCGCTGTCCAATTGTCGGTCGGGTTTCCATGGATCAAATCACGGTACGTTTGCCTCAAGTCTACCCTTTGGGAACGCAGGTGGTCTTGATTGGTAAGAGCGGCGACGAGCTTATCACAGCAACGGATGTGGCGGACAAACGTGGCACGATTAACTATGAAGTGGTCTGCTTAATCAGTGACAGAGTACCGAGAGAGTATAAAAAGTAAAAGACAATTAAGAAGAAGGAAAGGAGACAGGATGAATCTGCATCAGGCTTTGACAGCCCTGCCAGGAGTGGGACCAAAATCGGCTGAAAAATTTAAAAAACTAGGCCTTGAGAGCCTGCAGGATCTCCTGCTCTATTTTCCTTTTCGCTATGAGGATTTTAAGAGCAAGAATGTCCTCGACTTGGAAGATGGAGAAAAGGCAGTTATTTCTGGGATAGTCGCGACTCCAGCTAATGTCCAGTACTATGGCTACAAGCGCAATCGCCTGCGTTTCACAATCAAGCAGGGAGAAGTCGCGATTGCAGTCAATTTTTTCAACCAGCCTTATCTGGCAGATAAGATTGAGCTGGGAGCAACGGTGGCTATTTTTGGTAAATGGGATAAGGCCAAGGCTAGTCTAACGGGGATGAAGGTTTTAGCTCAGGTTGAAGACGACTTGCAGCCTGTTTATCGCGTTGCCCAAGGGATTAGTCAGGCCAGTCTAGTCAAGCTGATTAAGGTGGCCTTTGACCAAGGTCTGGAACAGTTATTGGAGGAAAATCTTCCCCCTATCCTTCTGGAGCGCTACCAGCTTTTAGGGCGCACTCAAGCCGTGCGTGCCATGCACTTTCCCAAGGATTTGACAGAATATAAGCAGGCCTTGCGTCGAGTCAAGTTTGAAGAGCTTTTTTACTTTCAGATGCAGCTGCAGGTTCTGAAGCATGAAACCAAGGATATCAGCCAGGGACTCGCTATCCCTTGGCAGGAAAAAATGTTGGCTCAAAAGAAGGTTGCATTACCATTTTCTCTGACGGAAGCTCAAGAGCGGAGTCTGGAAGAAATTCTCAGCGATTTGCAATCGCCTGCCCATATGAACCGTCTCCTGCAGGGAGATGTTGGTAGTGGTAAGACCGTGGTGGCTGGCTTGGCCATGTATGCCGCCTATACGGCAGGTTATCAGTCAGCTTTGATGGTTCCGACAGAAATTTTGGCTGAGCAGCATTTGGACAGTCTGACTCAACTCTTTCCTGAACTGAATTTGGCCCTCCTAACTGGTGGTATGAAAGCCGCTGAACGCAGAGAGACTTTAGCTGCCATAGAGTCGGGGCAAGTAGATATGGTGGTCGGCACCCATGCCTTGATTCAGGAAGGAGTAGTCTATCATCGACTGGGCCTGGTTATTATTGATGAGCAGCATCGTTTTGGGGTGGACCAGCGTCGGATTTTGCGGGAAAAGGGAAATAATCCAGACGTTCTTATGATGACAGCTACGCCTATTCCTCGGACGCTTGCTATTACAGCTTTTGGCGATATGGATGTCTCCATTATCGACCAGATGCCGGCCGGCCGCAAACCTATCATTACCCGCTGGGTTAAGCATGAGCAGTTGGAAGTGGTCTTGGACTGGATGAAAAAAGAGCTGGCCAAGGGCGCCCAAGTCTACTTCATTTCTCCCTTGATTGAGGAATCAGAGGCCTTGGACTTGAAAAACGCGATTGCTCTAGAGGAAGAACTCAAGGCCTACTTTGTCAATCAGGCTCAAGTGGCCCTCCTTCACGGCCGCATGAAAAATGACGAAAAAGAAGCCATTATGCAGGACTTCAAGGATGGGAAAACGGATATTCTAGTGTCAACTACAGTTATTGAAGTCGGCGTCAATGTTCCGAATGCGACCATCATGGTTATCATGGATGCTGACCGCTTCGGACTCAGCCAGCTTCATCAGCTGCGGGGACGAGTGGGTCGGGGAAGTAAGCAGTCTTATGCCGTTCTAGTTGCCAATCCCAAGACAGAGTCTGGGAAGAAACGGATGAAAATCATGACTGAGACGACAGATGGCTTTGTTCTGGCTGAGGAAGACCTCAAGATGCGTGGTTCTGGTGAAATTTTCGGTACCCGTCAGTCTGGTATCCCAGAGTTTCAGGTAGCGGACATCGTAGAGGACTATCCCATTTTGGAAGAAGCACGCAAGGTAGCCAGCCAAATCGTCGCCAATCCTAGCTGGCGGCAGGATGCCAATTGGCACCTCGTATCCTTACATCTAGAAAAACGCGATTATCTGGATTAGCGAGATAAAGTTTGGATTTATTTGTTTAAGCTTTCTGCAAGAAAATTCTAAGCCTTCCTTAAGCTTTGAGGTCTATAATAAAAGCATCAAAAGAAACGAGGTGGCAAAAATGAAAGTAGCAGTTAAAGTAACCTATAAAAAAGAATTCAAACAGATGCGCCGCGTGAACAAGACTTATGGAATTTAATATTTCCAAGTGAAAGATAAAAGAAGATACCTCTGGAAGAAATTCTGGAGGTATTTTGCTATTGAATCAAGGCTTTTTTACAATTTATGTTATAATATAGAATAACTATGATAAAAGGAGCTCAATTATGTTTCCAGATGACAGTTTGACTTTACATACAGACTTATATCAAATCAATATGATGCAGGTTTATTTCAACGAGGGTATCCACAATAAGCGTGCTGTTTTTGAAGTCTATTTTCGCAAGAATCCTTTTAATAATGGCTATGCCGTTTTTGCGGGCTTAGAGAGGATTGTGGCTTACCTGAATGAATTGACATTCAGTCAGACAGATTTGGACTATTTAGCGTCCTTGGGCTATAACGGAGCTTTCTTAGAGTATTTACGCGATTTCAAGATGCAGCTGACCGTTCGTTCTGCTAAAGAAGGAGATTTGGTTTTTGCTAATGAGCCCATCGTTCAGGTAGAAGGCCCGCTGGCACAATGTCAGTTGGTAGAAACTGCGATTTTAAATATCGTTAATTTCCAAACCTTGATTGCCACTAAGGCAGCTCGCATTCGCTCTGTGATCGAAGATGAGCCACTGATGGAGTTTGGTACCCGTCGTGCTCAGGAAATGGATGCGGCGATTTGGGGAACGCGGGCAGCCGTTATCGGCGGAGCCAATGGCACCAGCAATGTTCGGGCAGGGAAGCTCTTTGATATTCCTGTTTTGGGAACGCATGCCCATGCACTTGTGCAGGTTTACGGTAATGATTATGAGGCTTTTAAGGCTTATGCAAGCACTCATCGGGACTGTGTTTTCTTAGTAGATACCTACGATACGCTTCGGATCGGGGTTCCAATGGCCATCCGCGTGGCACGTGAGTTAGGGGATAAAATTAATTTCCTGGGTGTGCGGATCGACTCTGGAGACTTGGCCTATATTTCTAAAAAAGTTCGCCAGCAATTGGATGAAGCGGGCTTCCCAAATGCTAAAATCTATGCTTCCAATGATTTGGATGAGAATACCATCCTCAACTTGAAAATGCAAAAGGCTAAGATTGATGTCTGGGGTGTGGGAACCAAGCTCATTACGGCCTATGACCAGCCAGCTCTGGGTGCCGTTTACAAAATTGTAGCGATTGAAGATGAGAATGGGCACTTGCGTAACACCATCAAGCTGTCTAACAATGCTGAAAAGGTTTCGACTCCGGGCAAGAAGCAGGTTTGGCGCATTACCAGTCGTGAAAAAGGCAAGTCTGAGGGCGACTACATCACTTATGATGGAGTTGACGTCACCCATCTGGCAGAGCTGGAGATGTTCCATCCGACTTATACTTATATCAATAAGACAGTTAAGAACTTTGATGCGGTGCCGCTCTTGGTGGATATTTATAAAGAAGGCCGGCTCGTTTACGATTTGCCAAGTCTATCTGAGATTCAGGACTATGCCCGCCGAGAATTTGACAAACTCTGGGATGAGTACAAGCGGGTCCTCAATCCACAAGATTATCCGGTTGATTTGGCGCGTGATATTTGGCAGGATAAGATGGACTTGATTGACCAGATGCGCAAGAAAGCCTACCAGACAGGAGCAGAAAAATGAGCCTACAAGAAGAAATCATCCGCCAACTAGGCGTCAAGCCCGTCATTGACCCAGAGGAAGAAATCCGCAAGACGGTGGACTTTCTCAAGGCCTATCTGAGAAAACATCCTTTTTTGAAAAGCTATGTTTTGGGCATTTCTGGTGGTCAGGACTCAACCTTGGCTGGTCGTTTAGCCCAGATAGCCGTAGAAGAAATGCGGACTGAGACAGGAGACGATAGTTATCGCTTTATCGCTGTCCGCCTGCCTTACGGCGTTCAAGCGGATGAAGACGATGCGCAAAAGGCTCTGGTTTTCATCCAGCCTGATGTCAGTCTGACAGTCAATATCAAGGAATCTGCTGATGCTATGACAGCAGCTGTGGAGGCAACTGGCGCCAAAGTTTCTGACTTTAACAAGGGCAATATCAAGGCACGTTGCCGCATGATTGCCCAGTATGCTCTAGCCGGTTCTTACAATGGAGCTGTCATTGGGACCGACCATGCAGCAGAGAATATCACAGCCTTTTTCACCAAGTTTGGGGATGGCGGAGCAGATATTGTGCCCCTTTATCGTCTCAATAAACGCCAAGGCAAACAGCTTTTAATTGCTTTAGGAGCGGATCCGGCTCTCTATGAAAAGGTTCCGACGGCTGATTTGGAAGAAGAAAAACCTGGAATTGCTGATGAAGTCGCTCTGGGCGTGACCTACAATGAAATTGACGACTATCTCGAAGGCAAGTCCGTTTCAGCCCAAGCCCAAGAAACGATCGAGTCTTGGTGGCACAAAGGTCAGCACAAACGCCATTTGCCAATTACAATTTTTGATGAATTTTGGAAGTAAAAAGTTCCAGTAAATCTTTTTAACCCCGGCTAGGAAGCGAGAAAGCAATGAAAAAGGTAGGTACACAGTCCATCGAAACGAAACGTCTTTTGCTAAGACCTTTTGTAGCATCTGACTATCAAGCTATGTACGACAACTGGGCTTCCCGCCCTGATAATCTGTTGCATGTGACATGGGATGCTTACGAGAGTCCCGATATGGCCAAACAATCAATTGCTTGCTGGGCTGAGAATTACCAAAACTTGGATTTTTACAAATGGGCAATCTGCCTGAAAGAAAATCCTAAGCACGTGATTGGTGACATCAGTGTGGTAGACAGGGATGAGACCGTCAATGCTTGCGAGGTCGGTTATATTTTAAGTAAGGACTATTGGGGGCAAGGGTTGATGACAGAAGCGCTGAAAGCTGTTTTGAACTATCTCTTGCTGGAAGCAGGTTTCAATCGTGTGAGGGCTGATTTTGTAACAGCGAATCCAGCTTCTGGCCGTGTTATGGCCAAAGCTGGCATGCGTTACGAAGGAACCTTTCGTCAAGCCGTATTTCATAAGGGAGAAGTCAAAGATTTTTCTGTCTATGGAATCCTAAAATCAGATTTGCAAAGAAAAAGTTAGGCGCGCTTAACTTTTTCTTTGCAGGAATTTTTAAAAGGTCTATAATAGTCTATAGAACAAAGAGGAATTTATGCATTCATTAAAACAAGATTTTACAGATAAGCTTTTTGCGGACTATGAGGCTAATGCTAAATATGCCGCTATGGAAAACGCCATTAGTCACAATGGTCTCTTGACTTCTTTGGAAAAACGGACTGCTGCTGTAGAAAATGCACCTGTTTTCTCACTGGATCTCACCAGAGACAAGGTCAGCGACCAGAAGGCTTCCGGCCGCTGCTGGATGTTTGCAGCTCTTAACACCTTCCGCCACAAGATGATTGCGGGCTTCCAGTTGGAGGACTTTGAACTGTCTCAAGCTCATACCTTCTTTTGGGATAAGTATGAAAAATCCAACTGGTTCTTAGAGCAGGTTTTGGCAACGGCTGACCAAGAATTGACTAGCCGCAAGGTCAAGTTCCTCTTAGATACGCCTCAGCAGGACGGCGGTCAGTGGGATATGGTCGTGGCGCTTTTTGAGAAGTACGGCGTCGTGCCTAAGTCAGTCTACCCAGAGTCCATTTCTTCTAGCAATAGCCGTGAGCTCAATCAGTTGCTCAATAAACTCTTGCGTCAGGATGCGCAAATCTTGCGCGAGCTGGCTCAGAATGGTGCAGATGAAGCTGATCTACAGGCCAAGAAAGAAGCTTTACTACAGGAAATTTTCAACTTCCTAGCGATGTCGCTGGGCTTACCGCCTCGGAAGTTTGACTTTGCATATCGGGACAAGGACGGTAACTACCATAGTGAAACTGCTTTGACTCCGCAGGCCTTTTATCAAAAATATGTAGACCTCAAGCTAGATGACTATGTGTCTATTATCAATGCGCCAACAGCTGATAAACCTTATGGCAAGTCTTACACGGTCGAGATGTTGGGCAATGTAGTCGGCAGTAAACCTGTTCGCTATTTGAATGTAGAAATGAAACGTCTCAAGGAATTAGCTATAGCTCAGATGCAGGCTGGTGAGACCGTTTGGTTTGGCTCTGATGTGGGTCAATCTAGCAATCGCAAGGCTGGTATCATGGAAGCAGGTATGCATGATTTAACCTCTAGCATGGATATCCAATTGACCCAAGACAAAGCAGGTCGTCTTGATTACAGCGAAAGCCTTATGACCCATGCTATGGTACTGGCTGGAGTAGACTTGGATGAAAAGGGTCAAGCTAAAAAATGGAAAGTAGAAAATTCTTGGGGCGAAAAGGTTGGAGATAAGGGTTACTTTGTCGCCAGCGATGCCTGGATGGATGAGTACACTTACCAAATCGTAGTCAGAAAAGACTTATTGACACCAGAAGAACTGGCAGCCTACAATGCTGAGCCAATTGTCCTAGCGCCTTGGGATCCAATGGGAGCCCTAGCGAGTGGCAAAAATACTTTGTATTAAGTACGATAGAATGAGCAATTTCAGAAGGCTATTTATCTAGTTAAACATAAAAAAGAGGCTGGGACAAAAGTCCTAGCCTCTCAATTGTCTTTGGATTATCGAGCAAGATGCAGTGGTTGAGTGGGCTCTGCTAGGCTGATTCCATCAGCTTTTACAGCCCTACTCAACTGTGCGGAGGTGGGACGACGAAATCGAATTCTAACGAATTACCGATTTCTGTCCCACTCTCTTTTTTGCTTTAGCGATGTTCAGCTCCTTGGTTAGAACTAGATGTGCCGTTGGTTGTTCCAGAACTAGTTGAACTTGTTTGGGAATTAGAGTTGCTAGTACTGTCTTCTTCGCTGGATTCGCTTGAGCTTTGACTTGAAGATTCTGAACTTGATTCAGAAGTCGAGCTGGAATACTGCTGGGTATAAGCGCGGTTGTAGGTTGAAGTACCATTGAGATAGAGGTAAGATCCGCTACGGAAAAGTCCGCTAGGTGGTGTCCAGTCTTCATTGCTGTAGCCTGTCAAATAGTGCATCATAGAACGATAAACATCGGTTGCCACCTTAACTCCATCGTCTAGAACGGGAGTGAGGCGGTTTGAATAACCGGTCCAAACAGCCATAGAGTATTGTGGTGTGTAGCCGACAAACAGCTCATCTGGTGTGACAATGCTAGAATAGTAGTAAGGTTTGGTTAGCTTATCAAGCTCATCATCTGCATAATTGGAAGTACCAGTTTTACCTGCTTGATAGACACCTGGAATAGCAGCATTAGTACCAGTTCCAGACTGAAGAACGGTCTTCATCATGTCTGTCATCATGTAGGCTGTCGTTTCCTTCATGGCTTTTGAACCACCATTTGAAAAGACTTTTTCTGTTCCATCGCTAAAGACAACTCGGTTGACATATTGTGGTTTGTAATAAGTTCCGCCATTAGCAAAGGCAGCATAAGCAGCAGCCATCTTTTCACTACTTGCTCCGTATTGGTTGCCAGCCTTGCTTGTATTACTTGAAATGGCATTAGAATAGTGCATTTCAGGATAATTGATGCCAAGACCGTTGAGGAATTTCAAGGAATTATCCAATCCGACTTCTTCCAACGATTTGACGGCTGGGACGTTACGAGATTCTTGGATGGCATATTGGATGGTAATCCAGCCAAAATAGCGTTTATCCCAGTTATAGACTGGAGTGGATGTTCCAGGGAAATAGTAAGGAGCGTCTTGGATGGAGGCAGCGGTAGAAGTGAAAACATTGTATTCCAAAGCTGGGGCATAGTCAGTGATTGGTTTCATGGTAGAACCCCAGTCGCGATTTGTTTCGACTGCTTGGTTAGTACCAAAAGAAACGTTGGAAGACTGATGGCGAGCACCCAGTTGAGCAATGACTTTCCCGTTGGTAACATCCATAACGGTTGATGCCACTTGCAGTTCATCATCTGGATAAGCAACATATTCTTCCGTGTTATAGATATCCCACAATTTTTTCTGAGCTTCGGTATTAACGTTGGTATAAACTTCCATACCAGTCGTAAGGACATTGTAGCCAGTTTCTTCTTCGACTTGCTCAATAACTTCTTTTAAGTAGTTATCCATATAGGCAGGATAGCTAGCTGAATTTTTCAAGCTCTGTAAGCCGTCGGTCACTGGTGTATTGATCGCTTGTTCGTATTGTTCTGGTGAGATGTACTTGAGTTCATACATTTCAGATAGTACGAGATTCCGACGCTGAGTGGCAGCTTCTGGATTTGTGTAAGGGTCATATTGGTTAGGAGCCTGAGGCATTCCTGCAAGCAGGGCAATCTGAGGAAGGGTCAAATCTTTCAAATCTTTGCCATAGTAACTTTGAGAAGCTGTTTGCATCCCGTAATTTCCATTAGACATATAGACTTTATTGACATAGTATGTCAGGATTTCTTGTTTGGTAGCCTTTCGCTCAAGTTGAGTTGCCAGCCATGCTTCTTGGATTTTCCGAGAAAGGGTAGCATCCGCTGAGGAAGTGGAGAAATAAGTCAATTTGATCAACTGCTGGGTTAAGGTAGATCCCCCTTGGCGTCCGCCTCCTTTCAGGTTGCTTAGGAAGGCTCCTCCTATCCGAATGAAATCAACCCCACGGTGATTAAAGAAGCGGTGATCCTCAATCGCAACGATGGCATCTACTAGCTGTGTAGGGATTTGGTCTGTTGACGTATTGACCCGCTTTTCAGAACCGAGGTCCGCAATCAGATTGTTATCGCTATCGTAAATCTTGCTTGAAGTTGTTGCGACAAGATCCTTCTCAGAAAGGGTAGGAGACTTGGCGACATAGTATGTGAAGACAAGAACGCCAGTCACAACTCCAATGATAAAGAGAGATAAGAGGGCAGTTGCAAGATATTTTAAGGCCTGCAAAAGGGTTTGTTTATTCATTTGTGATACCACCTAGTAGTTTTTGTTCGATAATTTCAAGGTAAGGGATGCTTGGAAATTGCTTTGTTTCGATTAAAAATCCATGTTCTTGAATGTAAGATAAAGGGAGGGATTTTCCGCCTTTATCCATCTTATAAAATGTAATCAAATAAGATGCCGGAAGTAGATAAGTCTCCCGTAAGCTAGAGAAGTGCAGTAAGACAAAGCAAATTCCATTTTGCTGAAGGACAGCTTCCATATGTTCAATCTGGTGTAGATGGAAATTCTTTAGAGGCATAGCCGTTTTTTGCCGTGTTTCCTTGGCTTCAAAGTCAATATAATGTCCCTTAAAGACACCAGAATAATCGGTCGTGGATGCCTGTCGGAAGTAGGCCTCCACAATCTTTGCGCGACTGCGTTGGGGATAGTCCACTTTGACAATCTGAACGGGTGTTGGCTTCTTATGAATGACAGCGAGTCCCCTACTCAAGTAGTAGTTGTTGGATTCGTTGATCATCTTCTCAAAAGACATCCCACGATTGGCAAAGTTAACAGCCGTCTTTGAACTTGGATGGGCTAATTTACTTTTTATTTTTAGCTTGTGAGGGTAGTTGACCATAAAACTCCTTATTGGTACAATAACATCACTCTATTATATCATAAAAATATTATTTGAGGGAGAATAAATGACAAGTCTATTAATTGTAGGTTACAAGGCTTTTGAACTTGGCATTATGAATGAAAAAGACATGCGGATCAAGATCATCAAAGAGGCGGTCAGACGGGATTTACAGAGCCTGCTGGATGAAGGATTGGAGTGGCTCATCTTTACGGGAAATCTAGGTTTTGAAACTTGGGTTTTAGAAGTCGCTCAGGAATTGAGAAAAGATTATAATTTTAAGCTTGCTACGATTTTTCTTTTTGAAGATCAAGGAAAGAATTGGAACGAAGGAAATCAGGCCAAACTAGCGGATTTTAAACAAGTAGATTTCGTTAAATATGCCTATCCTAGCTATCAAAATCCGAGTCAGTTTCGTGAGTACAACCAATTTCTGCTTCAAAATACAGATGGAGCTTATCTATTTTACGATGAGGAAAATGAGACCAATCTTAAGTATCTTTACAGGGAGATGAAAAATCAAGAACAGTATTTTATCAAAAAATTAACATTTGATGACCTGAATGAGGTTGCAGAAATTTTTTCGGAAAAGTAGGGTATAAATCTTGCTTTTTATAGGTGCTTTCGTATATAATTGGATATGATAAACTAGATTGGAGCGAGAGCATGGCGAGTATTATTTATACAGCAAAAGATATTTTTGATCAAGACTTTAAGCGTGAAGTGCGAGGATATAGCAAGGCTGAAGTGGATGAATTTTTAGATGATGTGATTAAGGATTATGAAACTTATGCAGCCTTGGTGAAAGAGTTGCGTGAGGAGATTACCCTTCTGAAGGAACAAGTATCGAATCAAGCAACTGCTACTCCTTCAACGCCTAGTCAGCCAGCTCAACCAACAATTGAGATGCCACAGATGGGAACAGCGACAAACTTCGATATTTTGAAACGTCTAAGCCGTTTGGAAAAGGAAGTTTTTGGTAAACAAATTCTGGACAACGAAGAGCAATAATGTTGCAGAGTGCAATTTTTGGATAATCGCGTGAAGATTTAATATTTTCATGAGGAAAGTCCATGCTAGCACCGGCTGTGATGCTGGTAGTGTTTGTGCTAGGCGAAACAATAAGCCTAGGGACGGAGCAATCCGTTACGGCGACTGAAAAGGCTAAGTCTTTAGATAGGTCTGAATAGGTCTGAAAGTGCCACAGTGACGTAGTTCTTCTGGAAACAGAAGAAGTGGAACGCGGTAAACCCCTCAAGCTAGCAACCCAAACTTTGGTCGGGGCACGGAATGCGTGGAAACGAACATAGCATTCTGACTGGAAACAGTAGACAGATGATTATCGAAGGAGATGGTACCTAGTCATTTCTGGAACAAAACATGGCTTATAGAAAATTGCACATAGGTTAGCTAGCGTATGCTAGCTTTTTGATTAAGATATAGAGCCCCTTGGACAGAAGATTGCTGCAAGGGACAAAATAGGAAAGCAAGGTTTTTCTCAAAAAGAGGAGCTAAGCAAGAACATTCTGCTTTCTAGCTGAGGCCAGTTTTTAACGGCGTGGCCCAGCGGATAGTGATAGAGTAAGAAAGAATGAAAGAAAAATTTAATTTAATCGCTACAGCGGCGGCAGGTCTGGAAGCCGTGGTCGGCCGTGAGATTCGGGATTTGGGTATAGATTGTCAGGTTGAAAATGGTCGTGTCCGCTTTAGTGGCGATGTCAAAACCATTATTCAAACCAATCTATGGCTACGCTCGGCAGATCGGATCAAGATTGTTGTGGGCACATTTCCAGCTAAAACATTTGAAGAGCTTTTTCAAGGTGTATTTGCCTTGGATTGGGAAAATTATCTACCCTTAGGTGCCAAATTTCCCATTTCTAAAGCCAAATGCGTCAAGTCAAAACTGCATAATGAGCCCAGTGTTCAAGCCATTTCAAAAAAAGCAGTTGTGAAAAAACTGCAAAAGCATTATGCTCGTCCAGAAGGTGTCCCCTTGCAGGAAAATGGAGCAGAGTTTAAGATTGAAGTTTCCATTTTAAAAGACCTTGTGACGGTCATGATTGATACAAGTGGTTCTAGCTTGTTCAAACGTGGTTATCGGACTGAGAAGGGCGGAGCGCCAATCAAGGAAAATATGGCAGCTGCGATTTTACTTTTGTCAAACTGGTATCCGGACAAACCCTTGATTGACCCGACTTGCGGATCAGGAACCTTCTGTATCGAAGCAGCTATGATTGGGATGAAGATGGCCCCAGGTTTGAACCGTTCCTTTGCTTTTGAAGATTGGAATTGGGTAGATAAGGACTTGGTACGTCGACTTCGGGCAGAAGCTCTAGCTCAGATTGACCAAGACATTCAGTTGGATATTTCGGGTTCTGACTTGGATGCCCGTTTGGTAGAGATTGCCAAGAAAAATGCGGAAGAAGCGGGCGTTGCTGACCAAATTCACTTTAAGCAAATGCGCCTGCAAGACCTTCATACGGACAAGATCAATGGCGTGATTATTTCCAATCCGCCTTATGGTGAGCGTTTGTTGGACGATGATGCGGTGACCAAGCTCTATCAAGAAATGGGAGAAACCTTTGCTCCTTTGAAGACATGGAGTAAATTTATCTTGACCAGTGATGAGGCCTTTGAAGCCAAATATGGCAGTCAGGCGGATAAAAAGCGAAAACTTTACAATGGTACTTTAAAAGTTGATTTATATCAATATTTTGGCCAAAGGGTCAAAAGACAACTAGATTAGAAAGGAAATGCTGTGAGCAAAGAAGAAAAGATGCCAACAGAGCAAGAATCAAAAGAAACCGTTCTTGACTTAGAAGATGCGAAAGAAATGACGGTCGGTCAGGCTGCTCGGAAAAACGAGGAAGTCGAAGCTGGTGTGACCGAAGGAGACAATATCCTTGATAAATACATCAAGCAACACCGAGATGAAATCGAAGCAGGGAAATTTGAAACCCAAAAGCTGAGAATCATGGAAGAGCTGGCACAACAAAAAGAAGCTTTGATACAAGAGACCATCAAACAGCTTAAGAGTCAGTCTCAGGCGAAGGAAAATACTGCCAATGTGCCATTACCTTCGGTGCAGCCAGTGAAAGCAGAAGCTGCAAACTCGGCAAATGTAGAGACTACAAAGGCTGCACAACCAGCGCTAACAGTTGCAGCTGAAGCACCAATCATCCCGGCAACAAAGCCGGTATCAAAGCCAGTTCCGACAGTATTTGAGGATGAGGACGATCCTGAGACAAAGCCTTTCTACAAGAAGAAAGCCTTCCTATACTCAGCCTTAGGTCTTGTAGCGCTTGCCGCTGGAACGACTTGGTATTTTCATCAAGGTTGGGGGAGCCACAAGTCGACAACTGGTTCCAGTTCGACAGTTTCTTCTAGCAAAAAGAAATCTGCAAGTTCTAGCGAAGCCAAGAAAGAGGCTGCTAAAGAATTTGAAGACCTTTATGCTAGCTTCTTTACGGATAGTAGTCAGACAGCTATCAAAAATGACAAGTTTGGCGATTTGGATAAGCTGAAAGCTAAGTTAGATGTCTTAACTGGCAGCTTAGAATATACAGCTGCTAAGAAGAAGTATGATGATCTTGTTAAGCAAATTTCTGCTATCCAAAGTGTCAATTCACAATTCAATACGGGTGCCATCGTTGACGGTCTATTGAAGACAGATGCCCAAGTGAAAGAAAACGCTAATCTTCCAGATGTATCGACAGGTAATAGCAAGTTGGATGAGGTCTTGAAGGCGGCTATTGCTCAAGGACGCAGTCAGCAGCTACCAGCACCAGCGCCTAGTCCGACAGTGGAGCCGTCAGTGCCTTCCACAGCCCCATCAACGCCGCCAGCTGTGACTCCAGCGCCTAGTGACCCTAGTGGCATTAGAAATGCAGAAACTGGTATCGGACTGCCAAGTGCAGGAGTTAACCTCCAGCGCCACCTTAGCCGTGTGCCTTACAATCAAGCAGCTATCGATGATGTCAATAATCCTGCTTGGACCTTCAATCCAGGTGTCTTGGAAACGATCCTCAAGGTGTCTCGTGAGCGCGGCTACATCACAGGAGACCAGTTCATCCTTGAAAAAGTTAACATTGTCAAGGGGAATGGCTACTACAATCTCTATAAACCAGATGGTACTTATCTATTTAGTATGAACTGTAAGACAGGCTACTTTGTAGGAAATGGAGCTGGGTATGCGGAAGATTTGGATTATTAATCATCTTTCTCACTAATCCATTCAAAATATATAAAAAAGTTGGACGGATCTGAGGTCATGTATCTCGGGTCGGCCGTCTAGCTTTTTTTTGTATAAATAGTTACTTATTGTTAATTCCTATAATAATCTATAGTTTAAATCTCTAGGTTAATATAGATAGTTTAAAATAGCTTGATTTATCAAGCTTATTTTCAATAAATAAAGATTTCAATAGATTGAATTCTTGTCTTATTTTTGTTAAAATACTATCTGGAGCATTAGAACACCTATAATAAAAATGCAAAAAAATATGTATTTTTGCTTATAAACTATAGCATGCAATGAGTCAGTTTCTTTGCTAATGGTCATGAGATTAACAAAGACTGGCATGTTGAAAAAGGAAAGGAAAAGGATGTTTCGAAGTAAGAAATATAACAAGGATTTCGAGATCATTGACGAAAAGAAGCGGTACAAGCTCTATAAGTCTGGGAAAAATTGGGTAAAAGCTTCAAATTCTCAACTCGATCTCTTTCGTATCGGTGGAATGGGAGAAGTTGTCTCAAATAGCTTGTCAGATACAGAAGAGCTTGATCACGATCATCTGAGCCTCAACACTCTTGCAGGTTTATGGGGAATATTAGCTGCTGGAGCGGCAGGTTTGGTGGTGACTCAGGAGCAGTCTGTCTATGCGGATGAAACATCTGAATACACAGATAAAGCTGTCATTTCAGCTGAAGTCAAAGACAATGAGGAAGCACCAGAAGCAAGTACAAATTCGATCATTGCTCAAGCGCAAGCGGAAATGCGAAAAGCAAAAGCAGAACAAGCTTCTGAGTTAGCCTCTGTTTCAGTTAGTCAGTCAGTCAGCACTTCTGTCTCTACAAGTGAGTCAGTATCTCTTAGTATCTCGACTAGCCAGTCTGTTAGTCAATCGCTCAGCTAATCAATTTCCGCTAGTAACTCAACTTCTATTAGCCAGTCTGTATCTGCTAGCAGTTCGGTCTTGACTAGCAAATTAGCGAGTACTGCGCCTGCTGCAAAAGTATCAGAGAGCAAAGCGCCCGCTAAGCTAGAAAGTGCTAACAATACAACTTCTCTAGAACAGGATAAAGTGCTAACTAGCGCGTCAGTAGCTGATGCTTCCGTCTCAGCTTCTAATTCTGTCTCACTGGACGTCAGAGTCAATGTTGCTGATAGCTTTGTTTCATCTGGTGCAGGACAAAGTTTGGCTAGCGCTATGTTGAGCAATAGCCAAGCCCTAGCAACCAGCAACAACTTGGCTGCTGGTGTGGTAGCTGATAAGAACCAAGCCCAAGGCAAGGATGAGCTCAAGCAAGCTGAGAAGAGTCAAACGGTAGATAAGACCGTAGCAACTTCACCAAAAGAGTCTGGTCGGTCAGACTTCCGTAGTGCGGGCTACTCAGGATTCAGAGCTGTCAATAAAAATATTAGGGTTAATGTCAGTCAAGAGGAACTAGTAGTAGAACGTGGTAGATCTTTTGATATACCAAACTTTGCTACTATTAGCGGAACAAATCTGAATTTTAATAAAGCAGAAGTTCGAGGTTATTTCCCAAACAACCAATGGCCACCTAGCAGATGGCTTCAAACTCAGTTTACAAGACAGGGAAACACTATAAAAGTTCGTGTTTATGGAACAGTTCCACTGGATGAAACCCTTGGTGACTACAATACCTATGTTGTTGGTTATGATAGGAGTGGAAATACTAGCTCAGATAACGGAACACGGAACACTAACGCTGGTCGTGGTACAAGAGACAATGGTCAGTTTAAGCTCACTATTCGCCATCATGTCAATGATGATATCAATAAAGTCCGAGTAAAAAATCTTAGTCACTTAACAGAACAAGAAAAAATAGAAGTTATTGCAGCTTTCAAAGCGAAAAATGCTAGCTTGAGAAATGAGGACATGCTAAGTGGTGGTCAACATGGTGCGGGCTATGATGTTGCGGATAATGGTGAATTGACCGTTACTTATCGTGATAGAAGAACCAGTGTCATTCCTGCTGATAATTTGATTGAGCTGGGTGATGTTGATCCGGTCTTGAATGGTAGTGCAACTTCTCTTACTAGTAAGAATGGCGATCTGTTCAAGAAACGGGTTGTTGGTGTGCAACTAGACCCAGACTATGTCTATATCCACGATGAAAATAACACCAGTGCTAGAAGCGGTGGTTGGGCAACTGAACAGGCAGCGAAAGATGCTGTTCAGATGACTCCACGTGTATCAGGGCTTTTATCTGACTTGGGCCTGACTTATGAGGTGACAGCCGTATCAGATGGCAATGGGGGCTATGTTCCTCGGGTTGCTTTCACTGGCACACCTAAAAAGGCAGGTGTTTTCGAATTTGACCTTAGTGTGCGTGATGAGAACGGTACGGTCTGGAGAAATGAATCAAGTAGTCCTTTCCGCTTAGATGTAACAACAAATCATGATCCTATCTTTAATAATAGTCTGGCTTCAACTACTCCTAAAGCAGGGCAGTTGATTCCAGATATGAGTGTAGGAAAAGCCGTACAACACGATCTTTATATTCATGATATAGACAACAAGAGTCAAGCGGGTGGCTGGAAAACATCGACAGAAGCCAAAAATGCTGTTCTACCTACAATTTCAGAGCAGCGTCTTACAGAGCTTGGATTGACTTATAATATTGATGCGGTTCCTGATGGTCAAGGTGGCTATGTCCCTCGTCTTAGAATTTCTGGTACTCCTAAGAAAGAAGGGGATATCAGATTCTATATGTCTGTAACGGATGAGAATGGTGTATCATGGAATAGTACCGCAAATGATTTCCAGTTTAGAATCATTGATCATCAATCATTGTCTGTTAGTACGAGTCTTTCAGCTTCGCAGTCTCTTAGTGCTGTAAATTCCGTTTCAGCAAGCAAGAGTAATTCAGCATCGGTAAGTCTGAGTGGTTCGATGTCATTGAGCAAGAGCGCCTCAACTTCATTGAGCGGTAGCCAATCCGTCTCATTAAGTAAGAGTGCCTCAGCTTCGTTGAGTTTGAGTCGGTCAGTCTCATTGAGTAATAGCGCTTCAGCGTCATTAAGCTTGAGCCAGTCAGTCTCAGTAAGTGCAAGTGCTTCAGCATCAGTAAGCCTTAGCCAGTCAGTTTCAACAAGCGAGTCTGCTTCAACCTCATTGAGCGCAAGCCAGCCAGCTTCAACAAGTGAATCAGCTTCAACGTCAATGAGCGCAAGCCAGTTAGTTTCAACAAGTGAGTCTGCTTCAATCTCATTGAGCACCAGCCTCAGTGCCTCACTCAGCGCTTCAGATTCAACAAGTACTAGCCTGAGCACCAGCCTCAGTGCCTCACTCAGCGCATCAGATTCAACAAGCACCAGCTTGAGCACCAGCCAAAGTGCCTCACTCAGTGCTTCAGATTCAAGAAGTACAAGTTTGAGCACGAGCCTCAGTGCCTCAATTAGCGCTTCAGATTCAGCAAGTACGAGCCTGAGCACGAGCCTCAGTGCCTCAATTAGTGCTTCAGATTCAGCAAGTACAAGTTTGAGCACTAGTCTAAGTGCCTCAATTAGCGCTTCTGATTCATCAAGCACCAGCTTGAGCACAAGTCTCAGTGCATCAATCTCAGCAAGCGAGAGTGCATCGTCTTCTGTAAGCAGTAGCCAATTAGTCTCAACAAGCGCAAGTACCTCAGCGTCATTGAGCGCTAGTGCGTCAGCTCTTGCAAGTGAAAATGATTTGGCATCGCTGAGCGTAAGCGAATCTCTATCAGCAAGTGCAAGTCTAAGCACCAGCGTATCAGCTTCATTCAGCGCGTCAGAGTCAGCAAGCGTAAGTGTAAGTACCTCTACATCACTTAGCGATAGCCTTTCAAGCAGCTTGAGTACAAGTGTGTCACAAGAGTCAAACTCATTCAGCTATAGTAAGGGTGATCCAACCAGCGAGTCCAAGCCAGAGTTTAACCTGCCAAGCTACCTCGCATCTGTAAGTGATAGTCAGTCTATCTCTACTTCATTGAGCACATCCGCAAGTGTGTCACTGAGTGATAGCGCAAGCATTTCAGCTAGTCTGTCTGAAAGTGCGTCTGTATCTAGTGCTACAAATCACTCTCAAGCACCTAAACCACAGCCTGCATAACCAGGACAAGTCAAAGTTACTCCAAATGCTAAAGCTTTACCAAATACAGGAACTGCCAATAATCCATTAGCAGCTCTTGGATTGGGAATAGCAACTTGGGCATCAGCCTTTCTCAAGAACAAAAAGAAGAAAGAATCCGCATCTGATGTCAATTTGGAAGACTAATCTTAAAACCCAGCTAAAATGATGACAACATTTTAGTGATGGAAAGTAAATCCCAGATAGCCATAGGCTATCTGGGATTTTTAATCTTTGTATGCGTAGAATGTGAATCGTGCTGAGATAATTTCTATCTTTTAAGCCTGATCCCAGAAAGTGATGAACCAAGCTAAATATTTTGAAATGTAGTTCGGTCTGCTTGCTTTTTGTTCTAGTGAGAGGGCCTTGTTGCTTACTCTAATTTGCTCTTGAGTGTGATGAAAATAAAAGTTTCAAAATTAGCAAAAATAATTCGATTCTTTTTCAGAAAAGGCTTGTGAGATTAGGCTGGATGTTTTAAAATAGTATAGGAGATTATCCGCTATTTATTTTTCGGAGGAAAAGAAATGTCCATTAATTGGCAAGAAATTATATTTAGCTTTTTAGGAGGCTTGGGGCTGTTCCTGTACAGTATTCGTATGATGGGTGACGGCTTACAGCAGGCGGCAGGAGACCGATTGCGCTATTTCATTGATAAATACACGAGCAATCCTTTTTTAGGTGTGCTGGTTGGGATTGGGATGACAGCCCTGATCCAGTCTAGTTCAGGTGTGACAGTGATCACAGTTGGTCTGGTGAGTGCGGGGCTGTTGACCCTGCGTCAGGCTATCGGGATTGTCATGGGGGCCAATATTGGTACGACTGTGACTTCCTTCATCATTGGTTTTAAGTTGGGTGATTACGCTCTGCCCTTGCTCTTTGTCGGTGCGGTTTGCCTCTTTTTCACAAAGAATCGCTCAGTGAACAATGTCGGGCGTATCCTCTTTGGTGTCGGCGGGATCTTTTTCGCCCTCAATCTCATGAGTGGAGCCATGGAGCCTCTTAAAGACTTGCAAGTCTTTCGAGATTACATGGTTCAGCTAAGTAAAAATCCAGTCTTAGGTGTCTTTGTCGGAACGGGCTTGACCCTGCTCATTCAAGCATCTTCGGCGACCATTGGGATTCTGCAAAATCTCTATGCCAGCAATCTCATTGATCTGCAAGGAGCTTTACCAGTCCTCTTTGGTGACAATATCGGAACGACGATTACAGCGATCATTGCTTCCTTAGGGGCTAATATCGCAGCCAAGCGTGTTGCTGGAGCCCATGTGGCCTTTAACGTTGTGGGAACAGTCATCTGTATGATCTTCCTGCTACCTTTCACATCACTGATTCAGTGGTTTGAGACAGCCTTGCATTTGTCACCAGAAATGACTATTGCCTTTGCCCACGGAACCTTTAATATTACCAATACCATTATCCAATTTCCTTTTATTGGCTTTTTAGCATATTTGGTTACCAAGTTGATTCCGGGTGAGGATGAAACCGTTAAATACGAATCTCTCTACCTAGATACGATTTTGATCGACCAAGCGCCATCATTGGCTTTGGGAAATGCTAAAAAGGAACTCCTTCACTTGGGTGGCTACGCTGCTAAATCTTTCGAATTGGCTTATGATTATATCGTGAACTATGAAGAAAAATCTGCCGAAAAGGGTCATAAGACTGAGGAAGCCATCAATGCCATTGATGATGAATTGACTCGCTACCTGATTGTCCTATCTGGCCAGCAGCTCAATCCAAAAGAGAGTGAAGTCTTGACCAGCATTCTGGACTCTAGTCGTGATTTGGAGAGAATCGGTGACCACTCAGAAGCTTTGCTGAATTTGACAGACTACTTGCACCGCAAGAAGGTGGAATTTTCACCAGCTGCCTTGGAAGAGTTGGAAAATATTTATCACTTGACCTTGGACTTTATCAAAGAAGCTTTGAATTCTGTGGAAACAAATAATGTGGATTTGGCCAATAGTTTGGAGGCCAAGCATGCGGAGATTGACAAGCTAGAACGCAGCCTGCGCAAGACCCACATTGCTCGTCTCAACAAGGGAGAATGTACGCCTCAGGCTGGGGTCAACTTCATCGATATTATTTCTCACTATACCAGAGTTGCTGACCACGCCATGAATTTGGCTGAGAAAGTACAAATGGAACAAATTTAAGACAGAAAGAGGCTGGGACAAAAGTCCTAGCCTCTCAATTGTCTTTGGATTGTCGAGCAAGACGCAGTGGTTGAGTGGGCTCTACTAGGCTGATTTCATCAGCTTTTACAGCCTACTCAACTGTGCGGAGGTGGGACGACGAAATCGAATTCTAACGAATTACCGATTTCTGTCCCACTCTCTTTCTTGCTTTGAATAATATAATAAATTTTTCTAAAAAAGAGGTATAGACCATTTACAAATAAAATAGAAAGCGTTATAATAGAGTCAATAGAAATAGAACAAGGGGAGGCAGTCAGATGCCTAAATATATAAAAGCCGATCAGTTCTTCTATCCTCAAGGGATTCGCAAGGGTGGATTTTTGGAAGTGATTGATGGAAAATTTGGAAAATTAGTACAGGAAGTCCCTGCGGATGCAGAAGTAGTGGATTACACAGGTTACTCTGTTGCGCCGGGTCTGGTGGATACCCATATCCATGGTTTTGGTGGGGTCGATGTCATGGACAATAACATCGAAGGTACCCTCCATACCATGAGTGAAGGACTTTTGACGACTGGGGTGACCAGTTTCCTGCCGACCACGCTGACATCATCTTACGAGCAACTCTTGGCTGTGACAGAAAATATTGGTGCGCGCTATCAAGAAGCAAGTGGTGCCAAGATTCGTGGTCTCTATTTTGAAGGGCCTTACTTCACTGAAAAGTACAAGGGTGCCCAAAACCCAGCCTACATGAAGGATCCTCGTATGGATGAATTTCGTGCTTGGCAAAAGGCAGCCAATGGTCTGCTCAATAAGATTGCTTTGGCACCTGAGCGTGAGGGCGTGGAAGAATTTGTCCGCACCATCACTGATGAAGGTGTGACAGTTGCTTTGGGGCACTCTGATGCGACCTATGATGAAGCCAAGGCAGCAGTAGAAGCAGGTGCTAGTGTCTGGGTGCATGCCTACAATGGCATGCGAGGCCTGACCCACCGTGAGCTAGGTATGGTTGGGGCTATGTACGAGCTGCCTCACACCTATGCGGAGCTGATTTGTGATGGTCACCATGTAGATCCCAAGGCCTGTGATATTTTGCTCAAGCAAAAGGGTCATGAACATGTAGCCCTCATCACAGACTGTATGACTGCAGGTGGGCTGGAAGACGGCGACTATATGCTGGGAGAATTTCCAGTGGTGGTAGCCAATGGCACAGCTCGTCTCAAATCGACTGGCAACTTAGCAGGATCTATCCTGCAGCTCAAGGACGGCCTGAAATATGTAGTTGAGTGGGGCATCGCAAATCCTCATCAAGCAGTCATGATGGCCAGTCTTATCCCAGCAAAATCCGTCCACATCGACGATGTCTGTGGCCAGATCAAGGAAGGCTACGATGCTGACTTTATCGTTCTGGACAAGGATTTGGAGCTGGTTGCTACTTATCTGGATGGCGAAAAACGCTTTGAAGCTGCCTCCAGTGTTCTTTAATTGAGTCTCCTTATATTTTTAGAAAGGATGGGGTAACCTGTCCTTTTTAATGTAGAGCTGCCGACTTTTCCTGGGATTTGCTAGAGGAACTTGTACAAAGCTAGAAATGTTTGGCGCAATTAGAAAGTCTCTGAGATATTTTTCTTAACAGATGGTAAGGCTTTCTCAAAGAAAGAGAAGATGTTATAATAGGATTATCACAGATGAGGAGGACAGGATGAAAAAGATTGATTATAGATTTATGGGAATAGGCTTGGTGTTCCTCTTCTTTGGATTACTACTGCATCGTTTCTTGTTATTTATTGCTGGGTTAGCCTTTATCATTTATAGCTTTTTCAGCCGAGGCATGGCTCCAACCAAGGAAAATATCTTTAAGCCAAAATTGACCAAAAGAAAGAAGAAATAAGGAGAAGAAATATGAAAAATTATACCCTTAACAATGGCATCAAGATTCCAGTCTTGGGCTTTGGTACTTGGAAGGCTCAGGACGGAGAAGAGGCTTATCAGTCAGTCTTGGCCGCTCTTAAGGCTGGCTATCGCCACATTGATACAGCAGCTATCTATAAGAATGAGGAGAGTGTCGGTCGGGCAATTAAAGATAGCGGTATTCCGCGTGAGGAGCTCTTCATCACAACCAAGCTCTGGAATAGCAAGCACACCTATGAAGCGGCCTTGGAAGCCTTTGACAGCTCTATGGAGCGTTTAGGGCTGGATTATCTGGATCTCTACCTCATCCATTGGCCAAATCCTAAGCCTGTACGAGAAGATGGAGCTTGGCAAAAGCGCAATGCAGAAGTTTGGCGGGCCATGGAAGACCTCTATCAAGCTGGTAAGATCCGAGCGATCGGCGTCAGCAATTTCCTGCCTCATCACCTAGAGGCTCTGCTGGAAACGGCGCGCATCACTCCAGCTGTCAATCAAATCCGCCTAGCGCCAGGTGTCTATCAGACGGAGGCAGTGGACTTCTGCCGTGCCCATGATATCCTACTTGAAGCTTGGGGACCATTTGGCCAGGGCGAACTCTTCCAAAATCCAGCCGTACAGGCGATAGCAGATAAGTATGGCAAGACCATTGCCCAAATTGCTCTAGCTTGGAGTCTACAAGAAGGCTTCCTACCCCTGCCTAAATCAGTCACTCCGAGCCGGATTGCTAGCAATCTAGACTGCTTTGACATCGAACTGAGCCCTGCTGACCTAGAGATTCTTAAAAATATCAGCGGTTTGGAAGGCGGAGCACCTAATCCAGATAGGATGGATTTTTAAACCTCTGACGTGTATCAGTTGAGTTGAAATCAAGCTACTCTCTGTATTAGTTATTGGTATTTAATGAAGTTTTGTAGTGACCTAGCCTCGGCCGGTCACTTTTCTTATAGATTCATTGTAACCTAGGCCTCGGCCGATCACTTTTCCTATAGATTCATGGCAACCTAGGTCTAGAAGGCTCTTTTCTCTTTTATTTATAAAATCAATCGCTTCTCAGTCAACTTGTCGTCAAAAGCAAGTACCAGATGAGGGGCGATTTTTTGTAGTTTTCTTTTGAAAAAGAAGAAGAGCTGGGAAGAGGGTCCATTTTTTGAGAAAATGCCCCTTTCAGGGATAAAAAATGACATCTTAGGGCAAGAGACACCAAGCTTCATCTCTACATGCTATACTTGCTTTATCAAACATATTGGAGAGGTTTTATGATAAACACTACTTACACCATTCGTCCCTTGTCTTATAGCAATCTGACTCATCGTGAGTTTGAGAGTCTAATGGTTGATTCCTATCAGGTACTCACGATTTTTACAAGCTCCTATAGAGATGAGGATATGTACAGCAAGCACCTAGAGGGCTTTCATAGCAAACTAGAGCAGTTTCAGGCTCAATTGGCTAATGTGGAAAAGAAAGACTCTATGAGTCTCGTAGAACTAGACAAGGAGCGAGATAACGCTCTAGTTGGTCTTTTTACCTTGCATAAGGGCTTTGCCAAAATTAAAGACAAGGATCTGAAAGAAGCCTACGAAAGCTTGGCTCCAGTCTTTAAAAAGTATAAGGATATCACCAAGCATACCAATGCTGTCGCAACTGCTGAAATTAAGAGTCTGCTTAAAACATTGCAGGAAGAGCCCTATCAGGGAGCTGTGACGAGTCTAGGCCTCCTCCCTATGCTAACGGCGCTCCTAGCAGCCCAAGGAGACTATGATAAAGTAGAAGCAGAAGCGCGTGCAGTCAAGTCAGCCAAGGAAGTCGGTAAAACCAAACAGCTACGCAACGAAATCTCCCGTACCTACGACCTCTTTGTGCGCTACACAGCAGCCGTCGCAGAAGCCTATCCAGAGAGAACCCACTTGACCAAACTCCTTAAAGATCTCAATACGATCCGAGACAGCAAGCGCCGTTTGGTTGGTACAAATAAGAAAACAAAAACGGAAGAAGCAGGAGAGAAATCAGCATAAAGAGAGACCCCTTAGAAGTGAGATTCTAAGGGGATTTTTAGTGCTTTCGTGGTATAATTTATTGAGTATATAGAAAGTTGATAGAGTAGGTGAAATAGTATGGAAGAAGAAAATATTTTAGAGATCGTTTCTTTTCTACTTTTATTACAAGAGACTATAGAAGTAAAACAAATCTTATATCAAATGTGTAATTCTCTTGATGATTTTGATAAATCTGAAATATACATTTCTCTTCTCCCTATAGTATCTTCAGTTTGTTTAGGTTGGATAGATAAATTTCAGAAACATGGAAAAGCTGTTGATTTACCAGATGTACAAGGAGTTGATTTTATAACAATGTTGAAAAGCGTCAGGATAGGTTTAAAACTTTACTCAGATAAAAGAGTTGCGAACGCGTTTAAAAGATTGAATACTGATGCTAATGAACGGAAAAAAATGTTAGAGACTAATTACAATTTTCTTCAAAAATTTAGAGTTAGTGTACTGGGGCAGCCTGATTTAGGTATATTTACTATTAACGATATGCCTTATGGTAACACAAGTCAAATGAGTATCTATCTTGAAGGACTATTTTCGTTAAATAAATTTGAAACTATAAATCAGTGGGGAGAAGGAATGAAACCTATTATGATTGACTATTCTCAAGCCTTATCTACTTTTATAAATTCAATCGCTACAGAATTTGAAGAAAATTTTACTGTTGATTCAACAATGAAATTAAATATTTCTAATTATAAACTAAGCTATGTAGATAAGTTTTTAATGGATACAAACAGACAAAATATTTTACTTGGTGATTTGCTACTTGAAGCTCAGTTACAGTTATTCAATATTTTATGTCAAAATAATTTTATAAATGTTTTACTTCCCAATATATTTCAAAGCACAGGTAATTTATTTTATCGATCAAAATTACAATCATATTTAGTTAGTGTACATACTATAAAAAAACTAGTTAGTAAATACTCTGAAAGTATAGATTTTCAATTAGTGAATGAGTTAGAAAAAATTATTGAAGTAAAAAATAATTTTTTCTCAGCTAATAATCAATTTAGAAATAATATTTTTCACTATTCTATTACAGAAATTTCTTTTTCAAATTTTTCTAACCCCCAAAATTACTTCAGGGAGTTTGTTGAAAGCTATATAGATATAAGTTTCGATGATTTTATGAAAATAATTGATGAAGAGATAGAGAAAATTAATAGAGTTGTGGAACAACTAATAAAATATAGATAATTTCTTATGATGGGGGTTATTCTAATCTAGAACGATATTTTTGATATTATAATTGAACAGAAAACAAACTCCACGGAGTTTATCTAGTTTGAAGAACAGTTGTACACTAATCCAGATAATCGGTTGCAAGAAATTTGGAAGATGAGAATATGTTTTTAGATAGTTGACCTATGACTAGTTTTAACCAGCTCACTTACTCCAATCACCCAACCCAAAAACCGCCTAGGGGAGTTCATCTCTAGGCGGTTCTTTTTTATCTCTACAAGTAGAGCTCAGTCAGCTTGTGAGCTACACCGTCTTGGTCATTAGTGAGTTCAAGCTGTTGGTCGGCATAAGGCAGAAGGGTTTCGCTGGCGTTTTTCATGGCATAGCCTGTTCCTGCAAATTCCAGCATTTCGGTATCATTGTGCTCGTCACCAAAAGCAATCAGGTCTTTACGATCGGCATTGAGGATATTGAGTAGGTACTGGAGGGCGAAGGCCTTGTTGACACCTTTAGGGCCACATTCAAGGATATTGAGAGGGCCGCCCCAGGTATTGATGGAGAGTTCATGCTGGTAAAAGGCATTCATCTCTTCAGCCAGAGCATATTTATCCGTAGCATGTGTTTGCAGCAAAATGGCATTTGGATTTTTGGTCACTAGCTGCGCCTGAAATTGATTTTCTGGCTTAAAGTTATCAATGCCAAAGAGCTTGGGATCTGCGATTTCTTCGTTGGTATTGGTGATGTAGAATTTCTTACGGTATTCTCCAGCGATGAAGTCAGCTTCGATTTCCTCTTTTCGTTGGACCATATCCAGTAAGAAAGACTTGTCTACGGTCAAGGATTGTTCAAATTCCCACTTTTGCTCAGGGATATGCGTCAGAGAGCCGTTGAAGTTTATCATGGGGGTATTCAGCTCTAATTCCTTATAGAAGTCCAGAGCCATGCGGTAAGGACGGCCGGTAGTGATGATGACCTTGTGCCCTTTAGCCGATATTTTTTTGATAGTTTCTTTGGTAAAATCAGACAGCTTACTCTCAGAATTGAGCAAGGTTCCGTCCAAATCTACAGCAATTACTTTATTCGTCATTCTTTTTCCTCGTACAGTATCAATCAGTATAGTAAGTCTATTATAACAGAATTAAGAATAAATGCCACAAGTTGTGGTATAATGTTTCCTCAATAGCTAAGACGAGTTAGATCGTTTGATAGTCTATGAGTGAGGAGAATCGGAGTAAAGGGGGAAATCTTGTATGCGTAAACCAATTTTGATTCATATTTTTTTCCTACTCATTGCATTTGTCGTGTATATTCAGGGAATTACGACCCGAGGACCAGACTTGATCTGGAATATGATTTTGGCCTTGATTGCCTATGACGCTGCCATCTTGACGACGATGTTTAAGAAGCAGAAGTGGCTTTATCCGCTCTTGCTGGTAGTTTGGCTGGCCTTTTATCCCAATACTTTTTATATGCTGACGGACTTGGTGCACATGACTTGGGTGGGAGATACCCTGTGGAACCCTGTCAGTATGCGTCTATTTATGGCTTTCGTGCTGAGCATTCTATTTGGCGTCTACTGCGGGATTGAAAGCTGGAATATTTTGCGTGAGCGCTGGAAGTTGACTTGGTGGCTGGATATGCTTGCGGTTGCGGCTCTGTCTTATCTGTCGAGTCTGGCCATTTATATCGGCCGTTATGACCGGCTCAACTCTTGGGATCTGGTGACGCGGCCTCAGCTAGTTGTCCAAAAGCTACTGGAAACCTTTCAGAAGGAACGACTGGTCTTTATCCTTGGATTTACCTTTATCCAAGTGATGACTTTGCTCTTTTTAAGCAGAGAAAATAAAAAATAAGATACTTTAAAGTATTTTTTGGAGCATTAGGGTTGAAAAAGTGAATGTTTTTGAGTATAATCATATTATTGTTCGTAAAAAACGAATAAGTAGCACTGTTTTAAAGAAAATCAGGAGTTCTCTTTTAATCAGTTGCCATAAAACAATTTAGGAGATTATCTATAATGGATAAATTATTTAAACTCAAAGAGCACGGTACGGATGTTCGTACGGAAGTTCTCGCTGGGTTAACGACTTTCTTTGCTATGAGCTACATCCTCTTTGTCAATCCAGCCATGCTGTCGCAAACGGGTATGCCGGCTCAAGGTGTCTTTCTAGCTACGATCATCGGATCCGTTGCTGGAACGCTCATGATGGCCTTTTATGCCAACCTCCCTTATGCACAGGCGCCAGGTATGGGGCTCAATGCCTTCTTTACTTTCACGGTTGTCTTTAGTTTGGGTTACACTTGGCAAGAAGCTTTGGGCATGGTCTTCATCTGTGGTCTGATCTCGCTCTTTATCACTTTGACCAAGATTCGGAAGGCTATTATCGAGTCCATTCCATCAGCTCTGCGTTCAGCTATTTCTGCTGGTATCGGTGTCTTTCTAGCTTATGTAGGGATTAAAAATGCCGGACTGTTGAAGTTTTCAATCGATCCAGGCAACTATGTAGTAGCTGGTAAGGGAGCTGACCAAGCGAAGGCTGCTCTTACAGCAAACTCAGCTGCAACTCCAGGATTAGTTGATTTTAATAATCCAGCAGTTTTACTGGCTTTACTTGGTCTAGCGATTACAGTTTTCTTTGTTATCAAGGGCATCAAGGGGGGCATTATCTTATCTATCTTTACAACGACAGTTGTAGCGATTGCTGTTGGCTTGGTAAACTTGTCTGCGATTGACTTCGGTCAGCACAATCTGTCAACAGCTCTGAAAGAACTTGGACAAGTTTTCGGGGTTGCGGTTGGTCCAGAAGGCTTGGGAGCTCTCTTTGCTGATACGGCGCGCCTACCTCAGACATTTATGGCTATCCTAGCCTTCTCTCTGACGGATATTTTTGACACCATCGGTACCTTGATTGGAACGGGTGAAAAAGTGGGTATCGTAGCGACTTCTGGTGAAAACCATGAGTCAGAAGGTTTAGACAAAGCTTTGTATTCTGACTTGATTGGGACAACTATCGGTGCGATTGCCGGAACATCTAACGTTACTACTTATGTAGAGTCTGCAGCTGGTATCGGAGCTGGCGGACGGACTGGTTTGACAGCCTTGGTTGTAGCGGTCTGCTTTGCGGTGTCTAGCTTCTTTAGCCCGCTGTTAGCCATCGTTCCGACAGCAGCAACTGCGCCAATTTTGATTGTCGTAGGGATCATGATGCTGAGCAGCTTGAAAAATATCCAGTGGGATGATATGGCAGAAGCTATTCCAGCTTTCTTTACCTCCATCTTCATGGGCTTCACTTACAGCATCACAAACGGGATTGCAGCAGGCTTTATCATGTATGCTCTTGTGAAAGTCATCAAAGGTCAAGCTAAGGATGTGCATCCAATGATTTGGATCTTAAACCTGCTCTTCATCCTTAACTTTATCAGCCTAGCTTTATCTTAAGAACACTAAGAAGTTGGAAGTCTTCCAGCTTCTTTTTTGCAGGAAAAGTTTAGGGGAAATGTCCTGATTCTCTTTCGAAATAGAAGTGAGTGACCTGCTTTGATCGGAGGATTTGGAGGGCTCATCTAATTTTTTTCAAACATTTTGCTATCTCTATTAGAAAATTTAGCGCAAACGCAAATCTTCTGGTATAATAAAAGAATGTTTAGTCATAATGAAGAAGAATTAATCAACTGGGGCCAGCGTCTTGGCAGCTTGCTTCAGGAGCAAGATGTTTTGGTTTTGACAGGAGACTTGGGTGCGGGTAAGACGACCTTTACCAAGGGCTTGGCCCAAGGCCTGGGCATCAAGCAGATGATTAAAAGTCCGACCTATACCATTGTTCGCGAGTATGAAGGACGTTTGCCGCTTTATCACTTAGATGTCTATCGGATTGGTGAGGATCCAGACTCGATTGACTTGGATGATTTTCTCTTTGGTGAGGGAGTTACTGTCATCGAGTGGGGAGAATTGCTAGGTGAAAGTTTACCAGATGATTATCTGAAGCTGACTCTTCTGAAGAAAGAAGACGGCCGTGAGCTAGTCTTTGAAAGTCAGGGGCGCCGTTCTCAGGAACTACTGGAGGAATTGCTGCATGGCTGAGTTTGAATTGGCCTTGCGGGAGGCCGAAAAGGCGGATGCTGCTGACTTGATTCGCTTTTTAAATCAAGTCGGTGCCGAGTCAGACTACATGACCTTAGATGAGGCGGGGATTTTGATGGATGAAGACCAGATGGCTCAGTTCATTCAGCATCAAGCTGATTCGGATAATCAGCTCTATCTCTTGGCCTTGCTTAATAATGAAATCGCTGGGATTGTCAGTATCACAGTGGATTTTCATGAGCGGATTCGCCACATTGGGCAAGTCTTTATCGTTGTCAAAAAAGCCTTTTGGAATAAAGGCCTCGGTCGTATCCTGCTAGAAGAGGCTGTGGATTGGGCAGAGAATGGAAGCAGTCTTCGCCGTTTGGAGCTGACTGTTCAGGTTAGAAATGAGCGAGCGGTTCATCTCTATAAAGAATTAGGATTTGAAATCGAAGGTCTGCAAAAAAGAGGGGCCTATTTAAGAGAAGGGATATTTCTAGATGTTTACCTGATGGGAAAACTGATAGATTGATGAAATATGTTTAAAAAAATTGTACGAATGTTTTTGAGTCTGTTCCTTGTAACGGCCATTGGAGTGGGAGGCTATGCTTGGACTATTTACAATCAGTCAACGGACGCTTTGTCCCATACTTACAAGGGTTTTGGGAATGAGACGAACGTTATTGCGGAAACCAAGCCCTTGACGATTTTACTGATGGGGGTCGATACAGGGAGTGGCTCGCGGTCTGATACTTGGCAGGGAAATAGCGACTCCATGCTTCTTCTGTCTGTCAATCCTCAGACTAAAAAGACGGTCATGATGAGTTTGGAGCGGGACATTCTGACTCAAATCGATGAAAAAGGCGAAACGACAGAAGCCAAGCTAAACGCAGCCTATGCTTATGGCGGCGCAAAATTAGCCATCGCGACCATTGAGAAAATGATGAATATCCATATTGACCGTTATATGATGATCAATATGCAAGGACTGGTTCAGCTGGTGGACGCAGTTGGTGGTATTGAGGTCAATAATACCTTTGATTTCCCAATTTCCATCGAAGAAAATGAACCAGAATACACTGCAACTGTCGAGCCAGGCAAACACTTGATCAACGGAGACCAGGCTTTAGTTTATGCCCGCATGCGTTATCAGGATCCAGAAGGTGACTACGGTCGTCAGAAACGCCAGCGTGAGGTGATTCGGAAGGTCGTTGAGAAGGTGCTCAGTCTCAATAGTATCAGCCATTATCAAGCAATCTTACGAGCAGTCAGCAAGAATATGCAGACCAATGTAGCGCTGGATTCGAGCAGTATTCCTCAGTTATTAGGTTACAAAGATGCCTTTAGAAATATCCAGTCTGAGCAGTTGCGTGGTGAAGATGCGACTTTGGCAGATGGTGGTAGTTACCAGCTGGTTACGTCTGAACATTTGCTAGAAATGCAAAATCTCATTCGGAAAAGCTTGGGCTTGTCCACAGTCAAGAGTTTGAAAACCAATGCCGTACTGTATGAAGATTTGATGGGAGGCAGAAGCCTGCGTGCGTCTAATTCTGGGTCTTCAACAACTTATCAGCAGGATGAGCCAGTTTACAGTTCACCGACGGAGAGCAATTATGGAAGTGCTAATTACAGTAATTCTACTCCACCTCCTCCTGAGCCGAGCGCTAGCAGTGAACCGCCAGCAAGCTCTACGCCTGCACCTACACCAGATCCGACACCATCAGTGTCTTCTGCTGTTCAGCCCTCGACTCCAACATCTTCAGAATAAACAAATCGCCCAAGCTTACTAGCTTGAGCGTTTTTTAATGTCCATGGTTCTTATTTTGCGAGCCATTTCCAGAAGAAATCAATAATATAGGTCAGGCCATAAGTGTAGATGATGAGGGTGATGGGTTTGCAGAGCATGATAATCAACATGTACTTTTTGAAGGTCATCTTGGTCAGAGCTGCCAGCATACAGAGGAAATCAGCGGGGCTGATAGGCCAAATCATCATAAAGATAAAGAAACGCTCAAAGCGATTGCCCTCATCCAGCCAGCCTACATACTTGTCATAGGTCCGCTTGCTGACGACGGACTGGACAAAGGCTGGCCCGTAGGTGCGAGCCAGATAGAAGATGATGGCACAGCCGATGACGATGCCGATATAGTTGTAGATAGTGCCAACGATATGTCCGTAGATAAAGATGCCTGCTACAGAGGTCAAGGCACCAGGGATAATGGGCACGACCGTCTGCAAGATTTGCAGGAAGATAAACAGAGGAGGCCCCCAGACGCCTGCTTGTTTGATAAAGGCAGACAAGGTTTCCTTGGACTGGAGGATTCCTGCATAGTAGGCCCAGATACAAAAGGCCACTGTCCCCACAGCTCCGATGATGGACGACCAGTTGATGATTTTTTGCAAAAAGGGAGAAACAGCTTTCATTTCTCGATCCTTGCTTGCCATAGGCACCTCCAAGAGAATTATTCTTACATCTACTATAGCATCTTTTGCCATTTTTGTAAGCTTTGAAGCTGTAGGTGCTAAAAAGTATAAAAGATGATATAATGATGTGACTAGCGAGCAATAATCTATGAGTATTCAAAAATCAAGGAAAGTGCTTGTGCTCGAACTAAAAATTCTATGAGTTAGGAGAGTTATAGTGGAAGAATATCTAAACTTATATCATCAAAAATTGTGGGAGATTGCATATGAGAATCTCATAAATACATTTTTCTATCCAACTACTATCATGTTGTTCGTATTAATTTTAATTTTTGGGTGCATTTTTTGGGGGAAAAAATGGATTTTTCTATCCATATCTAGCTATTTCGTTTTGTTTCTTTTTGCTATAGCTGCGGAATATGTGAATAGCAATGATAAAATTATGAATTCAGATTCGTTATACAATAGTTTTTTTGTAGGTTTATTAAAGCGTGAAACAGTTTTACCAATGCTTGAGAAGGTAGATGAGATTCCCATAGCTAGTGTTGATGGAAAATTGGAGAGAAAAAATATTATACTATTTGCTTTATCTAATCCGATGTATTATGGTGGTCTTTTTAATGATACGGCAGATTTTTTTACAGGTGGTCATATAGAAGGGAAATTATTTCTAGTTGCTTTAGTAGGATATGAAGAGAAAGATGGTCAATGGCAATCTGTCGATATTCGTATCGCCCCAGGTGAGGAAGAAAAGGATTTTCAGAAGTTTTCTAAGGTGCTTCACATCACAAGAGATGGAAAAGAAGGAGAAACGACTATTATCCTTGAACTTCAAAAATTTTATGAATTGAAGTTACGGAAAGAAAAAAATTGAGATTTGTCTGGACTATGAGCATGATCTTTGTCCTATTTTAAAATAAAGCTTCCTGTTTGGGGAGCTGTTTTCGTTTGTTTGGAGAATCTCCCAATGGCTCTTGGAAGAAATGGGGTTATAGGTGCCAAAAAGCCTATTTTATGCTATAATAGTGCGAATACGATTTTTGGAGAGAGATGTGGCGATTGAAGATTACATGCCCGACTTTGCGGTTAAGGCAGTTTACGATTTGACAGTAGAGAGTTTGAAAAGACAGGGTATCAAAGCGGTTTTGGTGGACTTGGATAACACCCTGATTGCTTGGAATAATCCTGACGGAACCCCAGAAATGAAGACGTGGCTCCATGATTTGCGGGACGCGGGTATTCGGATTATCGTGGTGTCCAATAATAACCAAAAACGGGTCAAGCGAGCTGTTGAAAAGTTTGACATTGACTATGTCTATTGGGCCATGAAACCCTTCACTTGGGGAATTGACCGGGCGCTCAAGCTTTTTCATTTTGAAAAAAATGAAGTGGTCATGGTGGGCGATCAGCTCATGACGGATATTCGGGCTGCTCATCGGGCCGGGATTCGTTCGATTTTGGTCGAACCGCTGGTCGAGCATGACTCTATCAAGACCCAGATCAATCGGGCGCGTGAACGCCGTGTGCTCAAGAAAATCACTGAAAAATACGGCCCAATTCAATACAAAAAAGGAATTTAAGAAAGAATGGAAGAACTTCTCTGTATCGGCTGCGGAGCCACTATTCAGACAGAAGACAAGAGCCAGCTAGGCTACACGCCCCAGTCAGCTCTAGAAAAAGGCTTGGAGACAGGCGAACTCTATTGCCAGCGCTGTTTCCGCCTGCGCCATTATAATGAAATCAGCGACGTCCAGCTGACGGATGATGATTTTCTGCGCCTTCTGCATGAGGTTGGAGATAGCGACGCTTTGGTCGTCAATGTTGTCGATATTTTTGACTTTAATGGCTCGGTCATCCCTGGTCTGCCTCACTTTGTCGCAGGAAATGATGTTCTCTTAGTCGGGAATAAAAAGGACATTCTGCCTAAGTCAGTCAAGGATGGTAAGGTGACTCAATGGCTGACGGAGCGAGCTCACGAAGAAGGTCTGCGACCAGTTGATGTCATTCTGACCTCTGCTCAAAACAAGCAAGCAATCAAGGACTTGATTGACAAGATTGAGCATTGCCGCAAGGGACGTGATGTGTATGTGGTCGGCGTGACCAATGTGGGCAAGTCCACTTTGATTAACGCCATCATTCAGGAAATCACGGGCGATAAGGATGTCATTACGACTTCTCGCTTTCCAGGCACGACTCTGGATAAAATCGAGATTCCTTTGGCAGACGGCAGTCATATCTATGATACACCGGGCATTATCCATCGTCACCAGATGGCTCATTATCTTTCTGCTAAGAATCTCAAATATGTCAGCCCCAAAAAGGAAATTAAGCCCAAAACCTACCAGCTCAATCCAGAGCAAACCCTCTTTTTGGGTGGTTTAGGTCGTTTTGACTTTGTGGCAGGTGACAAGCAGGGCTTCACAGCTTATTTTGACAATGAGCTCAAGCTCCACCGGACTAAGTTGGAAGGTGCTAGCGACTTTTATGACAAGCATGTTGGCAGTCTTTTAGTGCCACCGGTTGGCAAGGAAAGGGAAGAATTTCCAGCCCTAGTCAAGCATGAATTTACTATCAAGGACAAGACGGATATCGTCTTCTCTGGTCTGGGCTGGATTCGTGTCAATGGTCCTGCCCGCGTAGTCGGCTGGGCGCCAGAGGGTGTGGCGGTTGTCACTCGGAAAGCTATCATCTAATTATTCAGAAAATCAAAGGGAACAAAACCCCTTAAAATAAGGAAGGAAAAGGCCATGAACAGTGGGAAAAAAGCAGGTCCCAACTGTATTAAGCCTTATAGAAGAACATGACACTAACATCAAAACAACGCGCTTTTCTTAACAGTCAGGCACATAGTCTCAAACCTATCATTCAGATTGGGAAAAATGGACTCAACGACCAAATAAAAACCAGCATCCGTCAGGCACTGGACGCGCGCGAGCTGATTAAGGTCACGCTCTTGCAGAATACAGATGAGAATATCCACGAGGTTGCTGAGATTCTGGAAGAGGAAATCGGAGTGGATACAGTACAGAAAATCGGCCGGATCTTGATTCTCTACAAGCAGTCCAGCAAGAAAGAAAATCGCAAACTCTCTGTTAAAGTCAAACAAATTTAAGGAAACATTTCTGTGGAGATATCAGCCTATGGCTATTGAATTACTGACCCCCTTTACCAAGGTGGAATTAGAACCAGAAGTTAAAGATAAAAAACGCAAGCAGATTGGCATTTTAGGTGGGAATTTCAACCCTGTCCACCATGCTCATTTGGTTGTGGCGGATCAGGTCCGCCAACAGTTAGGCTTGGATCAGGTCCTGCTCATGCCAGAGTACGAGCCACCTCATGTGGATAAGAAAGAAACCATTGATGAAAAGCATCGGCTGAAGATGCTGGAGCTGGCTATCGAGGGTATTGAAGGACTAGGGATTGAAACCATTGAGCTGGAGCGCAAGGGAATTTCCTACACCTACGACACTATGAAGCTGTTGACGGAGCAACATCCAGATACGGACTATTACTTTATCATCGGTGCGGATATGGTGGATTATCTGCCTAAGTGGTACCGGATTGATGAGCTGGTTGAGCTGGTTCAGTTTGTCGGTGTTCAGAGGCCGCGCTACAAGGCGGGGACTTCTTACCCTGTCATCTGGGTGGATGTGCCGCTTATGGATATTTCCTCCAGTATGGTGCGGGATTTTCTGGCTCAGGGACGGACTCCTAACTTCCTGCTGCCTCAGCCAGTCTTAGACTATATCGAGAAAGAAGGGCTTTACCTATGACCTATGAAAACTATATCAGTATGGGCCGTGAGGCCTTGCTTGCTAAGATGGAAACAGTCATGCCAGAGAAGCGCCTGCGGCATTGTCTAGGTGTGGAAAAGGCTGCTCGTGAATTAGCGAAGCGCTTCGGTCTTGATATCGAAAAAGCGGGTCTTGCAGGCCTTCTACACGACTATGCGAAAAAGGTCTTGGACGAGGAATTTCTGACCTTGATTGATAAATACCAGCTGGATCCTGACCTGAAAAACTGGGGCAATAATGTCTGGCATGGCATGGTGGGGATTTACAAGATTCAGGAAGACCTAGACATCGAAGATGCTGAGATCCTGCGAGCTATCGAGATTCATACAGTGGGTAGCGGCACCATGTCTGAGCTGGACAAGGTCGTCTATGTCGCCGACTATATTGAGCACAACCGAGACTTTCCGGGAGTAGATAAGGCAAGAGAGCTGGCCCAGCGGTCGCTCAATCAAGCTGTGGCCTACGAAACAGCAAGGACGGTGGAGCATTTGGCTCACAAAGGATTGCCTATCTATCCGCAGACCTTGGAGACCTACAATGCCTTTGTAGGGTATTTGAAGGAAATAAAAGAAAATTAAAGAGGAACTATGAAAGAACAAGAATTATTGGAACTGGTCGTGAAGGCGGCCGATGAAAAGCGTGCAGAAGATATTGTAGTATTGGACTTGCAAGGCCTGACTACTGTGACAGATTATTTTGTCATCGTTAGCTCGATGAATAGCCGTCAGCTGGATGCAGTAGCTGAAAATATCCGTGAGAAAGCTGCTGAGGCTAGTGTTTCTGCTGGCCATGTTGAGGGTGACGCAGCTGGTGGTTGGGTTCTCTTGGACCTGGGTGCCGTGGTCGTCCATGTCTTTTCTGAGGAAATGCGAGCGCATTACAACCTTGAAAAGCTCTGGCACGAAGCAACTGGTGTGGATGTTGCGGCCTTATTAGAAGAAAAAAACAAGTGATTTTTTGCCCTTAGGCAGAAAGCAGAATTCGGCTCAGTCAGCCTGCTGGCTGGGCTATTTTTGAAAGGAAACGTATGGCAACTTATGAAACCTTCGCATCGGTTTACGATGCGATTATGGATGATTCTTTGTATGAGAAGTGGACGGAGTTCAGCCTGCGCCATTTTCCCAAGGATAAGAAAAAGCTGCTGGAGCTGGCTTGTGGCACGGGCATTCAGTCCATTTATTTTAAGAAGGCTGGATTTGATGTGACGGGGTTGGATCTGAGTCAGGAAATGCTGGATTTGGCAGAGAAGCGCAGCAGAGAGGCCGGTTTGGACATTCCCTTTATCCAGGGCAATATGCTGGATTTGAGTGGCGTCGGTCAGTTTGATTTGGTGACTTGTTATTCGGACTCGATTTGCTATATGGAGGACGAAGTCGATGTCGGTCAGGTATTTACTGAGGTTTATCAACATCTAAATGAGGGCGGCCGCTTTATCTTTGACGTGCACTCGATTTACCAGATTGATGAGGTTTTTCCAGACTATTCTTATCATGAAAATGCTGAAACCTTTGCCATGGTCTGGGATTCTTATGCGGACGAGCCGCCTCATTCTATCGTGCATGAGCTGACCTTCTTTGTCCAAGACGAGGATGGGCGTTTCACGCGCCATGATGAGGTACATGAGGAGCGGACCTATGAGATTCTGACCTACGATATCTTGCTGGAGCAGGCTGGCTTTAAGAATGTCAAGGTTTACGCGGACTTTGAGGACAAGGAGCCGACCGACAAGAGCGCTCGCTGGTTCTTTGTGGCGGAGAAATGAGATGACAATCACTGGTATTATCGCAGAGTTTAATCCTTTTCATAATGGGCATAAATACCTGCTGGAGCAGGCTTCTGGTCTGAAAATTATCGCTATGAGTGGCAATTTTGTTCAGCGAGGGGAGCCGGCTATCGTGGACAAGTGGACTCGGGCGCAGATGGCTTTAGAAGCTGGAGCGGATTTGGTCCTTGAGTTGCCTTTCTTGGTCAGTGTTCAGGCGGCGGACTTTTTCGCTCAGGGGGCAGTAGACATCTTAGAGAGGCTAGGAGTCGAACAGCTGACTTTTGGGACTGAGGAAGTGCTGGACTACGAGAGTATTTCGAGGGTCTATGGTGAAAAGGCAGAGCAGATGGAGGCTTATCTGGCTGGCTTGCCTGACTCCCTATCCTATCCTCAGAAGACACAGGCCATGTGGCAGGAGTTTGCAGGGCTCAATTTCTCAGGCTCTACTCCCAATCATATCTTGGGCTTGGCTTATGCCAAGGCTGTGGCGGGAAAGGATATAAAACTGTGCTCGATTCAACGTCAGGGAGCTGGCTACCATTCCTTGTCAGCTGATGAGGAATTCGCCTCAGCCACAGCCCTTCGTCAGAATCTGGAACAGCCAGACTTTCTGAAAAAATTCACTCCAGCCCATCATTTGCTCGAGACGGCTCCCAAGGTGACCTGGTCGGATCTCTTTCCTTATCTCCGTTACCAGATAATGACAAGTCCGGATCTGACGGATTTTTATCAGGTCAATCAGGAGTTGACTGTTCGGATTAGGGAGGCTCTAAAAAGCAGTGAGACCATAGAAGAGCTGGTCGAGCAGGTAGCGACCAAGCGCTATACCAAGGCTCGGGTTCGGCGATTGTTGACCTATATCCTGGTCGGAGCTAGGCAAGAAGAACTTCCGTCAGGTGTTCATATCTTAGGCTTTTCCGAGCAGGGGCGCCAGCATTTGTCCAAGCTTAAGGAAAAGGTTGAACTCGTCAGTCGAATCGGAAAAGAGCCATGGGATAGTCTGACCCAGCAAGCTGACAAGGTTTATCAGCTGGGCAACCCTGTACTGACGGAGCAGAATTTTGGACGCTTTCCACTAAAAAATCCCCTCTGATAGTATAGATAGATTTGAGAAATTTACTTGTAAATAGAGAGTGGGACAGAAATCGGTAATTCGTTAGAATTCGATTTCGTCGTCCCACCTCCGCACAGTTGAGTAGGGCTGTAAAAGCTGATGAAATCAGCCTAGTAGAGCCCACTCAACCACTGCGTCTTGCTCGACAATCCAAAGACAATTGAGAGGCTAGGACTTTTGTCCCAACCTCAAAAAAAGAGGCTAGCAGCCTCCTTTTTCTTATTCACTAAATCGTAGGAAATATCCATCTGGATCCAAAATTGCAAATTCATGAGGATAAATAAAGCTATCTCCTACGCGAAATTCTCTTTTCGTCAGGGGACGATGGATGGGGTAGTCAGCTTTCAGCAGTTTTTGGTAGAGCTGGGGGACATCCTTAATGCCAAAGGAAATATTGACACCACGCCCGAAAGGATAGGTCAGTTGGGCTAATTCTTCGGCGCTGCCTTCTTCTAACATGAGCTGGCAGTCTTCAAGCGAGAGGAAGAGAAATTTCTCCTCGGGACGCTCGTATTCGATAGAGAAGCCCAGTAAGTCGCAGTAGAAATGGCGCGACTGTTCGATGTCAGATACTAGAAATTCGGGAATGACAGGCTGATAGTCCATCGTCTTCCTCCTTAAAGCTCAATTTCCATGACAATCGGTGTATGGTCTTGACGTGCACCAGAGTCAATTATAGCAGACTTGGTTACTTTGTCAGCCACGCGATTGCTGGTCAGCCAGTAGTCGATTCTCCAGCCTGTGTTGTTGATTTTAGAAGTCTTGCTGCGTTGCGCCCACCAAGTGTATTGGTTAGGGATATCGCCGTGCAAGTGGCGGAAGGTATCGGTAAAGCCTTTAGCCAGCAGGTTGGTGAAACCAGCACGCTCTTCGTCGGTAAAGCCTGGTGAACGGCGGTTGCTGGCAGGATTAGCCAAGTCGATTTCCTTGTGGGCTACATTATAATCACCAGTTGCGAGGACTGGTTTTTGTTCATCCAGTGATGCCAAGTATTCAGCGTATTTGACATCCCAGACCTGACGTTCTTCCAAGCGTTTGAGACCATCGCCAGCATTAGGTGTGTAGACCTGAGTGACGAAGAAATTGTCAAACTCCAGCGTAATAATGCGGCCTTCGACATCCATGGTTGATGGAGCGCCGATTTCTGGGAAGGTCACGATGGGTGTTAGTTCTTTTTTGTAGAGGAACATGGTTCCAGCATAGCCCTTGCGAGCTGGCTCTTGAGACGAACGCCAAGTGTTTTCATAGCCTGGGAAGAGTTCTTCTAAAATTTCAAGGTGTTTTTTAGTCGGACCTTTAGCAGATAGCTTTGTTTCCTGAATAGCGATGATATCCGCATTTTCTGCTTGCAAGGTCTGAAGGACAGCCTGAGAGAGCTGAGCGCGGGCAGAATCACTGGTTAAGGCAGCGTTGAGAGAGTCAATGTTCCAAGAAATTAGTTTCATAAAATGTCCTTTTCTAGTAGAAATTTCCTGAGTTTATTATACCAAAAGATAGAGTTGATTTATAGCAAAGTGATTGTAAGGCTATAAAAAGGCTAGAGGATGGAGAAGTCCCCTCTTTCAATCGCTTGGAAATATGATATAATGAAGTGTTATCAAAAAAGGTTTCATTAGCCTTGAAAGGATTAAAAAATGACTACAAAACAACCGTTTTATATTACGACACCTATTTACTACCCGTCTGGCAAGCTCCACATTGGGTCTGCCTATACGACCATTGCCTGTGATGTTTTGGCTCGCTACAAGCGCCTCATGGGCCATGATGTTTTCTATCTGACTGGTCTTGATGAGCACGGTCAAAAAATCCAGCAAAAAGCTGAGGAAGCTGGGATCAGCCCACAAGCCTATGTCGATGGCATGGCGGTTGGCGTTAAGGAGCTCTGGCAGCTCTTGGATATTTCTTACGATAAATTTATCCGAACGACCGATGACTACCATGAAAAGGTTGTGGCTGATGTTTTTGAAAAACTCTTGGCCCAAGATGATATCTACTTGGGTGAATATTCAGGCTGGTATTCTGTATCTGATGAGGAATTCTTCACAGAAAGCCAGTTGGCCGAAGTTTTCCGTGACGAAGCTGGAAATGTAACTGGCGGAATCGCGCCGTCTGGACATGAAGTGGAGTGGGTATCAGAAGAGTCTTACTTCCTGCGCCTCAGCAAGTACCAAGACCGCTTGGTAGAATTTTTCAAATCTCATCCTGACTTCATCACTCCTGATGGTCGCCTCAATGAAATGCTGAGAAACTTCATTGAGCCAGGTTTGGAAGACCTAGCCGTATCTCGGACAACCTTTACTTGGGGAGTTCCAGTACCATCCAATCCAAAACACGTTGTCTACGTTTGGATTGATGCCCTTCTCAACTATGCGACAGCCCTTGGCTACGGTCAGGAAGACCATGCTAACTACGATAAATTCTGGAATGGAACAGTCTTCCACATGGTGGGCAAGGACATTCTGCGTTTCCACTCTATCTACTGGCCAATCCTGCTCATGATGCTGGATATTAAGCTGCCTGACCGCTTGATTGCTCATGGCTGGTTTGTCATGAAAGATGGCAAAATGTCTAAGTCTAAGGGCAATGTGGTCTATCCTGAAATGCTGGTAGAACGCTATGGTTTGGATGCATTACGCTATTACCTCATGCGCAGTCTTCCGGTTGGATCCGATGGAACTTTCACTCCTGAGGACTACGTAGGTCGTATCAACTATGAATTGGCCAATGACCTTGGAAATCTCCTCAACCGTACTGTTTCCATGATTAACAAGTACTTTGACGGTCAGGTGCCAGTCTACGAAGAAAATGTGACGAACTTTGATGGGGCTCTGGCTCAGGTGGCAGCTGAGTCTATCGCTGACTACTACAAACACATGGATGCAGTGGACTACCCACGCGCGCTGGAAGCAGTCTGGACGCTCATCTCCCGCACCAATAAATACATCGATGAAACAGCTCCTTGGGTTCTGGCTAAGGATGAAGCCAAGGTCAAAGAACTGGCAGCAGTCATGAGCCACTTGGCAGCGAGTCTTCGTGTTGTGGCGCACTTGATCGCACCTTTCATGATGGAAACCAGCAAGGCTGTCCTCAGTCAATTGGGCTTGCCTCAAGCAGTTTCGCTAGAAAACCTAGCAATTGACCAGCTCCCAGCAGGTCTGACAGTTGTAGAAAAAGGGACACCAATCTTCCCTCGTCTAGATATGGAAGAAGAAATTGCCTATATCAAAGAACAAATGGAAGGCAACAAACCTGCTGTTGAAAAGGAATGGAATCCAGAAGAAGTCGAGCTCAAACTCAACCGTGGTGCTATCAAGTTTGACGACTTTGATAAGGTAGAAATCCGTGTCGCAGAAGTCAAAGAGGTTTCTAAAGTTGAAGGCTCTGATAAGCTGCTTCAGTTCCGCTTGGATGCAGGAGACGGTGAGGATCGCCAAATCCTCTCTGGTATTGCTAAATACTATCCAAATGAGCAAGAACTGGTCGGTAAGAAAGTCCAAATCGTAGCCAATCTCAAACCGCGCAAAATGATGGGCCGTATCAGTCAAGGTATGATTCTCTCAGCCGAGCACGGCGACCAACTGACTCTCCTTACCGTGGACGAAAAAGTCCCAAATGGAAGTTTGATTGGGTAACGAACTCTACTGAGAGTTGGCTTACTATTTGGTAAAAAATAGAACATAGGAATAACCTCCCAGACGGAAAGTTTGGGAGGTTTTGGAAAAAGGAGAAAATATTTTGGATACTGAAGGTATTATTGAGGATTTAAAGAAAGACTTTAGAAATTTATTGCAAGATAAAGAAATAAAAATTTCTGACGAAAAATCAAAGATTTCAAATTATAAGCGATCAGAAAATAAGCTATCAAAATCATATTATATAAGTATTTCTCGTGAAAAACTAAAGAAACATCTACCGCTTATTCGTTTCGCTCTATTTACTTCAGAAGCTATAAAAGAGTATGCAGAATTAGCTAACTACATAGTTATCGTGATTTTTAATACTGAGATCGTTAGTAATCGTACATATATGATTGTTACAACTAAACAAGTAAATCAATTTATTAATAATATTAAAAAACAGGAATCGAATTTTTATTTTGAAAATAAAAGTGGTAAGTCTTATTTTTTTAGTATGACAGATGAAAATAAGACTAAAAATCTAAATGATATTAAGCAATTTTTGAAAAACTTGGATAATTTAGACAATGGAGAGGAGGAAAAAAATATGTCAGAAAACGAACAGATAATAACTTATAATCATGAGAAATGTCTATCATCAGTCAACACAATCCTTTATGGTCCTCCAGGAACTGGTAAAACTTACAATTCTATCAAATATGCAGTTGATACGGTTGATGAAGATTTCAACCAAGATGGTTCTAAGAAGTTCGAGAACTATGTTGAAAGATTTAACGACTTAAAAACGTCTGGTCGAATCACATTTACAACTTTCCACCAGTCTTACGGTTATGAAGAGTTCATTGAGGGGATTAAGCCAGTTTTAGGAGCTATTAGTGAGAAAAATGAGCTTGGCTACAAAATTTCAGATGGTGTTTTTAAAAAGTTTTGTAATAAGGCTGCTAGTGATGAGAGTAATAAATACGTTTTCATTATTGATGAAATCAACCGTGGGAATATTTCTAAAATTTTTGGAGAACTTATTACTTTGATTGAGGATTCGAAGCGTAGTGGAGAGGATGAGGCAATGTCAGTGACTCTTCCGTATTCTCAAGAAGAATTTTCTGTGCCAAAAAATGTATACATTCTAGGAACCATGAATACAGCAGACCGTTCTATCGCTCTCATGGATACAGCTCTTCGACGTCGTTTTGAATTTATTGAAATGATGCCTGAAGAAGAATTGTTGACTGATATAGTCATCGCCAATGTTAATGTAAAAGAAATGCTTGAAACGATGAACCAACGTATTGAAGTTCTTTATGATAGAGAGCATACATTAGGGCATGCCTTCTTTATGCCACTTAAGAATAAGGAAAAAGCAACTCTCGATAAATTAGCATCTATCTTTAAAAATAAAATTATTCCATTACTTCAAGAATATTTCTATGAAGATTACGAAAAAATTATGCTTGTTTTAGGAATTGATCCCCAAAATACAGATGCTAGTAAATTTATTTCAGTCAAAAGTAATGACGAACTATTTAAAAATAGTCCAGATATTGATTTAAATCCTACCTATCAAATTAATGAGAAAGCATTCCAAACACCAGATAATTACATGACTATCTATGGTGGTGCTTCAAATTCGGGAGAGGCAGATGAAACCAAAGATTCTGACAGTTAGAGAATTTCAAGGAATAAAAAAAGAAGATTTAGGAGAAATTAATTTCAACTTATTTGAGAATTTCATTGAAGAAAATTCTGGTGATGATCTTGAGGAACGATTGTCAGACTTTTTGAGGATTTCATCTCATAAAGGAGTCAAAGTTATCAAACCTCGAAATTATGTAGGCGTTATTAACATTGATAATAAAGTTCAAATTGAGATTTTGCCTAAGGTCGATATTGGTGATGATTGTAAATTACGAAAGCTATTTCTTAAAATGTTAGCTAGTTTGAAAGAATTTAAGGGAAAGAGTTTTAAAAATGCCCAGCTCAATGATTCTAAGTTACCAATTTATGAAGTTTTTATTCAGATGTATTTGAATGAAGTCCAAGAGTTGTTGAAAAAAGGATTAAAGTCCGATTATGTTACTTTGAAGGGGAATCTTCCTTTTTTCAAGGGGAAGTTGCTAGTTAACCAGCATATCAAGCAAAATATTGTCCGCAAAGATAGATTTTATATGGCATATGATGAGTTTCATATCAATCGTCCTGAAAATCGTTTGATAAAAACAACGCTTCTCAAATTGAATAAGATTTCATCAAATGGAAAAAATCAATTATTAGCAAAACGTTTGTTGGCTGAATTTGAAATGGTTAATCAGTCAACAAATATTGATAAGGATTTTTCTCTAGTGAAAAAAGATCGTAATGCTCAGTTCTATCAAAACTTAATACATTGGTCAGAAGTTTTTCTGAAGAATAAGAGCTTTTCAACTTTTCAAGGGACTCAAAGTGTCAATGCTTTACTGTTTCCTATGGAAAAGATCTTTGAGGCATACATAGCTAAGCAGTTGAAAACTAAGTGCTCTGAATGGAAGGTAGAAACTCAGAAACGAAGTAAATATTTATTTGATATTCCGAAAAAATTTGGATTGAAACCAGATATTATTATGTCTGAACAAGATCACGATGGAATTAAGCGAGATAACAATAAATCTATTGTTCTAGACACCAAATGGAAAAAGCTGATAAGCGATTCGAGTGAAAATTATGGAATCAGTCAATCAGATATGTATCAAATGTATGCTTATGCATATAAATATGATGTTGAAGATATTATTTTAATTTATCCTAAGCATAAAGAAGTCAAGTTGGCAAGTTTTCCTTCTTACATCCAAGAAGGTCAGAAAAATGAGCATATAAAGAAAATAGTTGTAAAAGTCTTTTTATACGATTTATCGAATGAGGAAAAAAGTATAAAAGAGCTTGGAAATTTGATTAATAAGGCTTCTGAGTAACATAAAAAGCAGGTATAGTAGTGATACTATACCTGTTTTTCTTTTATGTTAGAGAGTTGCCAAGTGCTGTATTTATAGCTTATTGCTCATTGGGTTCATCTGTTTGAGCGGAATCGTTGCTTGTGAAAGGAAGATTCTTAGTGAATTCGGATAGATTTTCCTTGACCTCTTGGACAAGTTTGCTAGGATTCAGCAGGTTGATGTCGTCCTTCCAAGACTGGTAGCGCATGTCTACCAGTAGTTTGGCAAGCCGCGTCAGCATTTCCCGCTCAGGGTCTGTGAGGGCATTGGCATTTTCAAAAACAGTCAGGATTTTGTTGACATTTTCAAGTTTGGCTAGATCATTGATGGAGGTGATGCCAGCATCTAGGATTAGGCCAAAAAAGAGATCGAAAAAGTCTTTTAATTCCTCATCAGAAACGCTGTCAACCCAGTTTTTCAGAGTTTTATCTACTTGAAGGCTATCTGGATTGAGGTTGTCCAGTAGGACAAAAGTCTGGTCACTAATCTGCCAAGTGAAGGTATCGTGCTGGGCCAGACCGCCGATAGCTGTACTTTTGACAATCTGAGCCTGCTTGGGCGTTTCGAGCATCATTCCGACGATAGAGCCCTGCGGAATGTAGCGCTTTATCTTGTCTGAAATAGTCTGGTAGCCTTGACTGGTGATAACTGAATGATTCAGTCCAGGGGCATCATAGCTGTAAATACTCTGAATCCGCTCTTGAAATTCTAGCTCAATCTGACTAGCAGCGTAGGAGGCTAGATTTCCACCCTTTGAGTGACCAGTCAGGATGAACTGACCAGCTAGAGCATCCATGGCTTTTCGCAGATAATTGACTGCCGTTTTTTGAGCTGGGACCTGATCCATATAGGTCATGTGGAAGTCCTCTTTCCAGCCGATAATGGAATCATCGGTTCCGCGGAAAGTCAGGACATAGCTATCGGGCTTGATTTTGAAAATCATAGCTGCAAACTGCTTTTGAACATCCGGGTCAATGTCATTGACATAGCCCATGAGTTTGATATTTTTAAAGCGGGTGGAGCTGGCTGCTTTTTCTAAAAGTTTCAGCCGATTTTTAGTCACCAACATGGATAAATCCTGAGGCACCTTTTCAGCAGCTTCAAACAAGCGGCAAGTACAATCAGGGGACATCTGATTAGGCACAATCTGGTCAAAAGGCAGATACATTATTTCCGTCAGCATCAGCATATCCAGTTCATTAAAGGGGGTGTCGTAGATACTGTCGTAAGCTACTTGGTCTAGGTAATCAAAAATTATTCCCATATCGATCTCCATATTCTATCTTCTTACAGTATAGCATAAGTAGAGGCAAATTGTTAGAAAGGGAAAAGAAAAGAGCGGAAACCTGAAGATATTCTTCAGTATTTCCAGCTCTTTTGATCTAGTAAGCTTTACCGATGAGGATGGCGTAGATAAAGAATAAAGCGAAGCCAAAGAGGAAGATCAAACCAAGGATGGAAAGACCTTTTAGCCATTTACCCAGATGTTTATTCTCGCTCGTAACGAGGAGGTAGTTTAGGAGGGCAAAAAATGGAGTAGTCAGGAAGGAAGCAATCATGGCAAAACGAAGCATGAGGGCCACACTACCTTGGAAGAAGTAGATGATAATGCCACCGATAATGGCTGTAGCTGTCATCCAGATATGTAGAGTTTTCTGAGAAGTCTTCTCTTCATTGAGAAGGAGGCGTAGAGATTCAGCGTTTACACGAGAATAGCCATCAATAACGGTAATAACAGTACCGAAGATACAGAGAAAGGCAATGAAAGTAATCAGAATCCGTGTCCAATCACCAAGGACAGATGCGTACATCCCAACGAATTGCTGGATGTAGGCAGCGCCAGCATCTTGAACTGGTTGACCAGTTGGATACTGGACGAGAGCTCCCATAGCGACGAAGAAGATGGCCAGAATGGCCGTACCGATATACCCAACGTTAAAGTCAAAAAGTCCGTCCGTGACAGAGATGTTGACAGATTTTCCTTTCTCAGCAGTCCAGAGGGAGTTGATTGCTGAAATCTCGATTGGAGCTGGCATCCAGCCCATCAGAGAAACGATGAAAGGTAAGGCAGCCATCTGCCAAGGTGTCTTTTCAACGAAGTCTGCTCCGTACTCAGGATGCTTGATAATAGCAACGATGACCGCAATAACGGTTGCAAAGGTTAGAGCAGACATGATCCATTTGGCAAGGCCATCAAGGAATTTATAGCCACCAAAGAGTAGCATTGCCCAGATCAGGATGATGAGGATCAGAGACCATTGAGTAATACTGAGTCCAAGGGCATTTGGAAAGGCGCTGGCGATAATGGCAGCACAGAGAATCCCGACCCCTGCTGTATTGACCAAGGCGGAGAATACATTTAAAACGAAGAAGATGCCTAAGTAGACTTTTCCTTTTTGGGCATAGCCTTCAACTAAGCTGTGACCAGTTTCTAAGGTATACTCAGCACCGAAGCGAAAGAAGGGATATTTGAAGAGGTTGGCCAAGATGACCAGTCCCATCAAAGCCCAGCCATACTTGGCGCCTGCTTGGGCAGAGGAAACAATGTGAGAGCCACCAACAGCAGCAGAGGCCATGAGGATCCCAGGACCTAGAGCTTTTAGTTTAGACTGCCAGGTAGATGTCTGAGTTTGTTCTAGCATAATAATCTCCTTATTATAAAAAATGAATTTTCAGACAATTCTGAATGTAGTGTTATTTTATCTTTTTACTCTACTTTTGTCAACACTTCTTGAATTATTTCTTGAAATTTTCTGAAAACAAAATGAATTTCAAACTAAAAAAGTCTCTGTGATTTAAGGGAGAATTTGATATAATAGCAGTAAGAAAAATGAGTGAGGAAATGGAATGCACAAGATTTTACTGATCGAGGATGATGCGGTCATCCGTCAAATGATCAAAAAAATGCTGGAGCAGTGGGGCTATCAGGTTGTGGCGATTGAAGACTTCATGCAGGTGTTGACGACCTTTGTCAAGGAGGAGCCCCAACTGGTGCTGATGGATATTGGCCTGCCCCTCTTTAACGGCTACCATTGGTGTCAGGAAATTCGGAAGATTTCGACGGTGCCCATTATGTTTCTGTCTTCGCGCGACCAGTCCATGGATATCGTCATGGCTATCAATATGGGCGCAGATGACTATGTGACCAAGCCCTTTGACAATAATGTCTTTCTGGCAAAAGTTCAAAGCCTGCTGCGACGTTCATACGAGTTTGGAACGGATCAAAGCCTTTTGGAATATCAGGGCGTGATTTTAAACCTTAAATCCATGGATTTGGTTTATGAGGGCGAGCTTGTGACGCTGACCAAGAATGAATTTCAGATCTTGCGGGTGCTCTTTGAGCATTCCGGTAGTATCGTGGCGCGTGATGACTTGATGAAGGAGCTCTGGAACAGTGATTTCTTTATCGATGACAATACCTTGTCCGTCAACGTTGCCCGCCTGCGTAAGAAGCTGGAGGAGCACGGTCTGAAGCATTTCATTGAGACGAAAAAAGGGATAGGATACGGTTTAACCAATGGACATGCAGGATAAAATTTTCTTTTTGAAGCATCATCTGTACTCCCGTCGCTTCATTTTGTCGCTCTTGCTGATTGTATTTTCGATTATGGGGATGTTTGCCTTTATTTTCGAAGACGGACGCAGTCTGCTAGAGTATCAGTTGCTCTTAGCCTTTCTCCTCGCTAGCTTTTTCTTGGGAATGGACTTAGCTAGCGCCTATAAGGAATACCGCAACCAGCTCTTCTACGCCTCAGGTCGGCCTCAGACAGCCTTAGAGGCTCTCCTTTCTGAGAAACTGGCTCTTTTGGAAATGGATAAGAAGAACCGTGCGATTGAGGAGAGGGAGAAGTTAAATGACTTGATGGACTATTATACGCTCTGGGCTCATCAGATCAAGACGCCTATTGTGGCTAGTTCATTGCTGGTCGGAGAGATTGAGGACAAGAAGGTCAAGAACCAGCTGGAGCAAGAGCTCTTTAAGATTGAGTCCTATGTGAATATCGTTTTGCAGTACCTTCGTTTGGAGAGTTTTCACGAGGATTTGGTCTTGAAAAAGGAAAATGTTGAAGACTTGGTCAAGGAGATTGTCAAGAAGTATGCGATTTTCTTTATCCAAAAGGGCTTGAGCCTCAATCTGCGTGATCTGGACCGAACCATCATCACAGATAGGAAGTGGTTCGTCGTTATTTTGGAGCAAGTGCTGTCGAACAGTCTGAAATACACCAGTCAAGGCGGGATTGAGATTTATTTTCAGGAGGATAGGCTTTATATCAAAGACAGCGGTCTGGGCATTCAAGATGCGGATTTACTACGCGTTTTCGAGCGAGGTTTTTCGGGCTATAATGGTCGCCTGACCCAGCAGTCGTCTGGCTTAGGACTTTATCTGTCCAAGAAAATCGCAGATGAGCTGGGGCACCAGATTAGCATCGCTTCGCAGGTCGGACAGGGAACGACTGTCATGATTCGCTTTTCTGAGAAAAAAATGATATTTGAATAGGCCAATCTTACAAGTTTGTAAGATTGGCAAGTGAAATTGAAAGGTTAGGTTATGGTACCGACCTTTCTTTTTTTGTAAGATAGATGTATAAAGAAGACAAGGAGATACGAAATGAAAACAAGAGGATTGAACGCTTTCCAACTCAAGCTCTTCATGGCCTTTTTAATGATTTTTGATCATATTAATAAGATTCCGGGCCTATTACCAACAGGCTGGGACGGGATTTTTCACCTGCTGACCCGTTGCGTAGGCGCTTGGTTTGCCTTTAGCGCAGTAGAGGGTTTTCTGCATACGCGCAACCGCTTGGCCTACAATGCACGCTTGTTTATCTGGGCGGCTATCATGCAGCTGGGCAATAGCATCTTGACGCTGTTGTTCCAAGGCAAGGGAATTTATCTTGGCAATAATATTTTTCTTACTCTGGCCTGTGGCCTTCTGGTGCTCAATCTTGTATTTGGATTTTCAAACAATAGCGGAGCTCCTAAGGATGAGAAGCGCTATTTGCGGCTTGGTGGGGCGGTATTGGTTGGTTTAGCAGGAGTCCTTTTGACAGAAGGTGGGATGACCATCATTCCCTTTATGCTGCTTAGCTATATCTTCCGCAATCAGCCTGTCCTCAGAACTCTTTCTTACATTGTCTTGGCCTTTCTGCTCTTTTGTCTGAGCATTGAAATCTACCCAACCATGGGAGCCACCATTTCGATGATGCTCTACAATTCAGACTGGGCCTTTATTACCGTCTTGCCCTTCCTCCATCTCTACAATGGCGAGCGAGGCTATAATGGCAAGTGGGGCAAGTATTTCTTCTATATATTCTATCCAGCCCATCTCTGGATTATCGCACTGATTGCTTATCTGGTGCAGAGATAAAAATATTGGCATTTAAAAATTAGTAAAATATGGAAATAAAGCTGTTTCTGTATTAAAATGGAATTATAGAAAAGGAGATCATGATGACCTTATTAGATGTACAACACGTGAAAAAGATTTATAAAACCCGCTTTCAGGGCAGCCAAGTGGAGGCGCTGAAGGACATTCACTTTACAGTAGAGAAAGGCGAATATGTCGCTATCATGGGAGAATCAGGCTCTGGGAAGTCCACTCTGCTTAACATCTTAGCTATGCTGGACAAGCCGACCGAAGGCCGTGTTTTCCTTAATGGAACTGACACGGCAACCATCAAAAATAGCCAAGCTTCCAGCTTCCGTCGGGAGAAATTAGGCTTTGTATTTCAAGATTTTAATCTGCTGGATACCCTATCGGTCAAGGATAACATTCTCTTGCCTCTGGTTCTCTCTCGCCGTTCCATTACCGAAATGATGAAAAAACTTGTTACGACCTGCAATGAGCTGGGAATTAACAAACTTCAAGAGAAGTTCCCTTATGAAATTTCTGGTGGTCAGAAGCAACGGGTTGCAGTAGCCCGTGCCATCATCACAGAGCCTGAGATTTTGCTGGCGGATGAGCCGACGGGAGCCTTGGATTCCAAGTCTTCAGCTGCTCTTTTGGATGTCTTTGACGATATCAATGACCGTGGCCAGACCATTCTCATGGTGACTCACTCGACTTCAGCTGCCAGTCGGGCCAAGCGGGTGCTCTTTATCAAGGATGGAATTCTTTACAATCAAATCTTCCGTGGCAACAAGACCGAGCGGCAGATGTTCCAAGAGATTTCCGATACATTGACGGTCATGGCAAGTGAGGTGGGCGATTATGTTCAAACTAACGAGTAAACTGGCCTTGTCAAATCTGATCAAAAATCGCAGTTTGTATTATCCGTTTGCTTTGGCGACGGTACTGGCAACAGCGATTTTGTATAGTTTTGTCTCACTGGCTCATAGCCCCAATATGGAGACCTCTTATGGTGGTACAGCAGCTCGCATGACCTTGCAGTTTGGTATCCATGTCATTCAGATTGCAGTGCTCATCCTCATTACTTATGCTAATAGCTTTGTCATGAAGAACCGCTCACGGGAGCTCGGTGTTTATAGCGTGCTGGGGATGGAAAAGCGCCACCTGCTAGTCATGACCTTCTTTGAACTCTGTGTCTTTTATCTGGGCACGGTCGGTCTGGGGGTCTTGTCTGGCTTAGCTTTGGACAAGATGCTTTACGCAGTCCTTTTGAAATTGATGGGAATGCCGGCAGTTCTTGCCTCGACCTTCCAATGGCAGAATGTTTGGATGACACTGGCCAGTCTAGGTGTCGCTTTTGCGGTGATATTGTTGCTCAATTCTCTGCGTCTTCTACGCTATAGCTCTCTTAATCTGATGAAAGAAAAGAAAGCAGGCGAGAAGAAGGGACGCTTCCTTTTGCTGCAAACCTTGCTGGGGCTCTTGCTCATGGGTGTGGCTTATTACATGGCTTTGACCGTTACCAAACCTGTCGCTGCTATCGGCAATTTCTTTATAGCCGTGATTATGGTTATCCTAGCAACTTATCTTCTTTTTAATGCAGGTTCGATTACACTATTGCAATTTCTCAAAAAGCGAAAAGGCTACTACTACAAAACGCAGAATTTCATTTCTGTTTCCAATCTCATCTCGCGGATGCGTAAAAATGCAGCGGGCTTGGCAACTATCTCCATTCTATCTACCATGCTCCTCGTGACTCTGGTTGGTACAATCAATATCTATGTTGGAGGTCAGGATTATATTACCACCTTGCATCCAAAGGATTATAATGTCAGCGTCGTCCTGCCGACATCAACTGATCAGACTGAAACACTGTTGGACAAGGTCCAGCAAGTCGCTCAGGAAACAGGGCTGAAGAAGCCAAGCTATACTACCTATCTCTACCAATCGGCCTTCATCATGAAACTGGCTGGAAATGATATCACTGTTCCAATGCAAGGCGAGCTGGATTCGGATCCAAGTATCTTGACCAAGTCTGCGGGCACGATTACGGTCATCAATCGTCAGGATTATGAAAAAATGACAGGGAAAAAGATAGATTTGGCAGACGATGAAACTCTTGTCTATGGAAAAAATGTTTCCCTAAATAAGGACCAGCCTCTCCGAGTGAATGGCAAGGACTGGAAGATTAAGCAGATTTTACCGTCGAATTTCACGCATGGGAAAATCCCTAATCCAAACGATGTGGCCATGGAGCAGGGGCTCTATATGGTAGTCAATGATAGTAAAGCGGTTGGTCTCAATGTGGCTCATTACTATTACATTGGAATTGCTTCAGATACTAAAGGCAGTAAAAAGTTTGTCGAGCAAGTCCAGCTGGCGTTGAGAGATACTTTGGATCAGGAACAGGCCCAAGATGGTAGCTACGCAATGGCCAGTGACCGTCATAGCGCAGAAAAGAGCTATCAGGAACTTACTGGAACCTTACTCTTCATTGGTGTCTTCCTCTCCGTTATCTTCCTCCTAGGAGCTGTTCTCGTGATTTACTACAAGCAAATCTCTGAAGGCTATGAAGACCGTGATGGCTTTATCATCTTGCAAAAGGTCGGCCTAGATGAAAAGCAGACTAGAAGTACCATTCGCAAGCAGATTTTGACTGTTTTCTTCCTACCTCTCATCTTTGCTTTTCTACATATAGCAGCAGTCTTTCATATGCTGCGCTTGATTGTTGCCCTATTGGGTGTGACCAATCTTCCTCTCTTAATCCAGACAACACTTGCAACTTGCGGCGTCTTCCTCCTGACCTATATTTTAGTATTCTTACTAACTTCCCGCAGTTACCGCAAGATTGTCGCCCGCTAATAAGTTTCCCTGACCTTTGGTCGGGGATTTTTTGATGTCTGGAATTTTACCATTCATCTCCCTCATTTTACCGCTTGTCCAAAAAGCCGAGATTTTTCAAAAAAGACTTGTTATCATAGTCTCAGAAGTTAAGACAGGAGGAAAATCATGTTAGTAGAAACGAAAAATCTAACCAAAGTTTATGGAGACAAGGTGGCTGTCAATGGTCTCGATATTCAGATTGAGAGAGGTAGTTTTACAGCAATTCTAGGGCCTAATGGAGCGGGTAAGTCGACAACGATTCAGATGTTGATTGGACTCTTGCAGCCGACATCAGGACAAATCACTTATGCAGAACAAACCAAGCTGGGTGTGGTCTTTCAAAACAGTGTGCTAGATGCCAATTTGACAGTAGTTGAAAATCTGCAAATCCGTGCCAAGCAGTACAAGCAGGTGGAGACTGGTAAGATTGAGAAATTAATCGAGCAGCTGGGGCTGACTAGCTTTGCCAAACAGCGCTACGGGACACTTTCTGGCGGACAAAAGCGACGGGTAGACATTGCGCGAGCCTTGCTCAATAGCCCCGACTTGCTTTTTCTGGATGAGCCGACGACGGGCTTGGATATCCAGACCAGAGAAAGCATCTGGAAGCTGCTCAAAGACTTGCAGCAGAAGGAAAACATGACCGTAGTCCTGACTACCCACTATCTCAATGAAGCCGATGATGCGGATAAGATTTACACCGTAGATCATGGTCAAGTCATTGCGCAAGGCTCTGCTGATCAGATCAAGGAGCGCTATGCCCGCAATGTTTTGCGAATTTTGACCTCAGATTCAGAGGACTTGAAGGCTGCTTTGCTGACTAGCTGTGAATGGGAGCAAGGCAAGGAGAATGAGTTTTTCTTTTATCCTGAGACGACGAAGGAAGCATTGGATTTGCTGAGCCAGATTGGCTCCTATATTGAACAATTTGAATTTCAAGCAGGGACGATGGACGATGCCTTTATGGCACTGACAGGAAGAGAGGTACGCTAAATGTTAATGTTGATCAAACGAAATTTTTTACTCTATTTCCGCAATCATAGTGGGGTGATTCTATCTCTCTTTGGCGCCATTATTCCCTTTGTTTTATATCTGGTTTTTCTAAAGAACAACATGAAAGGCTCTTGGTCAGACAGTAGCCATGCGACGGAGTTGCTCGACTTCTGGTTAATTAGCGGAACACTAGCTGTCACCGCCTTGACAACTACCCTATCAGCTTTTTCACAACAAACTGAGGACCGAGAAAGAAAGGTGACTGCCGACCTCTTTATCACAGATTTAGGGCAATGGGGCTTGCGATTTAGCTACTTAATCAGTGCCTTTGTGATTGGCTTTGTCATGCAAGTCTTCATGTTTGCCGTCATGCTGACCTACTTTATCCTAGCGGACAAGATTTCCTTTGACTGGGAGCTGCTTCCCCAGCTGATCTGCCTCATGATGCTCAATAGCCTGCTAGCAAGTCTCCTCAATGCGCTAGTTGTTCCTTATTTCAAATCGGTGAATTCCTTGGGGCAATACGCAACGGTCATCGGTGCCACCTCTGGTTTTCTAGTGGGAACCTATATTCCGATTGGGACTTTGCCCAGCCTTGCCCAAAATCTCATGAAAGTGACTCCCTCAACCTACATGGCTTCCCTCTTCAGACAAGTCCTGATGAAGGATTCTCTGACAGAAGTTTTTGCGGATCAGAGCCAGCTCCAGCAAGAATTTGAGAATCTCCTAGGTATCCGTATCGAATGGCAAAAGCTCTTGACAAGCCAAGAAACATACTATATAGTTGGAGTAGTGCTCACGGTAGCGGCCCTGTTCTGGCTAGGTCAAAATTGGCTGCTGAATCGACGGATGAGCTTCAAGTAAAGAAAGTAGGAGGCTTAGGTTTGCAGACAAGATTTGAAGAAGATACTCAGATTTCTTCCCAAGACCCGCTGGTCGTCGTGAAAGCGGATCAGTTGGTTGGTGAGGCCAAGGCTGTCCTAGATTATTTGGAAAACTTCAAGGCTGGACCAAGTGGTGTCCTGCCTATTAAGTCGGATGATAAGCTGGTCATGCTCAAGACGGAAGACATTATCCTGGCCGATATTAATCAGACAACCCTGATGATTTACAGTACCGAGGGCGTTTACACAACGACAGAAACGCTGACTCGTTTTCAAAATCGTCTCAATAGTCGCAATTTCATTCAGGTGTCGCGGCATGCAGTCATTAACATCGATCATCTGGAATCCTTGTCGGATAGCTTCTCGGGTAATATGACTGCCAAGCTGACCAATCAGCTCAAAACCGATGTCAGTCGCCGCTATGTCAAGCTGCTTATGGACTATTTGGGAATTTAGGAGAAAAATTATGACCTTTAAAAAAATTCTTATCGGTATGCAGGATGGTCTGAGAACAGGTAGCTTGGTCTTTCTGCTGGTAGGCCTGTTCTCGGGAAAAACATTTTCGTTGACTCCTAGCTCTATTCTCAGTGTCCTCCTTGTCAGCGCCTTAATCGGAGTAGCAAGCTATATTTTTGATGCGACAGATCGCTTTCCGTTTCCTTTCCTACTTTTCTGCCACTTTGTAGTGACTGCAACTATCGTTTGTTTGGCCATGATCTGCAATGACTGGGGAAGTATGCTTTTCGGCTGGTTCTTCTGGCTAAACTTTATTTTGATTTACCTCTTGGTTTGGTTTCTTGTTTCTATCGATTCGATGATCAAAACCAAGAAAATCAACGAGGCCTTGAAAAATCGTAGAAAACACTAATGTATCCAAGACGCAAGCAAGTTTAACGAGACCTTGCTTGTTTTTTTATTTAACAAAGGAGCTATTATCTCAAACTGCCGTCTTCCTTTCAAAGTTCGATTTCCGCCTTTCTTGACAAAGATTTTTTAAGTGTTATAATATGAATGAACAGAAAATAAAATTCATTCAGGGCAGGAGAGAGTCATGGACAAAAAAGCTGAATTATTGGCTGAGGCTAGGCAGGTGTTTGCTGAGAAAGGCTATAAAAAGACAAATATTTCAGATATTACCAAGCGTGCCCGCATGGCTGTTGGCTCCTTTTATAAGTATTATGAGTCCAAGGAAGCTATTTTTTTAGAGGTTTATGTAGCTGAAAATAACCGCATACGTGAGGAAACCATGCAGCGCGTGGATTGGCAGGGTGAGCCTGAAGCAGTCGTTGAGCAGCTTTTTGCAGTCACTTTTGAATTGATTTCACCCAATAAAATTCTGGCTGAGTGGAACAAGCCCGGCATTTCTCAGATCTTGCACGACTACTATAATCAAGATGCTGGCCGCGCGGCCAATGCCTTTCATAAGTTTCTGATTCAGACTTTCAGCCAGCGCTTGCAAGAGAAGGGCTTTTCTCAAGAGGAAGTCGCCCAAATCATGAAGGCTTATGATTTGATCTACTACATTGACATGCATGTGACAGAACAGGATTTTCCAGGCTATTTTGAGAGTATCGAGACCTTGGTGAAATATTTTTTAAAGGGAATTTTTGCTAAATAAAAATTTTCTTTTCTTAGAAGATAATGTGAATGAATTTATAAAAGTATTCATTCAATAAAGGAGGTGGATTTGTGTGATATAGAATCTCATGTGGAAGTGAATTGGAAAAAATTTTTTTGAAAAGGCGTGAATGAATATTAAAATCTATTCATTCAAATAGGGAAGTGAGGAAATAATGATGAAACAAGGTGGAATGGTGTTGAGTGGAAGGACTATTTTGGGAGTTTGCCTAGTTGTGATTGATATTTTGACCCTTGGTTATGGTGGGGTGGAATTTGGCTTTGGCCTAAGTTTAGGCTTTCAGTCTTTTCTGATTGGTGGCCTCCTTTGTATCTTGCTTGGATTGCTTGTAATGCCAGGCGTGGCGGTAGCTGTCAAGCTGGCAGTCTTGGCCTTGACGGTGATCAGTATTTTGCTCTATATTCACAGTATGCCTGATTTGGCAATTCTCTTACAACTGATATCGGATGTGGCTGTTGTAGGCTTTGTTGCTTTTCTGGCAGTGCTTCTTTTGAGAAAGTAGGGAGAGGAAATGATTATAGTTTATGATTCAGTTACGGGTGTTGGGAAGCAATTTGCAGAATCGCTGGGCTATCCGACACAAAGCATCAAGGAAAAGTTGGAAGAGCCTTGTATTCTGATCACGCGAAATGCAGGTGCTGGGAAAATTCCTTGGTCAAGCAAACGCTTCATCAAGAAACACTCAAGCCTGATTAAAGGTTTTGTCAATAATGGAGATTCGGTTAAGCATGGTCGGACCTTTCGCGGGGCGACAGCTTTGATTATCGAAAAATATGGGCTGCCGCACATCTGCGATATTGACCGAGGTGGCAAGGAAGACGACATCAAACTTGTGCAGGAATACTTGGCTAAACTCTAAGAGCGATTATTTACATGATAAATCTATAGGAAAAGGATGGGTTATAATGACTCATCTTTTTTGTAGGAATGTTCGATAAAGTTTATTTTTCTCCTAATTTTAGGAAAAACGCTCAAAAATATAAAAATGCTTCTTGGCTTATTGAGATAAGCTATCTTGTTTTATAAAATAGGAGGGAAACGATTATAAAAAGTAAAGCGTTTCCTTGAAAAATGGAAGCGTTTACTAAAGAAAAAGAAGGAGGATCCTATGGGAAAGGATCATTGGAATCGAAAGAGAGTTTATAGCATAAGAAAGTTTTCTATTGGTGTTTGCTCGATAGTTATTGGGACTTGCTTCCTCTTATTTGGAGCAAGTGTGGCGGGAGCGAATCCAGTTTATGCCGAGGAAACAACGGTGCTGGTTGCTGCAGAAAAGCCTGTGGAGGAAAAGCCCGTTGAGGAAGAAGTGACTGCTGAACCAGTGACAAGTCAGGCAGCTGAGTCTGTTGTGCATTCTCAGGAGGAGAAAAAAGAAGAGAGCCCTCAGCTTGCTAAAGCGGCGGAGGACATTTCAGCAGTATCTCAAAATGGAGCAAAAGAGAATGGCCAAGAAGCTACTCAAGAGAAAGTTGCGCAGCTTGAGATAAAATCTGCGACCAAGGAAGAAGAGAGCCAAATGATCGAAGACAGAAAAGTGAATTTTAATCAGAATTGGCACTTTAAATTAAACGCTAATGCTAAGGAAGCTGTTCAAGCTGAGACGGATGTCACATCATGGAAAAAATTGGATCTGCCTCATGACTGGAGTATCCACTTTGATTTTGACCATGAATCACCAGCACAAAACGAAGGTGGCCAGCTCAATGGTGGAGATGCTTGGTATCGTAAGCCTCTGAAATTAGACGAAAAAGATCTGGATAAAAATGTTCGTCTCACATTTGATGGTGTCTACATGGATTCGCAGGTCTTTGTCAATGGCCAGCTGGTCGGGCATTATCCAAATGGTTACAACCAATTTTCATACGATATTACTAAATACCTCCACAAAGATGGTCGGGAAAATGTCATCGCTGTGCACGTTGTCAACAAGCAACCAAGTAGCCGTTGGTATTCAGGAAGTGGGATCTACCGTGATGTGAGTTTGCAAGTGACAGATAAGGTTCATGTTGAGAAAAATGGTACAACTATCTTAACGCCAGAACTTGAGAAACAACAAGACGGTAAGGTTGCAACTCATGTGACCAGTAAGATTGTCAACACAGACGATAAAGACCATGAAATCACTGCGGAGTATCAGATTGTCAGACGTGGCGGAGAAGCAGTCACAGACCTCATCCGCACTGCTAGCCAAAAAATAAAAGCCCACGAAAGCAGTACCATCCAGGCAAGATTAGAAGTAGAAAAGCCGGAACTGTGGACCGTGTTTAATGATAAGCCTGCCTTGTATGAGTTGGTAACGCGGGTCTATCGTGATGGTCAGCTCGTCGATGCGAAGAAAGACTTGTTTGGCTATCGTTATTATAACTGGACTCCAAACGAAGGCTTCTCTCTTAATGGCCAGAAGGTCAAGTTCCACGGAGTATCCTTGCACCATGACCACGGGTCTCTAGGAGCAGAGGAAAACTATAAGGCAGAGTACCGTCGCCTCAAGCAGATGAAGGAAATGGGGGTCAATTCGATTCGTACGACCCACAATCCTGCCAGCGAACAGACTTTGCAGATTGCGGCGGAACTGGGTCTGATGGTCCAAGAAGAGGCTTTTGATACTTGGTATGGAGGCAAGAAGCCTTATGACTACGGTCGTTTCTTTGAAAAAGATGCGACTCACCCAGAAGCTAAAAAGGGCGAAAAATGGTCTGACTATGACCTGCGGACCATGGTTGAAAGAGGCAAAAATAATCCTGCCATCGTTATGTGGTCGATCGGAAATGAAATCGGTGAAGCAAACGGCGATGCTCATTCGTTAGCGACGGTTAAACGCTTAGTCAAGGTCATCAAGTCAGTTGATAAGACCCGCTATGTCACGATGGGAGCTGACAAATTCCGCTTTGGTGATGGTAGTGGTGGTCATGAAAAGATCGCAGATGAACTGGATGCAGTTGGCTTTAACTACTCAGAAGACAATTACAAGGCCTTACGTGCCAAACATCCAAACTGGTTGATTTATGGTTCTGAAACGTCTTCAGCAACTCGTACGCGTGGCAGCTATTTCCATCCAGAGCAAGAATGGGTTGGAAGCAATCAGTCTTGGCGCAACTACGAGCAGTCTGACTATGGGAACGACCGTGTTGGTTGGGGTAAAACGGCAACCGCTTCTTGGACCTTTGATCGAGATAACGCTGGTTACGCAGGACAATTTATCTGGACAGGTACAGACTATATCGGCGAACCAACTCCTTGGCACAACCAAAATAACACACCTGTGAAGAGCTCTTATTTTGGAATAGTGGACACGGCTGGCATTCCGAAAAATGACTATTACCTTTACCAAAGTCAGTGGGTTTCAGCTAAGAAGAAACCTATGGTTCATCTGCTTCCTCACTGGAACTGGGAAGATCAAGACTTGGCAGACAATGTTGCAGATGCTGAAAATAAAATACCAGTCCGTGCATACTCCAATGCTGCTAGCGTTGAATTGTACTTGAACAACCAATCTTTGGGAGTCAAGAAATTTAATAAAAAAGAAACCAGCGACGGCCGCAGCTACCAAGAAGGAGCAAATCCTCAAGAACTCTACCTTGAGTGGAAAGTGGCTTATCAACCCGGCACTTTGGAAGCTGTAGCTCGTGACGAGCAAGGTAAAGAGATTGCCCGCGACAAGATTGTCACAGCAGGTCAGCCTGCAGGCGTACGCTTGATCAAGGAAGAGCATGCTATCGCAGCAGATGGAAAAGACTTGACCTATATCTACTATGAAATCGTTGACCGTGACGGCAATGTCGTGCCAACTGCCAATAATCTCGTTCGCTTCCAGTTGCATGGACAAGGCCAGCTTGTCGGTGTAGACAATGGTGAGCAAGCCAGCCGTGAACGTTACAAGGAACAAGCAGACGGTTCTTGGATCCGCAAAGCCTTTAACGGTAAGGGAGTTGCCATTGTCAAATCAACAGACCAAGCCGGTAAATTCACGCTGACTGCCCATTCTGGTTTATTAAAATCAGACCAGGTGACGGTCTTTACTGGCAAGGACGAGCAGAAAGAAAAGACTGTTTTGGGTACGGAAGTGCCAAAAGTTCGCACAGTTTTGGGACAAGCTCCAAGCTTGCCCGCGACAGTTCCTTTTGTTTACAGTGACGGTAGTCGTGCAGAACGTCCTGTGACTTGGTCACAAGCAGACGTTAGCCATTCAGGTATTGTAACCGTCAAAGGAGAGGCAGACGGCCGCCAAGTAGAAGCACGTGTGGAAGTTTTAGCTGTTGAAAGAGAATTGCCAGTTATTAAACGAGTAGCTCCTGGAACGGACTTGAGCAGTGTAGACAAGTCGATCCCTCTTGCTCTAACTGACGGCAGTGTCGAACATTATGATGTAGATAAATGGGAAATTGCGCCAGAAGAGCAAGCCAAACTGTCTGTGGCAGGTTCTCGTATTCCAATGACAGGTCATCTAGCAGGCGATACCATTTCTGCTACCTTGCTCGTGGAAGAAGGAGAAGCAGCTGGCCCTGTGACGCCACTAGTGACTGTGGGCGGTGAGGCAGTATCGGACCTGACCAGTCAAAAACCAGTCCATTATCAGAGCCTTGCCTATGGAGCGCAGCTCCCTTCAGTGGCAGCTACAGCTGAAAATGCGGATGTGACAGTGGTTCAAGCCAGTGCTTCAAACGGTATGCGCGCAAATATTTATGTCCAGCCAAAAGATGGCGGAGCCCTGCAAACTTATGCTGTGCAATTCCTAGAAGAAGCACCGAAAATTGACCATTTGAGTCTCCAAGTTGAGCAAGCTGACGGTCTCAAAGAAGACCAGACTGTCCAATTAACTGTTTTGGCTCACTATCAAGATGGCACTCAGGCAGTTTTACAGGCTGATAAGGTGGCCTTCTCTACGAAAGGTGAAGGAAAAGTTGCCGTTCGTAAAGGAACTTTAGAACTACACAAGCCAGGAAATGTGACTTTGAAAGCAGAGTATGACGGTGCTGAAGGGCAAGTGGAACTAGCGATTCAAGCCAATACGGAGAAGAAAGTGGTTCAAGCAGTCCGCCCAGTTCATGTGGTAACAGACTTGCATCAGGAACCCAAACTGCCAACAACCGTGACGGTTGAGTACGATAAAGGCTTCCCTAAAGTTCATAAGGTTACTTGGCAGGCTGTCGAAAAAGAAAACCTTGATCGCTATCATGCTTTTGAAGTGGTCGGAAAAGTTGAAGGTATTGAGCAGGAAGCGCGTGCTAAGGTGTCTGTGGAAGGCATTGTAGCAGTAGAGGAAGTTAGCGTGACAACTCCACTTGCGGAAGCACCACATCTGCCAGAGAGTGTCCGAACTTACCATTCAAATGGTCAAGTTTCCTCAGCAAAAGTTACTTGGGACGCTATTTCTCCAAGTCAATATCAAAAAGAGGGCGTCTTTACGGTCACTGGTCAGGTAGAAGGTAGTCAGTTGCCAACCAAACTCCATGTCCGTGTCTCTGCTAAGACTGAAAATGGAGCCAATATTTCTGACCAATGGACAGGTTCAGAATTGCCACTGGCCTTTGCTTCGGACTCTAATCCAAGTGACTTAGTATCTTATGTCAATGATAAGGTGATTTCTTACACTGACCAACCAGCCAATCGTTGGACGAACTGGAACCGTCAAGATGAGGCTTCAGTGGGCGTTCTCTTTGGAGATTCTGGTATTATGACCAAGCGGGCAGTAGACAATCTGAATGTAGCTTTCCACGAAGATCACGGGGTTGGGGCTCCGAAATCCTACGTGATCGAGTATTATGCTGGCAAGACTGTGCCGACTGCGCCTAAGAATCCTAGCTTTGTCGAAAGCGAAGAGCATGTCTTCAACGATGCTGCCAACTGGAAACCGGTGACGAATCTTAAAGCTCCAGATCAGCTCAAAGCTGGGGAAATGAATCACTTTAACTTTGATAAAGTTGATACTTATGCCCTTCGGATTCGTATGGTGAGAGCGGATGACAAGTGGGGAACCTCGATCACAGAAGTCCAAATTTTCTCTAAACAAGTGGCTGCAGCGAAAGAGGCAGAAACCCGCATCCAAGTGGCTGGTCAAGACTTACCAAACTTTAACCCAAGCTTGACTGACTATTATCTCCCAGCTAACGATGGAAAAGTACCAGCAGTAACTGCTAGTGTCAGCAATAATGGTCTGGCAACAGTCGTTCCAAGTGTCCATGAGGGAGATCCTGTCCGTGTTGTCGTGAAGGCTGAGAATGGAGATATCCTCGGAGAATACCGTCTCCACTTTACAACTGATAAAGACTTGCTGGCTCGCAAACCGGTAGCAGCAGTGAAACAGTCTCGCTTGCTTCACCTAGGTCAAAGTCTAGACTTGCCAAACAAAGTTCCTGTTTACTTCACGGGTACATCAGACTATGAAGTCAAAGACCTGACTGTTGAGTGGGAGCCAGTTCCGGCTGAAAATCTGGCAAAAGCTGGTGAATTTACTGTTCGAGGTCGCGTCCTTGGTAGTGACCTACCTGTCGAGCTCTCTGTCCGAGTGACCGATAAGCAAGGCGCGTCTGTATCAGACAATCCATATTATGATGAAAATGGCAATCAAGCTTTTGCTTCAGCAACCAATGATATTGACTCAGGTTCTCATGACCGTGTGGACTATACCAATGATGGGGATCATGATGATAGTCGTCGTTGGACCAACTGGTCTGCTACTCCGTCAGCGAATCCAGAAGTCTCAGCAGGTGTCATCTTTAAGGACCAAGGCAAGATTGTTGAACGGACGGTCGTTCAAGCTAAACTACGCTTCTTTGCTGATAGCGGAACAGATGCACCATCTAAACTTGTTTTAGAGCGCTATGTTGGACCAGATTTTGATGCTCCTGTCTATTACTCAAACTACCAAGCCTACGAACCAAATCATCCGTTTAACAACCCTGACAACTGGGAAGCTGTTCCATATAACATCAATCAGGAAATCCAGGCAGGCACTGAACTTACAGCAAGCTTTAACGCTGTCAAGTCTAAAGCAATGAGATGGCGGATGGAAAGAAAAGATGACAAGAATGGTGTTGCTCTAACTGAAATGACTTTCTTGGCACCAAGTGAATTAGCTAAGGAAAGTACAAATTCTAAGATTTTGGTAGGTGGAAAAGAACTGCCAGACTTCTCTCAAGAGCGTCAGAATTATCAAGTGACGTATACAGGTCAACGTCCGAAGATTACAGTAGCAGAAAGCGACCAAGTAGCTTCAACGGTTGTGGATAGTGGAGATGACCATTTGCCAGTCTTGGTGCACCTTGTTTCAGAAAATGGTAAGCATGTCAAGGAATACCGCATCCAATTGACCAAGGAAAAACCAGTGACTGGGAAAACTGCAGCTGCTATCCAAGAGGAACTGCCAAGTCTAGAAGTCCTCGAACAAGAGCTCAACTTCCAAACAGTTGAAAAAGAGGATCCGACGCTCAAACTAGGAGAAAAGCGTGTGGCTCAAGGAGGCCAAAATGGTCAGGAACGAGTTCTCACAGAAGTTTATCCAGATGGTAAGCGAGAAGAGAAGCTACGAGAAGTTCTTCAAGCTCCGACAGATCGAATCGTACTGGTCGGAACGAAGAAAGAAGATTCTCAGCCATCACCTGATAATTACCATGTGGCTCCTCAAAAACCGGAAGAGACTGGTAAGGGCGAAACTCGGATTGTAGAAGTTGAGAAAGGTCAAAGTCCGACCCAGCTAGCAGCAGAAAGACTTGCCCAAGCACCAGCAAAAGCTGAGGAAGAAAAAACAAATGCTGAAGAAGCAAAACAAAAGGCTGAAGAAACAAAATCGGAAGCGAGAAAAGCAAGTCAAACAGACAGTGGTCGTTTGCCAAACACAGGGAACCGCTCCGCACAGCTAGCAGCACTGGTAGGAATGGGACTTTTAGGCTTAGTAGCTAGTCTTGTAGCAAAACTAAAGAAAAAAGAAGATTAAGTCTCTAGAAGATGAATCTTGACAACTAAAACTGTCGAATGAAAGACCAAGGTAGATGCCTTGGTCTTTTTGGAGTGTTTCAAGAAATAAACTAGAAGATAAAGCTTTTGAACTATCAATCGTCAAATTTTCTATTTAAGATGACAAAAATGTAAGTTTAAAGCTTAAAATGAAAGGTTATTCGATGGTAGTGGGACGGGGAATTTTATATCATATAGGTGTAAGGAAAAACAAATCAAAAATCAATATCCAAATAAAAGGAGGCCCACTATGAAAACAAATCTCTTCAGCCACAAACAGCACACTCCAAAGGCTCAGAAGATTTCCAAGGAGGAAATCGAAAAAACTAGACTGGGCTGTGCATCAAGCCAGTATTATTTCTGGTTACAATATAGTCATTAAGAAGTAGATGCAGTGAAGGGGCTGGGATGAGAGTGGGACAGAAATCGGTAATTCGTTAGAATTCGATTTCGTCGTCCCACCTCCGCACAGTTGAGTAGGGCTGTAAAAGCTGATGAAATCAGCGTAGTAGAGCCCACTCAACCACTGCGTCTTGCTTGACAATCCAAAGACAATTGAGAGGCTAGGACTTTTGTCCCAGCCCCACCACCTTTTTGCCCAAATGGAACTGAAAGTTCAGGGGAAAGAGAGGCAAACTTGCAAAGTAGCTCAAGTCATACAGTCATCTTCCCTTAGTGAAAATCAAGTTTTTACATAACTTGAAGATATCTAAGTGACAAAAATGTAAGATAAGAGTTTAAAATGAAAGATTAGCTTATGGAAACTTGTCAAGCTTTTCGGTATGATAATAGTATCAAGTAATGAAAAAGAGGTTCAAGTAATGACATTATTAGATGTACAACATGTGAAAAAGATTTATAAAACCCGCTTTCAGGGTAGTCAAGTAGAGGCGCTAAAGGACATTCACTTTACGGTAGAAAAAGGCGAATATGTCGCCATCATGGGGGAGTCAGGCTCCGGGAAATCCACCCTACTCAACATCCTAGCCATGCTGGACAAGCCGACTGAAGGCCGTGTTTTCCTCAACGGAACTGATACGGCAACCATCAAAAATAGTCAGGCTTCTAGCTTCCGTCGAGAAAAATTGGGCTTTGTCTTTCAGGATTTCAACCTGCTGGATACCCTGTCGGTCAAGGATAATATCCTCTTGCCTCTAGTGCTCTCGCGTCGTCCCATTACTGAGATGATGCAAAAGTTGGTGACGACCTGCAATGAGCTGGGGATTAACAAACTCCAAGAGAAGTTCCCTTATGAAATTTCTGGTGGTCAGAAGCAACGGGTTGCAGTGGCTCGGGCCATCATCACAGAGCCTGAGATTTTGCTGGCAGATGAGCCGACAGGAGCCTTGGATTCTAAGTCTTCGGCGGCGTTGCTAGATGTCTTTGACGATATCAATGACCGCGGCCAGACCATTCTCATGGTGACTCACTCGACTTCAGCTGCCAGTCGGGCCAAGCGGGTGCTCTTTATCAAGGACGGGATTCTTTACAACCAAATCTTTCGTGGCAACAAGACTGAGCGGCAGATGTTCCAAGAGATTTCCGATACTCTGACAGTTATGGCAAGTGAGGTGGAAGCTCATGCTTAGATTAACTAGTAAGCTTGCGCTTTCTAACTTAATCAAAAATCGTAAGCTTTATTATCCTTTCGCTCTGGCGACCTGTCTGGCTATCGCCATCTCCTACATCTTTTTCTCCCTGACCTTTAATCCCAATTTAGTAAAAATGACCGGTGCAAGCGCCGTTTCTATGGTGCTATCTTTTGGGATGGTTATTGTCAGCATCACGACCAGCATTATCGTCTTTTATGCTAATAGCTTTGTTTTCAAGAATCGCTCCAAAGAGCTAGGTCTTTACAGTGTGCTAGGGCTCAATAAATCCCACATCTTTGTCATGGTGGTGATCGAATTACTGGTATTTGGTCTGGTCACCCTTATCCTCGGACTAGGGATTGGACTCTTGTTTGACAAGCTGATCTATGCTCTCTTGCTGAAAATCATGGCGATGAAGGTCGTCTTGGCGTCAACTTTTCAGCCCGCTGTAGTTATCGTGGTTGCTATTTTCTACGCCTTTGTCTTTTTCTGCCTGATGATTAGCAATGGTCTGCGCTTGAGAAAGCTCGATGCGCTGCAATTGGTCAAAGAAAAGAATAGCGGAGAAAAGAAAAGTCGCTTTTTATTCCTGCAAACGCTACTTGGCCTTGCAGCCTTGGCTTATGGTTACTTCCTTGCACTAGGAGTGACCAATCCCTTATCAGCAGTCGTTACCTTCTTTGTCGCAGTGCTCTTTGTGATTCTGGGAACCTACCTGCTCTTTAATGCTGGAATTACGGTTTTTCTGCTATTTTTGAAAAAGAAGAAGTCCTATTATTACCAACCCAATAACATGATTTCCGTTTCCAACCTGATTTTCCGAATGAAGAAAAATGCGGTGGGTCTGGCAACAATTGCTATCCTATCAACCATGGTCTTGGTAACCTTATCTGGCGGAGCTAATATCTATGCTGGTGGTGACTACATGCAAAAAGCTATGTTTCCTCATGATTTTAGTATTCAAGGAAAAGGAGTCACGGGTGAGCAGATGGACCAAGCGCTGACAGAGTTTGTGAATGAGCAGCAGTTGCCAGTCACGAAGAAAGTTATCTATCCATACTATACGATGGGAGTAAAAAGTCGCGTCGGTAACCAGCTTGATATTTTCGATGCCAATCAGAAATTTGTCACGCCGAAGGCTTACATTCTAGCGGTTTCAGAAGCGGATTATCAGAGTATGACAGGGAAAACTCTGAATCTTGGGGATGACGAGGTGGCACTCTATCAGCAAGGGGTGAAGTTAGATTCCAAGCAAGACTTGCAGCTGGCTGGTCAGACCTTTAAAATCAAAGAGGAACTCAAAGAAGACTTTATCTTTGGCAATTTGCCAGACCAGATGAACATGATCGTCCCAGAGAAAATCTACATGGTCCTTAAAAATCCAAGTCAAGTATTCTCCACACTGATGGACAAATACGCTGTGAACCTTGATTATTATGGTGGACTCAATACTAAGCTATCAACAGAAGAACAGCGCAATCTGCGGGATGCTTACCAAGAGAAGCTGCATCTATTTAACCTGACCTTGCCTGAAAACCAAGCAGTCTATGGTTCGGTGACAGCCTTTGATAAGCAAGAAATCAAAGGAATGCTGGGCGGTATGTTCTTCATCGGTATCTTTCTATCAATCGTCTTTATGCTGGGAACCATCCTCATCATCTACTACAAGCAGATTTCAGAAGGGTACGAGGATCGGGATCGCTTTGTGATTCTACAAAAGGTCGGTCTGGATGAGAAGCAAATTAGACAAACCATTCGGAAACAGATCTTGATTGTTTTCTTCCTGCCACTGGCCTTCGCCTTTATCCATCTGACCTTTGCCTATCATATGTTGAGCTTGATCTTGTCTGCCCTCGGTGTGCTTAACTCAGTTCTCATGCTGGCTGTGACGCTAGGTGTCTGTGCTATCTTCTTTATCAGCTATGTCATTGTCTTTATGATTACTTCTCGGAGTTATCGTACGATTGTTTCTATGTAAGAAGTTGGGTTTTCCCAGCTTCTTATTTTGCTTTTCTTTGCCCGATGAAAAAGGGGCAGATAAAAAGAGACTTTGGTAAATCTAACAATCTATGATATAATAAACCATCTATGCCTTGGAGGGAGATTGCTATGAATATTTTTCGAAAAAAAGATGCTAGTAAAAACCGGACAGGAATGCGGCGGCATCTGAAACTGGTGGATTTGATTCTTTTGGGAATTGGGGCCATGGTCGGTACCGGGATTTTCACGGTTACGGGAATTGGAGCGGCGACTTATGCTGGTCCAGCTTTGATTGTGTCGATCGTGATTTCTGCCCTGTGTGTCAGCATCTCTGCCCTGTTTTATGCAGAGTTTGCCTCTCGAGTCCCAGCTAATGGCGGAGCTTACAGCTATATTTACGCTGTTTTAGGGGAATTTCCGGCCTGGATGGCTGGTTGGCTGACCATCATGGAATTTATGACAGCCATATCAGGTGTGGCTTCTGGTTGGGCCTCTTACCTGAAAGGGTTGCTGGGCGGTTTTGGTTTTCAGTTACCGACAGCCTTAAATGGAACTTTTGCTCCACAAGCAGGGACCTACGTCGATATTTTGCCAATTTTGGTCATTCTTTTTGTGACGGGTGTGGTGCTTCTAAATTCAAAAGCAGCCCTGCGCTTTAATTCAGCCTTGGTTGTCCTCAAATTCTCAGCCTTGGCTCTCTTTATTCTCGTTGGACTTTTCCATCTCCGACCTGAGAATTGGTCCAACTTTGCACCGTTCGGCTTTGGTCAAATCTATGGCGGACAGACGGGGATTATGGCTGGAGCTTCTCTGATGTTCTTTGCTTTTCTAGGCTTTGAGTCGATTTCCATGTCTGTGGATGAGATTAAAGAGCCACAAAAAAATGTGCCGCGCGGAATTGTCCTTTCTCTTGGGATCGTGACCATTCTCTATATCTTGGTAACCTTGGTCTTGACAGGCTTGGTCCACTACACCAAGCTAAATGTCCCAGATGCAGTAGCCTTCTCCCTTCGCAGTATTGGGATGGATTGGGCGGCTAATTATGTCTCTATCGTCGCTATTTTGACCCTGATCACGGTCTGTATCTCCATGACCTATGCCTTGTCTCGGATGATTTACAGCATAGCGCGTGACGGACTTTTACCGCGGTCTTTCAAGGAATTGACTGCTACTAGCCGCGTACCCCAAAATGCTACTGTCTTGGTGGGGATTGCCTCGGCTATCTGTGCGGGTATCTTCCCTCTTGCCAGCATCGCTTCTTTCCTCAACATCTGTACTCTGGCTTATCTGATTATGCTGGCCTTTGCCATCTTGAAGTTGCGCAAGGAAAAGGGGCAGCCCAAGGCAGGAGAGTTTAAAACTCCGCTGGTGCCTCTAACTCCGATTTTGTCCATTGTCATCTGCCTTTCCTTTATGACTCAGTACACGTGGGACACTTGGTTGGCCTTTGGCATCGCCCTGCTTTTGGGAATTTTGATTTACTTTGGCTACGGCTATCGTCATTCGGAAATAGAAGTGAAAGAAAAGTAGTGTAAAAAGTTGTTTTAAACAGAAAGTAGAAGGAGAAAAGAATGAAGAATTTTAACCTAACGAAAAAGAAGAAAGTTTGGCTGATTGCGCTTGCCTTACTTGCCCTTATCTTACTAGCTATTGTAATCAATATCCAGCTGAATCAACCCGAACATATGAGTGCTGACTATGTTGGCCTTTGGAAGTCAAGATGGCATGAGGAAAATAAAGACTGGCTCTATCCTCTGAAAAATATCTGTCTTGTTCTTTTGGCAGTTCTAGCTGGTTCGGGTCTCATGATTGCGTTTTCCAAGAGTGAGAGATGGAAATAAGCTTTATGAGAATGAGACCATCCAGCCAGATATCCTGACAGACTATCCTTTATAAGAGGCGGAGTCTTGGTTGAAGGGACAGATGGGAGAATAGTTCATTGAAAGCAGTCAAAGAGACTGCTTTTCTGCTATAATAAAGAGAAGAACGAGGTGACAAATGATTCGTAAGGTAAAACTAAGAGACGCTGCAGCCATTCAGCGACTCAATGCTGAGTGCCTGGGCTATGACTTCGATAGGGAAGCGACGGAGGCTCAACTGAAGAGGCTGCTAGAGAATGACCAGCATTTGATTTTGGTAGTTGAAGAAGACGGTCAGGTCATAGGATACGCTCATGCGGCTAGCTACGACTGTCTCTATTTTCCGTCCTTGCTCAATCTCTTGGCTTTGGCCGTCGCTCAGGATTTTCAAGGGCAGGGACATGGCAGAGCGCTGATGCAAGCCTTGCGTGAAGAGGGAAAAGCAGCAGGCTACACAGGAATTCGGATTAATTCAGGCATTTCCCGCACATCAGCCCATGAATTTTATCGCAGTCTCGGCTGCAGCGAAAAAGCAGACCAGAAACGCTTTTATTGGGGATTTTAGAGAAAGGAGGAGTAGATGATGATTGAACCACTAAGCCAGCAACATGCTTTGGAAATTGCTAAGGACTGGCATTATGAGGCGCCTTATGACTTTTATGATATGAAAAATGACCTGGAAGATTATGAAGAACTGGTTTCTCCAGAAGCGCGTGGGGACCGTTATTATCAAGTGGTGCGAGAGGGGAAGCTCTATGGATTTTTCTGCTTGGAGGAGAAAGGTGAGCGAACTTTAGAGCTTGGTTTGGGCATGAAGCCGGAGCACTGCGGAAAAGGCCAAGGCGCTTCATTTCTGCAGGAAATTCTGGACTTTATCATGAAAAATTTTGCGCCCCAAGTCATAAGGCTATCCGTAGCTGACTTCAATCACCGAGCCCAGCAGCTTTATCTCAACATGGGCTTTGAAGTGGTGAGGCGCATTCCGCAGGAAAGCAATGGCGATATTCATCTCTTTGTGGAGATGGAGAAGAAGCTTTAACTTACCTATGACTGCTAATAGCAAATTTTGATAAGAGTATTAATAAACAAAAGGAGAAAAACATGACATTTGAAGAAATTTAGAAAAACCATGATTGTAGATATTCTTTAGTGTCTCTTTACAGTGATTTATAGCGGTTTATAGCAAGAATACCCATATTAGTTCATCTTTGATATTCTTCAGGAGTCCACAAAAAGGTGAACAAAAAAAGACCTCAAAAGGGCCTGAAATTTGATGAGTTCAGCAGGCAAGAACTAGCACCCCACAAGGTGCTTTTTTAATTACTTGTGGAGTTGCTGATAGATATATTATATCATGAGGTGCATGCTTTGTAGAGTTATAACTTCACAAAAGCCCCTAGATTTTTTTCTAAGGGCTAGCTATAAGAAAGGATAGGCGGGACCGCCGAATGTCGCCCGCATTTCTCGACCCACTAGCTAAGTGGCGCGTTGGAGGCGGATACTTTTCAACCTCTATCCTTTATATCTTGATTATATCATATTTCCTCTTAATCTAAATCTGTGAAGAATAATTCTTATCCTTATGTCCATATCGGCCGTAAAAAGCATACTCCTTTTCTTAATTGTTCCGTGAAAAAATGTATAGTGCTGGTGTGAAGGCCGTAAAGAGTAGAGGGTAGGCCCATAGCCCCTGCCTTTGATATTATTAATCTTTTATTACTCTCGATATTTGCAGTCCTCTTTGTTCGCTCCTTGTTCAATTAAAAAATGAAAATCTTTCTTGGTTCACTCTCGGCTCGATCATGCGTAGCTTCATCCTCACGATAACTGGTGGAATGTGTAAGAACTTGTTAGTACTAGGTTGTTTTTATAAATATCCTTAGTCAATGGGTAGCATTATGGCTAAAAAATCAACTTAAAAGCCTAATAATACCGCATTTCTTTCCGCTTTAAAATTTTCAAAAAGGGAATTTTTCGCACGGAAAAGGCCGCGTCCTTTAAAACCAAAACAATATACCCCCGATTAAAAAAATAGGGGGTAGTTTCCGAACGTTGAACAGTATAAGTGATAGCCTGAAGCATTTGGCCAAAAGGCAAGCAGCGGAAGAAGCTGCTTTGCTAAGTAAGTTTAGAAGCTCTATCATCCATGAGCTTAGCAAGTTTCTTTATTCCTGAACTCTTTATTCTGTAAATTGTTGTTTTTGACTTTTCTATCTTGTCTTCGATATTCCATATTTCCAAGTGATTGACATAGAACATCCGCAACACTGACCTTTCAAGAGGATCACTCAGTTTATCAATGAGTTTAGAAGTTTCTGAACGTTCCTCGATTAGATTGGAAAGTCTGTTTTGTATATCTTTTTTCAACTTCAAAACATAGACAAGTTCATTCTCTGTATTGTTCACTCTACTAGTCTGGACTTTGGTTTGTGTCAGAGTTGATTTTTTAAATAGACCTTGTTCTAGATATTGAAGTTCTAACTGCAAACTCTGAATCTCTTTATCTAACCATCTAATACCTTCTAACTTTGCTTTTACTTGCTCTGGTGTCATGCCTTAGCCTCCTCTTGTGGTATAATAAATCTATCAAATCTATACCAAGGAGTCAGTCGCAAGGCTGGCTTTTTGCTTGCTTTTCTCTCTTTTTCAGTATATACTTGATATATACAAACGAAGGAGAAAAGAAATGAATACAGTAAAAACCCGTAAAGTTGGGAACTCTCTGACTGTGACCATTCCCAAGGCGCTTGAGGTCCCGGAAGGTCAAGAAATGGTCGTTTACAAAGGCGCTGATAATGTGATCGTCCTAGCTCCAAAGATTGCAGATCCATTCGCTGAAGCGGCTGACCTCCGTATGGAAAATGATTTTGAAGGGGTGAAACTACTTGACAGCGAAATCTAACTATATCCCAGAAAAGCAGGATATCATCTGGATAGACTTTGATCCATCTGTCGGGCGTGAGATACAGAAGCGCCGCCCTGCTGTGGTGGTATCTCGTAAGGAATACTCAGAACGCACTGGCTTCGTTGCCGTCTGCCCTGTCACGCATGGCCAGAAGAAGTTAGAAAAGCTAGGCTTGCTGGTCCCTGTCCTGTCCTCTGAGGTAGACGGCTCAGTGAATCCGCTCCAGCTTTACACCTTCGACTTTCGAGAACGCCAGGCACAAAAAATCACCACCATGGACACACCGAGCTTTCAGAAGGTTGTTCAACTCTATAACTTCATCTTTGAAGCATGAATCAATCAAGCTGAGGCGGAGCGCCTTGGCTTTTTGTATTTTTAACGACTGGTGGAATATGTAGGAACTTTTCAGAACCAGAGAGCATGTTGTAGGCAGATAAGGCAAGTTATTTGTTCCTTCTCTGGATAAATGGTAGGGGATATTTTACATTTTCTCCAGCTTTGCTCGAGCTTTGAGCACGCGCACCCCTTTTCGGAACGCTCTAATCAGTCAAAAACCTTGATATAGCTAGGTTATTCCGATATTACACCCGTCTAATATGTAGTATTTATTTGTTTTGTAAATTGCAACTACTTCATATTGTCTCACAATCTCAAACCATTCAGCCAAAATCTATCCCCTTTTCTAGTGTAATTAACAAATTTCTGATAATGCTTGTAGTACCGTTCCCGTTTCATATACTTAGGTCGTTCAGGAAAAGCGTCAAACATATATCCGCCACGTTTAGGACTCCAGCCTGGCTCTACCTTTCTAGCCTCTCTCAGTGCTCTCTCCCAATAGTATTGACAATCTGTCTTACTGCGGTTCAGGGTTGACTTGTGTATTTTCTGGCATGATCCGCAACCATAGAGCAAATATCGTTTATAAAGTATTCTACACCGCCGACCACAAATAGGGCATAGAAAGAAGTAGCGATAGCCTCCCTTAGTCCCTGGTATTCTATCTAAATCAAAGTAGTCTTTGCCAAGGGTGATATATAAATTATCTAAGTCTATTTCTAGTTTCCTGCCGTCTAACTCAGCTATGCCATGGGTTAGATTTTTAATTTTCAATGGCTTTATAAATGTCTCTATAGCTATTGATTTTATAGTTTCCATTTGCTCCAAATACCTATATATAGAAAACCCAAATCTATTGGGATAAGTAGCAATTAAGCCACAAAAAGAGGCACTGCCCCTTTTGCTGCTATTCTTCACTGAGTAAGCCACTTACTACCACATCACGGACAAACTGAGCCTGTTTTTCTTTGGGCAGTTGCAGGGCTTCAAGTAAAGACTCTAGGGCTTGCTTGTCTGTGCCTGCAATCAACTTCTTAATGATATTCTGGAACTGCCCTTCCAGGTACTCGCAAAAATGGATACGCTGAGCTTGTGTTGGTTGCACTGGTACTGGTGAGCTATCTGCAATCAGCAAGAAGCAGGCTTCCGCGATTTGGGCGAATAACTTTGCACGCGCTTCGGGGTGTCTGTATAACTCATAGGCGTTTATGCTGGTGTCTTCTGTCCGGAGCTTCTCACCTAGTTCAATCAGTTTAGGCGTATCTGCAAGTTCTACTGGTGTTGCATCCGCCATGAAATCGTCACGTTTGCGATTGAATTCCTTCAGTTCCTGATCTGCTTGTTCAAAGTATGCTGGTTCGGTCATGGGCTTCCTCCTTATTCTTTATATAGGACCAGTAGCCCCAATGTTGCACTCAAATTCTCATAGTCACCCTCGGTTGCTTCAGTGCATTTCACATCCACAACTTCAACGCTTGCCATAAAGTCGTTGACTTGAGATTCAAATTCCTGTAGGCTTTGCTTCTGTTGCTGATAAAATATCTTGATTTTCATTTCTTTCCTCCATTTTTTAGACGCTTCTTTTGTTTTTTATACACTTAGTTTTGAAAGTGTATAAAATTAAAGCCCAGTCATATCAAGGGATAAAGTCTTATTTTATACACTTTAGACACTTTATACACTAAAAATAAAATATATATAAACAAATAATAGGGGAGCTTTCTATAATACTCTTATAGGGAAATTTCAAAAAAAGTGTATAAAGTGTGGGAAGTGTCTAAAACCATTGATAATACAGTGTTTCTAAGTGTGTTAAAAAAATAAGTTAGTGTATAAAGTGTATAAAATTTCAACGTTTTTTCTTAAGTTTTAGCCTATTGTTGTAGTAACCTCGTTCATTTTTGGGTTTTTTCTGTCTTTCTGGGGTTTCTCTGCCATTGAAATAATTAAGACTGGCAAAAGACGGTAAATCCTCTTTAGGATAAAAACCTTTATGAATCTGTTGACCCGCTGGGATAGTTTTCTGGCCAACTGCGAAACCTTCAGGCAAGTTGCTTTTAATTTCTCGATGTAAGCCCATTTCTGACCTGTTTTATTTAATACCATAGTATTCTAGAAAACATTTCCAAACGTGATAGACAAAACTATTAGGGATAAACTCACTTGTCAATTCATCAGTAAAAAACTTAGAAACAAAATCAATAACGGGGTTCATGTCCTTATGGTGTTCTTCAAGTATTTCAATAGACTTCGTAGGGTTAATGTCAGCGATTGGTGTTTCAACGGCCAACTTAACCAGGTACTCCAGAACTTCTTTGCGGTTAATGTAATCGTCTTTGATAGCCTTATTAGGTTTATCTTTGAATACTTTGGTAAAAGGTAAAATTCTAAATCGCCTATCAATAGCTGACTTATCCCCGTTCATTCTTGGTAAACCATTAGAAGATTGTACTACTGTCATATTAAGGCGTATGCTATAAGGGCGTTTCCCTTTGTCTTCTATGGTCATTATATCGCCTGTTGCTAAGCTAAACATATCTGAAGTGTCTTTTATAACAGCGTCTTTCTGCACATCATCACCGATAACTAGGGATTTTCCCAATAGGATAGAGGTTGAGAATTGACTTTTAGTTAAGCCTGTAATTTTCAAACTGGCCACATTTTCCATCCCAACCAGGTTAATCAACAACTGCTGGAAAGTGCCCTTTCCGGTGCCTCCCTCACCAAATAGCCAAAAGATTTTTTGCAAAGATTGCCCCGTGATACTGGCTTTTATGATCTGGATAGCGAGGTTATAAAGTTCCGTATCACCGTCAAACAATTCTAGAAGCTATGTTGTCGGTTTCCAACCTTTTATGATTGGTTCTTTTGCGTTAGGGTTGTAGCTCGTTCTTATCTTTCGTGTGACCGTTATAGCTGGTGTAATATCTTCAAATATGCCTAATTTGGCATTGTAAAGTTGCTTACCGATAACAGTATAGTCACTTTGAATCTCTTTCATTTGGCTCTGTCTAGCAATTTTATACAATGTGTCAAAGGCTTGTTTCTCAGTAGCATTTGGGAAGATTATAGAGATAAGATCCTGTAAAAATTCGTTATCTTCTACCCAGATGCCAAAATCAGGGTTATAGAAATAGAGTGGGGCTTTTTGCCCTTGTGCCTCTGGTTTAATCCTGATAAAGTGAATATGCTTTGTCAGCATGATTGCCACGCCTAGCGGTTTAGTGGGTAGGGCTTTATTAATCGCTTCTTGCCCTTTTTGTCTAGCTAGTTCCTCGTACTGCTCTATGGTCAATCTTCCGTCTTTTACATTTTCAAGGTGCTTGCTATCAGCCATAACTCCATCATAGGCTGCTTGATAAGCCTCTTCCTTGAGTTCCTGGCATTCTTTGATTAGTTGTCCCCTAACACCTTTGAATGTTTTGAAATACTTATCCTCGGTTTCACGCGCATCTAAGATTTCGCTTTCTAGATTTTTCAATTCTTCTTTTTCGATTGTTCTACCCTCTCTTTCTAAATTCTGCTCTAGCTATACTGGTAAAAGTACGGTCTAGCTCCTCGATAGGCAACGGGTCAGGCGTCACGCTGTTAGCTATATTTGCCAATTCGTAAGCTGTTTCTATGTCACAATCTACCCACTTATTAAAGAGCAGTCCTACAAAGCGCGTTAGTGCCACGTTACGCCCTCCCTCGTCTCCAAAACCATTGAAAAGGGTGTCTATGACCCTCATAGTGATAGAGCGTTGTCCGTTTGTTCTGGGGGTGTAAGGAGCAACAGTAGTAGTTTTTTTGTTGAGTGGTTCAGTACTCCCCTGTGGTACTGGATAATCTATCCCATGCTCTACGATTTTTTGATATTCTGCTGGTTCTCCAGTTGTTACTGGTAACCCTTGGAGTTGTGACCAGGTCAGACTAGCCATGTCAAAGGGGATCCCTATCTTGTCAGCAATCTCTTTGACTACCTGCTTATAGGTTGCCTCATTCATCACACTGCTAGGCTTCACCACAAGGCGAAAACGGGGGCTTTTTGGGGTGTGTTTGATGGTTGGGTATAAGATATAGGAGTAGCCAAACAAAGCGCCAGAAACAGCTTCTATAAAGCTCTCAGTCGTTCCCTCAATCTCATCATAATCAAGGAAAATCAAATCACGATACACTAAACTTTGATTACTTCTGCAATAGCTGCCATTTTTTTCTGGGGTCACTTTGCCGCTTAGACAGTAGGGCGCTGCAGTTCGTTTGTATTCCTCAATATCTGCACCTTCTGGGACTGACATGGGTTTAAACTGTGCGATATACTCAAACGGCTCTAGCTTGCCTTTATATGGCCGAACTAGTGATCCAAATCCTCGACTTTCATAGATGGCCATCCTATCGCCCCTTTCTCCGTTTCTTTTTCAGGCGTTTTAAGCGTTTTTGTTCCTCGTGTGTAAGAGGTTTAGGCTGCCGATCCTTATAGATTTTCATATCATGATACTTGCCGCCACCTTGGGCGGGATGTATGTTATACCTTGCCATTTTCCACCCCCAAAAATTTTAAAAGTTCGCTAACCCTGTAATACACTTTTCGAGCGTCCTCTAGCGGTGGCTTGTATTTTATATCCAGTTCGTCCATGGCTTGCTGGGCTGAGATTAAACCCGTTAAACGTGGTTTGACCTTCTCACGCGCCTTGTGGTGCGTTTTCTTTTGGTCTGAAGACCATAGACTTAATATCCTGATAGGTCATGCCCAAGTTAATCATAGCGATAGCCATATCTTCCAAGGCTTGGTATCTGACAAGTTCGGTACTGGTCAGGCTATCAATGCCATTATAGCCACCACGCGCCGCCATAAGTTGGCGCTTATTCATACCGCTAGCACCTTTCAGTAAAAGATTGTTCATTGTACTGTGAGCATGCTTAGGAGCAACTGGCCATGTCTCTATACTGTCGTGTAAGGTTTTTCGTTTGGGCTGTTCTAAAGCACGCTGCAGCTTAAACTCTGCCACCTCATCCCTCATTTCAAAGAATGCTTTGACCAGGTTTGTCTTGAACTCAACAACTTGCGGTGTGTTGTCTAAGTAAGTGATTAGTAGAGTAGCTTGTTGCTCATTTAAACGATAGACCTTTTTAGGTCGTCCTTTTCCGTCTAATTTATGGATTTCAAATCCATAAAATCCAAACGCCGTAAATCGTTCTTTGTGATTTCTTAGTAGGCGTGTTACAGTGTGATGCTGTACTCCAGCACATTCAGCGATGATCTCGCTTGTGGTGTACGGCTCTTTCTTGCCGTCCATGTAGACTAGTTTCATGGTTTGGCTCCTTTCGTTATAGTTTAATACAGTATATTATGCAACATTATATAACCCCCTTTCTAAAAAAATATATCTTCAAGTTTTATGTTAGGGAACAAGGGTATCAGTAGATTTTTAAAAACTAGTTTTTCAGAATCTCTAAAAGTCACATATCCTTTTTCCTTGTTCATATAGCTTTGCTTGCTAATTCCAAGTGCTTCCCCCATTTGTTTTTGGGTCATTCCTAACATGTTACGATAACCTCTGACCTTATTAGGTTTGTACATAACGCTCTCCTTTTTATAACCTTATGCAACCAATTTTAGTCTATTTTAGATTGAATGTCAACAGTTTTGTGTAACTTTTTACAACATTTTGTGGATTTTTAGCTTTCTGTTTGATACAATATGACTGAAGCAAATAGGAGGCTTTGATTAATGAATGATGTTGAAGATAAAAAAATAATAGGATCTCGTATAAAATCCATAAGGCAAGAAAAAGGGATGACTTTGGAGGAGTTCGGTAAGCTCTTTGGAGCAGGAAAAGGACTAGTCTCTCGATGGGAAAACGGGCTTTCTACTCCTAATCCTGAACGCCTAAAATCTATAGCCAAGATTGGAGATATGACTGTAAGTCAATTATTACATGGGGAACGCGGAGGAAGTCATTATAACTGGGAAGCTATAGAAGAACTTTTTAAAAAAATTTTTAATGGTGCCTCTATTGATAAAACAGCCTTACAAAGAACTCAAGCAGTTGTTGACAAGGCTTTCTTCTTAAATTTTGGTATAGAAGATATCGTTAATATCTATTTGTTCCAAAAAAATGCATCTAAGCCTTTGGAAAGTCTTGAGGACTTGCAAGATTATCTTGAACAAACAGCTGAGGGGTTATCAACCTATTTGGAAGGTGCTACTGGGACAGAATTAATAGATTTAGAAATGCAGATAGCATTTTTAAAAAGTTACGCATCTAAAATTAAAAAATACCTTGAAACTGGTGAATGGGCTTCTGACATTATTTCTAACCTCAAGGAAAAATCTAGAAGAATAAGAAAAGATGACTAACATCTTAACCTCAGTACATACAGAAAGGAAAATAAATGGAATCTGATGAATATCTAAAATCTAGATTGGATAATCAAATTGATTGGTATGACAGCAAAAGTCAATGGCATCAAAAGTGGTATAAATGTCTAAAGTATGTCGAACTACTTCTCGGTTTTATGATTCCGATTTTATCAGCTTGGGAGCCTCCGCATTTTTCGATTATATCAGCTATCTGTGCAAGTGGAATGCTTCTATGCGAAAGCGCTATTTCCTTATCAAAGCACCGTGATAATTGGATTGATTATCGTAGAACGGCAGAATCATTAAAACATGAAAAATATATGTTTTCAACAGAAACTGGTGTCTATAAAAATGAAAACGATAGCTTCGCTTTGCTTGTCGAACGTTGCGAAACTATCATTTCAAGCGAAAATATAAATTGGGCTAACTTGCAAACGGACACTATTCAACGAAAGGAAAAACAATGAGCGCGCATAAATGTTTTATATCTTTTAAAACTCATGATATGGAGTTCAAAAAATATATACAGGAAAATTTAGACGTGGATATGATTGACAAGTCTCTAAACGAACCGATTGATTCGCAAGATGAAGACTACATCATGCGAAGAATACGAGAAGATTATCTAAAAGATTCTACAGTCACTATTCATCTTATCGGTTCCGAAAGTTCTGAGAATAACTATTGCCAAAATCAAAATTACATCAAAAGAGAATTGCAAGCCTCGCTATCGAATACTTCAGCAGGTAAAAGAAATGGACTTTTAGGAGTAGTTTTACCTTCGATGTATGATCGTATTTATAGAGGAGAGCAGGCGTGTTTTACTTGTTTTAAAAATCATGATGTAGTCAAAATAAATGAAGACACTACTGTTAAAGAGTTTAGCTATAATTTTTATCTCCCTCTTGACAACGACAAACATGCATGGAGCGAAGAAGATCGGTATTGTATATTAGTTAAATGGGATGATTTTAAAAAGAACCCAAATAGATACATTGATCAAGCTTTTGATAAAAGGTCGTCTGATATTGTCAAAAAAATAAAGGTTAGACCTTAAAGATCTAACCTCGAATAATTTCATAAGTTTTCTCAAAAATATCTGGTTTGACAGGGTATTTTTCACCATCTACGCCTGTGACAATCCAATCTCCCGGAGAAGCCTTCATAATTCCTTCTAAAGTGTTGATATACATTTCTGTATCAATTTGAATAGCATCTACTATTACAGGAAGCTTACGAACTTTAACCATACTTTCTCCTCCTGACTTTTTCATTATTATAGCACAAAAATTAGTATTTCCAAAATGGGAACAACTGATAATCTCCATTAGTAAGGGGAGGTGAATTTTGATAGTGCTATTTCTCGGCGTTTGCTCGGAGTTCAACGCCATACTATGCTCGTAACTCAACTACTCATAATTTTTTAGAAAGGATCTCATGAACGAATTACAATTCTTAATCTATACTGCTGACAACGATAGCGAGACAGCTAGTGTCATCATCAAAGGCGAAACGATTTGGGCTAGTCAGAAAGAAATGGCTCGCTTGTTTGATGTCGGTGTTCCTGCAATCAGTAAGCATCTAAAGAATATCTTTGAAGAGGGAGAATTAGAAGAAAAGGTGGTTGTTTCCAAAATGGAAATAACCACAAAACACGGTGCAATTGCTGATAAAACCCAAACTAAGGATGTCAGCTACTACAACCTTGACGCCATCATTTCAGTTGGTTACCGTGTCAATTCCCAAAAAGCTACGAGATTTAGACAGTGGGCTACTTCGGTACTTCGTGAGTACATGATAAAAGGGTTCGCCATGGATGATAACCGTCTGAAACAAGGCGAAAACTTGCTGGAAAAAGACTATTTCCGTGAGCTCTTGGAGCGCGTGCGCTCTATCCGAGCTAGTGAACGTCGTATATGGTTACAGATTACAGATATTTTTGCTGAAATCTCTATCGACTATGACCCACAAAGCACGTTGACTAAGCAATTCTATGCTGATGTACAGAATAAGTTCCATTATGCAATTACTGGCCAGACTGCTGCGGAAATCATCTACACTAAAGCAGATCATACAAAGGACAATATGGGGCTTACTACATGGAAAAACTCCCCTGACGGTCGCATACTGCAATCAGATACCCAAATAGCAAAGAATTACCTAACCGAAAAACAAATACGATCTCTTGAACGAGGTATATCTAGTTACTTTGATTACCTGGAAAGGCAAATTGAACAAAGAAAAGCTCAGACAATGCAGCAGCTATCCCAAAGCATTGACCGCTTTTTGACTTTCCAAGAATACGATATTTTAGAAGGCCATGGGAAAATCACTTCCAAGGCTGCGAAAGATAAAGCAAAAGCAGAATACCAACTATTCAACAAAACCCAAAAGATAAACTCGGACTTTGAAAGACAAATCAAGCACCTAGCGGATAAATAGTCTCATACCTTCACAATCTCATTTTTTGACCTAGATTATTCACCCAAAACATGCCACGTTTTAAAACGCAATATAAGCCCGTTTAAGCGCGTGTTTTCTTTTCTAGTATATTTGACCGCCCGACTCATTAAAATCGAAAATAGAGGGGTTCTCGTACCTCCTAGCATGATATAAACCTAATTCAATCTAAAATCTTTTTAATAACAGCTTGCCTGCTGATGGAAAGGTATATCATGAAAATAACAGAAGTCAAAAAGAAAGACGGTAGCAATGTGTACCGCGCAAGTGTCTATCTGGGAGTGGATCAGGTAACAGGGAAGAAAGTAAAGACCAGTATCACGGGACGGACAAGAAAAGAGGTCAAGAGCAAAGCCCAGCACGCGCAGCTTGACTTTAAAGCGAACGGATCAACGGTTCACAAATCTGTGCGGGTGAAGAATTATCAAGAATTGGCTGACTTATGGCTGGAAAGTTACCGACTGACTGTCAAACCCCAAACCTTCATAGCGACAGAAAGAATGGTGAATAGCCACTTAATCCCAGTTTTTGGAAAGATGAAACTGGATAAGCTGGCCGCTAGTTATATCCAGAGTTTCATCAATGACTTATCAAGTCGCTTGGTTCACTCGATAAATAGCCGTATCTTAAAATATGGCGTTTCGCTGCAGCTCTTGCCATTCAACCCAGCGAGGGATATTATCCTGCCCAGGAAGCCAAAGCGTGAGAGTAAAGCAATCAAGTTTATCGCTCCGGAGGACTTGAAGTCTCTTTTAGGTTATATGGAGAAGCTGGCATTTAAAAAATACAGTCATTATTTTGATTATGTGCTGTACAGCTTACTGCTTGCGACTGGCTGTCGCTTTGGTGAAGCGGTGGCTCTGGAGTGGTCTGATATCGACTTGGAGAATGCGACTATCAGCATATCAAAGAATTATAATAGGCTGGTGGATCTAGTAGGACCGCCTAAAAGTAAAGCAGGGGTCAGAGTGATTAGTATTGACCGGAAAACAGTCAATATGCTTAAGCTGTACAAAAATAGGCAGCGGCAACTATTCGTAGAAGATGGGGCGCGTGCTCCGTCTGTAGTATTTGCTATCCCGACTAAGCAATATCAGAATATGGCCACAAGGCAAGATTCCCTGGATCGGCGCTGCAAAGAAATTGGAATACCCCGCTTTACCTTTCACGCCTTCCGCCACACTCACGCTAGTTTATTGCTCAATGCTGGTATCAGCTATAAAGAATTACAATACCGGTTAGGCCATGCTACCTTGGCTATGACCATGGACATCTACAGTCACCTATCCAAGGACAAAGAAAAAGAGGCTGTTTCATACTACGAAAAAGCCATAAATAGTCTGTAAGTCCACAAAAAGGTGAACAAATTTAAAAACCAACTCATTTCAGAGATTCACAAACCTTATCAAATCAAGGTTTATAGATAATAAAGGAGAAAACCATGACATTTGAAGAAATTTTACCTGGCCTTAAGGCCAAGAAAAAATATGTGCGGACAGGCTGGGGTGGGGCAGAGAACTACGTCCAGCTCTTTGACACGATTGAGCAGAATGGGGTGGCTCTCGAGGTGACACCTTATTTCCTCATCAATGTTTCAGGCCAAGGGGAGGGCTTCTCCATGTGGAGTCCGACTCCTTGTGATGTGCTGGCGACAGATTGGGTGGAAGTGAATGACTAAGACGGTACTAGTTACGGGAGCTAGCTCTGGCATCGGCCGAGCTCAGGCTCTGACCTTTTTGGAAAATGGCTACCGCGTTTATGGGGTAGATAAGGGTGAAAATCCGGGGTTTCTAAATGAACTACGTTTTTTTAAAATGGATTTGACAGATGATTTGACACCACTTTTCACTAGCTTACCTGAAGTGGACATTCTCTGCAATACAGCTGGAATTTTGGACGATTATCGTCCCCTGCACGAGACCAGTGACGAGGACTGGGAGCAGATTTTTGCGCTAAATCTGACCGCGACTATGAAAATCACCCGCTTTTACCTGCAGAAAATGCTGGAGAAGAAGTCTGGTATCATCATTAACATGTGCTCGATTGCTAGCTTTCTGGCTGGCGGTGGCGGTGCTGCCTATACAGCTTCTAAGCATGCTCTGGCTGGCCTGACCAAGCAGATAGCCCTGGACTATGCGGATCAAAATATCCAAGTCTTTGGCCTAGCGCCAGGCGCTGTCAAGACAGCCATGACTGCCTCCGACTTTGAGCCAGGCGGACTGGCAGACTGGGTTGCTGAGGAAACGCCGATCAAGCGCTGGCTAGACCCTCAAGAAGTGGCTGATGTCAGCCTCTTTCTGGCAAGCGGTAAGGCTGCTGCTATGCAGGGCGAGATTATCAAAATCGACGGTGGCTGGAGTTTGAAATAGGGGATTTACTGAGTTTGGGGACATCATCCGTGGTAATCTATTACAAAAGAGAAGATAAATTTAAGAGCATAGGATGAAGATGAACAGGTTCTAGCACAAAAATAAATATTTTTTCTAACTTTTATAGATAAAAATGAAAGAATTTCTAGCAGAATTGTCTGAATTGTGATACAATAAAGCGATTTGTGAAAGGAAATGATTGAATGAGTGAAAATGAGTTGAAAAACAACGAAAAAACAGAAAAGAACGGGATGAAACGTGGCTTACAAAATCGGCATGTTCAGATTATAGCCATTGCTGGAACCATCGGCACGGGTCTTTTCTTGGGAGCGGGGCGTTCGATTAGTTTGACGGGTCCATCCATTATCTTGATTTACATGCTGACGGGTCTTTTCATGTATCTGATGATGCGGGCGATTGGAGAAATGCTTTACTACGACCCTGACCAGCATACCTTTATCAACTTTATTACCAAATATTTGGGAACTGGCTGGGGGTATTTTTCCGGTTGGTCCTACTGGATTTCTCTGATTTTTATCGGAATGGCTGAGATTACGGCTGTTGCCCAGTATGTGCAGTACTGGTTTCCTGACTGGCCAGCTTGGATGATTCAGCTTGTCTTTCTAGCCCTTCTTAGCTTGGTCAATCTGATAGCGGTTCGAGTCTTTGGCGAGGTCGAATTTTGGTTTGCTATGATAAAGATTATAGCCATCATTGCTTTGATTGCAACGGCTGTCTTTATGGTATTGACAGGCTTTAAAACGCCTCACGGAGTAGCCAGTCTTGGGAATATTGGCCGAGGTTTTCAGCTTTTCCCTAATGGCTTTGTAAGTTTTGTCATGGCTTTCCAGATGGTCTTCTTTGCCTATCAGGCCATTGAATTTATCGGGATTACCACTTCTGAAACGGCTAATCCACGGGCGGTCTTGCCAAAGGCCATCAAAGAAATTCCTTTGCGGATTGTCTTGTTTTACGGGGGCTCTCTCCTTGCTATTATGGCCATCATTCCTTGGGAAAAACTAGCAACGGCTGACTCACCCTTTGTTATTGTTTTTCAGTTAGCGGGCCTCAAATGGGCGGCAGCCTTGATTAACTTCGTGGTCCTGACCTCAGCGGCCTCTGCACTGAACTCGACCCTCTACTCAACAGGTCGCCATTTGTATCAGATTGCCCACGATACGCCCAATCCTTTTCTTGAGAAAATAGGAGCTGGGAAGCTATCTCGGCAAAATGTTCCGCAGAATGCGATTTTGGCTTCAGCGGCTACCATTGCCTTTGCGGCCTTTATCAAGATTCTTCCAGGAGTATCGGACTCCTTTGCTCTGATTACGGCTTCCTCATCTGGTGTCTACATCGCTATTTATGCTCTGACTATGCTGGCCCACCTCAAATATCGTAAGTCACCAGATTTTATGGCAGATGGTTATCTCATGCCAGCTTACAAGTTTCTCAATCCTTTGACCATGCTCTTCTTTGCCTTTGTCTTTGTCACTCTTTTCTTACAAGAGTCAACGGTAGTGGGCGCAATCGGATCAGCTGTCTGGATCATCGTTTTTGGTCTTTACAGCCAATTCAAATTCCGAAAATAATCCCTTCTTAGGAAAAACGTGTTGTCTCTCAGTCTAAGTGGCTGAGAGATTTTGTTTTTAGTTATTTTATTGGCTGTTTAGGGTATAGGTATTTGGCCGAGAAAATGATATAATGAAGAAAGAAATAATGTAAAACGAGGCTGAAATGTTAAATATTCAAGAAATTAAGAAGAATGCTGGCGGCTTGCAGTTTGATCAAGACTTTGATTTGGCGCAAGAGCTAAAAGAACGTAATCGTGAAGTGTTAGATATCCAGAAGATCGTGGCTAGAGGTCAGGCTCAGTATGAAAATGGGCTTTATTTTTTGGATTACACCTTGACCTACCAGATTACCCTCGCTTCTAGTCGCAGCATGGCTCCAGTTGACATAGTGGAAGACTACATGGTTCATGAAGTCTTTGCCTCTGTCGAAGATGGCTCTATGCAAAAAGATTTGCTGGAAGATGATTTGGTTCTGCCGTTTGAGGGGGATACGATCGATTTGGCAGCGAGTGTGGCGGACAATATTTTGCTCCATATTCCGCTGAAAGTTTTGACTCCTGGAGAGGAAGCTGGTGAGACCATGCCTATGGGAATTGACTGGCAGGTGCTGACGGAGGAAGACTATCAAAAGCAGCAAATGGAAAAGAAAGAAGCCAATAGTCCTTTTGCCAGCCTTCAAGGTTTATTTGATGAATAAAATCGTCTAAACTCTAGCAGGATTCTAGAGGATTATCAAGGAAATCTCTTTGAATCTTCTTGAAAAATGAGCGCAATTTTGTTACACTAGATAGAAAGATTGTGAAGGAGATATGATGGCAGAACGAGGCTTATTAATTGTCTTTTCTGGCCCCTCAGGTGTTGGAAAAGGAACAGTAAGACGGGAAATTTTTGAGAGTACGGACAATCAGTTTCAGTATTCTGTATCTATGACGACTCGTCCGCAGCGTCCTGGAGAAGTTGATGGTGTTGATTATTTCTTTCGCACTCGTGAAGAGTTTGAGGAGTTGATCCGTCAAGGGCAGATGCTCGAGTATGCAGAGTATGTCGGCAATTATTACGGGACTCCGCTCACTTATGTCAATGAGACCTTGGATAAGGGGATAGATGTTTTTTTGGAAATTGAAGTCCAAGGAGCACTCCAAGTCAAGAAGAAAGTGCCCGATGCTGTGTTTATCTTTCTGACTCCGCCAGACTTGGAAGAGTTGAAAGACCGTTTGGTTGGTCGTGGCACAGACAGTGCAGAAGTGATTGCTCAGCGGATTGAGAAAGCAAAAGAAGAAATTGCCTTGATGCGTGAGTATGATTATGCCATTGTCAATGACCAAGTACCTTTGGCAGCTGAACGTGTGAAACGTGTGATTGAAGCCGAGCATTTTCGTGTAGACCGTGTCATCGGTCACTATCAAGACATGCTTCCTAAGGATGAAGCAGTCGTCCGTTAATAAAGTTAGAAATTAGGTAAATAATTATGATGTTAAAACCGTCTATTGACACCTTGTTGGATAAGGTACCGTCAAAATATTCTTTGGTTATTTTAGAAGCTAAGCGTGCCCATGAGCTAGAAGCTGGTGCTAAGCCAACTCAGGATTTCAAGTCAGTGAAATCAACACTACGCGCTTTGGAAGAAATTGAATCTGGTAATGTTGTGATTCACCCAGATCCAGAAGGAAAACGCGAAGCGGTTCGCAGACGTGCAGAAGAGGAACGACTGCGCAAAGAAGAAGAAGAGCGCAAAATCAAAGAACAAATTGCCAAAGAAAAAGAAGAGGGTGAGAAGATTTAAGGTTGGGGCTACTCAATCTTATTTTTTTCTATGAATATGGCATTTAGGGCAAGCGAGGTGAGAGTGTGAAAATTGCCAAGATTATTGTCGATGTTCCTCTGATGCAGACGGACAAACCATACAGCTATGCGGTTCCAGAGGAGTTTTCTGGGATGCTAGAAGCTGGGATGCGGGTGCATGTGCCTTTTGGTAAGGGCGGGCGTTTGATTCAAGGGCTTATTGTTGGCTTGGCGGATGAGGAAGCTGAAGATCTGGCAGGACATGTTGGAGAATTGAAAGATATTGCAGAAGTTCTGGACTTTAGACCGGTTCTCAATGCGGAGCAGCTCTGGTTGGCTGACCAGTTGCGCCAGTCTGTCTTTTCCTATAAAATTTCCATCCTGAAAGCCATGTTGCCGAGTCTTCTTAATTCCAGCTACGACAAGTTACTTTATCCAACGGAGAAGCTTTCTTTTAAGGAGCGGCAGTCCATTTTTGATCAGGAAGCTAGTCTTCGTTTTTCTGATTTGGATAAGAAAAGTCAGTCTAAGCTTATGCGGTTGACTCAGGCTGGTAAGATTCGCTTGGAATACCAAGCGACGGACCGTAAGCATATTAAGACAGAAACTTGGTATCATGTGAACAGAGAGAAATTGACTCAGTTCCTGCCATCTGCCCGAGCGAAAAAGCAGCAGGAACTGCAGGCATTTCTGCTGGAAAATCCGCAATCAGGTCGCCTCAAAGACTTACGCAAGCTCTTTTCGCCTGCAGTGGTCAACATTTTCTTAGAAAAGGAGCTTCTTCACACAGAGGAGAGAGAGGTCAGCCGGTCTGCGGCGCATTTCCAAAAGGAGCGACAGGATAAAAAGCTGGTTCTCAATGCGGAGCAAGCAATCGCGGTCGCTGCGATTTGTGAAAAAATCGGTAAAAAAAAGGCTCAACCCGTTTTGCTAGAAGGAGTGACGGGGAGTGGCAAGACCGAGGTTTATCTCAAGGTGATTGAGGAAGCTCTGGTTCAGGGCAAGACGGCAATTATGTTGGTTCCGGAAATTTCTTTGACTCCTCAGGTGACTGACCGTTTTATCTCGCGCTTTGGCGACAAGGTGGCTATTTTGCATTCAGGCCTATCTGACGGTGAGAAGTACGATGAGTGGCGCAAGGTGGAGCGGGGAGAAGCTCAGGTCGTTGTCGGTGCGCGTTCGGCCATCTTCGCTCCGCTGACAAATATCGGAGCCATCATCATTGACGAGGAACATGAGTCCTCCTACAAGCAGGATTCCAATCCTCGCTACCATGCCAGAGAAGTGGCTCTCCTGCGAGCTCAGTACAATCAAGCTGTATTGGTGTTGGGTTCGGCGACTCCGAGTTTGGAAAGTAGAGCCAGAGCCAGCCGTGGCGTCTATGACTTTTTACAGCTGACCAGGCGGGCTAACCCACTGGCGCAGATTCCTCAGGTTCAAGTGGTGGATTTTCGAGATTACATTGGGCAAAATGAAGCTAGTAATTTTACTCCTGTTCTCTTAGAAGCTATTCAGGATCGTCTGGAGAAAGGTGAGCAGACGGTTCTTATGCTCAACAGGCGAGGCTATTCCAGCTTTGTCATGTGTCGAGAATGCGGTACGGTGGACACCTGTCCCAACTGTGATATTTCCCTGACCCTGCATATGGATACCAAGACCATGAACTGCCATTACTGTGGCTTTACCAAGGACATTCCACAAGCCTGTCCTAATTGTGCCAGTCGCAGCATTCGCTATTATGGTACGGGGACGCAGAAGGCCTATGATGAGCTGACGACTCTCTTTCCAGATGCTCACATTCTGCGGATGGATGTGGATACGACCCGTAAAAAGGGGAGTCACGAAGAAATCCTAGAGGCCTTTGGTCAGGGGCAGGCAGATATTCTGCTGGGAACTCAGATGATTGCCAAGGGACTGGATTTTCCTAATGTGACCTTGGTCGGTGTTCTCAATGCGGATACAGCTCTGAATCTGCCAGATTTTCGCTCTTCAGAGCGGACTTTTCAGCTGCTGACTCAGGTAGCAGGTCGGGCAGGTCGGGCAGAAAAAGCAGGACAAGTCTTTATCCAGTCTTACAATCCTCATCACTATGCCATTGACTTTGCCAGAAAGCAGGACTACGAAGGTTTCTACGCTTATGAAATGGGGATTCGTCGGCAGTTGGGCTATCCGCCGTATTACTATACAGTCGGTCTGACCCTATCCCACAAGGATGAGGAAACAGTAGTCAAGAAATCTTACCAAGTCATGGATATTTTACGGAGTGGCCTGTCGGACAAGGTGCAAATTTTGGGTCCCACACCCAAACCCATTGCCCGAACCCACAATCTCTACCACTATCAGATTTTACTTAAGTATCGCTTTGAGGATGACCTGCAACTCACGCTCAATAAGGTATTGGAGTTAACGCAGCAAGCGGAAAACAAGGACCTGCGGCTCAGTATTGATAACGAGCCCCAGAATTTTATCTGATGGCAAAAGTGAGCGAGAGCTGTCAGCTTTGCTCGCTTTTTTGATATAATAGAAAGAAAAACAGTCGCATCTGACGGGATTCTGCGACAGATTTGAGGAAATGACAGTGAAATTAATTTTTATGGGAACGCCTGACTTTTCAGCAACGGTCTTAAAAGGCCTGTTGGAGAGCGAACAATATGACATTTTAGCGGTGGTTACTCAACCAGACCGAGCGGTGGGTCGCAAAAAGGAAATCCGCATGACACCAGTCAAGGAAGTGGCTTTAGCTAATGACTTGCCAGTTTACCAACCAGAAAAGTTAGCTAAAAGCGCGGACTTGGAAGAGATTATGAACTTGGGAGCTGACGGCATCGTGACAGCAGCCTTTGGACAATTTCTGCCTAGCCGTTTGCTGGATAGCGTTAACTTCGCAGTGAATGTCCATGCCTCTCTCTTGCCCAAATACCGTGGCGGAGCGCCCATTCATTATGCTTTGATAAATGGCGATGAAGAAGCTGGTGTGACTATTATGGAGATGGTCAAAGAGATGGATGCTGGTGATATGATTGCCAGTCGAGCGATAGCCATTGAAGAGTCTGATAATGTCGGAACTCTCTTTGAAAAACTAGCTGTGATTGGCCGCGATCTTCTTTTAGAAGTCTTGCCAGCCTATGTAGCGGGAGAGATTCAAGCCCAGCCTCAGGATCCAGATCTGGTGACTTTTTCACCAAATATCAGCCCAGATCAAGAGCGGATTGATTGGACAAAGACCAGTCGCCAGATTTTCAATCAGGTTCGGGGCATGAATCCTTGGCCGGTGGCCCATACCCTGCTAGCTGGTCAGCGCTTCAAGATTTACGAAGTTAGCCAAGCGGAAGGCAGTGGTCGTCCGGGTGAAATCCTGACGATCAGCAAAAAAGAATTAGTCGTCGCAGCGGGTCAGGGAGCCCTTTCTCTAAAGACGGTGCAGCCATTCGGCAAGCCCAAGATGGGCATCAAGGACTTTCTCAACGGTCTGGGTCGGAGTTTAGCAGTAGGTGATGAATTTGGAAAGTAAGCAAAAAAGAGCCCGCAAGCTTGCTCTGGAAATTCTGGAAGAAGTCTTTGAAGAGGGCGCTTATTCCAATATTGCCCTCAATAAGGTGCTGAAACAGAGTGCCCTCAGTTCAGCTGATAGAAGCTTGGTTACGGAGCTGGTCTATGGAACGGTCGCTCGCAAAATTAGTCTGGAATGGCAGCTGGCTCATTGGGTGGAGGACAGAGATAAGCTGGATGCTTGGCTTTATATCCTGCTTGAGCTCAGCCTCTATCAGATGCTCTATCTGGATAAAATCCCCCAGCATGCTGTTGTCAATGAAGCTGTTGAGATTGCAAAAGGCCGCAAGCGTGGCAGTGAAAAATACGTCAATGCCATCCTGCGGAAGATCGAGCGGGAAGGTGCAGCTGATCCGGCCACTATCAACCGCAAGAACAAGCGCTACTCAGTCCAGTATTCTCTGCCGGTCTGGCTAGTCAAGGTTTTGATTGACGAATACGGGGAAGAACGTGCGGAAGCTATTTTTGAAAGCCTCTTTGAACGCAACAAGGCCAGCATTCGAGTGACGGATTTGGCTCGAAAGGAAGAAATTAAAGCAGTTTTGGGTGCGGACGATTCGCTCTTGGCTTCTTCAGCCTTGGTCAAGAAACAAGGCCATTTTGCTGGTCATGAGTTCTTTGAAAAAGGCCTGATTACTATTCAAGACGAGTCAAGCCAGCTGGTTGCTCCGACCTTGCAGATTGAAGGGCATGAACATATTCTGGATGCCTGCAGTGCGCCGGGTGGCAAAGCTGTGCACATGGCTTCCTATCTGACGACTGGTCAGATTACAGCCTTGGATCTTTACGACCATAAGCTGGACTTGATTCGTCAAAATGCAGATCGTCTAGGCTTAGCAGATAAAATTACAACTCAAAAGCTGGATGCGACCAAGGTATTTGAGACTTTTGGACCAGATGCTTTTGATAAAATCCTAGTGGACGCTCCCTGCTCTGGAATCGGCTTGATTCGTCGCAAACCAGACATTAAGTACAATAAAGAAAATGCAGATTTTGAAAATTTACAAAAAATTCAGCTGGATATATTAGACAGAGTTTGTCAAAGTCTACGTAAAGGTGGTATAATAACTTATAGTACTTGCACGATTGTGTCTGTAGAGAATTTTGAAGTGGTTAAGAAATTTCTAGAAAGACATCCAAATTTTGAGCAAGTTAGACTAGAACATGAAAGAGAAGATATCGTGAAAGACGGCTGTATCTTGATTACGCCGGAATTATACGGAAGCGATGGATTTTTTATCAGTCAATTTAGGAAGATATCGGACTAAGAGGAGGAAACTGACAGTATGGAAATTTCAATATTAACAGATGTTGGTCAAAAGCGGACAAATAATCAAGATTATGCCAATCTTTTTGTAAATCGGGCTGGCAAGACCATGATTATCTTGGCTGATGGTATGGGTGGTCACAGAGCTGGTAACATTGCCAGCGAAATGGCTGTAACAGACCTGGGTGCTGCATGGGTTGATACTCAGATTGACTCAGTGAACCAAGTCCGTGAATGGTTTGCAGAGCATTTGGAACAAGAAAATCAGCGGATCCATCAATTTGGTCAGGACGAAGAATACAAGGGCATGGGCACGACGCTAGAGGCCTTAGCCATTATTGATAATCAAGCTATCTATGCTCATATTGGTGATTCTCGCATTGGCTTGATTCGTGGTGAGGAATATAGCCAATTAACCAGTGACCATTCACTTGTTAATGCTTTGCTCAAGGCTGGACAGATTACACAAGAAGAGGCGGAACGCCATCCGCAGAAAAATATTATTACTCAATCTATCGGTCAAAAAGATGAAGTGCAGCCTGACTACGGCATGATCACGTTAGAAGATGGTGATTACCTTCTGCTTAACAGTGACGGTCTGACTAATATGATTTCAGACAGCGAAATTTATGATATTGTCACCAGCGACATCAGCCTGTCTGAAAAAACTGAAACCTTAATTCGCTTTGCCAACAATGCTGGAGGACTGGATAACATCACAGTTGCTCTGGTTCGTTTTGACAAGGAGGAGCAGGAATGATTCAAATCGGCAAGATCTTTGCCGGGCGATATAAAATCATCAAGCAGATTGGCCGTGGAGGTATGGCCGATGTCTATCTGGCACGAGACCTGATACTTGATGGCGAGGAAGTTGCTGTAAAGGTTCTTAGAACCAATTATCAGACAGATCCGATTGCAGTTGCCCGCTTCCAGAGAGAAGCCAAAGCGATGGCGGACTTGGATCATCCTTACATTGTCCGGATTTCCGATATTGGAGAAGAAGATGGCCAGCAGTATCTGGCTATGGAATACGTGTCTGGGCTTGACCTCAAACGCTATATCAAAGAAAATTCTCCACTTTCAAATGAAGAAGCAGTCCGAATCATGGGACAAATCCTACTAGCTATGCGTTTAGCGCATACACGTGGGATTGTCCACCGTGACTTAAAACCCCAAAACGTTCTCTTGACGCCAGATGGCAATGCTAAGGTAACAGACTTCGGAATTGCCGTGGCATTTGCAGAGACCAGCCTGACCCAGACCAATTCGATGTTGGGGTCAGTGCATTATCTTTCACCAGAACAGGCGCGTGGCTCTAAAGCAACTGTGCAGAGCGATATTTATGCCATGGGGATTATTTTCTACGAGATGCTGACAGGGCATATCCCTTACGACGGAGATAGTGCTGTAACAATTGCTTTGCAGCATTTCCAAAAGCCCCTGCCGTCAATCATCGCAGAAAATTCGAATGTCCCTCAGGCCTTGGAAAATGTGGTCATTAAGGCGACGGCTAAAAAGCTGAGTGATCGCTATCAGTCCGTTGCGGAGATGTATGTTGACTTGTCTAGCAGCTTATCCTATGACCGCCGAAATGAAAAGAAACTGGTCTTTGATGATGGAGCCAAGGCAGATACTAAAACTCTGCCAAAAGTTCCTCCGGTTCCTCAGTCAGCTCCAAGCCCTGTCGCAGAAGCAGTGGCGCCTAAAGTTGCGGCTGATGTGAAGAGAGAGGCTCCCGTTTTGAAGGCTCCAGTCAAGAAGCCGAAAAAACGCCATTTGAGAGCTAGATACAAGGTTATGTTCTTAGCCATTCTCTTGGTTTTTGCAGCCTTCTTCTTCTTGCTCTATAAAAGTCCTGCCAATACTACGGTACCAGATGTAGCAGGTCAAACAGTGGCGGAAGCCCGTTCGACCATTACTGCTAAAGGCCTCGAAGTAGGGGAAATCAAAGAAGACTACAGTGACAATGTGGCAGAAGGCAAGGTCATCAAGACAGATCCGCCAGTAAATAGCCAGCGTCGGGAAAATAGTAAAGTGGATTTGATTGTCTCTAAAGGCTCAAAAACCTTTACGGTAGAAAACTATGTTGGTCAAAAATCTTCTGAAGCGGTCGAACATCTGAAGAGCACCTACAATATCCCTGAAAAGCTAATCAAGATTGTAGAAGAAGAGAATTCTGATGTTGAAGAGGGAGTTGTTATCAGCCAGACACCGGCTGCAGGTTCTTCTTACGATGTGACATCAAACAAACAGATTACCCTGACAGTGGCTAAAACGGTGACTAGGGTTGAAATGCCAGACTTCGGTCATCTCCAAGTTTCCTATGCCTATGCACGGGCTTATCTGATGGAGATGGGAATTTCTGCGTCTCGAATTGAGCGTGTTATCGATCGTTCTGTAGAGTCAAGTCAAGCTGATTTGGTGACATCCCAGTCTCCAGCAGCTGGACAAAGTATCAAATTGAAATCAAATACCAAGATTACTTTCTACGTAACAGATGGCACAGTCACTAGCTCTTCTAGTTCAAGTGAGCGAACACAACCATCATCCTCTTCAAGCAGCACGAGTGAGGAGGAAAGTCACTCGAGCTCTTCGAGCAGCTCTACAACCGCATCGACGAGCCATCAGTGAGGCAGCTAGTTGCAGAGATCTTATCGAGTCTATTTTAGGCTTTGTAGATAAATAAAAGCGTATCCCTTGATTTTCAAGGCAGACTATGCTATAATTATCTTAGTAAATATGAAAGAGAGGCGAGGAAATATCTTCGCCTCTTGTCTGTGAGGAGGTGCAGTCTTATCGCAACGATTGTTGAATTAGTAAGAGAAGTCATTGAGCCAGCCATCCAAGAACCTTATGAATTGGTGGATATTGAGTATGGAAAGATGGGCGGTGACCATGTTCTCAGTGTTTTTGTAGACAAGCCCGAGGGGATTACGGTCAACGATACAGCAGATTTGACCGATATTATCAGTCCTCTGTTGGACTCTATCAAGCCAGATCCTTTTCCTGACCAGTATTTTCTGGAGGTGACCAGTCCAGGCTTGGAGCGCCCGCTCAAGACCAAGGAAGCTGTGGCAGCTGCAGTCGGCAGTTATATCCATGTCAGCCTTTATAAGGCACTGGATAAAAACAAGGTTTTTGAAGGAACTCTACTTGGATTTGAAGATGATGTTTTGCTTATGGAATATATGGACAAAACACGCAAAAAAGAAGTTGAAATTCCATATAGTCTAGTGTCAAAAGCAAGATTGGCCGTTAAATTTTAATAACAAATCGCAATATTAATGAAGAAAGGAATACTTTTGTTTCGGCAAAAGTTACATGAAGATGAGTAAAGAAATGCTAGAGGCCTTCCGTATTTTGGAAGAGGACAAAGGTATTAAAAAAGAAGATATTATCGAAGCAGTGACAGAATCTCTGCGCTCTGCTTATCGTCGTCGCTACGGTCAGGCAGACAGCGCATCCATTGAGTTTAATGAAAAAACAGGTGATTTCCGTGTCTATACTGTCCGCGAAGTCGTGGATGAGGTCTTTGACAGCCGCTTGGAAATCAGCCTCAAAGATGCCTTGGCGATCAGTTCTGCCTATGAGCTAGGAGACAAGATCAAGTTTGAAGAAGCACCAGCTGAATTTGGCCGCGTAGCAGCTCAATCTGCTAAGCAGACCATCATGGAAAAGATGCGCAAACAAACTCGTGCCATCACTTACAATACCTACAAAGAACATGAAAATGAAATCATGTCAGGAACAGTGGAGCGCTTTGATAATCGCTTTATCTATGTCAATCTGGGCACTATTGAAGCACAATTATCTAAGCAAGACCAGATTCCTGGTGAGGTCTTTGCCTCTCATGACCGTATCGAGGTTTTTGTCTACAAAGTAGAAGACAATCCTCGTGGTGTCAATGTTTTCGTTAGCCGTAGTCATCCAGAAATGATCAAACGCTTGATGGAGCAGGAAATCCCTGAAGTTTACGACGGAACTGTTGAAATCATGAGCGTGTCTCGTGAAGCGGGCGATCGAACCAAGGTAGCGGTTCGCAGCCACAATCCAAACGTGGATGCGATCGGAACCATCGTCGGACGTGGTGGTGCCAATATCAAGAAGATTACCAGCAAATTCCACCCAGCCAAATATGATGCCAAAAGTGGCCGTATGATTCCGACTGAGGAAAATATCGATGTCATCGAATGGGTTGCCGATCCAGCCGAGTATATCTACAATGCCATTGCTCCAGCTGAGGTCGATCAAGTTATCTTCCATGCAGAAGACAACAAGCGAGCTTTGGTTGTTGTGCCAGATAATAAGCTTTCTCTGGCTATCGGCCGTCGTGGTCAAAACGTTCGCTTGGCAGCTCATTTGACTGGCTTTAGAATTGATATCAAGTCAGCCAGCGAATTTGAAGCAATGGAAGCGGCCAACGAGCTTGGTGGATTTGGCCAAGATTACGTACCAGCCGAAGTAGATGCTCCTTCAGCAGAATTTGAAGCGGAAGAGCTGAATGATACAGAAGTGGCAACTGAAATCGAACTCGAAGAAAGTGAAGCAGTAGCCGCAGAATAAGGGAGGCAGATATGGCAAAAACAAGAAAAATCCCTTTAAGAAAATCAGTTGTGTCAAATGAAGTGATTGACAAGCGTGATCTGTTGCGCATCGTCAAGAATAAAGAAGGTCAGGTCTTCATTGATCCGACAGGCAAGGCTAATGGGCGAGGTGCTTATATCAAGCTAGATAATGAAGAAGCTCAGCAGGCCAAGAAAAAACGGGTCTTTAATCGTAGTTTCAGTATGGAAGTAGAAGAAAGTTTCTACGACGAGCTGATTGCCTATGTCGATCACAAAGTCAAGAGAAGAGAGTTGGGTCTTGAATAAAGAAAAACTAGCAAACTTGCTGGGTTTGGCCCAGCGGGCTGGCCGCATCATTTCAGGAGAAGAATTGGTCATCAAAGCCATCCAAGAAGGTAAGGTTCATCTGATCTTTCTAGCTGAGGATGCCGGACCAAATCTGACAAAAAAGATTACTGATAAAAGCCATTATTACAAGATAGAAGTGTCAACCGTGTTTTCAACACTGGAATTAAGCACTGCGATTGGCAAGGCTCGTAAAGTAGCTGCCGTCACAGATGCTGGTTTTATAAAGAAAATGAGGTCTCTTATGCAATAGAAGAGGAGGACAAGAATTGTCTAGAATTAGATTGTACGAAATCGCAAAAGAACTGGGGAAGGAAAGTAAAGAGGTAGTAGCTCGGGCTAAGGAATTAGGTCTAGAAGTTAAAAGCCACTCGTCCAGCGTAGAAGAAGAAGCAGGTCAGCGCATCAAGGCTAGCTTCGCGGCTAAAGAAGTCGCTAAGCCCCTTCCAGAGAAAGAGGTAAATTCCCAGCCAGCACCAAAAAAAGTAGCTGAAAAACCTGCTGCTCCAGTTCAAAAGGAAGCTGCTCCAGCTAAAAAAGAAGAGCCAAAAGTTGCCGAAGCAGTGACAACTGAAGCTCCTGCTAAACCGGCTCCAGCTCGGCCACAAAGTCGAAATTTTAAGGCAGAGCGTGAAGCGCGTGCCAAGGAACAAGCAGAGCGACGTAAGCAGCAACAATATCGGAAACCACAAAATTCTGACCAGAAGGAAAGTAATGAGCGTGATCGTCATGACCGCAAGGCCAACAACGATCGCCAAGAGCGCCGCAATGACCGTCGTGATAATCGTGGTCAAGATGGCCGTCGGAATGGTCAGAATCATCAAGGATTTAACGGTCAAAACCGCCAACAGCCTCAAGGTCCGAAAATTGACTTTAAGGCTCGGGCAGCAGCTCTGAAAGCAGAGCAAAATGCGGAGTACGCACGTTCTAGTGAGGAGCGTTTCAAGCAGGCTCAAGCAGCTAAAGAGGCACAGGAACGTCAGAATAGACGAAAAGACCCAGTCCAAGCAGAGACAACAACTGCTGAAGTATTTAAACCTACTCCGGCTGAAACAGTCCAACCGGCTGCTCCTGCTCCTGCACCAGCACAAGCTGCGGTAGATACTCGTCGTAAAAAGCAAGCTCGACCAGATAAGAAGCGCGATGATTTTGATCGCGAAGAAGAAGGTCCAAGAAAACAACAAAAGAATCGAAATAGTCAAAATCAAGTGAGAAATCAAAGAAACAGTAACTGGAATAACAATAAGAAAAATAAAAAAGGAAAAGGTAACCAGAATCAGGTTCCAAAACCTGTTACAGAACGCAAGTTCCATGAGTTGCCAAGTGAACTTGAGTACACAGATGGAATGACGGTTGCGGAAATCGCAAAACGGATTAAGCGTGAGCCTGCGGAAATCGTTAAGAAACTCTTCATGATGGGAGTGATGGCGACACAAAACCAATCCTTGGATGGCGATACCATTGAACTTCTGTTAGTGGATTATGGAATTGAAGCCAAGAAAAAGGTTGAAGTGGACAATGCGGATATCGAACGCTTCTTCGTCGAAGATGGCTATTTGAATCCAGATGAATTGGTAGAGCGTCCACCAGTTGTCACCATCATGGGACACGTTGATCATGGTAAAACAACCCTTTTGGATACCCTTCGTAATTCACGTGTAGCAACAGGTGAAGCGGGAGGAATCACCCAGCATATCGGGGCTTACCAAATCGTGGAAAATGGCAAGAAGATTACCTTCTTGGATACACCTGGACACGCGGCCTTTACTTCGATGCGGGCGCGTGGTGCTTCTGTTACCGATATTACCATCTTGGTCGTAGCAGCTGATGACGGTGTTATGCCTCAGACTATTGAAGCGATCAACCACTCTAAAGCCGCTAATGTCCCAATCATTGTGGCTATTAACAAGATTGATAAACCAGGTGCCAACCCAGAACGTGTCATCGGTGAATTGGCTGAACATGGGGTTATGTCAACTGCCTGGGGTGGAGATTCTGAGTTTGTAGAAATTTCAGCCAAGTTCAACCAAAATATCGATGAACTTTTGGAAACGGTCCTTCTTGTAGCTGAAATCCAAGAACTTAAGGCAGATCCAACTGTTCGTGCCATCGGTACGGTTATCGAAGCTCGTTTGGATAAAGGAAAAGGTGCAGTTGCGACCCTTCTCGTCCAACAAGGTACGCTGAATGTTCAAGATCCAATCGTTGTCGGAAATACCTTCGGACGTGTCCGTGCTATGACCAATGACTTGGGTCGTCGTGTCAAAGTGGCAGGTCCATCTACACCGGTTTCTATCACTGGTCTCAACGAAACTCCGATGGCGGGTGACCACTTTGCGGTTTATGAAGATGAAAAATCTGCGCGTGCAGCCGGTGAAGAACGTGCGAAACGTGCGCTGATGAAACAGCGTCAAGCAACCAACCGTGTCAGCCTTGAAAATCTCTTTGATACCTTGAAGGCTGGAGAAGTGAAATCCGTTAATGTCATCATCAAGGCTGATGTTCAAGGATCGGTTGAAGCCCTTGCTGCTTCCCTTCAAAAGATTGAAGTGGAAGGTGTGAAAGTGACCATCGTTCACTCAGCAGTTGGTGCCATCAACGAATCAGACGTCACCCTTGCAGAAGCTTCAAATGCCTTCATCATTGGATTTAACGTCCGCCCTACGCCTCAAGCGCGTCAGCAAGCAGAAGCTGATGATGTAGAAATCCGTCTTCACAGCATTATCTATAAGGTTATCGAAGAAATGGAAGATGCCATGAAAGGAATGCTGGACCCAGAATACCAAGAAAAAATCATCGGGGAAGCCCTTATCCGCGAAACTTTCAAAGTTTCCAAAGTTGGTACTATCGGTGGATTTATGGTTATCAATGGTAAAGTTACCCGTGATTCTAAGGTTCGTGTTATCCGTGATGGCGTCGTGATTTACGATGGTCAGTTGGCTAGCTTGAAGCACTTCAAGGATGATGTGAAAGAAGTCACTAACGGCCGCGAAGGTGGTCTCATGATTGACGGCTATAACGATATCCAAGTGGATGATACGATTGAAGCCTACATCATGGAAGAAATTAAGAAATAAGCTAAGAAATCTGTAAAAACTCTCAGTGAAAAGTATATTGGATGGAAGTCGATACTTCTAGTCCAAGTACCTTTTTCGCAAAGAGCTTAGAGCGAATTTCATTCAACTAAAACTAAAAATATGAGAGTGGGACAGAAATCGGTAATTCGTTAGACTTCGATTTCGTCGTCCCACCTCCGCACAGTTGAGTAGGACTGTAAAAGCTGATGAAATCAGCCTAGTAGAGCCCACTCAATGCTCGACAATCCAAAGACAATTGAGAGGCTAGGACTTTTGTCCCAGCCTCATATTGCAGAAGAAAAAATTAGAAAGGAAATCCTATGGCAAATCATTTTCGTACCGACCGTGTAGGAATGGAAATCAAGCGCGAAGTCAATGAGATTTTGCAGAAGAAAGTTCGTGATCCACGTGTTCAAGGTGTGACCATTACCGATGTCCAAATGCTGGGTGATCTGTCTATGGCCAAGGTCTATTATAGTATCATGAGTGACTTGGCTTCGGAAAATCAAAAGGCGCAGCTGGGCTTGGAAAAGGCAACCGGCACCATTAAGCGTGAACTGGGTCGAAATCTCAAGATGTATAAGATTCCAGATTTGACCTTCGTCAAAGACGAGTCTATTGAGTACGGTAACAAGATTGACCAGATGCTACGCAATCTGGAGAAACATTAATGAAAAGAGTGAGATAGGCTTTTGTTTCTGTGCCTATCTCATTTTTATTTTTGAAAAGACTTTTAAAAAGTTTTGAAAAAAGGTGTTGACAAGGGGAGATTATCCTGTTATACTAGTAAGGTACTCAATCGCGGGGATGGCGGAATTGGCAGACGCGCAGGACTAAGGATCCTGTGACCGCTTTAGGTCGTGAGGGTTCAAGTCCCTCTCTCCGCATAGAATTAGCTGACTTCGGTCAGTTTTTTTGTTTTTTCAAAGAAGCTGAAAATGTCTGAATTCAAAAATTGCTTGGGAATTACTTAAAATTTCAGGAAAAACTAGCAATTTTAGTGAAAAAGTGATAAAATAAACAATGTAAGTGGTTCATTCCACAAAAAATAAGAGGAGGCCTATTACAAATGGCAATCGTTTCAGCAGAAAAATTTGTCCAAGCAGCTCGTGACAATGGTTATGCAGTTGGTGGATTTAACACAAATAACCTTGAGTGGACTCAAGCTATCTTGCGCGCAGCAGAAGCTAAAAAAGCACCAGTTTTGATCCAAACTTCAATGGGGGCTGCCAAATATATGGGTGGTTACAAAGTTGCTCGCAACTTGATCGCTAACCTTGTTGAATCAATGGGTATCACTGTACCAGTAGCGATCCACCTTGACCATGGTCACTACGAAGATGCACTTGAGTGTATCGAAGTTGGTTACACTTCAATCATGTTTGACGGTTCACACCTTCCAGTTGAAGAAAACCTTAAATTGGCTAAAGACGTTGTTGAAAAAGCACACGCTAAAGGTATCTCAGTAGAAGCTGAAGTTGGTACTATCGGTGGTGAAGAAGACGGTATCATCGGTAAAGGTGAATTGGCTCCAATCGAAGACGCTAAAGCAATGGTTGCAACTGGTATCGACTTCTTGGCAGCTGGTATCGGTAACATCCACGGTCCTTACCCTGCAAACTGGGAAGGTCTTGACCTTGACCACTTGAAGAAATTGACAGAAGCTCTTCCAGGTTTCCCAATCGTATTGCACGGTGGTTCAGGTATTCCTGATGACCAAATCCAAGCAGCTATCAAACTTGGTGTTGCGAAAGTTAACGTTAACACTGAATGCCAAATCGCATTCGCTAACGCAACTCGTAAATTTGCTCGTGACTATGAAGCAAACGAAGCAGAATACGACAAGAAGAAACTCTTCGACCCACGTAAATTCTTGGCTGACGGTGTCAAAGCTATCCAAGCATCAGTTGAAGAACGTATTGATGTCTTCGGTTCAGAAGGTAAAGCTTAAGAAGTTTGTAAAAGCTTGATATAACAGGGTTTATCCAATTTGGATAAACCTTTTTTCTTTGTTTTGCCACAAATTTTCCACACTTATTTAGTTAACGAATCTAATATATGTGTGTGACGAAAAATGTGAGTTGAACTTTCCTATAACTTTGAGTGTTTTTACCATTATCTTCATAATTTGCGTCTGGAGCTTCACCATGAGTAGCACGTGTACGAATAACAATCTTTGATTCGATATTTTAAATATAGGAAAAATAAATTTTAAAAATACTAATTAAGAAAATATTGAAATAATAGTAATTGAACATATGGTATAATAAAATGAAATCAAGTAATGGCAATATATTCAACTTAAATCGGAATAATATAAAATTACGAGGAGATTATAAGATGACCGATTATATAAAATTAAATGAAGATAGATGGAATAACGTAAAAAATGCCTATACTGAGCCATTGACACATGAAGAATTAGAAGAAGTTAGAAATCATCCAATTTCTGTTGCTTTAACTGTTGGGAAAAAAGTTCCAAAAGAATGGTTTGAAAAAGCAAATGGAAAAAAGATATTAGGTTTAGCTTGTGGTGGTGGACAGCAGGGACCAGTTTTTGCTATAAAAGGTTATGATGTAACCATAATGGATTTTTCTAAATCACAATTACAAAGAGATGAGATGGTTGCTAAAAGAGAAGGTTTAAAAATCCATACCGTTCAAAGCGATCTGACAAAACCATTTCCATTTGAAAATGAAACTTTTGATATTGTTTTTAATCCGGTTTCAAATGTATATATAGAAGATTTAGAAAACATGTATAAAGAAGCCTCTCGCGTATTGAAAAAGGGTGGATTGTTAATGGTCGGATTTATGAACCCTTGGATATACATGTATGATGCTGACATTGTATGGGACAAACCCGATGAAGAATTACTGTTACAGTTTTCACTCCCTTTTAATTCAAAAGAGCTTGAAGCGGAAGGCAAGATAACCATAAATCCAGAATATGGCTATGAATTTAGCCATACCTTAGAAACTCAGATTAGAGGACAACTTAAAAATGGTCTCGCTATGATCGATTTTTATGAATCCTGTGACAAAAGAAATAGATTATCACGTTATGGAAATGACTATATAGCTACACTCTGTATTAAACTCTAATATTATAGAAAATACTTCAGGAGAATAGCCCGTTATACTTTCCGTAAGGGTTAAAATCTAAATCTCAGTTTGTCAAAGTAAAACAATTAAATAAATTGTAGAGAGGAAGCAAAAGCAAATAGCGATACTTCCTTTTTTGGTGTCAAAAATTCAAAAACGGAAAGGTCAATTTATAGAAGAACTGAAAAACACAGATAAAAAAAGGAATTGGCACAAAGAGAAAGATTGAAAAGATCACCTATGAGGTTCTTGTCCATTTCAATGAAAATGCAACTGAAACAATGCAAGATAAACTTACAAGAATAATGCTGAGGGAGCTTAGGAGAAAATCGGACGAAAAGAAGATGATTTTGATTAAAAAGTCCTTGACAAGTAGCAACAGGAAAAACAGCGAAGTCTATTCTAATTTCATGTGGTGCAAGGTTTACATCATATAGGAACTATAAACGAATAATCAGGCTATAGATAGAAAATCTCGCTCCGGCGGGATTTTTCTTGTATAATGAAGCTAGAAAGTAGCTGATGGAGGTAAAGAAAGGGTGAAATGCAAGGAAAAAATGTTTAGTGCTATTATTGATCGGCCGGTCGGTTTTGAAGATTCTTTTGGGAATGTCTATCCGATTAATTATGGCTATATCCCTGAGCTAATGGGTGGAGATGGCGAAGAGCAGGATGTGTATATTATTTTCCATGACCAGCAGCAGCCTCTGGAAAATTTTACAGGAAAGTTAGTTGCTATCATCCATCGGCATGATGATATAGAAGACAAGTGGGTCTTGGCTCCTATTAATGAGGAGATTAACAAAACGTTGATAGCGGAGCAGACTCATTTTATGGAGCAGTATTTCGATTCTTGGATTGAGATGGTGGAATAGAGCAATGATTCAAGTCCCTAAAATCAATGATAAAGAGTAAAAATTATTTCTTGTGAGCGCTGTTCTAACTGGTTTAGCTTAATAATGAAAGTCTATATCCGATTGAGCTTTCCTCAATATTGGATCAGATTGCAGGATCATAAGTTACGAAAAAATCGCATGGATGAATCTGAAATGATTTGTCCATGCGATTTTTATATTTAAGAGGCTATTTTAAGCAAAGGTTTATCTAGCAGACGAGAAATGCTTACGCTTCTTTCTTTTTGAGCAAGAAGAGACCCCCGCTTGTAGCTAGAAGAATTGTTGCAACTGTAAAGAGAGCAGAGTTTTCCTTGCTTCCTGTTTGTGGGAGCTGAGCCTGCTGTGTATTTGTTGCTTTTTGAGCTGTAGCAGTAGGTTGTGCTTCGCTTGTTTTCTGAGCTAGGCTTTCTAATTGCTCTTCTTTTGCTTTTGGAGCTGTCGGTTTGTCGGCTGTTTTGCCTGCTTGTTTTGGCAGAGGTTTTTGGTTCAAAATTTCTACAATTTCGACACTCGGTTTGTGAGTGACAGGCATATCTTTCAGCTCAGCCAATTGATTGCCAAAGACAGCGTTGGATACCCAACGGTAGAAGTGAATGGTATGCAGACGATTGGTTGGGTTTCCAGCGTAAACGAAGAGCGGATGTTCCTTGTAATTGCCAGAAATAGCGACAATTTTATTGGCTAATTTTTCATTGCCTGGCCACCAGCCAGCAATGTAATAGTCACTGTCTGCAATAGTTGCCAAAGTCTTGAAGTTGGCAGGGGCTTTTGCGATCCAGTTTCCAGAATTAGAATAGAAGAGATCATTCTTCTTATAGCCGCTAGTCAATGGATCTTTATCGTCTATAATTGCCTTCATCAGCCCTTCAAAATCGCTGCCACCAGAGAATCTTTCCGCATCAAATCCATCTAGAACACCGAGTTTTTCAAGTCGTTGCATAGCAGAGCCACCCACTATAATGGTTGGTTTGCGACCAAGAATAGACTTGTCGAACTTGTTGCTTTCAAGGACGATGACATCAGCTTCCTCAGGTGTATCGACAAGATCAAAGCCTAGATTTTTCAATGCCAGAGCGGTATGAGCAGGTGAGTCCACTCCTGCCCAGTAGAATTGATGAGGAGGTGCATAGACCTTCAGTGCTTTCAAGCTTGGCCCTTCCGGAACCTTATACAAGGCGTCTCCGTAAATAGCATAATCACCTAAGAGATTTGCAAAGGTTGATGTATCAACGATATAACCATCTTCTGTCAGATAGACTTTCTTACCTTGGCGAATGGCTTGGTTGACAGCTTTGACTGCGCTGTCAGATGTATTAGCGATGACATAGTAAGGTGCTGAATAGTTGATATCGCGCGTCCGAGTAGCACGGAGAGCAGTGACTTCACCGAGTTTGCCATCAAAGAGTTTATCTTTAAAGATAGGCTCAGCTTTAAAGCCTCTCATATCTGGGAAGTTTACCAAAAGTTCAGCATACATGGCAGCCCAAGCAGATTCGTTTGATCCTTTGTAGAGGATATGGTTGGCATAGCCACGTTTAGCTTGAGCCATATCGACAACCAGATCGCCCTTCTTATAGTTGCCGACATCTTCCTTCAATTCTTGGATGACAACACCGTTTCTCTTGAAGTATTCAATCATATTAAAGGCTTGTTGGGAATCATTGTCTTTGTCGAGACCCATTGGGATGACATAATAGTCAGGGAAGAATTTTTTCTGACCATTTTTTACCCGTCCAACAACCTTGCCGTCAGGTCCGACCAACTCATTTTCAGCTTTTGGATCTTCAACCTTGTTGATGCCACGGAGATAGAAGTTTAGGCGCATTTCCATGAGCTTGTCAGGATCTTGGGACAGGTAGGAGATGCCTCCGAGGACAGCGTGATAGCCAGCCTTGTAGGCTTCCTGATTGCCCTCAGGGATTTCAATGGTATGGCCTAATATGCCGTGGTACATAGCATAGACACCAGTGTAGCCGGAGAAGGAGTCATCCCAGCCATCGCCCCAGTCTAGTTTAGGGATGATGTAGCTATCATACTTAGAGTTGGCAACGCCAGCACGTCCCATATGGTGAGCATTTTCCAGCATATTTTTTGACAAAAGGTCATATTCAAAGTTTGGATCGTGCGGTGGGGTAGCGGGTTCTATCAAGAATTCTTTAACAAATCCATGAATATCATAAAGGGCAATTGGATTCCATTTGTTGATGAGTCCAGCTACAGTACGGGTTTCTGGGTTGGCCTGATAGCTAGTGTCGCGGTTTGGATCGATTCCGTTGGCAAGAGCACGTGTATTGGCAACATCTCCGTCAGGATTTTCAGTAAAGTCAAAGAGGAAAATGAATTTCTTGAGGAGTTCTTTGACATTAAGAGTGACATTTTTAGCCGCACCGTTGGCATCAGTTGTTTGGAAAGAAATTTGCTCCTTGGTCGCAAAAGTATTGAAGAGTCCAGTGATGATGTCAATAGCTGGCTGTTCGTCAGCATGGGTGTTGTTGATAAGGACTGGAAGTTTGTAGTCCAGCCTACCATTTTTCAGAGCAGCTAACATTTCAGCTGGTTTAGTAAGGGCAACTTTATTGGTTGTATTGAGGTAGTCGTCGATGCTCTTTTGGTCAGAGCTGATGATACCGAGCTTGATATCACGACCTTGAGCACTGCTACCAATTGTTTCGATTTGGACCAGCCGGTCTTTTTTAGCATCTTGTCGGCTCTTTTCGATAGCTGCGAGCATTTCATCGTGGGTATGGAAATCTTCGTAAGGACGAAGGACGATATTCTTGCGAATGGTCAGGCCAAGATCTTCACTAGTTCCGACTAATTCATGAGTTCCCATAAAGTTGCGGTAGGTTCTGCGGATATTGTTCGGTGTCCGCAGGCTTAAGTCTTGACCAAATAGTTCATTAAATTTGAGGGAAACTTTTAGGTCATTTCCATCAGCTTTTTCTTCGACAGTGACAAATGGGTCGCCAGTGAAGGTGCCGTCATCCATTTTCCAAGTTTTCCACTCGCTAATAGGCTTGTTGTCTAGTGTCCAGGTGATTTTACCAGCGTGAGCGCCCTGTTCTTGAATAGTTTCTTCAATGCTGGCTTTTTCGGACATGTAAACTTTACTGTCAGCAAGCTGAACCTTGCTTTCTTGGGTGCTGGCTGCGCGGACTTCTGTTTTAGGCGCAGTATCCAGTTTTTGGCTAGCATCAGCTGCTTTTTCCTCTGGGGCTGTGGAAGGAAGACTAGGAGCCTTGCTGTCGGCAGCTTCAGATGGGCCATTTTTCTCTAGTGGCTCAGCTTGTGGAGTAGTCGAAGTTTCTTCAGGTTTCTCTGTACTTGCAGGCTTAGGCTGTTCCACAAGAGCACTGATTTTGCTGCTGTCTTGCGGAGGTTCAGCAGGGTCAAGTGTATCAGCCGCCGCATTTCCTTGAGCTAAAACGGCTAAGAGAACCGCAGCGGATAGGCTGAGGGCTTGTGTATATAAGCGTTTCTTATATGAGTTTTTCATAAGAAACCTCCTTTTTAATGTGTTCTTAAGCTTAGTATAGCAGAGTTTGAAACCGTTTACAAACAAAAACATAGATAAAAAACGAACTTCTAACAAAAGAAAGAGATATGTGTAATTTCTGAAGAGCATCTGAACCTGATATCGAGAGAGCCATTTTTAGTGGGATGTTGCCAATATTTGAATCAATTATTTTTTAAAAATGGCTTGCAAGATTCGCAGCTTGGATTTCTGCAAATTCATGCAAAAACCAAGCATTTATGCTACAA
>NZ_VSJJ01000005.1 GCF_008369405.1 Streptococcus cristatus
AGTAAAGCTTAACAAATGGATTGCTTCAAAATAACATTTTAGGTCTCACATCATTGACAAAGGTACAAATTTCTTTATTTGTAAACATTCTTTGAAGTAGAATGAGCGAGAGCTTTCCCTACAACAAAAAGCCATCCAAATCGGACGGCTTTAATGAGTTATTTTACTTCTAACAAACCGATATCTCCATCTTCACGACGATAGATAACATTCGTTGTATTATCTTCAACATCTGTGTAGATGAAGAAGTCATGTCCCAACAAATCCATTTGCAAAATAGCTTCATCTAGATCCATTGGTTTCAAATCAATATGCTTAGAACGTACTACTTTTGAAGATGCTGTATTAGCGTCTTCTACTAAAGCATCAGTGAACAACTGGCTAGTTGCAACTTTGTTCCGATTTTTCTTTTCAATCTTTGTCTTATTCTTACGAATCTGACGTTCAATTTTATCGACAACTAAGTCAATAGATCCGTACATGTCTTGTGAAACATCTTCTGCCCGAAGGGTAATTGAGCCAAGAGGAATTGTTACTTCGACCTTCGCCGTCTTCTCCCGGTATACTTTCAAATTGACCCGTGCATCAAGTTCTTGCTCCGCTTGGAAATACTTCTCAATCTTCTCAAGTTTAGAAACTACGTAGTCACGGAGAGCATCAGTTACTTCTAGGTTTTCACCACGGATACTATATTTAAGCATATAAGTACCTTCTTTCTAAACATAAATGTTTTATTTACAATATCATTATAACGCTTTCATTCCTTTTTTGCAAATATTTTCTTATCTTGCGAGTGAAAATGTCAAAACTTCTTTCACACCTGCTTCCAGCAATACTTCTCGAGCCAATTGTAAGGTTTTTCCAGTCGTATACACATCGTCTATCAGTAGAATTTTTTCTGGCAGTAAGACATCTTTTGCCAATGTAAAACATTGCTGGCTTTTTAAACGTTCTTGACGATTTTTGCTGGATTGAGCATGCACTTCCTGCTTTTCAAGCAAATGTTTATAAGGCAAACTAGCAGCTCGCAAGAAGCCTTCTACCTGATTAAAACCTCGACTTTGGTATTTTTCAGGACTGACTGGAATAGGAACCAAAGTATATTTTTTGAAGTTTCTGAGACTTTTTTTGAAAACTTCCGCAAACACAAATCTCAGAAGATAATCCCCTTGAAATTTGTATTTGCTAAAGAAATCCTTCATCAAATCATTATAAAGAAAGCAAGCCTGATGCTGAACTACATAGCTTTGCGCTTCCCAGGTTTGACAATCCGAGCAAACTTCCTCTTCCCCATCCTTCCAGCAGCGCGGGCAATGGATAGAAGAAATCGCTTCAAATCCTGCTCGACAATGTTTACAAATTGTATTTTGTTCTTTTTGCAATAAAATCAAGGAAGAAAAAGTCCTATTTTCTTCAACAGCTTGACTGCATAACAGGCAATTTTTCACAGGCCAGCCTCCTTGTTCATCAGTTTGATTTCACGGATTGCCTTTTCGATTGATTGTGTGGTGCCGTCGTGAAAGAAGAATAAATCTCCCGTCGGTCTATCCATACTACGTCCCACCCGACCAGAAATCTGCACCAAGGCACTACGGCTAAAGAGACGATGGTTGGCTTCCAGAACAAAGACATCTACACAGGGAAAGGTCACACCACGCTCTAAGATGGTAGTTGTGACCAAAATGGTAATTTCTCGCTTGCGAAACTCTTCAACGATTTCTAAACGATTTTCAGTTGTTGAAGCTACAAAACCGACTCTTTCCGCTGGAAAATTCTCCTCTAAAACTTGCGCAAATTCCTGACCTCTTTTAATTTCCGAGGCAAAGATCAGCAAAGGAAAGCCTGTTTTTCTCTGTCTCTCGATATATTTTTTCAGTTTAGGCGGCACTTTCTTTTTCGCTAGATACTTTTGAAAATCTGCCAGCCAAACTTTTTGGGGCACAATCAAAGGATTGCCATGGAAGCGGCGAGGAAGTCTGAGTCGTTTTAATTCTCCTTTTTGGACTTTTTTATCCAGCTCATCCGTCGAAGTGGCAGTTAAGAAAATCGTCGTTCCCTCCTCCTTGACTGACTGCTCCACGGCATGGTAGAGCACAGGATTGTCCACATAAGGAAAAGCATCTACCTCGTCCACGATCAACAAATCAAAGGCTCGATAAAATTTAAGAAGCTGGTGGGTAGTAGCAATGACCAAGGGACTGCGAAAATAGGGCTCAGATTCGCCATGCAAAAGCGAATTCGGGCAGACAAAATCCAGCTTGAGACGGCGATAAAGCTCTAAACAGACATCGATCCGAGGGCTGGCTAGGCAAACGGCACCTCCATGATCAATCACTTCTGCAATCACCTGATAAATCATCTCCGTTTTGCCCGCCCCAGTCACTGCATGGACTAGGCTATTCTGCTTTTTAGCAACTGAGTCTAAGAGTCCCTGAGAAACTTTCGCTTGAAAGGCTGTCAATTGTCCCCGCCACTTGAGTACCTGATTTTCTGGAAAGTCTTCCTGCGGAAAATAATAGAGCTGCTGGTCACTCCGAACTCGCCCCAAAATCAAGCACTCCCTACAATAGTAGGCATTAACTGGCAGCTGATGATGCTCTTTGTCCACTTGAGTGCCACAGCGGCCGCAAAACAATCTTCGCCTTTCCTCTCGCATACTGGGCAGCTGCTGGGCCTGCGAGCGCAGCTCAGGGCTGAGCTGATCCTTTGTAAATATCCTACCTAGGCAATCTTTTCTCTCTAACATACTTTTTTATTCGTAAAACTTTTGGAAAAATCCATTTTTTTGTGTACAATAAAACTATGGAATATAGAACAATTAGACAAGACGGTCAAGCCCAGGAAGAAATTAAGAAATCTCGTTTTATTTGCCATGCCAAACGCGTTTACTCAGAAGAGGAAGCTAGAGATTTTATTGCTGCCATCAAAAAAGAGCACTATAAAGCCACTCATAATTGCTCTGCTTTTATTGTAGGGGAGAAAAGTGAAATCAAACGAAGCAGTGACGACGGCGAGCCCAGTGGTACAGCGGGCGTTCCCATGCTCGGTGTCATGGAAAATCACCAACTGACCAATGTCTGCTTTGTAGTCACGCGCTATTTTGGCGGGATCAAACTAGGAGCTGGCGGACTCATTCGGGCTTATGCAGGCAGCGTCGCTTTGGCAATTAAAGAAATTGGCCTGATTGAAATCAAAGAACAGGCAGGCCTGCGCCTCAAAATGTCTTACAGCCAGTACCAAAGCTTCGATAACTTTTTAAAAGCTGAAGATCTGATCGAATTCGACACAGAATTCACAGATATAGTTGCCACAACCATCTATATCGACAAGCAGGAAAAAGAAACACTAGTTCAGAAATTAGTCGAATTTTTCAATGGCAAAATCCAAATTGACGATCAAGGTTTGCGCGAGGTTGAAATTCCCTTAACAGTTGAATAATTTAAAAAGCTAAGCTTAGTGATAAAGAATTTTTATCGTGGCCATAGCTTTTTTATATTTTACAAAGTGCCGCTTTCGTCTTATACTAGTTTCATTAAAGTATTGAGGTATGAAAAATGGCAAACGTTTATCAAAATATCACAGAATTAGTTGGAAAAACGCCAATTGTTAAACTAAATAATATCGTTCCTGAAGGAGCAGCTGAGGTTTATGTCAAGTTAGAAGCATTCAATCCTGGCTCTTCTGTCAAAGACCGGATTGCTCTCAGCATGATTGAGGCGGCTGAACGCGATGGCCTTATCAAGCCCGGCGACACTATCGTGGAAGCAACCAGCGGAAATACTGGTATTGGCCTTTCATGGGTTGGAGCAGCCAAAGGCTACAAGGTTGTCATTGTGATGCCAGAAACTATGAGTGTGGAGCGCCGCAAGATTATCCAAGCCTATGGAGCAGAACTAGTTTTGACTCCAGGAAGCGAAGGAATGAAAGGAGCTATTGCCAAAGCAGAAGAAATCGCCCAAGAGCGCAAAGGCTGGTTGCCGCTACAATTTAACAACCCAGCCAATCCAGAAGTTCACGAACGAACAACAGGAGCAGAAGTTATCGCTGCTTTCGGTGAAACTGGACTGGATGCTTTTGTCGGTGGTGTCGGAACTGGTGGGACTATCTCTGGTGTCTCTCATGCTCTTAAAAAAGCGAATCCAAATGTCCAAATCTATGCGGTTGAAGCAGACGAATCTGCTATCCTTTCTGGTGAGAAACCAGGTCCTCACAAGATCCAAGGACTTTCAGCTGGATTCATTCCAGAAACCTTGGATACAGCAGCCTATGATGGTATTGTCCGCGTGACTTCTGATCAAGCACTGGAGTTCGGACGTTATATTGGCGGTCAGGAAGGTTTCCTAGTCGGAATTTCATCCGCTGCGGCTATTTTTGCAGCCATTGAAGTCGCTAAAAAACTAGGAGCTGGTAAGAAAGTCCTTGCCCTAGCACCTGATAATGGTGAACGTTACCTATCTACCGCTCTCTATGAATTTGATGCTTAATCGTGAAAAGAGTTAACAAAATTCCTACCCGCTTGGGTAGGAATTTTTTACTCTTTTTGTTCTTTCAGAAAAGCTTTAGCTTCCTTGATCCATATTGGCAATTGCTTACCTAAGGGCGCAAATCCAATTTTACAACGATCATTTGAAAAGCGATGCCGTCTCGGTAAACGATGTTTTTCCTCTTCTAAAGTTCGCATCGATAAGCTGGCCTTACCAGAAAACTCATCATAATCTACTACCTGCACAAGAACCTGATCCCCGATTTTCAAAATATCGTGAATATTGTCGATATAGCCCGTTCGAATCTCAGAAATATGAATGAGCCCGATCAGACCGCTTTCTAGTTCAACAAAGGCACCGTAGGGCTGAATCCCTGTAATTTTGCCCTTTAACTTATCTCCGATTTTCATTAGTCTATAACCTCAATCGTCTCAATAACAACATCCTCAAGCGGTTTATCCATTAAAGCTGTCTCAACTGCTGCGATCTTGTCCAGAACTTCATAAGAAGCCTCATCTATTAGCTGTCCAAACACAGTATGTCGACGGTCCAAATGCGGTGTCCCGCCCTGGCTAGCATAAACTTCAGCGATTGGCTTTGGCCATCCTCCCCGAGTCAATTCCTTGGTTGAATAAGGAAGACTGCTATTTTGGACAATAAAGAACTGACTGCCATTGGTATTTGGTCCGGCATTCGCCATTGATAGAGCGCCACGGATATTATAAAGTTCGGGTGAAAACTCGTCTTCAAAGCGTTCACCATAGATCGACTCTCCGCCCATGCCAGTACCTGTCGGATCGCCCCCCTGAATCATAAAATCTTTGATAACTCGGTGGAAAATCACTCCGTCATAGTAGCCATCCTTAGATAAGGCGATAAAGTTAGCAACTGTTTTGGGCGCTTGCTCTGGGAAGAGTTGAATCTTCAACTCACCATGGTTTGTCTTGATCTTTGCCACTGGCCCTGCAAGCTCGTCAAGATGAAGCTGTGGGAAGGTCAATTCTTTCTCCACCATGCCCAATTGCTCCAAAGCATCAAAAATGCCGTCTTCTTCGACCCTTTTTGTGACAAAATCAGCTTTTTTCTGTAGCTCTTCATCGGAAACTCCCATAGCAATGCTGAGCCCAGCATAGTCAAACAACTCTAAATCATTAAGTCCATCGCCAAAAACTAAAACATTTTCTGGTTTGAAGCCCAGGTGTTCCACTACCTTGGCAACACCAGCTGCCTTTGAACCTTCTTTCGGTACGACATCCGATGAATGCTCATGCCAGCGGACTATACGGAGGGGCTTAGCTAAATCCTCTGGCAACTGCAAACTGTCGCCTACATCCTCAAAAGTCCACATTTGGTAGATTTCATGATCTTGGTAAAAATCAGGATTGACAGGCAGATCTGGATAAATGATATCAATTGCTGACGAAATCATCGGATTGCGAACAGACAAAGCCGCTTCGTGACTGCCTACCAAACCGTACTCAATACCCACTTCCTTGGTCCAGACAATGTAGGATTCCACACACTCTTGCGGAATGACAGTTTTCGCAATGACTTCGCCCTTTCGATTTTCAACATAAGCCCCATTCAAGGTAACAAAAAAATCAGGATCCAAGGCACGAATTTCTGGAACGACTCCAAAAATACCACGACCAGAAGCAATTCCTGTCAGAATTCCCTTTTCTCTCAGCTGCTTAAATACATCTTTGATCGACTCTGGGATGAAGCCCGTTTCCTCGACCCGCAAGGTATCATCGATATCAAAGAAAACAAGCTTAATTTTTTTCGCCTTATATTTTAATTTTGCCTTCATATTTTCCTCTTTCAATTTAATCTTTTCTATTATATCATTAAAAATCGTCTTGCGGAACAAGATGATGCTGAAAAGCGTAGACGACTGCTTGGGTGCGATCGCTCACTTCCAGCTTAGACAAAATATTGGACACATGCGTCTTGACCGTTTTTAAAGAAATAAAGAGCTCATCAGCGATCCGCTGGTTTTCATAGCCCTTGGCTAGAAGCCCCAAAATATCCCTCTCCCGAGCTGTTAAATCCTCGTGAAGCTCTATATGATTTCGATGGTATTCAACCTTCTTGCTGACTTCTGTTTCAATGGCAAATTCACCCTTTGCAACCTTTCTGACTGCGTGGAGAATTTCATCCGCACTAGAAGTCTTCAACATATAGCCACGGGCACCCGCATCCAAGACAGGATAGATTTTTTCATTGTCCAGATAGGAAGTCAAAATTAAAATCTTTGCCTCTGGCCATTCTTTCAATATAGCCAAGGTGGCATCAATGCCGCTCATCTCCGGCATGACAATGTCCATCATAATCACATCTGGACGGCTTTCCAGAGCCTTTTCGACACCTTCTCTACCATTGGTAGCTTCTGTCACTTCTTCAATATCGTCCTGTAATTCAAAAAAGCTTTTCAAGCCCAATCTGACCATTTGATGGTCATCCACTAGTAATATTCTCATCCTTTTCCCCTTCTAACAATGGAACACTGATTTCGATAGAAACTCCTTTTTTGGGAGCCGTCAGAATCTTCAAAGTGCCAGCCATATCATGCACTCGATCTTCAATATTTTTCAAACCATAACTCATGTCAGCCAAGCTAGCTGGATCAAAGCCGATTCCGTCATCAGAAACCTTTAGTTTAAGCCTATTTGGCGTCTGATAGAGATAAATGTCCAGACGACTGGCCTGAGCATGACGCAAGGTATTATTGATTATTTCTTGGATAATCCTAAAAATATGCTCCTCTATCTGCTTGGGCAGGCTGACCACCTCATGCTTAAACTGGACAGTCAAGTCCGACTTATCAGTCAACTCTTTGATTAAGACATTCATGCCCTCTACCAAGGTCCGATTTTCCAACTCTGTCGGCCTTAAGTGCAAGAGCAAGATCCGTAAGTCTTTTTGCGCAGTATCCAGAATGTCAGCGATTCCCTTTAACTGCTGCTGGAGATTGTCTTTATCCAGACGATCCACATTTCCAGCAACGCCTGAGAGAATCATATTAGCAGCAAATAACTCCTGACTGACCGTATCATGCAAGTCGCGAGCAATCCGCCTGCGTTCTTTTTCAATAATCTTCTCTTCGGCCTGCAAGGCCTGATTCTCAGATTTCTGCAAATTTTCGGTTAAACTATCCAACTTTTCTTTCAAGTGGACGAAAGAATCGTCCAATTCTACCTGACCGGTTTCTTGTATGCTCCTGCCTTCTAAAATAGCTTTTAAATTCTTTTTAACTTGAGAAAGGGACAGATGCTGAAGAAAGCGCGCAGCAGCAGCCAAGAAAATAGTCAGCGCTAAGCCCAAAACCAGAACAAAAAAGGCAAAGGACTGGAGCAGTTCCAGATTATTCAGAAGCTTTTGCCATTCTAAATTAAAAAGATTAAAAATGTAATGAAAGATAATCCCTAAAACGAAGAAAGTATAGAGAAAGATGACCAAATAACTTGTTTTTTTCACTTTCTAACAACCTCCACATTTCCTAAAAAGCTGACCAAGACAATTTTTACAGTTTTGCTGGCCCGCTTATAGTCAGGCGTCGTCAGAGAAATCGTTTCATTGCGCAGCTTGCGTGTCGGATGATTTAAAAAATTCAAATCTCCATACAAAGTGTTAATCTGAAGCTGGATTTCTACATCTAAAGGGATGACAATCTTGGTATCCCCAAAGCCCTTACGAATCACAATCACATTATCATGATTGACCACAATGACATCCTCTAAGTGAATGGTGTCCTTTCCCATCATTCTCAAGAGATTAATATCATGAAACTGGCAATCATCCTTTGAAAAATGCTGCAAATCCCCCAACCAACGATTTTTTTCAGCTCGAACTTCGGTCGCATCTTCAAAGAAAAGGTGGGTCTCTTGATTTTCTTTGTAAAGATAAGGATAGGCCACAATCATGCCATAAATCAAGGCAAAAAGGACAGCAGCAATAACATAAGGATTGAGCATGACAATGAAAAAGAAGACAATCATGGTCGCAACCAATAGCGAATTGCCTCTCTGCTTGCCGAAATAATAATATAGAAACAAGAGAAAGAGCAGCATGATGAGAACAACACGCGAAAAATCGGCGGCCAGCATGGTAACCAAGGCCATTGATAATAGAATCGCTTCAACAAAGATGAATAATTGAACTTTCCACATAGCTATTCCCTTCCTTACATGTCTATTGTAACAAAATTAAGCAAAAAAACCTCCGTCTGAGGCATGAAATAGCAAGATTATCCTATCTTAACCAGCAGAACTTCTTGGCTCTAGACTTCTTTACACTTTTCCTCTAAAAAGCAAAAAATCACTTCAAATGCTGTTTAAGCAAAACAAACATTTAAAGCGATTCTTAAGTTTATTTCTATTGTTCAGATAAGCTTAGAAATGAACTTGAGCTTCCAAGCCAAAATGGTCACTAACTACTGGACCACTTTGCCCATCAAAAACAACAGCAGATCTTTCAATATTGAAATCTTTACTTGTGAAGATATAGTCAATTTTTAGAGCATCTTTGTTTCCTGCCCAGCCAGCGATATCGCCTTCAACCGTCGCTGTACCAATTGTTTGGTCAGCCACCTTATGGCTGTCCTGGAGAGCAAGTGGACTTTGGATAATGTGCTGATAACCTTCATAATCGACAGGATTGTTAAAATCTCCCATGAGAACCAGCGGAGTCTCAACTTGCAAGAGCTCAGATTCAAACTTAGCCCACTCTCCTTGGAAACCTTTATCCCACCAAGATAGGTGACAAGAAGCAACTGTGATGAGCTGACCATCGAGCTCTGTTTCTGCCAGCAAGACTTTACGCGTATGATAGTCACTTGGATCATTGACATCAGATACCAAGAGCTCTCTTGCCTTCAGGGGCTTTCTGGACAGAATTGCAACCCCTTCATTATAAATATCAAATCCAATATGGTTATAAGCCCAAGACCAGTAATAGTCCAGACCTGCCTCAGCTAGCTTTTCAACCAGACGTAGGGCATAGTGGTCCTGGTGAATCGGAATGGCGCCATCTACCGCATAATAAAATGGAGCCTGAACAACCTGTTCAGACTCCACTAATTGATTGACTTCCTGCAGGCAAATGACGTCATATTTTTCTTGAAGAATCCGCTCAGCTAGCTGATTTAGCTTGCTTTCTTGCTCTTCTTCCATCCAACTATGAGTATTTAAAGTCAGGAATTTTGCCATGATTTCTCTTTTCTATCTTACAATTCTACTTTAGCCACAACTGTCTTAGGAGCGACTTTACCGAATTTCTCAACTGCTACTGATTTGATAGCTGGAGCATTTGTGAAGACAACAACAGTTGCTGTTTCACGACCTGCTTCTTTAATAGCTGCCAAATCTGCTGTTACCAAAAGATCACCTGCAGCGACTGTTTGTCCTTCTGCTACATGTACTTCAAATGGTTTGCCTTCAAGGCTAACAGTATCAAGACCGATATGAACAAGCACTTCAAGACCAGCTTCAGTCAAGAGACCAAGAGCATGTTTTGTAGGGAAGACGCTTGTCACTTTACCAGCTACTGGAGAATAGATTTTGCCATTTGCTGGTTCAACTGCAAATCCGTCACCCATCATTTTTTGTGAGAAAACTGGATCTTTCACATCTTCCAACTTAATAACTTCACCTTCAGCAACTGTTTCAATTGCTTCTGTTACGCCTTTGTAGCTAACTGCTGCAGCTGCAGACTCAGCTTTTTGACTTGGCAAAGTTTCAGGGATCACTTCTCCTGAATCCAACAAGTCTTGAATATCAGATTTAAGAACGTCAGCTTTTGGTCCGTAGATTGCTTGAACGCCTTGACCTTTCATAACCAAGCCCATAGCGCCTTCAGCTTTCCATTCTTCTTCAGAACCAACTTTTGTTGCGTCCTTAACAGTCACACGGAGACGAGTCATACATGCATCAACATCAACGATATTAGCACGGCCACCTAGCAAGTTAATGACATTCACTGCTTGAGAAGAAGCAGCTACTTTTGCACCACCTTGTTCTGATGAAGCAGCTTCTGAACCTTCAGCTGTTTCATAGTTACCGTTACGTCCTGGAGTTGCATAATTGAATTTTTGAATCATGAAGTTCGCAATGAAGTACATGATTACTGCAAAGAGAACTGTTACCCAGATAAAGTTAATGATATCCATACCCAAACCAGCATTGATAGCCATTGGAGTACGAGTCAAGAATTCGATAGACCCGAATGAGTGCACACGAAGGTTAACAATGTCCGCCATAGCAAAGGCAGCACCTTGTACAAATGAGTAAATCAAGTAAAGTGGAGTTGCCACGAACATGAACATGTATTCGATTGGTTCAGTAACCCCTGTCAAGAAGGTTGCCAAAGCAGTCGCAATCATCATACCTTTGTATTGATGTTTCTTGTCAGCATCAACATTGCGGTAAATAGCTGCGGCAACACCCATAAGGATACCAAATGAACCGATCATTTGTCCAACTTTGAAACGAGCTGGGTGAACTGTATCAAGCAAGTTTTGGTAAGCAGTAGGATCAGCTGTCTTAGTACCAACCAAGTCATTTACCCAAGCCAACCAGAGTGGATCTTGACCAAATACTTGAGTACCTTTAGCAGCACCAGTCAATACTTCATAAGTACCACCAAGTTGTGTGTAGTTCATTGGGATCGTCAACATGTGGTGCAAACCGAATGGAAGCAAGAGACGTTCCAAAGTACCGTACAAGAACGGTGCCAAGATTGGAGCAGTATCTTGTGAGTTAGCAATCCAAATACCAAAGTTGTTGATACCTGTTTGAACAACTGGCCATACAAATGACAAAACAATTGCTACGATTACTGAACGCAAGATAACAACGAACGGTACAAAACGCTTACCATTGAAGAATGACAAAGCATCTGGCAATTTACGGAAGTTGTAGTATTTGTTATAAGCTGTTGCTCCGACAAAACCAGCGATAATTCCGACGAAAACCCCCATATTCAAAGCAGGAGACTCAAGGACACTGATAAAGTAATCAGAAACCTTGATGCTTCCTCCTAAGAGAGTGCTAACCACTGCTTTAGAATCTTTCAGCATATCGCTTGATACACCGAACATAACCCCAGTGATACGGTTAATCAAAATGAAGGATAAACCTGCCGCAAAGGCACCACCAGCACGTTCTTTCGCCCAGCTACCTCCAATAGCGAGAGCAAAGAGGATATGCAGGTTTCCGATAATCCCCCAACCAATTTGTTCTAAAACGCCACCAGTAGTCACTAGAAAACCTAGTTCAGGGTTGATCATCGGAATTGACTTACCAATACTGATCATCAAACCTGCTGCGGGCATAACCGCAATAACCACCATCAAAGCTTTACCGAATTTTTGCCAAAATTCAAAGCTAAAAATGTTTTTGAATGAATCTTTCATCATCCAGACCTCCTTATATTTTACACAAACCACCCCTTGATGAAATCGTTTGCATTGTATAGTATTATTATACCACTATTTTTTATTTTGTAAAGGCTTTTATAGAAAATATTTTTGCATTTTTCCTATATTTTGTAGAATAATAGCTAGAAAAGAGTGATTTTTCTATGTGCAATCGATTGCGCTATCTTTCCGTAAATTTCTTGAAAAAACAATAAAAAAAGCCGAGAAACATTCAATTCCATGTTTCTACAGCTTCTTTTTTATTTATATTCTTTTTTATAACGGTCCGCTTCTGCCTTATTAGCCCAGACATAGTGGCCTGGACGAATCTCAACCATACTAGGTTGATCCACTGAGTAGTCATGCTGCTCCGGATCGTAAACCTTTAAGACCTTTTTGCGTTCCAGAATTGGGTCTGGAATCGGCACAGCAGACAATAGCGACTGCGTATAAGGGTGGATCGGGTTGTTAAACAACTCTTCTGTCTCTGCAACCTCGACGATAACCCCTTTATAGATAACAGCGATTCGATCTGAAATAAAACGAACTACCGATAGGTCATGGGCGATAAAGAGATAGGTCAAGCCAAGTTCCTTTTGGAATTTTTTCAAAAGGTTCAAGACTTGCGCACGGACTGAAACATCCAAGGCAGAGATTGGCTCATCCGCAATGACGAAATCTGGCTCCATGACTAAGGCACGAGCAATCCCAATCCGCTGGCGTTGACCACCAGAAAATTCGTGAGGATAGCGTGTCAAATGTTCAGCCAAAAGACCAACTTCACGAATGATATTCTTAACTTTTTCTTGACGATCTTCTTCATTTTCAAAAAGATGATAGTTATAAAGACCTTCTGAAATGATATAGTCAACCGTAGCACGCTCATTCAAGCTGGCTGCTGGGTCTTGGAAAATCATCTGAATCTTGCGAATCAATTCAGCCTCATCAGCTTTAGATTGCTTCCCGTTGATTTTTTTGCCTTCGTATAAGATGTCACCTGCACTGGTATCATTCAAGCCGATGATAGCACGGCCGATGGTTGTTTTACCAGAACCAGACTCACCTACAAGGGAAAAAGTTTCTCCTTTATTGATAAAGAAATTCGCATTTTTTACAGCTACAAACTTCTTACTTCCTTCGCCGAAGGAAATTTCTAAATCTTTAATTTCAACTAATTTTTCAGTCATTTCCTTCCTCCTAAGCTTCTAAGTGATTGAAGCCCATTTTTGAACGAATTTTATCATGAAGGTTTTCGATAATGGCTGGTTTCTCAACCTTTGGCGCATCTTCGTGCAAGAGCCAAGTCTTAGCCCAGTGCGTATCGGAAACCTGAAAGGCAGGAGCTTTTTCTTCGAAATCAATGGCCATTGCATAATCAGAACGAAGTGCAAAAGCATCCCCTTTAATGCTAGTGTACAGTGAAGGTGGTGTACCTGGAATCGAGTAAAGTTCACCATTTGCCTCAGCTAACTGTGGCAAGCTAGACAGCAAACTCCATGTATATGGATGTTTTGGATCGTAGAAGACCTCCTCAACTGTTCCATATTCAACGATCTCGCCAGCATACATAACCGCCACTTTATCAGCAATACTTGCCACAACACCAAGGTCATGGGTGATAAAGACAGTCGTGAAATGGTATTCTGCCTGCAATGATTTGAGCAAGTCAATAATCTGCGCCTGAATCGTCACATCAAGGGCCGTTGTAGGCTCATCACAGATCAGAATATCTGGACGGCAAGCCAAGGCAATCGCGATAACAATCCGTTGACGCATCCCGCCTGAATATTGAAATGGATATTCTTCAAAACGCTTCTCAGCGTCAGGAATTCCGACTTTGGTCATGTAGTCGATTGCCATTTCTTTGGCTTCTTTGCTTGTTTTTCCTTGGTGTTTTATGATAACTTCGGTAATTTGACTTCCGATGGTATTAATCGGATCCAGACTAGTCATCGGATCTTGGAAAATAGTCGCAATTTTAGCACCACGAATGGGTTCCCAGTCCTTGTTGCTCTTTAGAGCAGTCAAATCAGTTCCTCGGTAATCAATCGTTCCTTGAGCTACACGGCCATTTTCTTCCAACATTCCAGTAAAGGTTTTTGTCAAAACAGATTTACCAGAGCCAGATTCTCCAACCAAAGCTAGAACTTCGCCCTCAACTAAATCAAGGGAAACACCGCGAATGGCGGTCAATACTCTGTCACGAACGTCAAATTCCACGACAATATCGCGAGCAGTCAATATTACATTTTTATTTTTTGTCATATCTACTCCTATCTATGTGTCCGTGGATCACTTGCATCGGCTAAGTTTTGACCAACTACGAAGAAGGACAGGGATACCAAAATTAAGGTTGTCAATGGAATCCAGAAAAGGTAAGCGTTGGTGGTTACGTTTTGTGAATAGTCAGAAATCAAGCGTCCCAAACTTGGTACTGTTACAGGAAGGCCAAGCCCAAAGAAGGACAGGAAGGCCTCGTAAGAGATAAAGCTTGGAAGCATTTGAGAAGTCGTGGTCACGATAACAGACACCAACTGTGGCATGATATTCTTGGTAACAATTTTAAGAGTTGGTGTTCCCAAAGTACGAGAAGCCAAATTATACTCCAAATCACGGTAACGCATAATCTGAATACGAATTGTATAAGCAATCCCTACCCATCCAGTGATGGTCATGGCAAAGATCAAGTTCCAGAAACCTGCACCGATAGAGTAGGTCAAGACAATGACAATCAAGAGGGATGGAATATTTGAAATGATATTATAGACTTCCATCATGACACGATCAACTGCTTTGGAAATTCCCCAGATAGCACCGACAATAATTCCGATAATCAAGTTAATGACTGTTGCAATAATGGAAATCAGGATAGAATTCCGCGCACCAAACCACACACCGTCAAACAAAGATTTACCATTGCTATCTGTACCAAACCAGTGCTCAGCATTGGGTTTGATATAACGCATGCTAAAGTCATTTACCTTGCTGACATCATTGAAATCGAATTTCGAGAACATGGGATAAATGAAACTCATCAACACAATGGCAATTAGAATCCCTAACATGATCGTCGTTGATTTCTTTTTCAAGAATTGACGCATAACGGAGCGCCAGTATGAATAGGCTGGAGCATCAATCGTTTCAGAGGCAAAATCGTCACGTTTGACAAATTGGAATTTACTTTTATCAATTGTAGCCATTATTTACCTCCTTTAGATGTTAATTTAATACGTGGATCAAGCATTGTCATCAAAACATCACCAATTAAGAGGGCAAAGATTGAAAGACAGGTGAAAATAAACACAAGGCCAACCACCATTGAATTGTTAGATGCCTTAACAGAGTCGATTAACATTTTACCCATACCAGGGAAGGCAAAGACTGTTTCTGTCAGAGTCGCACCGGCAATAACACCAACGATAGACGCTGGAATACTAGATACCAATGGTACCATGGCATTTTTGAAAATATGTTTGTTAGAAATTTCTTTCTCAGAAAGACCTTTAGCACGGGCAAAGCGGACAAAGTCTTGAGATTGCAAGTCTATCATATAACGACGGATCCAGACAGCTGTCCATGGCGCGCTTAAAAGACCAAGGATAAGAGATGGCAGAACATAAGAACGCCAATCACTTGCTCCCAAAATTGGGAAGGAGTCTGGAAGACCTAAAGTAGAACCAGCCAGACGAACGATGTAGACAAGGGCAATCGTTGGTAGGGACATCATAAAGGTCAAGGCAGCTGTTGAAATACTATCAAACCAAGTATTTTTCAAACGAGCCATATATGAACCAAGCGGAACCGCAATCAAATAAGAAAGAGCTACACCAATCAGACCGATAATAGCTGAACTGGTGATCATTGATGGATTTTGATAGTTGTTCTTAGTTGCAGTATAGGCATCTCCCTTACCATACTTGGCAATATCCTGAGAGTCAGCCTTACTTGGTGTCTTGTAAGTCCGAGAGTAAATATTGACGGAAGAAGTTTTCTTACCAGTTGGGAATTGAACTTCTGATGATTTAGTCTGACCTTGCCCTTGCGAGATAACCTGAAGTACAGGTGTATTAGCATAAGTAGGGTAAGAGTTTCCTAGGTTCAAGCTAACAAAGTTTTGGTGAACAAATGGGAACTGACCATTGAAATACAGAAGGTATTTATGACGAGTACCAGATCCGACGACAGACCAACCAATTGCAGGGTCATTTTCGATTCGAATATAGCGCTCAAGATTTGGATTTTCCTCATCTTGAATCACATTTGGATGGTCAATCTGAATCAGATTTGTGTAAAACTCAAATACACGCTCGTAAACTGGAACCTCACGAACAGCATAGAATTCCTTGCTTTCTTTGAATTGATACAATTTCCAACCTTTGCCAAGTTTCTCAATATAGGCTTCATAGATCTTCTTGTTCTCTTCGGTCGGCTCGGTCGTTACAGATTTATTTTCTTTCTTGGCTTTTTCCTGCAACTCTTTTGTATCATAGTAGTCAACATAGCCCATTCGCTCATAGACTGTATTTTCATAGTTTGTCTTTTTATCTTCGGTTGTGGCTATTTTATTATAGTTTGGATCTTGTTTGAAAATCAATCTTCTCGGAACCATTGTATAAATAATGGTATAGGTCAAGGTCGTTACCAAGAAAATCGACACAAGTGAGCGTAAAATACGCATAAAAATGTATTTTTTCATTTATCGTTTCCTTTAAATTTCAAAAGAACTTTCTCTCGTTATTAGAGAAAGTTCTAGTGAACGATTTATTCTACATGACTTTCGAGATCTTTTTGTGCTTTCGCATTTGACTCTTCTTTTTCTTTCAGCCATTTCTTACGAGCTGCTTCGTAGTCTTTCTTCGTTACTACTTCATTTTGAACTTTAAGACGTTTGAAGTAAGTAGAACTTGTCTTATTACCAGTTTGGGCATAAGCGCCTGAGAATGGCTCGATACGTGAGATAAATGGTGCCGCTCCTTGGTTTGCCATCAATGGAACAATAATAGAGTTATCTGTTAACCAAGCTTGAGCCGCTGCATATTTTTCGTAGCGAGTAACAATATCTGAAGTTTCTTTACCCGCTTCATCTACCAAGCGATCATATTCATCTAAACCAACTTGCTTAGCTGCAGCATTATCTGCTCCTTCAAAGCCAAGGTAGGTTTTTGTCGTTTCAGCTGCTGAAGTTTTCAGAATGTCTGTGTAAGTTGATGGATCTTGATAGTCAGGACCCCAGCTAACGAGGATTGAGATATCCCAATCTTCAGCGGCAGCATTTGGTGCGTAGTAAGTAATATTGAAGAGGTCATCTTCTGACATTTGTTGGATATCTACCACCACATTTTCAGATCCCAAAGCCTTTTCAACAGATTGCTTAAGGGATTGAGCACGGTTGATCAATGGTTTCGATGTTTGAGAAACTGGAAGATCTAGATGGATTGGGAATTCAACTCCCTCTGCTTGCAAGGCAGCTTTTGCTTTTGCAAACTCTGTTTTTGCCTTCTCAGCATTATAGAGTCCGTCTTGACCGTCCTCAAGTTGAACACCTTTCCATTCGTCACCCAAGGCTGCAACTTTTTCTTCGACTAGATCACCAAAAGATTTATCACCGGCTTGAACAAAAGTTGGCGGTACAAAAGTATTGCGAACAGCGTAAGGAGCACCTTCTTCACCATTGACCTGTGCTGAATAAGACTTACGGTCGATAGCAAAGTTCAAAGCTTGACGGAAGTCTTTGTTAAGAATGGCTTTCTTAGTAGCAGACTTCTGAGCATCCGTTGTTTTACTTGTGTGATTGTAACCTTGGCGGTCAAGGTTGATACTCATCACATTTACAGTAGCAGCTGGTGCAGTAAAGTAGATGTTGTCCTTAAAGTCTTTTTCTACTCCAGCATAGTTTGAGCTGGTAGGGTAGAGACGAGCTACTGTGTAGGCGCCGTCTTTAAAGTTACGAGCAAGGGCATCTTGGTCTTGTCCATCAAAGTAAGACAACTTGATAGTATCGACATGGACATTTTCCTTATCCCAGTAGTTTTCATTCTTTTGATACTCAACAGCAGACTTAGCAGTGATAGACTTCATCAAGAATGGTCCATTGTAAAGGATAGAAGATGGGTCAGTAGATTGACCGAATTTGTCCCCTTGTTTCTTAAGGAAATCTGCGTTAACTGGCCAAAGAACTTGTGAAGTTGTTTTTGAATTCCACTGTGGTTCAGGTTGGTTCAGAGTATATTGGAGAGTGTGGTCATCAACTGCTTTGACACCGACAGTAGAGAAGTCAGTTGTCTTACCAGTCACATAGTCATCCAAGCCTTTTACAGATTGTTGAACAAGGTATAGGGCTTCAGATTTCTTGTCGGCAGCATGCTTGAGACCAGTCACAAAGTCCTGAGCTGTCACATCGCCATATTCTTCACCTTCTGAAGTATACCATTTGGCATCTTTACGGATTTTATAGGTATAAGTCAAACCATCTTTAGAAACAGTCCAAGACTCTGCAATAGACGGTACAAAATTACCATATTGGTCATTTTCCAACAAACCGTCCACACCGTTTGTCACGAGGTCAGCTGTTGAAGCTTTACCAGATGTCACATAGTCCAATGTTTCTGGATCAGCGACATAGACATAGTTATAAGCTTTAGATGCGCTGTTTCCTTTTGATGAACCAGAACAAGCAGCTAAAACGCCTACTGAAAGAAGGCTTACCCCAGCTAAAGCTAATACTTTGCTTTTTTTCATACGAATTCTCCAATTTTGTTTTTTAGGTTTACTTAGGATTATAGCACAAGAAAGGAAAAAAGTAAACTAAATTTTCTGAATATTGCAGTAGTCAAGCAATTACTCTATCCAATCGCTTTTATTAATTTTTCTGATACTATCCTAGGAAAAATTTAGTAAGTCTAAAAATTTATTCAGCAAGAGGGTAGTATAGTCTGGATCATCCTTGAGTTCTTTGATGGAAGTCTGAACCAGCTCTAAATCATCTGTAATCATCCCGTCTACTCCCAATCGAAAGGATTTGATGATACTGTCCTCATCATTGATAGTCCAGTCATAGAGGCGTTTGTCAGATTCCCAGAGCTTGTTGACAAAGTTATCATCCAAGGTTGAATATTCCATGGTATAGCCAGAAGCCTTGGTTCGTGGAAAGATTGTATTATAAGGTAGGATAAAGAAACTGGGGATAGAGGAGTCATATTTGACAACCTGATCGATGACTTGGTAGTCCAAAGACTGAATCTGGTGTTGATAAACCTTGATCTTGGCACCATACTTGCTCAAAAATCGTTCCATCATGTCCTTGGAATCTTTCTTGCTCGTCTTGATTTCTATCAAGAGGCGCTGGCCGAGTTGATTGGCGCGGGTAAAGTAATCATCAAAACTGGAAATCTTTGTCCGATAGCCATTTTCTGAAATCTCAAGCGAAGTCAATTCTGCCAAGGTTAAGTCTTGAGGTTGGGCATTGATACCTGCCAACTGCTTCAGATTTGCGTCATGCATCATGACGAACTGACCATCCTTGGTTTCCTGCACATCCATTTCGACTAAGTCAGGCTTGAGTAGAGCTGTTTCTTCCAGCGCTTCTACGGTGTTCTGAATTCCATTTTCCCTCGAAACACCTCTATGGGAAATCGTAATCGGAACGTTTTTCAGAGGGAGGCTTAGATAAACAAAGCCTTCTAAAGCAAAACTCAGAATGGCAATAGTCAGAACGAACCATCGCATGGGAGACAAACCTCTTTTAGTAGGATAGTCAGTCAAAGTTTGGTCCGTCAAGAAGGAGACAAATTTGAGGAGGAAATAGGACAGCATAATATAGTAGGACAACTTGATTAGGACAAAGCCAGCAATGCCACCAAGGAGGGCAATCTCATTTGGTCGGGTATGTGCATATTGCTGGCCTAGTATAGCTGGAACTAAAAGGAAGGTATAAATCAAAAAGCTTTTGATAATAATCCAGAGAAGATGTCTGGTGTAAAAGAAAAGACGATTTTTGGTCTTAGCCAGACTAAAACGAATAGCCTGAGGAACAGTTGCATGCTCAAAAAAGAGCTGAGGAAGAGCGAACATCAGCCGAACTGCGATTAACAGCATGCCTATAACAAGGGCTCCCATGAGAATAGCAAACAGGATATTATTTACAAGATAGGTAATGATAAAATCTGGGATCAAAATTTTATTGAGATAGTAAATCTTCAAAATTTGGCGCAAGAAGGGAAAAAGAAAACCCATATAAAGGACGATAAAGAGCATTTTCCCTGGACCAGCCTTCTTGACAAGCGCAAAGCTATCCTTGAATGTTTTTCCAAGAAAAGCAAAGACTGGCCGATTTTCTTGGTCCAAAAGATTGCGAATTCCCATAAAAATCATGCCACTTTGGAAATAGGCGACAAAAAGATTGACCACAACAAGGACTAGAAAGGCTAGACCGACCAGCCAATTGGAACTGAGTACTGCCCAAACATTATTGTAGGACAAAAAGAGGTAACCTGTCTGTTTGAGCAGATACTCTGCTGCATAGGAATTAAAGGGAATCCAAGCGTACTCCATCATCATAAAGACCATGAAAAAGAGAACTAGGATTTTATCTAAATTATGATAAAGGCGCTTAAAACTAAGTTTTTCTGGTCTCATTTCACTCTCCTTTCAGCAATTCGTGCGAAACAGGGGGGAGGAAAGTTACATCGGATACAAAATTGCTCCAATGAATCCGCTCCTGTTATTGCCGTCTTGGCTCCACTCCTTCCTTGACAAATAAGAGAGTGGGACAGAAATCGGTCATTCGTTAGAATTCGATTTCGTCGTCCCACCTCCTCACAGTTGAGTAGGGCTGTAAAAGCTGATGAAATCAGCCTAGTAGAGCCCACTCAACCACTGCGTCTTGCTCGACAATCCAAAGACAATTGAGAGGCTAGGACTTTTGTCCCAGCCTCTTTCTTATTTACCAAACAAACGAGCAAAAAAGCCTTTGTTTTCCTGCTTTTGTACCTTCTCCTTGGCTTCATCCAGCTCCAAAAGGAGAGTCTCCCGCTCACTCATAGCCTTGGCTGTCAACTGCTGCTGCTGGTCTAGCTGCTTGTCTTTTTCGGCAATTTGCACATCTTTGATACGAAGTTGCTCGTCTTTTTTAGCCAACTGGCTATCTTTAGCTTTTAGTTGCTCATAAAGGCGCAAAATCTCGGCATTTTTTTCATCCACTAAGATTTCCATTAACTCGCGCTGCTTGACTTCCTCACTGACAGGCTCATCTTCAAAAATGGTTTTTTTGTAAATTTCTTCTAGCTTAATCAGGCCACTGCGGGTCACGACTGTGACACCTTTTTCATTTTTTTCTGTATCTTCTGGCGGCAAGGCCTTGACACGATTATTGATTGCCTGACGGCTGACTCCTAAAATCTCGGCCAGCTCGCTGACTGTCTTTTCAATTGCCATAATTTCCTCTGAAACTTTTTCTAGATATAGTTACCTAAATCTTATCATATCAAGGCCTAACTGTCAAATAGAGCAAAAAAGTGAAGCAATCTATTGCTCCACTTTCCTAGCTTTTCTATAGTTCAACTTGAAAAATTCCCAAGCTCTGCATTTCTTCTTTAGTCAAGCGTCGCCATTGCCCCAGTTCCAGACTTGGATCTAGCTGCAGAGGTCCCATAGACAAACGCTGAAGGTCGGTGACTTCCTTTCCACATGCTAAAACCATCCGCTTCACCTGATGAAACTTACCTTCTGAGAGGGTGATACGGACCAGACTGGTCTTCGTCCCCTCATCTCTTTCGAGAATCTCGAGCTGAGCAGGCTGACAAGTGAAGTCTTTGAGTTCGATTCCTTGGGCAAAACGCTCAACATCTGCCTGATCCATCAGACCAGCAACCTGAGCTTGATAAACCTTAGCCACATGGCGCTTGGGAGATAGCATAGCGTGCGATAGCTGACCATTATTGGTCAAAAGCAGAAGCCCATGCGTATCCACATCTAACCGCCCCACAGGGAAGGCTTCTTTTTGACGGGCAGTATCATCCAACAAATCTAAAACAGTTTTATGGCGGTCATCTTCAGTGGCGGAAATGACACCCTTGGGTTTGTTCAAGAGGTAGTAGACAAATTTTTCATAAACCAGGGTCTGACCATCTACCACAATCTGATCCGACCGTTCATCAATCTGTGTCTTGGCTGATGTGACTGTTGTCCCGTTGACCCAGACTTGACCTTTTTTCAATAGTTGCTTGACTTGACTGCGCGAGCCAAGTCCACTTTCCACTAGAAATTTATCCAGACGCATATTCTTCTCCTAAGCAGACTTTTTCTTGAGAATGCCAAAAGCCAGCACTGCCATCAAAACCATCAGGCTTCCCAAAACGCCAAAGATAAAGGAAGCTTGGCTTGAGAATTGACCAATCAAAGACAAGAAAAAGGTTGTAGCTGTAGCTCCAGCACTGCAGCCTAAAATCACAATCGAAGTTGCTTGATTGAGGGATTTGCTAGGGATTCTCTCGGAAAGAATATGGAAAATCGATGTCAGACTAACACTATAAACAAAGCCAGAAGCGATGGTCACCACACTCAAGAGCAAGAGATTTGATGCCAAACCAATCATGATCGCAGTAAGACCAAAGACCACTCCTGCAACCGTCAATAAATTTTCCTTAAAATAATGAAGAAGAGGAGCAAAGGACAAGCCTGCGGCAATCCCAATCAACTGCATGGTCGAAAGGATCAAGCCTGCCGTCTGAACACTGCCCATACCAGATTTTTCAACTAGTCCGGGCACGCGCACGTTGATAACCACATTCGTCAAGACAATGACCGCTGCTACCAGAGCTAGACCGATTGTCAAAGACCACTGTGCAGCTGTCAGTCCTTTGCCTCCATGATGCTCCTTATGATGCTTCTCCTCCTTGCCATAAGGAACAAAGAGCAGATAGAGAGCCAGAACAATCAAACCCGAAGCATAGACCAAGAAAGAAATTTCCCAACCAAAGCGAAGCAACTGGCTCACTCCAAGTGTCAAGAGGGCCGTCCCGACAACTTCAGCCGACCCACGTAGACCGAGGGTCTGAATCCGTTCCTTACCCTCATAGCGCTCACTGATAATCGAAATAGCCTTGGCATTGAGCAAACCAACTCCCATACCAAAGATCAGCCGCGAGGCAAAAATCACCCAATACGCCTTATTCACGAGAGGAACAAAGCCACAGAGAGCGAAAATCAAGAGCCCCGTCACAATCATCTTTCGCTCCGATAAATATTTCTCCACTAGGCCATTTAAAACTAGCATGAGCATAATTCCAGCCGATGGCAAAGAAACCAGCAATTCTACCCAGCTTTCTGGCAGATCCTTATAAAAAGCAAACATAGCCGATTGGGCGCTGGAAATCGAGAAGGATGTCGTCAACACTAAAGAAAGTGAGAGAATACTCACTTTTTCCATAAACTTTTTCATTCTATTTTCCTTTAAAAATCACACTCATTCTATCATACAGCTTTTTAGAAAAAGACGCAATCATCTTTTCTTAAAAATTCGACCATTAAAAAGATTATTCTTTCGAAAAATTTCTCCTCTGACAAAAGGACAAGCCCTTTCTTTATTTCTGGCGGGATTTGTGTTATGATGAAGGGAGGAAAAAGGAGAGAATCATGTCTGTTATTGAAAAAAAATCGGTTATGGATAAATTAACCAAGGCAGCTCATTTGATTGATATGAGCGATATTATTCGCGAGGGAAATCCTACCTTGCGTGCTGTAGCTGAGGAAGTCAGCTTTCCCTTATCTGATCAGGAAATCATTTTAGGTGAGAAAATGATGCAGTTTTTGAAACATTCTCAAGATCCTGTCATGGCGGAAAAAATGGGGCTCCGTGGCGGAGTCGGGCTAGCAGCTCCCCAGCTGGATATTTCTAAGCGAATCATCGCTGTACTGGTGCCAAATCTGGAGGACGAAGAAGGAAATCCACCTAAAGAAGCCTACTCACTAGCTCAGGTCATGTACAATCCTAAAGTTGTGGCCCACTCTGTGCAGGATGCAGCTCTGGCTGACGGCGAGGGTTGCCTTTCCGTCGACCGAGAAGTGCCGGGATATGTTGTGCGTCATGCGCGAGTGACCGTGGATTACTTTGATAAGGACGGTCAAAAACACCGCATCAAACTCAAAGGCTACAACTCAATCGTGGTTCAACACGAGATTGATCATATCAACGGCATTATGTTCTACGACCGCATCAACGAAAAAAACCCATTTGCAGTGCAAGATGGCATGCTGGTGCTGGAATAAAGAACTCACATATATCAAGCAAAAATACCTAGACGTTCTCACGTCTAGGTATTTCTTTTACATTATTCTAAGTACCTCGATCCCAGAAAAGAGCCAAGAGGATCACAGCGCCCAAGACTGAGGGAAGAATGGCTGTGTCCGCTAACATCGGTCCCCAGTGGCCAAAAAGCAATTGCCCAAGCCATGAACCAAACCAGCCCAAGAGGATTTTTCCGATACAGCCCATACGCTCTCCACGGCTGGTAATAGCCCCAGCCATGAGACCAATAATAAAACCGACAAACATACTACCAATCATATAGGATCCTTCTTTCTATGTTTCTAAGAATACTTTTCAAGAAGCAGGTGGGAGCTGTCAGATTAAAAGTGCCCGTCAAAACAACTTAAAATCTTAGATTGCCCAGTCTCCATTGCGGAAGATTGGCACACGGCTACCATCTTCACGAATACCGTCAATATTCATCTGGTTAGAGCCAATCATAAAGTCCACGTGAACATCTGAACGGTTGAGGCCCGCAGCTTCAAGTTCTTCTTCGCTCATCTCTGCTCCACCAACAACGCTGGTCGCATAGGCTGCACCGATAGCCAAGTGGTTTGAAGCATTTTCATCGAAAAGGGTGTTAAAGAAGGTAATGCCTGACTGAGAAATCGGGCTTGGATCTGGTACCAAGGCACATTCACCCAAGGCACGCGCACCAGCATTTTCAAAGACAAGATCTTTCATGACCTGATCACCCTTCTCGGCTGAAATATCCACGATTTGTCCATTCTTAAAGGTTACCTTAATACCTTCGATGATATTTCCGTTATAGCTAAGTGGTTTTGTAGAAGTGACATAGCCATCTGCATGACGGAAGTCAGGGGCAGTGAAGACTTCTTCTGTTGGCATATTGGGTAAGAATCCTTCTCCCTGTGCATTGATAGCACCAGCTGATTCCCAAACGTGGTTCTTTGGCAAACCAAGTATCAAATCTGTTCCTGGTGCAGTATAGTGAAGGGCTGAGAATTGTTCTTTATTGAGCATTTCTGCCTTACTCTTAAGGATAGCAGCATGCTCTTCCCAAGCCTTCACGGGATCTTCTTCGTAGACACGGCAAGTTTTGAAGATTTGGTCCCAAAGGAGGTCCACTGCTTCTTCGTCGCTTGCTGCATTTGGGAAGACCTTCTTAGCCCACTCTGTACCGGCTGCAGCAGCGACTGTCCAGCTGACTTTATTGGATTGGGTTGCGATACGCATTGGCTTCATAGCAAGTCCCATAGCTTTTGCAGAAGCTGAAAGCTTGTCAGCGTCCACTCCGTTTAAGGCACCTGGATCAGAAGAACGGACACCGAGACGGCTAGCCTTATTCTCCAAGAGATAGTTCATCTCAGCAATCTTGTATTCTGGGACATTGTCCAAGCGGTCCATCGGTGCATGGAGGAATTTCTCCCGCGTACTCAAATCATCTGCCCACTGGACGATGACCTCGTGAGCCCCCAGAGCATAGGCCTCCTTGACAATCAAGTGAGCCAGCTCACGCTGCTCCACATCAATATTGAGTGCTACCGTGTGACCAGGTTGCACATTGATACCATTGGCAACCAATAGTTTAGCATATTTTTCTAAGTTTTCTTTAAAATTTGGCAGAACCATGCTGCTTCTCCTTTTCTCTTTTTATTTCTCTTTAAACAGGGACAGCAGGCTAACCGCTGCCACAGTGCCGCAAATCAAAGCGGTCATTTTCAAAATTGTATCTGGATCTAGGTCCAGCTGGTAATCAAACACCTTTTGCGCAGGCTTATCCTGAGCGGAAATGGTCAATTTCATAAAAACCTCTTTCTATATTTTAGAAAAACTCATCAAACAAACTCAACTGGTTATCTTCAGGCATATTGCCCAGAATACCCATGTCGTCCATTTTTTCGACTAGGGTGCTAGAGAGGCCGCCACGTTTGCGGAGCTCTGTCTTAGAGAGAAATTCCCCTTCTTCCCGCGCTCTGACCACTTGGCGGGCAACGTTATCACCCAGACCATCCATGGTAGAGAAAGGAGGGATAAGGGTGTCTCCTTCGATGAGAAATTCGGTCGCGTGGCTCTTGTAGAGATCCAGCTTTCCGAATTTGAAGCCCCGCTCTAGCATTTCATTGACGATTTCCAAGGTCGTATAAAGGTCAATTTCTACATTGGAGGCTTCGTTGTTCTTGCGCTTTTCAGCGATTTCGTTCATCCGGCGTTTGACGGCATCAAGGCCTCCACTCATGGTCTTGATATCAAATGCTTTAGCCCGGATAGAGAAGTAGGCACAGTAGTAATAAATCGGATGATGCACCTTGAAGTAGGCCACTCGCAGGGCCATCATAACGTAGGCTGCCGCATGGGCCTTGGGGAACATGTACTTGATTTTTCCACATGACTCGATGTACCACTCTGGCACATTGTTTTCCTTCATGGCTGCGATGTAGCCATTGCGCTCTTCTTCAGAAATTTTCAGCCATAGACCCTTCCGCACGCGCTCCATGATCGTAAAGGCCATCTTAGGATCCAAGCCCTTGTGCATGAGGTAAACCATGATGTCGTCCCGACAACCGATAACGGTGGACAGGTCGGCAATTCCTTGCTTAATCAAGTCCTGGGCATTGCCCAGCCAAACGTCCGTACCATGAGAGAGACCAGATAGCTGTAAGAGCTCTGCAAAGGTCGTCGGATGGGTCTCATCAACCATGCCCCGTACAAAATTGGTTCCAAACTCCGGAATTCCCAGCATACCAGTCGGCGTGCCAATTTGCTCCTCAGTCACACCCAGAATGTCTGTCCCAGAAAAGAGGGCCATGACGCCAGCGTCATCCATAGGAATGTCATTTGGATCAATGCCAGACAAGTCCTGAAGCTTCCGAATCATGGTCGGATCATCGTGTCCCAGAACGTCTAGCTTGAGAACATTTTCATCGATATCGTGGAAGTTGAAGTGGGTAGTCTGCCACTCGGCCGTCACATCGTCAGCTGGATATTGAACCGGTGTAAAGTCATAAACATCCATGTAGTTGGGGATAACAACGATTCCACCCGGGTGTTGTCCAGTCGTCCGCTTGACTCCGGCAGCTCCCTGCGCCAGACGCTCAACTTCTGCATCCCGGTAGAACTTCCCGTAGTCGCGCTCATAGCCCTTGACAAATCCATAGGCCGTCTTAGCCGCAACGGTACCAACAGTTCCAGCCCGAAAGGCATACTCCTCACCAAAGATGTCCCGCACGTCCAAGTGGGCGCTCGGCTGATCTTCTCCAGAGAAGTTCAAATCAATATCGGGTACCTTGTCCCCGTCAAATCCAAGGAAGGTCTCAAATGGAATATCCTGACCATTTTTACTCAGCTTGTGACCGCACTCTGGACAGTCCTTATCAAGCATATCAAAGCCAGAACCATAGGATCCATCCGTGATGAACTCGCTGTATTGGCATTTGCCACAGACATAGTGGGGCGACAAGGGATTAACCTCGGTAATTCCAATCATAGTCGCGACAAAGCTGGATCCAACAGACCCCCGTGAACCTACCAGATAGCCCCGCTCGTTGGAGCGTTGCACCAACATCTGCGAAGCCAGATAAATCACGGCGAAACCATTCCCCAAGATAGAGGTCAGCTCTTTTTCGATCCGCAAGTCCACGATATCTGGCAGCGGATTGCCATAAATCTCAAAGGCTTTTTGATAGGTCAGCTCGGCAACTGTCTCCTCAGCCTTGTCAATGAAAGGCGTATAGAGGTCGCCCTTGACCACCTCTACCGGCTCAAAGATCTCCGCCAGCTGATTTGGATTGGTGATGACCAACTTCTTAGCTAAGTCCTCGCCTAGGAAGGCAAATTCGTCCAGCATCTCATTAGTGGTCCGGAAGTGAGCCTTAGGAAGCGGAGCCGGCTGGGCATTTTCACCGTGACCAATGGTCCGGTTAATCATGGCTCCCTGGCCGAGACTCCGGACGATAATCTCACGGTAAATCTCTTCTTCCGGCTCGATATAGTGGACGTTCCCCGTCGCAAGAACAGGCTTGCCCAAGCGATCGCCGACCTCAATCAGATTGCGAATAATGGTCTGCAGTTCTTCCTGGTCTTTAATCTGCTCCTTGGCAATCAGCGGCTCATAGATAGCTGGCGGCATGACCTCGATAAAGTCATAATACTTGGCTACTTCGACAGCCGCATCCACCCCCTGAGAGACAACAGCATCATAGACTTCGCCTTCTGAGCAGGCTGAGCCTAGAATCAGGCCTTCACGATGGGCATCCAGCACGGTCCGTGGAATCCGAGGGACACCTTCAAAATACTTAGTATTGGACAGGCTGACTAGCTTGAAAATATTCTTGAGCCCCGTCTGATTTTTCACATAGATGGTCGCATGCTTGACCCGAGCCTTCTTATAAGAATTCTCATCAACCAGATCCGTATTCAAATCCTTGAGATTGGTCACACCATGCTTTTCAGCCACATCCTTGATAAAGATAAAGAGGAGGCGGCCCGTCGCTTCCGCGTCATAGTTGGCCATGTGATGATGCTCCAGAGCAATCTGGAAACGCTTGGTCAAAGGCCCCAAACCATGGCGCTTGTATTCTGGATAGAGATTGCGGGCAAATTCCAACGTATCAATAACTGGCTGAGTGATTTTCGGCAGGCCATGCCGCTCATAATTGACATTCATAAAGCCCACGTCAAAGGTAGCATTATGGGCAACAAGGACACTGTCCTGGCAAAATTCCTGAAATTCTTTCAACACTTGCTCCAGCGGCTTAGCATTGCGGACATGCTCATCTGTAATCCCGGTCAGATCCGTCGTAAAGGCCGACAGAGGATGCCCAGGATTGATAAATTCATCAAACTCAGCGATGATATTGCCCTTGTGCATCTTGCTAGCAGCGACCTGAATCAGGTCATTGTAAACAGCTGAAAGTCCCGTCGTTTCCACGTCAAAAACTACATAGGTCGCATTGCTCAGCTCCATGTCTACTTCATTGTAGACGATGGGCACCCGGTCTTCGACAATATTGGCCTCCATGCCGTAAATCAGCTGGATACCAGCCTTCTTGGCAGCCTTGTAGCCATGGGGAAAGCTCTGCACATTGCCATGGTCGGTAATGGCGACAGCCTTGTGGCCCCACTTAGCTGCTGTTGCAACGATTTCCTCGACCTCAGGCAGGGCATCCATAGTAGACATATTGGTATGGGCATGAAACTCAACCCGTTTCTGCCCCTCAGGCATCAAGTCCTTGCGCTCATAGTGGGTAACTTCCTGCACATCCTGCACATTCATGGTCAGGTCGCGGGTGAAGTTGTTCATCTCCACATTTCCGCGCACGCGTAGCCAGGCGCCTTTCTTAATCATGTCAAACTTCTTGGCTTCTTCTTCGTTTTTCATCCATTTCTGCAAGGAAAAGCTAGAAGTATAGTCTGTCATCTTGAAATTGAGCAAGACCCGGCCGGTCCGAGTAACTTTCTGCTCTAGGTCAAAGACCATTCCCTCGAAGACCAAACGGTTTTCCTCAGTCTGAACTTCAATCATAGGGGTAATCTCTGCTTTATCTAAGTTTGGCTTTGCTGCAGCCTTGCGAGCTTGAAAATCGTAGGCTGGTTTTTCCTCTGGCGGCGGTGCCATCTGCTGGAGAGATTCCATGGCCTTGAGCGCATCTTCATTGGCCGCCTGAATAATCTTGTCATTCTCCGCTTGGAAATTCTCCGCTTGCTGCTGGGTCAACTCATCGCTGTGCTGGACCTGACAGGTCAGATGAGGAAAGCCGTACTTGACCAGCTGCTGGCTGAGATTGGGCAGATGATTCTTGCGAAAATGCTCCGTGTCAATGGTCGAAGCCCCCTCAATCAGCAACTTATCCCCATCCAAATGAACCTGCAAATCCTGATACAGACTCTTGAAGCCATGACTGGCACAAGGTCCCTCTTCAAAGGCCAGCTGGTAATAAGCCTGCAAGAGCTCATCGGTCACTTGCGGAGCTGAACAGTGAATTTCAAAGATCGCTTGATTGCCTGTCTTCGAAAACTCTTGAGCTAAGCGCTTCTGTAATTCCCTAAAAATCTCTATGGGCAGAATATTCGCAAAAGAAAAATGAAACTCCCAGACCCGACTGACCTTGTGGACCAGAACCTTCTCGATTTCTGCATTCAAAAAGGCCTCTGAATTTCTCATTTCCAGTGGCATATCCAGTTGATGCATTAAAATTTCAAACTTGTTTGACATGATATTTCCTCGTACAGTAGTGACCCTATTTTACCATAAATCAGCACTTTTTTCGATAGAAAAAGAGCGGAGTAAAGTTGTTGATGCCTATATATTTATATATTTTCTTGTCTTAAAATTAAGTTATGCTATAATAGAACAGAACATCTATCCAAAGGAGTCTGAATCATGAAAAAAATTCTCTTAGCTAGTGCCTGTCTGCTGACTTTAACTGCCTGCAGCATGCCTAAGCAAACTAAGCACGAAAACAAACCCAACCAAAGTCAGAGCCAAAGCAAGCCAAAAAAAGAAGAGAAAGTAAAAACCAAGACTTTTGCTTACAACATGCCTAACGGATACAATAATAAAATTGTCGCTTATTATCAAAAAGATAAGATTCTAGCCTTCGATTTTATGGCTACGAAACCGACTCAAGAGGACGAGCAAAACAAGAGTCCTGAAGAAATCAGTAACATTTATCAGGAAGAATTGAAAGCCAGTGACTTTTATGATAAATTCAGCAAGTTAGATGGAGTCACACTTGAAATCAAAGTTTCAGAGGACAAGAAAACCGTTGCACAAGTTGCCCACTTTGATCTCAGCAAAGCAAAAGAAAAACAAGTCATGGCTGCTTTAGGGGAAACAACTAAAGATAACCTATTCAAAAAGCTTAAGGAAAAGCCCGAAGATTTCTTTGCTTTTCTGCTATCTCAAGGATTCACAGAAGAATGAAATCTTTTCTGACTGATTTCTTTAACTTTAGAAACTATCCTGTCTTGCTAGCCAAGTCCTTAGTTCGCCAGCAAGAAAAAACTTAGAAAATATTTTTTTAGAGCAAGCTATTGGCATTCACTTCTCCAATAGCATGATTTTCAAGGAGTTTTTATGCGCTTAACTAAAAAAACTGTTTTTATTGGTATCGCTTCTCTTCTTATTTTGGGCTTAGCTTCATGGGGAGTAAATTTATTTCTCGTTATGAACAACGCTCAGAAAAGTTTTGATAAAAATTTTATTCACTTTCAAGCTAAAAGTGATGACAACGAAACTTTTATTACTCAAGGCATCGGAAAAAAAGAAGCCTATAATTTATCCTACTCTCCTGCTAAGAAGACCATTGAGATAAGCAAATCGACTAAAAATGGAGATATCTATTCTTCCGATTCCATTTACGGAGCAGTAAAAATCTATGATATAAAACAAAACGCTAATCGCTATGTCTTCATAACAGCTGCAAAACCAATAATCGTTGACTTTGGAACAACTTCAGTCAAGGTAACTTATGACGGAGGTCATTTTGAAACTCCATACTCTGAGCTACATTTTGGTGAATCTTTCCCTAGTGAAGACAACTAGATAGAAAGTATTCCAGGTCGTCAATCTTTATTTATGAACTAACCGAGCTAATAAGCTATGGTTAGTTTTTGTTTGCAAAAAAAGCGGTTGAAACCGCTTTTTATCTTAATACTGCTTCTGCCAACGCTTTTTGAATGGCAATGACGCTTTTATCACTTCGGAAAGTTAGGGTTTCGGCTGGTTCCTCAGCGCTGGAAACCCAGATTTTCAGCTCAGCGTCTAGGTCAAAGTGGCCAGCCGTTTCCACTGAAAAGCGAGAAATGGAGCGATAAGGATAGGACTTATAAGCCGTTTTCTTGCCTGTCACTCCCTGCTTGTCCACCAAAATCAAACGCTTATCTGTAAAGACAATCAAGTCGCGAATCAGACTGAAAGCCAACTCCACATCTTCTGCTGGCGTCAGAATGTTCTCCAATTCTCTTTCTGTTTTTTCAATATCTTTCTGAGAAGCATTGCCCAATAAACCGCTGAATAATCCCATGTTTCGATCCTCCAATTCATTTTCCCTACTATAGCATTTTCAAGGCCAATAAGCAAAAGAAAGAGGCTGGGACAAAAGTCCTAGCCTCTCAATTGTCTTTGGATTGTCGAGCAAGACGCAGTGGTTGAGTGGGCTCTATTACGCTGATTTCATCAGCTTTTACAGCCCTACTCAACTGTGCGGAGGTGGGACGACGAAATCGAATTCTAACGAATTACCGATTTCTGTCCCACTCTCTGCTTTTATTTTGTCAAAATAGACAAGGTTTCTAGCAGATTATCGGCGTGGACTTCGATGGTATCGCCCGTAGCCTTAATCTTGACTTCGACGATGCCTTCTGCGGCTTTTTTACCAACTGTCACGCGGATTGGAAGACCAATCAAATCGCTGTCGCTGAACTTAACACCCGCACGCTCATTGCGATCATCCACCAAGACCTCATAACCAGCATTTAGCAAGTTAGCCTCAATTTGGTCTGTTAGACCCAAGGCTTCCTCATCCTTGACATTGACCGGAATCAAGTGCACATCAAATGGTGCTAGCTCTTTCGGGAAGTTGATGCCCCAAGCATAGCGGAATTCACCCTTAGGAGTTTTATTGACAAAGAGGCGAGCGTGTTGCTCCATAACAGCGGAGAGGAGACGGCTGACACCGATACCGTAGCAACCCATAATCATCGGTACTGCTCGGCCATTTTCATCCAAGACATTGGCATTCATGCTGTCAGAGTAGCGAGTTCCCAGCTTGAAGATATGCCCAATCTCAATCCCACGGGCAAACTTGAGGATACCTTGACCGTCCGGAGACACTTCACCTTCACGAACTTCGCGGATATCCACATACTCAGGGTTAAAGTCACGGCCTGGATTAACACCAGTCAGGTGGTAACCATCTTCGTTAGCGCCAACCACAGCGTTAGCTAGGTCTTGCACCTTGCGGTCAGCGATGATTCTTACGCCTTCAGGCAGATTGACTGGACCTAACGAGCCAAAGCCTGCGCCCAAGAGTTGACGAACTTGATCTTCACTCGCCACATCAAAGAAATCTGCACCCAAGTGGTTTTTCAGCTTGACTTCGTTGAGTTGGTCATTGCCGACAAGGAGGGCTACGACAGGCTTTTCATCAGCCATGTAAACCAAGGTCTTGATTGTTTCTTCTGTATCAATTTGTAGGAAAGCTGCTACCTCATCAATGGTCTTGCAGTCAGGAGTTTCTACACGCACCAACTCTGCTTCCGTCACTACCTTTTTGTTTGGTTTGTAAGCATTGGTTGCCATTTCTAAGTTAGCTGCATAGCTAGATTCGCTAGAGTAGGCAATGGTGTCCTCACCAGAAACCATCCATTTAAGCAATTCTGCCTTGATTTCTTCTTGCACTTCTGAAGGAATCTCATCAAATGAGGCAACTGACTTGTCCAAAACGACCCAACGGTCAAGGTCTGTACGAGCAGGCGTGATTGCCATAAATTCCTGACTATCCTTACCGCCCATGGCACCACCGTCACCGATAATGGCTTTGAAATCCAGCTCGCTGCGAGTGAAGATTTTCTCATAAGCAGATTTGTACTCATCATAAGTCACATCCAAACTATCATAGTTGGCATGGAAACTATAACCGTCTTTCATGATAAACTCACGGGTACGAAGAAGGCCGTTACGCGGACGCTTTTCATCACGGTACTTAGGCTGGATTTGATAGAGATTGAGTGGTAATTGCTTGTAAGACTTAACAGAGTCACGGACAATGGAAGTGAAGGTCTCTTCGTGTGTAGGACCTAGGATAAAATCTGATTTTTCGCGATTTTTCAGCTTGTAGAGGTCTTCACCATAGGTCTCGTAACGACCTGACTCGCGCCAGAGATCTGCACTGAGCAGAGCAGGCGCCAGCATTTCAACCGCACCAATTTTATCAAACTCTTCCCGCATGATTTTTTTAGCTTTTTCAATGACACGGTTAGCCAGTGGCAGATAAGAGTAAACTCCCGCAGAAACTTGGCGAACATAGCCAGCCCGCAACATAAGGGCATGGCTGATAACCTGAGCATCGCTTGGCATTTCGCGCAGCGTTGGGATTAGCATTTTACTTTGTTTCATAAAAACAAAACTCCTTCATAGAATATTTTTCAATCTTTTAAAATGTTAGAAGAACAATTTCATAATATCATTCCAAGTCACAGCAATCATAAGGACAACCATGACAGCTACCCCTGCAAGGGTAACATAGCTTTCTGTTTCCCGTTTCAAGGGTTTACGACGGATAGCCTCAAGGATATTGAGGACAATTTTTCCTCCGTCCAAGGCTGGAATCGGAATTAGATTAAAGATCCCGATATTAAGGGATAGCATAGCTAAGAGACTCAGAATAGCCGACAGACCTTGCTGAGCCGCCTGACTGCTGACATTATAAATAGCAACTGGACCACCTAATTTATTTAAATTAAAGTTAAAAATCAAATCTTTCAAGGCTGTCAAAATCCGACCTGTGGTCGTCCAAGTAGCGGTAAAGCCTCCGATCACCTTGTCCCAAAAACCAGTCTTGATAGCAGGTGAAACGCCCAATAGATAGCGATCCCCCTCTTTTTTGGGTTCAATGTCCACCTTGTGAGTCTGACCCTCGCTCTTATAAGTGATGGTCAATTTTGGTACATCTGCCTTATCTTTGGTCGCTTCTGACACGGCTTTGGTTAGGTCATCCCAGTTTGCAATCTCATAATTGTTGACTTTCAGAATCTGGTCATCGCTTTTCACCCCTGCCTGGGCAACGGCGCCACCTTCCAGCACCTGAAAATGATTGCTGTTTTCATCTTGGACACCGCCTTGCAGAAAGGCCAAGAACATGAAAACTAGAATACTCAAAATGAAATTGTTCATGGGACCAGCAAAATTTGTGATAAGGCGTCCCCAGATAGTCGCATTTTGATACTGGACATCCAGCGGAGCAATCCGAACTTCCGTTCCATCTTCCTCAACAATAGTCGCATCATGATCGACAGAATAAGTCTTGCTTTCATCTAAGACCAGCCCTGTAATCTCCAGCTTTTCTTCAAAATCAAAACTGGTCACATTCATAGGCAGAGCCGTCTGATCGATTTTCTTGCCAGACAGATTGATCCGGACGACTTTCCCCTCTTCATTAAGAGTTAAACTTGCTGGCGTACCTGTTTTGATTTCTGTCGAATCCTCGCCCCAGCCAGCCATGCGGACATAGCCACCTAGCGGCAGAATCCGAATCGTGTAGGCTGTTCCATCCTTGCCAATATGAGCAAAGATTTTCGGGCCCATCCCAATGGCAAACTCACGGACTAGAATGCCTGATTTTTTGGCAAAGTAGAAATGTCCAAACTCATGAACCACCACGATGATCCCAAAAATAATAATAAATGTAATAATCTGCATAAGTGTAATCTTTCTCTTAAGATTGTTCAACTAAGCTAAAAACGCTTCGTTTGATGGCACTCAAGTTTCTTAGAACAAGCCGAAGAAGTGCATCAGCGGAAAGACAAAAAGCAAGCTATCAAAGCGATCCAAAACGCCGCCGTGACCAGGAATAAACTTCCCTGAGTCTTTGACACCAAAGTGACGCTTGATGGCGCTCTCTACCAAGTCGCCGAATTGGCCAGCAATACTAAAGACAACTGTCAAGAGCAGCATGGTCACAAAGCTATACGGAGTGGCAACTTGCGGACGAATAAACATAAAAATTGCAGAAACCAGCACGGCTGATAGAATTCCTCCAATACTGCCTTCAATGGTTTTATTTGGCGATACCTTTGGCAATAATTTTCTCCGCCCGTAGCGGGTACCAACCAGATAGGCCCCACTGTCTGTAGCCCAGACGATAAAGAGAGCCAGCAAAACCTTGTCTACATTCACCAAACGGGCATCGATCAAAGCATTAAAACCTAGACCAACATAAAAACTAGAAGCAATCGGATAAGCCGCATCTTCAAAGCTATAAGAGGAACCTAAAACAGTCGCTCCTAGCAAGACGAAAACGACCAAGCCATAAGCCATCACATTGCCGTCCACAGGTAAAAATTTCAGGTAGTTCTCAAGTGGCAGGGTTAAGACAAAAGCTGCCAGCATAGCCAATCCACCCTCTAAGGTCGCTGTCGGAAGCCCCTTCATCTTAAGCAATTCATGTACTGCCAGCATGGCTAGAAGACCAACGCTGATCTGGAAGGGAATCCCTCCCATCTTCACTAAAGGAATAAAAATAGCTAGAGCAATTCCTCCAAAAAGAAGACGTCTTTGTAAATCTAAACTCATCTTTTCCTCCCTCCTTTATACACCGCCAAAGCGTCTATTGCGACGATTATACTCTAAAACCGCATCCTTCAAAGCCTTCTCATCGAAATCTGGCCAAAGAATATCTGTAAAATACAACTCGCTATATGCTGTCTGCCAAGGCAGGAAATTACTGAGGCGCAGCTCACCACTCGTCCGAATGACCAAGTCAGGATCCCGCAAACTTGCAGGCAGACTGCTGGTATAGAGATAATCTCCAAGCATTTCTTCTGTAATATCAGCTGGTTGGACTTTCTCATCTAAAACATCTTGGGCAAGCTTCTGAACTGCCTGATTGATTTCAGCTCGTCCGCCATAGTTTAGGGCGAAATTCAAAATCAACCCCGTATTCAAACGAGTCAGCTCCTCAGCCTTCTCCAAGGCCTCAAAGGTAGCTTTAGGAAGTCGCTTCGTGTCGCCAATCATTTGAATTTTCACATTGTTTCTGTGCAATTCTGGCACATAGCGATCATAAAACTCAACCGGCAAATTCATAATGAAGGATACTTCTTTTTCTGGTCGCGTCCAATTTTCCGTTGAAAAGGCATAGACTGTCAAGACCTGCACGCCCATCTCCTTGGCTGCAATCGTTACCTCTTGCAAAGCTTCCATACCTGCCTTATGACCGAAGACACGTGGCTGCATGCGTTTTTTTGCCCAACGACCATTGCCATCCATAATAATCCCTATATGCTTGGGAACAAGCAAGGCCTCATCGAGCTTTTCTTTTTTCTTAAAACTAAACATATTTTTTATCCTATTTAAAGTTTTATCATTTTATTATATCATAAATCCCTTAAATGTGGGCAGGAGAGCTGATTTTTCATCTGTCAGAACTGATAATGAAAAGATAGCAGTGCCCACGAACAAGTTTCAATAGCATTTTGCAAGTATAATATTGCAAAATATAAGCTTACTCATGCCTAAAAAAGAAAAGAGGCTGGGACAAAAGTCCTAGCCTCTCAATTGTCTTTGGATTGTCGAGCAAGACGCAGTGGTTGAGTGGGCTCTACTACGATGATTTCATCAGCTTTTACAGCCCTACTCAACTGTGCGGAGGTGGGACGACGAAATCGAATTCTAACTAATGACCGATTTCTGTCCCACTTTCCATTATTCTATTCTTCAATCGCAGAGTCTTCATCAGAAACAGCGATATCACCCTCTACTCCTGCGGCAGCTGGGATACCCTCTGTCAGTGGCAGAACAGTTCTGATAGCTGTCAATTCAAATGTCAAGAAAACACCGTCCACGTCCAAGACAACTGTCTTGCGCTCTGAATCAACTTCATCAACAGTTCCGTAAAGACCACCAATGGTAATGACCTCATAGCCTTTTTGCAGTTTGTTGAGGCTTTCCATACGTTTTTCAGCTTGCTTTTTCTGTGTCCTTACTTGGAAATACATCATTCCAGCCATCACAACCAAAAAAATAAGCAGCACTTTTAGATCCATTTCTCTTCTCCTTTGGAATTCATATCGTAACTACTATAGCAGATTTTGCCCATTTTGACAAGGTAGAAAATGATTTCCAAAAAAAAGAGGCTGGGACAAAAGTCCTAGCCTCTCAATTGTCTTTGGATTCTCGAGCAAGACGCAGTGGTTGAGTGGGCTCTATTACGCTGATTTCATCAGCTTTTACAGCCCTACTCAACTGTGCGGAGGTGGGACGACGAAATCGAATTCTAACGAATTACCGATTTCTGTCCCACTCTCTCTATGTCTTTTTATTTAAGATTTTTAACAACTTCTGCTACATGCTCAACTGTAAAGCCGTATTCTTCCAGAACCTTGCCTGCTGGAGCAGATGCACCGAACTGGTCGATTCCAATAACTGCGCCGTCCAAACCGACATACTTGTACCAAGGCTGGCTAGCTGCCATTTCGATTGCTACGCGGCGACGAACTACATTTGGCAAAATTTCTTCTTTGTAGGCTACATCTTGAGCATCAAAAAGTTCTGTCGATGGCACGCTGACCACGCGGATTTTAGCGCCTTCTGCTGCCAGTGCTTTAGCAGCTGCAACAGCCAAATTAACCTCAGAACCAGAAGCCAGCAAGATGGTGTCGAAATCTGCTCCTGTTTCATAGACCACATAAGCACCTTTAGCGACCTTGTCAAAGTCTGTGCCTTCTTCAACTGTCAGATTTTGGCGGGTCAAGACCAGAGCAGTCGGAGTGGATTGGCTCTTAAGGGCCAGGTACCAAGCTGCCTGAGTTTCACGCGCATCTGCTGGGCGAAGGACAGTCAGGTTTGGAATGGCACGCAGACCAGCCAAATGCTCAATTGGTTCGTGAGTTGGGCCGTCTTCACCAACTGCAATTGAGTCATGTGTGAAGACATAAGTCACTGGCAAACCTTGCAGGGCAGATAAACGGACAGCTGCCTTGACATAGTCTGAGAAGACGAAGAAGGTACCACCGTAAACGCGAAGGCCACCATGAAGCGCCATACCGTTGAGAATTGTTCCCATAGCAAACTCGCGCACACCAAATTGGATGTTGCGGTTGAGACGGTGGGCATCATCCTGCAAGCCGTCTTCCTTGATGTAGGTCATATTGGAATGAGCCAAGTCAGCAGAACCGCCGAGGAAAGTTGGAAGGACCTTAGCTGCTGCATTGAGGGCATCCTGACTAGAATTACGGGTTGCTTGAGAGAAGCCATTTTCAAGTACTGGGAAATCTTCTGGCTTAATCTCTACTGGATCCTGACCAGCAATGATAGCTGTTACTTCTGCTGCCAATTCTGGATGGGCTTGCTTGTAGTCCTCTACTAACTGTTTCCATGCATCGTAAGCCGCTGCACCACGCTCTGCTACATTTGTACGGTAGTCTGCATAGACTTCCTCAGGAATCTCAAATGGCGCATAATCCCAGCCCAAGGCTTTACGAGTAGCTTCTGCTTCTTCTGCTCCCAGAGGCGCACCGTGAACTGCATTAGTTCCTTGCTTGTTTGGAGAACCGTAACCGATAACCGTCTTAACTTCAATCAAAGATGGCTTGCCAGAAGCTTTCGCTTCATTGATAGCTGCATCAATAGCTGCAAGATCTGTGCCGTCTTCTACCAAGGCAGTATGCCAACCGTAGGCTTCATAGCGGGCACGAACATTTTCTGTAAAGGAATCCTTGGTTTCCCCGTCCAAGTTGATATCATTTGAATCATAGAGAACAACCAGCTTGTCCAGCTTTTGCAATCCAGCGTAAGAAGCCGCCTCAGCTGAAACCCCCTCCATCAAATCACCATCACCACAGATGACGTAAGTGTAATGGTCGAAAATTGGATAGCCATCACGGTTGTACTTGGCAGCCAAGAAACGCTCTGCCTGAGCAAATCCAGTCGCTGTAGAAATCCCTTGTCCCAATGGTCCAGTCGTCGCATCAACTCCAGCAGTATGACCAAACTCTGGGTGACCTGGTGTCTTAGAGCCCCATTGACGGAAGTTTTTGATTTCTTCCATGCTGACATCTTTAAAGCCAGACAGATGGAGCAAGGCATAAAGCAACATAGAGCCGTGTCCTGCAGACAGAACGAAGCGATCGCGGTTAATCCAATTTGGCTCTTCTGGATTGATACGCAATTGTTTAGTAAACAGATCATAAGCCATCGGCGCAGCGCCCATAACGACACCAGGGTGGCCTGACTTAGACTTTTCAATTGCGTCAATTCCTAAAAAGCGAATGGCATTAACAGATAATTGTGACATTGAATTCTCCTTATAAAAAATTTAGCGGGCTGCTACAACCAGCAGACATTCCGACGCTCATTTTTCTTATTTCCATTATATGAAATTTTTGTCTTTACTGCAATAATAGAAAGGTCATTCTTTTCTTCAAAAAAGAACCCCACAAGCAAGCACTCGTAGAATTCTATGTTTTGATATTTTTCTCTATAATATTCGGCAGCTTATTGAATGGTAATGCCGTATTTTTCATGGTTTTCTTCGTACCAGTTAATCAGAGCAATGGCCGTTTGATAAGTAATATTTTTAATCTTGCTGCTACCTTTGACAAGTGTCAAAATGCTCATTTTACTGATATTGGCATCCGTCGCCACACGATAACTTGTCAAAACTCCATCGATTAATAATTGAATAACAGCTTCTACCTTTTTATAATCAGACATTGTAGTAATATCCAATTTCTCCATTTTACATTCCTTCCATAACATTTTATTTTTTCTATCTATTATACACTTTTCTATGGTATTTACATATATAAATGCTTGAAAGGTTGGAAAAGGAGCAAATGGTCGATTATTTCTAGCTAGTTTAGCTAGATTTCGAAAAGGTTGACAAGCGATAAATGCGAGTATTAGTCCATATAGGATAGCAGGTAGCCGTAGCCTTCCTCTTCCATTTGCTCTCTCGGGATAAATCGCAGAGCTGCTGAGTTGATGCAGTAGCGCAGGCCGCCTAATTCTTGAGGTCCGTCGGTAAAAACATGACCCAGATGGGCATTTCCTGAGCGACTTCGCACTTCGATTCGCTCCATGCCATGGCTCAAATCTTGGTAATACTTGATAACCTCGCGAGCGATAGGACGAGCAAAGCTAGGCCAGCCACAGCCAGATTCAAACTTGTCAGCCGCAAAAAAGAGTGGCTCCCCAGTCGTCACATCAACATAAATCCCTGCCTCAAAAGTGCTATTGTAAGCATTATGGAAAGGGCGCTCCGTTGCGCTCTGCTGGGTCACCTGATATTGCTCCTCAGTCAACACAGCCTTAAGCTGCTGCTGGTTCGGCTTAGGATAATGACCCGCATCGACCAAGGGCTGCTCAGCATCCTTGACATTGATATGGCAATAACCCGTCGGATTTTTCTTGAGATAGTCCTGATGATAATCCTCGGCCAAGATATAATGGCGCAGGGGCTCAAGCTCTACTGCTAACTTTTGCCCAAGCTGCTCCTCCTGCTCAGCAAAAACCTGCTCGATAGTCGAACGATCCGCCTCACGGACATAGTAAACACCTGTCCGATACTGACGGCCTATATCATTGCCCTGTTTGTTGATGGACAGGGGATCAATGACTCGGAAATAATAGAGCAAAATTTCCCGCAGGCTGATTTTTTCTTCGTCATAAATCAAGTGCACCGTCTCCGCGTGGTCGGTTTGGTGAATGAGCTGGTAGTTGGTGTACTCCACTTGCCCATTGGCATAGCCTACTGTCGTTTTCTCAACGCCTGCAATTCGAGAAAAATATTCCTCCAAGCCCCAGAAACAACCGCCTGCTAGATAAATTTCTGCCATAAACATCCCTCCAATCTTTTCCTCTATTTTCTCATAAAAAGGGAAACTTTTATAGGATTTTGATTGGTACTTTCTTAGAAATCATACGAAATATTGCTCTTCCCATCCTAGACAAAATCAATGCTTTCAAAAAGATAAAAATCGAAAGCTTCTCTTTTGGAAACTCTCGATTTTTAAAGCTCGGTCTGACTAAATGAGAACGGTGAATACAATCAAGCCTTTTTTATAGCTGACTGCGATTTTCCCTTTAAAAAGATTGACCAGACTTTCGGCCATAGAGAGGCCGATTCCGTAGCCTGCCCGCTTGTGGTTATGGGACTCATCTTCGCGGTAGAAGCGGTCAAAGAAGCGGCTATAGTCAACATTTTCCCCATCAGCATAGCTATTGGAAACAATCAAGCGTGCCCGTTTTCTACGCTTGGCCTTGGTCAGAGTCACAAAAATCTGACCGTCCTCATCGCAGTATTTACAAGCATTGTCAATCAAAATACTGACCAATTCATAGAGTTCATCCTGACTGGCCTTGACATGGATGCCTTCCTGAACCTTAATCTGATAACCCTTCCCAGCTTTTTCAGCCACGGATTTGAAATCTTGGGCTACCTTTTGGACTAGACTGGAAAAATCCACATCTACCAAGGCAATATCCGGCTGCTCCTCCAAACGAGCCAGGCTGACCATTTGATTGATGAGATTGCTGAGGCGACTGACCTGATCCTTGGTGCTTTCCGTCCACTCATTCTCTCCCGTCATCAATTCTTGCAATTCTGTATTGGCCGAAATGATTGCCAGAGGCGTTTTCAATTCATGACCGGCATTGGTGATGAAGCGCTTCTGCTTCTCATAATTCCTGACATAGGGGCGAATGGCCCAGCTAGACACGATGGAAATGATGACAATAAAGAAAATGACGCTATAAAGGGCCGAACGAATGGAAACCCACAAAAAGTCATTGTGATCCTCAAGGTATTTGGTCGAATCCAGCACGACAACCAAGTAACGCTTGGTCTTTGCATCCCGCGTTACCTGATAGGAATAATACTGGCTGCCGATAGTGAAAATCCCATTCTTGCGTTGCTGCTTGATGACTGATTTGGCCGATTTTAAGGCTTGCTCTTTAGACAGGTTAGAAATATTGTTCAGATTGGATGAGTAGACCGTCCCATCTTCATTAAATACAGCGCTATAATAGCGGTATTGATAAATAGTATCAATCGAGATATGGTCATTATCTAAAGCCTGAGCCGTGGCCTGAACGCTGGGAAATTCCCCCCGATTGTCTGACAGGATATTCAATACAGCTTGGATTTCTCCAGTTGTTTGAAGAAAGCGGACTGAGTTGAGCGCCCCAACTAGAAAAAATAGAATGCCTGTGACAGCTAGTGATGCGATGAGGATAAAGCGAATTCTAAGTTTCCGAAACATGCTTGTCTCCTTCTACTGACACTAGGCAAAAACTGCCATTTTCCTCACCTAAAATAGTCAGGTCTGCATTGATGGCCTTGAGCTTCTGGCGGAGATAAGAGATATAGATCCAGACAAAGCCTTCATCCAAGTCCTCGCTTTGCTCCCCCTTCCAAACATGCTGGAAAATTTCTTTTGTTGTCAGCTTTTTGCCACTATTTAGCATCAAAAATTCCATCATTTTGGATTCCTTACTAGCCAGGCGGATGGAATTGGAGCTGGCTAATTCGTGCTCACCGACATCCAGACTGGTCCGACCAACCTGCAACAGATTGGGAGTGAAAGCCTCCAAACGACGGGACATGGAGCGCAGACGGGCTAAGAGTTCCTTGAGGGAGAAAGGCTTGGTCAGATAATCATCTGCACCCGCATCCAGACCTGTGACCTTGTCGTCAATTTCTGACATAGCCGTCAACATGATGACCTGACTCGTATTTCCTGATTGACGGATTTCTCTTAAGGCTTCCAGACCCGTTTTCTTCGGCATCATAATATCTAAAATCATCAAATCATAGGCATTTTCCAAAGCTAAGTCAACAGCTTTTTGTCCATCAAAAGCCACATCCACCTCGTAACCTTCGTGGAGCATGGCTGTTTGTAGAACACGGGAGAGCTGCTCCTCATCTTCTGCTAACAAAATTTTCATCTTTTCTACTCACTTTCTCGGATCAGATTGCGAATGGTCTGCATGGTCACATCACAGGAAGCCAGCTCATCCGCACAGCGTTTCAGCTCTCGGACAATCCGCTTGGTATCTTTTATTTCATGCTTGTATTTCATCTGATGCTCCAGACTAGCCCAAGAATCCATGGCAATGGTCCGCAGCTGGACTTCCACAAAATAAGAGCCTGGCTGATTGCCCAAACAGTCTTCGTAGGGCGTTTCCACTTCTAAAATCAAATGATAGGAGCGGTAGCCATTTGGCTTGGCCGACAGGATGTAGTCCTTCTCAAGGATAATCTTGCAGCCCTCCAGCCCCCGAATAACATCAATCGTCTGGTAAATATCGTCAATAAAGCCGCAAACAATCCGAATTCCTATTGCATCACGAATTTTCTTGAGGGCAGACTCAGGAGTCTGGGGCAGATTTTTACGAGTACATTTTTCCAGCATGCTGGCCTCATCCTTGACACGAGCATTAAAATGCTCAAACAGCTTATGTCCTGTTTCCTGCTTTATTTTTTTATTTTCAGCTTTGATACGCTGACTGATATCTTCTAGTATTTTGGGCAAATAGTCACCGTATTTGCCATAAATAGCTTGCTCGTGCATGGTTCTCTCCTCATTTTTCCTTTTTTCATTATAGCATAGCTGTCTGTAGTTTCCCTACTTCTACCCTATTCTCCATCAGTGCTAGTGGTTCTCTTTGGCAGACTTAGCTTCATCATACACATCCTGACTTAAACAAAGCAAAATCAACAACTACATTTTTTCTGCTCCATTAAAAATAAAAAGACGGGAAATTTCCCATCTTTGACTAAAGATTTAGTTCTTTGTATTCCGTTCGGTAACCAACTTGTACAATCCGATCATCTTGGACTAGCAGTGGTCGCTTAATCAGCATGCCGTCGGTCGCCAAAAGTGCGGCTGCCTCCTCAGCAGAAAACTGAGGCACCTTATCCTTGAGCCCCAATTCTCGATACTTGATACCACTGGTATTAAAGAAAGACTTAATCTCCAAATCTGAATGAGTCATCCATTGCAAAAGTTGCTCTTGGCTAGGCGTTTCCTTGACAATATCCACCGCTTCAAAGTCCAGTCCTAATTGATTGAGCTCAGCCTTGGCCTTGCGGCAGGTAGAGCATTTTGGGTATTCGATAAATTGTAACATTGTTTTTCCTCCGTCCTTATGATAGCCCAGCTAGCTCCTACTTGTCAAGCTGAGACTCATTTGAAAAAAGCCGACAAGCTGAACACTCATCGGCAAGCATAGACGCATTCCATAAAGAAACACCTCTATTTTTCGATTATTTTTTAATCAAACGCACGCGCACAATATTGTCGCTATTCTCAAATTTATCAACCAGCTCCTGAATCTTGCTTTCGTCCGACTCATCCAGATCCAGCAAAGTATAGGCATAGTCGCCTTTAGAACGGTTGATGATATTATCAATATTGATATTCAAATCACTGACCGCTGTTGAAATCCGAGCCACAATATTCGGCACATTTTTGTTAATCAGAGTAATCCGATAAGGAGCTGAGAGCGCCTGACGGACATTAGGGAAATTGACTGAGTTGATAATCTCGCCCGTTTTCATGAAGCGACGAATAGTCTTGCCGGCCATGATAGCACAGTTGAGCTCAGCTTCTTCGGTCGAGCCACCCAGATGCGGAAAGACGGTAATCTGAGGATGGTTGAGCAATTCCTCCACGCCGAAGTCTGTGATATATCGTTTGACAACACCAGCTTCCAAGGCCTCAAAGAGGGCTGCATTGTCCACCAGCTCACCCCGAGCGAAATTGATAATTGTGGTACCTTTTTGCATGGCTTCAAAAGCCGCTTGATTAAAGGTCGCACGAGTATCCTCAGTTAGAGGCACATGGATAGTGATGTAGTCGCTTTTTTCAAAAATTTCCTTGATGTCTGCTACCCGCTTGACATGACTAGAGATATTCCAAGCCGTCTCAATGGATACATAAGGATCATAGCCTAGGACATTCATTCCCAGACGGTAGGCATCATTAGCAATGCGTCCACCAATAGCTCCCAGACCGATGACACCCAAGGTTTTATTGGCAATTTCTGTACCCGCAAACTGCTTTTTGCCAGCTTCCACTTGCTTGGGAACACCATCACCAGAAAGACCATTAGCCCAGCTGTTAGCTGCGATATAGTCACGCGCAGACAGAAGAATGGAAGCCAAGACAGCTTCTTTCACCGCGTTGGCATTAGCTCCAGGCGTGTTGAAAACCACGATTCCCTGAGCTGTTGCTTGGTCAACAGGAATATTATTGGTTCCTGCACCTGCCCGCGCAATGGCTTTGAGCTTGCTTGGAAATTCCTGGCCATGCAGGTTTTGGCTACGCAGGATATAAGCATCTGGATTATCAGACTTGTCTCCGTCAATCTGAAAAGCATTGCCCAGCTCCTTAAGCCCGATTTGATTGATATTGTTAAATGTTTTGACACTAAAGACCATAGCTTCCCTCTCTTAAGAATTTTCTTCTTCAAATTTCTGCATAAAGGCAATCAAGTCCTTGACACCTTGGAGCGGAAAGGCATTGTAGAGACTAGCTCTCATGCCGCCTACGCTGCGGTGCCCCTTAATATTCTTGAATCCCGCTGCTGCAGCCTCTTTGTTAAACTTGGCATCCAACTCTGGGCTAGGAGATACAAAGGGAATATTGGCGACTGAGCGTTGCTCCTTGTAACGGACTGGACTGCGGTAAAAGTCTGACTGCTCAATGAAGTCGTACAAGAGACCTGATTTTTCGCGATTGCGCTTTTCCATTTCTGCTACGCCACCCAGCTTCTTGACCCATTCAAAGACCAGCTTGGCCATATAGATAGCGAAAGTCGGTGGTGTATTGTAAAGAGAGTCATTGTCCTCCTGAATACGGTAGTCCAGCATACTAGATAGAACTGGCTCTTCATTGAGCAAATCCTCACGAATGATGACCACTGTCACACCGGCAGGTCCGATATTCTTCTGAGCCCCAGCATAAATCAAACCGAAATCCTCTACTCGGTATTGAGCAGCCAGGATATTAGAAGACATATCCGCCACAATCGGCACGCCATTGGTCGCTGGCAGGTCGTAGATAGACGTTCCTTCGATAGTATTATTGCTTGTCAAATGCACATAAGCCGCCTGCGGATCAATCTCCTTTTCATCAAAAGAAGGAATTTCCGCATAGTTCAAGTCCTCTGACGAAGCCAAGAGAATAGGTTCAAAAGGCACGGTCTTAGACAGCTTAACTGCTTCTGTGTAGGCTTTCTTGCCCCAAGATCCAGCTACTAGGTAGTAGGCCTTGCCCCCCTTAGCGAGATTGAGCGGAATCATACTAAACTGGGTAGAAGCTCCCCCCTGCAGGAAGAGCACGCGGTAATTGTCCGGAATAGCCATGAGCTCACACAGCAAGCTCTCAGCTTCTTTGATAATATCGTCAAACTCCTTGGATCGGTGGGATAGCTCCATCACGCTCATGCCGCTTTGGGCATAGTCTAAAAACTCAGCCTGAGCTTTTTTCAAGACTTCCTTGGGCAATACTGCCGGTCCAGCAGAAAAATTGTAAATGGTCATATCCTACCTCCAAAAATGTATTTTGTCTATCATATCACAATGTTCAGAAAATTTCTATAATTCTTTCAAATATATTTTACCTTGTGGGGAATTCCCGAACAAAAGGAGGGTTTTTAACAAAAAAACTAGTCGAATAGGACTAGTTTCTGTCTTCTTCATGATAAAGAGCATAGAGCTGACTCTTATTGCGCCCGTATTTTTTAGCTACTTCCTTGATAGCCTGATTTTTCTTGCTACCGGATTGGACCAAGCTGTCAATTTCAGCCAAGAGATCCGCATCCGCTTTATCTTCCTTCTCCAGACTTGCACCAGCCACAATCAGGAGACACTCGCCCTTGAGGGCATTCTCTGCCAGATAGTCTATCAACTCAGAAATCCTTCCTCTTTGGTATTCTTCGTAGATTTTGGTGAGCTCACGAACCAAGACCACTGAGCGATCGCCATAGACTTCCAGCATATTTTCCAGCGTAGCCTTGACCCTATGAGGAGATTCGTAAAAGATCTGTGTCTCTGGATAAGATTTTTTACTCTCGAAAAATTCCTTCTGCTGTCCAGACTTGCGAGGCAAGAAACCATAAAAAATATGAGGCTGAGGCTCTAAACCACTGGCAATCAGAGCGGAAATCCCTGCGCTGGGCCCCGGAATCGTCACCACAGAAATGTCCTCAGCAATAGCAGCCTTAACCAAATCATGCCCCGGATCCGAAATGCTAGGCAAGCCTGCATCGGATACCTGGGCTAGATTTTGCCCTGACTTGAGCAAGTCCAGCAAGACCGGTATCTTTTCCTGAGCATTGTGCTCATGAAAGCTGATTTGTCGCGTCTCAATTCCAAAGTGTTTGAGCAGAAGACCCGTATTTCTGGTATCTTCGGCTGCAATGACATCCACTTCCTTGAGGGTATTGACCATGCGAATGCTCATGTCGTCCATATTTCCAATGGGAGTCGCCACCAAATACAGCTTGCCGTAGGGCGACTGTCCCTTAAAACTCTTTTGAATCTGCATCTCTACTCCCTGAATAACAACTCGTCGCAGAACATGCACTCCGCATCGTTTTCTCGGCGTTGACCATAGAAATCTGTACACACATGAAAGCCATCGTAGTACAATTTGCGGAGATTGTCCCGATTTTTATTGATTTTAACCGGTGCTGCTTGCTCTACCTCACCTAGTCGCTCTCTCAGCTTGTCATTTTCTAGCTGGAGGACGATATTTTCCTCCACGACACTCTTAAGATTTTTCTTGATGGCTTCTACCTCGGCAAGGGTCACTAAAAGCGTCTGAGAAAAATCATCTAAGGCATCAAATAGTTCTTTTTTATTCATTATCTGCTCCTATCTCGCTTGGGCACTGGCTTTTAAAATCATGTATTCCAGAGCATTTTGAAAAGACACATTGGCGCGCCACATCTTCTTTGCTTCTAAGAGACCTTCCAGTTTCTTGCGACCTGCCTCGCTTCCGAGTTCCTTGGCCAGCAAGACCTCCAAGATTTTAAGGGCCTGCTCCTGTTTATCCTTGTCCTCAGCCAGTTTAGCTAGCTTGGCCACTTGAAGATAAGCCTGATTCTCATTGGTCAAGGCAGCTTTAACAAATCGCTGGCTCTCACTGACCAGCTCAAAGAAAGGCTTATTGGACACCAGCTGATCGGCCTCTTCCTGGGTCTGGCTATAAGCAGCCAGTAACTCAGCCTGACTTTTGATTAAGCCAGCCTCTTCCAGCTGGTGCTGGAGAGCAGCCCGATTCTTCCGAAAGTGAAAGATCTGTGTTCGGCTCTTGATGGTGGGCAAAATCAGATGCTCATCGGCTGTCAAAAGAAAGATGTAAATCTCACTCTGGGGCTCTTCGATGACCTTGAGGAGAGAATTAGCGGCATTGATATGCATCTTATCCGCATCACAAATGATAAAGACCTGTCTGTTGCCCTCCATACCGCTCTGGGAGAAACTTCTCACCAGCTCACGAATGCGCTCCGTTTTGATAATGCCATTCACCGGCCGCACAATCGTCACATCTGAGAAATCCTCACTCTCAATCAAGCAACAGGCCCGACAAGTACCGCAGGGCCAAACTCCCTGACGATTCTCACAAAAGAGACTCTGGGACAAGGTCAAAGCCATGGTAAAACTAGAAAAATTTCCCGAGAATAAATAAGCATGATTGAGCCGCCCTGATTCTAAGATTTGCTGAAAAGTTTCTGTAAGCTGAGGCTGGGCCTGACGTAATTCTTCTACTGTCATTTTTCTTTGATAAAACGTTCTTTAATAACTGCCAAACTGTCGGCCACTACTTGCTCCAGCGGCTGACTAGCATCTATCTTGACGACACGTTCTGGTTCCTTTTCTAAAATAGTCAGATAGCCTTGACGCACGCGCTCATGCAGGTCGAGACCTTCCAGATCCAAACGATTGACTTCACGCTCCTTATTTCGAGCAATGCGAGCCAGACCTTCTTTGACATCAATATCGAAATAGAGGGTCAAATCTGGCTTGAGTCCATCAGTCGCAAACTGGTTGAGCCATTCCACATCGTCAACTGCCAAGCCCCGGCCGTAGCCTTGGTAGGCTACCGAGCTATCAATAAAACGATCTTGCAAGACCCATGTCCCTTGCTCCAAGGCGGGCAGAACCTTCTCCGCCAAATGCTGACGTCGGCTGGCAATATAAAGCAGCAGCTCCGTCTTAGCATCCATGGCTGTGTGCCCCTTATCCAAAATCACCTCGCGGATTTTCTCAGAAATAGCCACACCGCCAGGCTCTCTAGTCTTCAGCAACTCATAGCCCATCTCTTTCAGCTGAGGAAGCAAAGCCTCTAATACACTGGTCTTCCCAGCACCTTCTGGGCCTTCTAGCGATATAAAAACACCTTTTTTCATCGTTTTCCTTTTACATTCATTCTGCCAATGGCTGCAGAAATTCCTATTTTAGTCTATGCTTTATTGTACCAAAAATTATCCCAAAAGCCCATAGAAGAATTTCTCGAAAAATATTTCATATTATTTTCAAAAATGAAAACTTTTGATAAAATAGAGTCAGAAAATTCTTAGGAGAGTCTGATGTTTAAATTTAAAAATATACTGGCCATCATTCTGGGGGCTGGAATTTTTTCTTTTGGGATTCATTATTTGGTAATTCCTTTTCACTTATATGAGGGCGGAGCAACGGGGATAACCTTGATTGTCTACTACCTCTTCAAGATTCCTGTATCAACCACCAATTTGGTCATCAATATTCCACTCTTTATTCTCGCTTGGAAATTACTGGGAAATCGCACCCTTTACCTTAGTATTTTAGGGACTTTCTCTGTATCAGCTTGGCTTAAACTATTCGAGTTGCTACCTGCTTCCAAACATTTGCAAGACTATTTCTTTTCTTCCTTGGATGGTGACGTCTTACTGGCCTGCCTTGGAACGGGAATTATTCTTGGAGTTGGCCTAGGCATTATTTTCAATGCTGGAGGGACGACTGGTGGTACTGATATTGTAGCTCGTATTTTCAATAAATATACCAGCATCTCCATGGGACGACTCATGCTGACAGTGGACTTTATCGTGATTTCTCTGGTTCTTTTAGTCTTCAAAGATCTGCGCATGGTTTCTTATACGCTTATGTTTGTCTTTATCACCTCTCGTGTTATTGACTTGATTGCTGAGGGTGGCTTCGCGGGCAAAGGCTTCTTGATTGTCACCAGCAAACCAATAGAACTGGCTCAAGCTATCAATGATAAGCTTGGACGAGGAGTTACTTACCTGCAAGGACAGGGCTTCTATAGCAAGCAAGATTTGCAAATCGTTTATTGCGTTGTCTCTCGTAACGAAATGCAGCAAATGAAGAAACTCATCAATGACATCGATCCATTTGCCTTTACAACTATTACAGAAGCCCATGAAATCTTAGGAGAAGGCTTTACTCTAGACTCTAATAAACAGCCTATCGTCAAATAAATTAATCCTAGACAAAAAGACTTCAGAATGAATAATCATTCTGAAGTCTTTTTTTACTCTAAGTTATTCAATAATTGAATCAGAGTTTTAGCTGAGCGCTTGCCTGCTTCTAGGATGAATTCATCAAAAGTAACATTGGCATCATGGCTGGCTGTGTCGCTCATCGCACGAATGACCATAAAAGGCAAACCAAGAGAATGAGCGGCTTGAGCAATGGCTGCTCCCTCCATCTCGACTGCCAAAACATCAGGAAAATGTTGTTTAATTTGGTCAATCTTGTCCTGCCCAGCGATAAAGCTATCTCCCGTCGCAATCAAGCCAACTCGGCTCGTCTGCTGGTTCTTTTCCAGCACTGCTTTCATCTCCTCAACCAAGTAACGACTGGCTTCATAGTAGAGGGGTTGCCGTGCCATTTGACCGTAGTCATAGCCAAAAGCTGTCACATCCACATCATGGTAGACCAAACGATCCGCCACCACTACATCTCCAATTTCTAGACCTGGAGCCACTGCTCCAGCGGAACCTGTATTGATGACCGCCGTCACCTCAAAGTCATTGGCTAACATAGCCACACTCATGGCTGACATGACTTTGCCGATTCCACTTTCCACTAGGACAACCTCATGATGGCCAATCCGACCAGTATGGTAGACATGCCCTAGGCGCTGGTGTTTCTTTGCCATCTCCAGATGCTCTACCAGCAGCTTCAACTCCTCAGGCATAGCCGCGATAATTCCGATTTTCATGATTCATTCTTTCCTTCTTTACATTAAAAAGAGGGAGAGGAAGCAGAGTTTCATTTTCTCGTTTCCGTCACTCCCCTCTTTATCATAGCCAGATAATAGCCGCAATTAATCCAATCAAGAGAAGCACAATCCAGAATAGGATTTTGTTTAATTTAGCCTGAAAAATACTTCGTTTTTGATTTTCGATTCGACGACTTTTGATAACTGTCGGTTCAACTTCAATCTGCAGAGTATCCTGATTGACAGCTTGCCGTGGAGCAGCATAACCGAAAGTTCCTTTTCTAGCAATAGAAATGACCTTAGTTTCTTCATCGTCCATCAGCAAGGGACCATCAATATGTTCTCCACGATTGGCCCGCTCAATGATTTCATCTGTTAATAAAGCTTTTCCCATTGATCTACGTTCCTATTTATTCAGATTTTTTTGTTCCCAGTACTGAAGGGCCATGATGGTTTTGGCATCGCAGATGTCACCGTTTTGCAGCAACTGATGTGCCTCCTCCAGACTGACTTCAAAAAGTTCCAATGTTTCATCCTCGTCTTGGGGACGAGGGTTTTCGACCTTTGTTAAATGGCTGGCGCTGTAGAGCTTGATTTTTTCATTGCAAAAACCGATGGCAGAGTAGAAATCATAGACTAACTCCAGCTGTCCTGTGTAGCCCGTCTCTTCTTCTAATTCTCGGAGGGCAGCCGCTTGAGGATCTGCATTCTCTCCTAGCTCCAACTTCCCAGCTGGAATCTCATAAGAAGTCGCTTCAATCGCCTTGCGGTACTGCTTGACCAAAATCATCTTATTTTCCGGAGTGATAGCAATTACAGCCACCGCCCCATTATGGAAAATCAAATCCCGTTGGGCTTGACCTTTTCCCTCTGGCAATACCACCTGATCCTGAACCACTTTGAAAATCGGTCCTTGATAAATCTCCGTCCGTTGAACGGTTTTTTCTTCAAATTCCATGACTACACCTACTTATTTTGAGGGTGATGAGGGAGGCGCTTGGCGTATTCGGCCATGTTGGTCTGGCGACCACGTCCTAGAGCGATAGCATCTGCTGGAACACTCTTTGTAATAGTCGAACCTGCACCAACCAATGAATTATCACCCAACTCTACTGGAGCAACGATAGTTGAATTAGAGCCGACAAAAACATTATTCCCAATTAGCGTCTTATACTTATTCTGCCCATCGTAATTGGCCGTAATTGTACCAGCCCCAATATTGACATTGGCTCCCAGCTCAGCATTTCCCAGATAGGCTAAATGGCCAGCTTTAGTGTTTTCACCGAGTGCAGACGCCTTGACTTCAACGAAATTACCGACATGGACATCCTTAGCCAGACTAGAACCTGGACGGATATGGGCATATGGCCCGACCGTTACTCCATCTGCCAAGCTAGACTCTTCAATCATCGAGTTTGTAATGACCGCTCGCTGACCAATTTCTGAGTCTACAATATAAGTCCCATTGGTCAGGATAGTCTCTGCTCCAATCTTGGTTTGACCTTTCAGAGTCACATTGGCTTCGATTTGAACTTCAGGAGCGATTTCTACATCAATATCGATATAAGTCGCATCTGGATTGACAAAGCTGACACCGTTAAGCATATGCTGCTGGTTAATCCGGCGGCGCATAATGCTTTCAGCTGTTGCCAAAGCCACACGGTCGTTGACACCGAGACTTTCGTCAAAGTCTTTCAGCGTATAAGCACCGACTTTTTCCCCATTTTCACGGAAAATTCCAATCACATCTGTGATATAGTATTCTCCCTGCGCATTGTTGGTATTGATATTTTTGAGGGCCTCAAAGAGACGGGCATTGTCAAAGACATAAGTGCCCGTATTGATTTCCTTGATTTGCTGCTCAAAGTCAGAAGCATCTTTTTGCTCAACGATTTTGAGCACTTCTCCGTGCTGGTTGCGCACGATTCGTCCATAGCCAAAAGGATTGTCCGCTTCAGCAGTCAGAATTGTCGCAACATTCTTGTGATTGATATGAAAATCAATCAGATTTTTCAGGCTTTCTCCTGTAATCAAGGGAGTGTCGCCAGCAATAACTAAGGTTTGACCAGTTAGATTTTCCAAAACAGGCTCAGCCATCATGACCGCATGACCAGTTCCCAGCTGCTCGGTCTGACGGACAAACTCTGTCTGACCTGCCAAGACTTGCTCGACCAGCTCTGCCTTGTGCCCGATAACAGTGACAGTCTTCTCAGGCTCAATCGCACTGACACTACGGAAAACGTGCTCTAGCATGGAAATTCCTGCCACCTTGTGCAAGACTTTTGGTAAATCTGATTTCATGCGAGTACCCTTACCCGCAGCCAAAATAACGGCATAATTTGTCATAAATGAACTCTTTTCTCTAAGATATTACCCTTATTATACCACTAAACGAGAATTTTTTAAAATGCAAATTGCAGAAGCAGGGAATCGAACATAGAGAAAAAGGTTTATGGACCAAATCACTCTGCTCAATTCTCAATCTACTCCATCCAGTCCAATTCTTTAAAGTTCTTTTAGCGGGGCTAAATACATTTTTTCCTTCGTTTATACCAGCTTTTGATAGCAGCGAATAACCAGCAAATTGTTCTCCTTAAACACTGTAGGTCTATTGCTCCTATTGTCAAAATTTTGACAACGATTATACACTTAAAATTGATATTCAAAAAAATATTTGCTATAATGACCTAAGAATGAATGTTTACTCCTACCTTATGAAGTACAGAAAACTCTATAAAGCTACTAGGACAATACTATTATTAGGTGATCCACTTTGGGATGATACAATCCAAGAATTGTGAGCTCCATTTTCTAGTTTTATTGTTTTTAACTAACCAATTTATAATTTAAAATTGTAAGGAGACCTTGGTTATGATATTTACTAAAAATCGCAAGAAGAGAGATGAATACTACCAACAGATTGACAGGATCTATAATAACGATAGTATCATCATTAGCTCAAAGTTACGGGAAGAGCTCCTAAGTAGTGCCAAAGGCCTACAGAAGGGGGACCAAATTAGTTATTTGGCATTTAAGTTGTATCCTTTTGTATGTGACGAGGTGCTGAAGAATAAGTCTAATGAATTAATCGCATTCAAAAAATACCTTGAAAAAACAAGATGGAAATATTATTGGGGAAGTGTCGTTAGGGCATAAGTTGCAACTGGCACTTTTGAAAGCATTCAAGATGAATACGCAAATCATCTTCCAATATGATAAGACGATAAAAACTCATAGAATCTCTTAGTAGAGTTGTTAGTCTAGCGACTTACAGTTCACACTAGTTGAGGCTCTGTGAGTTTTTTTCCTGCATGATATTTACAATCTATCCATAAAAAAGAGGCTGGGACTCTTTTGTCCCAACCTCCTGAATATAGGTACTGTTAGCTCATTAAAATGTGCAAAAATCCCATATAAATTGTTTTGTAACCAGCTGTAATCTAAGCTCTCACAGAGATAAATGGTGAACCTTCTGTATTATCTTCAGGCGCTCCGCTCTTTGAACCAAAGATATAATCCACTGAATACCAACCGTTATTATTAGCATTATAAGGATCATAGACCTGGGTTTGACCATTTTGATAGCCTCTTAAGACTATCTCATGGGTAACAGGATAGCTAGCAAAGACGCTATTACCAACAGCCGCCATGACATGATGGCCTGCTGCCAAAGCTTCTTTAAGGGCTGATGATGAATGCAAGACGTCTGTGGTCAGTCCCCAGTTTTGTGCCCCTTGGACAATCCCCTTACTTGACGTTCCAAATAGACCATTTTTGTTAAAGGAGTCCGTATGATGATAAAGGAAGTCCGCTACGGTTGTTGGTAAAACAGTTTGACCTGTAATACCAGAAATAGTCATTGCTAATGTAGTAGGAACACAGCCAGTAGCTGCTAAATTATATTTCCCATAATATAAACCAGCCCATCTAGGATCACGTTGTGAATAATAAGGCGTATCATAAACTCCTCTGTTGACCGTTGTAGTCGTTCCACCAACGCCTACCAAACTACCATCATTTTGAACATAGTAGAGGTGAATATTGTATTCTCCCGTAGAATATTTATGGCTAGAGGTGCGTACTAGGGCCTTATAACTACCATCCGCTTGCCTTTGAGCCCGATACCAAACAATGTCATCCTGACCATTAACACTTGACCAAGTCGGCAGGCTAACTTCCTTGACTCCTTTTGGACTATAAACATTGGTTACTACAACTTCGAACGTGCCTAATCGAGGATTATTGTTTTTAATGGTGATTTGACCCGTTGGCTTAATGTGCTCTGAAGCTACATTCGCTGTTGTCTTCGTGCCTCCGACCCCAACCATACGGCCATCATTCTGAACATAGTAGAGGTGGATATTGTATTCGCCTGTAGAATACTTGTGGTCACGTAGATTGACCTGTGCCTTATAGGTACCATCAGCTTGCTTGACTGCTGTGTACCAAATAATGTCGTCCTGACCGTTAGCACTTGACCATGTTGGCAATTTGACTTCCTTGACACCATAAGCATTCTCAACTTCAGAAACCACCACCTCAAAGGTGCCTGTCTGTTGATTATTATTCTGGATAGTCAACTTACCTTTGGGAGTTCCTAGAGATACGGTCGTCTTGGTTCCTCCAACTCCGACCAACTGGCCATTATTTCCTACATAATAGAGATGGACATTGTACTCACCTGTAGAATATTTATGGTCACTCGCCTTAATATTCATCTTGTAGGTACCATCAGACTGCTTGACTGCTCGATACCAGATAATATCGTCCTGACCATTGGTGCTAGACCAAGTTGGCAGAAGCACTTCACGAACTCCCTCTGGACTGCTCACTCCGCTCACGACAACATCAAAACTACCTGTTGTTGAATTGTTATTGGCAATCGTAAGAGTTCCCTTTGGTTTAGCGATAGAAACAGTGGTTGTTGTGCCACTAACCCCAATCATCTGTCCATTATCTTGAAGATAGTAGAGGTGGATATGATACTCACCTGTGGACATCTTATGGTTGCGGGCTTGAATGCTAGCCCTGTAGGTGCCATCGGACTGCTTGGTCGCTGTGTACCAAACAATATCATCTTGGCCTTTATCACTAGACCAAATCGGAAGATGTACGCTCTTGACACCAAAAGGACTGACAACATCAGACACAACAACATCGAAGCTGCCCGTATCCGGGTTGTTGTTTTCAATTTTCAAGCTTCCTTTAGGCTTGGCTGCTAGGCTGAACTGGGTGCCTGCTACACCGACTAATTGACCGTCATCTTGGATATAGTAAAGGTGAACAGTGTAGTCTCCCAAAGAATATTTGTGATCCCGAGCCTGGATGCGAGCCCGATAGGTACCATCGGCCTGTTTGATTGCTGTATGCCAGACTAAGTCATCTTGACCTTTATCGTTAGACCAAGTCGGCAGTTTCACTTCCTTGACACCAAAAGGATTGGAAACGTTAGAGACAACGACATCAAAGCTACCAGTAGCTGGATCGTTGTTTTCAATTTTCAAGGTTCCTTTAGGTTGAGATACACTAACTGTTGTTCGAGTGCCACCTACACCAACCAGCTGACCGTCATCTTGAATATAATAGAGATGAACATTGTATTCGCCTGTTGATTTCTTATGATTTACTGCTTTGACGGTTGCCCGATAAGTACCATCAGCCTGCTTGACTGCTGTGTACCAGATCAGATCATCTTGGCCTTTATCACTGGACCAGGTCGGTAACTTGACTTCCTTGACGCCATAAGGACTGGAAACACCAGAAACAACAACATCGAAACTACCTGTATCTGGATTGTTGTTTTCAATTTTTATCGTCCCTTTAGGCTGAGCCTTAGAAACCACAGTACTTGTACCACCTACACCGACCAACTGGCCATTATCCTGAACATAATAGAGGTGGATATTGTACTCTCCTAGAGAGTTCTTGTGGTGGGAAGCTTTGACTGTGACAGTGTAGTTGCCATTGGTCTGGCGCTGCGCCTCATACCAAACTAGATCGTCTTGTCCATTGACACTAGACCAAACAGGAACAACAACTTTTTTCACACCATAAGGATTAGAAACTCCTGAGACAACAACATCGAAACTGCCTGTGTCTGGATTATTATTGACAATATCAATTTTTCCTTGTGGTTTGCCGATGGTAACAGTTGTTTTTGTACCGCCTACACCGACCAACTGATTATCTTCCAAGAGATAATAGAGGTGGATATTGTACTCACCTGTGGAATACTTATGGTCACGAGCTGAAATGCTGATTTTATAAGTACCATCTACTTGTCGTTTAGCATCGTACCAGATAATATCATCCTGACCATTCACGCTGGACCAAGTTGGTAGGGCGACTTTTTTGATGGGCTTAGGGGATGCAATGTTGGTTACATGCACATCGAAGGTACCAGCATTTGGATCAACATTTGTAATATTGATAGTGCCTTGAGGCTTGTCATCAACTGCACGAGAAACTCTCACTTTTGGCTCAGATTCTGGCTTTGTTTCTGCCTCTTGTGGCTTATCAGAAGAAGCTGTCACAGATCTAAATGAAGCTCTCCCTAAAGAAATATTTTCAGAAGAAAGTGATGCTAAATTGTCTTTAGGCTGTTCAAGCGACGAGTTGCTATCCTTTTCAGAGGGAGCTGAAGCGACTTTTTCATCTTTACCTAAAGAAGCTTCAGATGCACCACTATCTTTCTTTGTTTCAGAATCTACTTCTGAAGCCTTGTCAGCTAGTTCTGCCTGTTTAGAAGCATCTCGATTGGTCACAGCAACTGAAGGCTCCGTTTGCTGCCTATCATTTGCCACTTGATTTGTTTCGTCAGCAAAAACGCTATTAGCACTGGCTGCTAATAAAATAGCTGTACTAGCTAGATAAACTAATCCTTTTGTTTTCATACGCTTTCTCCATCCTTTTTAGAGTTGCACACCTTTATTGTAGCATAATAGGACAATTATTACAAATTGGTAACAAATTTGTTTCGCTTAATCCGAAGCTGATTTGAAACCTATTCTTTCTATTATGTAATTCGTAAACAAAAATAAAAAAGAGCTAGGACAGACCAAAAAATGATTCATTTTTTGGTCTTATTCCCAACTTCTTCCTCTTTAATGCTCAGTGATGTATTTATAAACTTCTTGGCCTGCGACTGCTCCGTCTCCAACGGCTGTGGTGATTTGGCGAAGGTCTTTCTGACGGACATCACCAATGGCATAAATGCCATCAATAGCTGTTTTCATATGTTGATCTGTGACAATCCAGCCAGCTTCATCGCAAATACCCAGATCTTTGACAAAGTCGCTAACAGGATCTAGGCCTACATAAACAAAGACGCCACCAAAGTCTGACTCGCTGCTTTGTCCCGTTTTAACATTTTCAAAAACCACACTGGTTACCCTGCGGTCGTCTCCTTTGATCTCTTTTACGACGGAATCCCAGATAAAGCTGATTTTTTCATTGGCAAAGGCCCGCTCCTGCAAGAGCTTTTGCGCCCGCAGTTGATCACGACGGTGAACAATGGTCACAGACTTTGCAAAGCGCGTGAGGAAAATTGCTTCTTCAACAGCAGAATCGCCGCCTCCGACCACTAAGAGATCCTCATCACGGAAAAAAGCACCATCGCAGACCGCACAGTAGGAAACACCGCGGCTATTGTATTCTTCCTCGCCAGGAACTCCTAGATGACGATGGTTGGCACCAGGAGCCAAAATCACTGTCTTGGTTTCAAAGGCTTCATCCTCAGTAATGATTTTCTTAAAGTCGCCATGGTCTTCAATCTTTTCAACCTGACCAAATAGATGCTCTACACCTAGATTTTCTAAGGGTTCAAACATCTTTTCAGCCAACTCTGGTCCGCTGATACGAGCATAACCAGGATAGTTCTCAATCTCCGCTGTATTATTCATCTGGCCGCCGTAAATACCTCGTTCAAGCAAGGACACTTTTAAGTTACTTCTAGCTGCATAGAGGGCTGCTGTCATTCCCGCAGGACCAGCTCCAATAATCATTGTATCGTACATCATCTTTTTCCTTTCTCTTTGTTGTAACTACAGTTATTCTAACAAACTAACTAATCTTTTACAAGTATTTAAGCTTTAAGAACAACCAGTAAGCCAAAAATCGCAAAAGACAAGATTGGAATCGTCATAATTGTAATCAAAAGAAGATCGTAAATTTGGCTTTGACCTACCGCAAGAGTTCGATTCTTGCGACCGAGTCTCTGCAATAGAAGCCACAAGCCATCGGCAAGTCCTACCAGAATCGTCGTATAGATGAGACTTTGGATATAGAGAGAAAAAATCTTAATTAACATGTCAGCTCCTCAATAATCAGTTGCCTTAAAAAGGTTTTAGTCGAAAACAAACCCAGCTGGTCTAGCCAACTGAGCTTTCACTTTTTCTATTATATCAAATATAAGTCCGTTTGTAACTAGCAAAGAATTCTTTGGTTCTAGCTTCCTTGGAATAATTGATGATCTCCTCTGGACTGCCTGACTCAATAATATGACCCTTATCCAAGAAAAGCACCCGATCTGCCACTTGGGAAACAAAAGATATATCATGGCTGACCAGAATCATGGTTTGTCCTGCTTTTGCAGCGTCGGCAATGGACTTCTCTACCTCACCGACTAGCTCTGGATCAAGGGCTGAGGTCGGCTCATCCAGCAAGAGAACATCTGGCTTCATGGCCAAGGCTCGCGCTAAAGCAACCCGCTGTTTTTGACCGCCTGATAAATGCTTGGGATAATGATTCTCACGATCAGACAGACCCACCTTTGCTAACTCTTCCTTGGCAATTTTAGTCGCTTCTTGGTCAGACAAATTCTTGACTACCAGTAGACCTTCCTTGACATTTTCCAGAGCCGTTCGACGGGAAAATAAATTAAACTGTTGGAAAACCATGGCCAATTTTCGACGCAGAGTCAAAATCTCATCTGGTGAAATAGTTGAAAAATCCACCTTAAAGTTATCAATTTCAATCCTTCCGCTGTCTGGCTGCTCCAGATAGTTAAGGCTACGCAGGAAGGTTGATTTACCAGCACCTGAGGAGCCTATTAAAGCAATGACTTCGCCTTTTTGAATTTCCAAACTCAGATTATCCAAGACCTTTTGTCCAGAAAATTCCTTACTTAACTGGGAAATTTTAATCATCAAATCCTACCTCCTTGCGCTTGCTCCATTTTGTCCAGATTGGCTGGCGCCTTGATATCCATAGCCTTTTCAATCGCACGACCGATTTGCTCAATCACGATATTGACAATCCAGTAAATAATCGAAACGGAAATAAAGCGCTCAAAATAACGATAATCCGAGCCACCGATAGCCTGAGCTTTGGCAAAGACTTCTACAACGCCCGCACTAAAGGCCAGGGAAGTTCCCTTGGTCAAGCCGATGAGGGAGTTGATCAGAGTCGGTGTTGCCACAACTGCTGCATTAGGAATGATGACCCGCAGATAGACTTGGCGATTAGTCATTCCCAGACTGCGAGCTGCTTCAATCTCACCCGCATCTACCGAAAGAATGGCTGCCCGAATCGTCTCGCTGGCATAGGCCGCTTCATTAAAGGCAAAGGCGATAATGGCAAAGACTGAGGCAGGAATGGCATTGATATTAAAAGCCGTCCCATATTTTTGATTGATAGCTTTCAACAGGAGCGGAATCCCAAAATAAGTCAGCATGAGCTGAACCAAAAGGGGTGTCCCACGAAGGAAGCTCACAAAGAGAGACTGAATCGGATACAGAATTCTCGTGCGGTTAATCTTGACCACTGCGAAAATCATGGCCAAGATGATGCCGAAAAATGCCCCCCCCAGTGTCAACAAAAGTGTGACAGGCAAGGTTTTCAGAATCGCTGGAATGGCATCAAAAACAGCCCGTAGACTAAATAGTTTGCCATCTGGAAGGAGCTTCAAAAGCTCTTCGTACCAGTTTGCAGCTAGGATATATGTTGTAAACATTTCAATTACTTCTCTTTCTCGATAATGCATTATTCTATCATAATTTGGCCCAGATGAAAACTATTTGGCATCAAGAATAGCCAATCTCTAAACCTCTGGTAGGTAACTGGAAAATGACAATAAAATAGACCAGTAATCCTAGTCTATCATAGTTTCACTGGTCTTTAAAATATAATTTTTCTATATCGTCCATAGAAAGAATTTATGGCTAGAATGTCTGGCGCTTAGCCTTGCGTTCTGCTCGGCCACGTGCACGATTTTCAGCTCGCTTGGTCTTGCGGCGCTTCTCATTAACCGCCCATTGGATTTTCTTCTTATAGCCTGGTTTAATTTTTTTCTTTTTCTTCTTGACCAGACCAATCATTTCTGTGTCCAGCTTTTCCTTGGTCTTCTCCCGATTAGCACGGCGATCTCGGTCGTAGGTATCTTGAAATTCGCCATTTTTGATCATCTTAGGAGTAAACTTGATGCCCAGTTTTTCCAACTCACGAATATCTGAATCGTCACTCGGTTGATAAAGGGTAATGGCTGTGCCGGGAAGACCATTTCGTCCGGTCCGCCCAACTCGATGGACAAAGAAAGACAAATCCTGCGGAATGGCATCATTGATGACATGGCTGACGCCCTCGATGTCAATCCCCCGAGCCGCCAAGTCCGTCGCTACAATGTATTCAAAATCCAGATTCTTGACCTGATTCATGATACGCTTGCGCTCCCGCGGCGGAATATCACCATGAATCTTGGCCACTTTTAGACCCTGCGCAGTCAGATAGGCCTGCAATTCATCCGCACGAGTTTTGGTATTGACAAAAATCATCGCCAGATAAGGCTGGAGGAGCTGACTAATCTCATAAATCTGGGCATTCCTATCCCGCCCCTTGGTTGACAGGAGCCAATTATCAATGGTATCAGCAATCACTGTCTTGGTCTTAATCTGCTCCATGACTGGATTAGACAAGTATTTTTTCAAGAAAGGCTGGAGCTTCTGCGGAATGGTAGCCGAGAAGACTAAAAACTGCAAGTCTTTAGGCAAGCGAGCCGCAATCCGGTCTACCGTCTCCAAAAAGCCCATATCAAGCGTCATATCAGCCTCGTCCACGACAAAGGTATGAGCCTTGTGGATAGCCAAATCACCTGACTCAACCAAGTCATAAATCCGCCCCGGCGTTCCAATGACGATATGGGGCTGGCTGGACTCTAGCTTGCCAATCTGACGAGCCTTGTCAGTTCCGCCGACATAGTTGGCCACCCGAATCTCTTGCTCTGAAAAGCTAGCTAGCTGACGCGCCGCCTGATAGATCTGAGTTGCTAATTCTCGGCTGGGTGCTGTAATCACTGCTTGGACACTGTCAGCCTCTTCGTCCAGCTCTTGGAAGATGGGCAGCAAGAAGGTATGCGTCTTGCCTGATCCTGTTTTGGACTCCCCGACCAAGTCTCGGCCAGATAACACCACCGGAATCAGCTTTTCCTGAACCTCTGTCGCCTCCACAAAGTTTAGGTCTTTGAGGGCTTCTTGAATATAATCTTTAAAGTTAAATTCTGTAAATTTCATTTTTTCCTCTGTTTACTATTAATCTTATCTATTATACCAGAAAAATATCTTTTCTGCTCGGCTCAGGACAGGAAAAGGCGGGCTTACACCCACCTTCATATCACAAATATAGAATGGCCAAAGTCAGCAAGCTAGCTAAGAGGCCTACGCCCCAAAAGAAGAAGTCAACCTTCCATTCGCTCCAAGGTTGGCCATGCCCAGAAAGACCACCCAGTTCAAAGTGGTGATGGAGTGGCGTCATACGGAAAATCCGCTTGCCACCCGTCAGCTTGAAATAAGTCACCTGCATCATAACAGAAGTCGTTTCAAATACATAGACGATTCCGATGAGAAGCAAGGTCCACTCTTGGTGCAAGGCAATGGAGAGGGCTGCAAGCATACCACCCAAGGCAAGACTTCCCACATCCCCCATAAAGATTTTAGCTGGTTTATGGTTAAAGACAAAGAAGCCTAGCAAACCACCAATCATGCTGATAATGACAATCAGAAGGTCAAAGCGCTTCTGCTCTAGAGCAATGACTCCGTAAGCCACCAAGCTGATTGCAACGGAGATACTAGCCAAGCCATCAATTCCATCAGTCAGATTGACAGCGTTGGAGAAACCAACCAGCCAAAAGAGGACGAAGAAAATATAGAGGAAGCCTAACTGCACTGGAATCGTAAAGACATTGAGAGAGTCACCTGCCCCGTGCTGATTGTAGAAGAAGTAAAAGATAACTCCCCCTACCAGCTGCAGAGCTAGTTTCTGCTTAGGATTCAGGCCTTCGTTGATCTTACGGAAGATCTTGAGAAAATCATCCAAAAAGCCAACGATTCCGTAGAGAACCAAGATAAAGAGAATCATAATCAAGCCGTTGGACAGTTGTTGGGAAAACAAGGCTGTCACGAAACTAGCCAAAACAGAAGCAACCAGAAAGACGGTGCCCCCCATCGTCGGCGTTCCAGCCTTAGCCTGATGCTGCTTGACATCCTCATGCATCTGCTGACCTGATATATGAGCCTTGTGATAAAAACGGATAAAGGCAGGAATCCCAACAAGCGTTAGGATAAAGGTCAGAATTCCTGCAATAATTGCTGTTAACATGCTAGTCTCCCAATGTAACGGTTATTTTTTTCAATTTTTTCAGGTCTGTATTGACCTTCTCCTTCTGCTTGACAACTTTTGAGCCTTTGCCTTTAAAATTGACTTCCAGCCCTTGCCATTCAGCAAATTGCTCCACATTTTCCTTGGTCCAGCCATACATATCCGGCAAATCTTCAAAGTTATCACTTAAAATCAAAATCTGTTGATTGGCTTTCAGTTCTTGGCCTTCTTTTACAGAAACCTTCTTGATTTCACTGCCTGTTCCTAAGATGACTGGCTGTACCAGATTGCGGCGAAGCTCGTCAGCCAAGCCTCCTGGGCTGATTTGATTTTTCAGCTTCAGTTGCTTGGTCAAACCATCGATAGATGGCATTTTATAGGTTGTTTCTTTTTCAACCAATTCCAAAGCAGGACTATCTCCAGTCAGATTTAAACTGTCTTTAAGCGCCACAGCCTCTTCCAAGACTGGATTGACAACTTCCTGCCAGAAAAGAGGGGAGAATTTCTCTTCGGGCTGCTGAACAGTGACATACATAATGAAATCTGGACTTTCTGCCGGCGTCATGGCTACTACGGAGAAAATGTTATTATTCTCCCCTTCCAAATAGCCCTTATCTGTCGCAATTTGGGCTGTTCCGGATTTTACGGCCACATCTTGCCCAGAAACCTTGATAACTGGTTCTCCGCCGATATTCAGTGTTCCATAATAAGGGACTGTTCCGACCTGAATCATATAGTCCCGAGTCGTTTTCGCTGCTTTTCCTGAAACTGGATGACCAACGATTTCTGGCTGGGATTTACGGGCACTACCTGTTCGTGAATCATAAATGGCAGAGATAAATTTCGGCTCTAACATGACACCATCATTTGAAATAGCCGAAAAGGCACGTAACATCTGCACTTGGGTCACCCCAATTCCTTGTCCAAAGGAACTCATAGCAATGGTTACAGCATTGTCTGTAGGCAAGGCACCATATTCTTCATAGCCCATACCAAAACGAGTCGGTAAGCCAAATTTGAATTTTGATAGATAGTCTATCCACTTGGCATCTCCCATGTCTTGCTCAATGCGTGTCATCCCAACATTACTAGAGTAAGTAAAACCTTGAGCATAGGTCAGGACTTGTCCTGTTGATAACCCCATGTTTACATCCCAGTCGCGGATGGTAGCATCTGCAATCTTATATTCCGAGCTATCGAATGTTCCGGTTGGATTAAAGGATCCATTATCAATCGCTGAGGCTAGAGTCATAACTTTCATCGTTGATCCAGGCTCATACTGCGTCTGGTAAAGGAAGCTATTCCAAGTTTTCAAATGATCTACATTCAGGCCCTCTTTGGTATCCGCATTATAAGTCGGACGCTGAGTTGTTGCTAGAATCTCGCCTGTCTTAGCACTGACCAAAGTCGCACTGACAAATTTTCCTTTAGCTGTTTCTTGGAAGGCATCCATCCGCGTTTCCAAGTATGTCTGTAGCTGGGCAGAGAGGGTTGTATACACATCTTTTCCGTCTTCTGTCTTAACAGAAACTTCCTCTGAACCTGGGATGATGTTCCCTTTACTGTCTTTTTCATAGGTAACCAGACCATTCTGACCACCTAAGATACGGTCTAGCGACTGCTCCATCCCGGATTTCCCTACAAGCGTCTTATTGCCGTCCTTATCCTCTTGCATCTGAGCCTGACCGATAAATTGCGAAGCAAAGATACCATTACTATAACTGCGGTTAGGGCTAGTTGTGAAATCAATCCCCTCTATCTTTTCCTTTTCCATCGCTTGTCGGATAGAGCTCATAGTACTATAGGTGATCCCATTTCCTTGAGAACCAAAAGAAACCTGCTTTAAATCCTTTTGCGCAAGCTGCTGCTTAACATAGTCCTTATCCATTCCTAGATGTTGATTAAGAATCTCAGCAACCTTTTCATACTGGGATTCCTCTACATAGAGGATCTTGCCAGCGGCAGATTTGTAATTTTTATCAATAACAGCATAAATGTTATAAGTCGTTGCATCTTCAGCGATCGGGACACCGTTGCGGTCATAGATAGTTCCTCGCTTGGCAGCGACCACGACTGTCTTTTGGTGCACTTGCTTAGCGCCTTTTGATAAATTAACACCAAATTTCTGATCTGTCCCGATAATCGTCGCAAAATTAATTAAGAAAATGAAAAAAAGAAAGACAGCTAAAGCACTCATGCTTTTTCCCACTCTTCTTCGATTGTATTCGGGTGTCTGTCTGTTTTTTAAAGCATATCGCTGAATGTTTTTTAAAAATCTATTACTCATTGGTTGTACTCACTGTCTTACGATTTCCCTTTTGGAGTTTCATATCCTGAGAGCTGGCCAACTGGGACAGCCTTTCATAACGTGTCAATTCATTCACTTCTTGCTTAATATTATCCAATTCAGCCTGCTCTGACTCAATCTGAGCATTAACTTCAGTCAAATCATGATTGACCTGCAGCAGCTTGGTCTGCATAAACACAATACTGACCGCAAGGATAATCGCTGTTAAAATAATGGAGCCATAGAAGGCTTTTTCGACTCGGGAAAATTTCCGAATCCGTTTTTGAATAGGGTGTTGTTCTCTTTCTGCCATGAAACTTACTCATGCACCTTCCTAGCCACGCGCAACTTCGCAGAATGGGCGCGATTATTGGCTTCTAATTCTTCTTTACTTGGTAAAATAGGTTTGCGTGAAACTAACTCCAGCTTGGGCTGCAAATCATCTGGAATGAAAGGCAGACCTTTGGGAACATCTACGGTTGAGGCTTCTTTAAACAGTTGCTTGGTCAGCCGATCCTCCAGCGAATGAAAGGTAATCACTGAAATGCGCCCCCCCACTGCCAATAAGTCAATAGCCTGCTGAATGGATTCATCGGCCGCTCCCAACTCGTCATTGACTTCAATTCGAATAGCCTGAAAAATCTGTTTGGCTGGATGACCTTTTTTCTTCAATTCCTTAGCAGGTTTAGCTGATTTGATAATCTCCGCCAGTTCTGTCGTCGTTTCGATAGGCTTGATTTCTCTTGCCTGCTCGATCTTACGGGCAATCTGCTTGGAAAACCTATCTTCGCCATATTTGAAAAAAATACGGACTAGGTCCTTGTAAGGATAGTGATTCACAACTTGGTAAGCTGTCAAGGCAGCTTCTTGATTCATCCGCATATCCAACGGTGCATCCTGCTTATAAGAAAAACCGCGCTCCCGCTCATCCAGCTGCGGACTAGATACGCCCAAGTCATAACAAATTCCATCAATCTTCTCGACCCCTACTTCATTCAAACGAGTCTTGAGATTGCGGAAATTATCCTTGATAAAGGTCACCATGCCCCGCTCAATATAGGGAGCCAGACGTTTTTTGGCATTATCAATCGCAGTCTGATCCTGGTCAAAAGCATACAAATGCCCCTTGTCTCCCAGCTTGCTCAAAAGATACTCGCTGTGACCAGCTCCGCCCAAGGTTGCATCAACATAGATGCCATCTGGCTGAACATCAAGCTGGTCAATCGTTTCATGAAGAAGTACGGTAATGTGATGAAATTCTTTTGTCATATCCTATCTATTATATCACATTCATGTATAAAAAAAAATTTAAAAGAATATGTCAGTTTTTGATAGGTTGACTTATAGCTTTTGCAAGTCACTTTCAGATATTTACCACTTGGCCTACGAGCTTCTACCAGTCAGCGAAAAGCCCTTGCGGGCATGCCATATTCTGCTATAATCATAACTACCAATGCATTGCGAGTTGGAATTTCTTACCATTCCGAAATTGATTCGTCCCCAAAGGAGATTTATTATGAAACTTGCTTTAAGAAATAGACTATTTGCCTTTATCAGTCTGTCACGGATATTTAATATCCTAGGCTCTTCTATCTATAATATCGTCTTTATCGTATTTGCTTCTAGCATGCCCCAGCCCAAGTTTGCAGTCGGTATTGCTAATTTTATCGTTCTTGTTCCTACCTTTTTCACAGTCTTTGTCGGGATGAAAGCTGACAAAACCCATCGAAAGGCTCGCTGGCTTATTCATCTAGGTTATTTGCAGGCCTTCCTCTTCATTTTGGTCGCCCTCCTAACCAAGTCCGCCTCCTACCTCGCCTTTGCTACCGTCTGCTTCCTCAATATCTTTTCTGACATTATCAGCGACTATCGCAGTGGCCTACAGATGCCTATCTTACAAAAAAATATAGAAGAGAAAGATTTGATGGAAGCTTACTCTTTCACTCAACTTCTCACTTTTTTGGGAAATTTTGCTGGGCAAGCCTTGGGCGTCTGGTTACTTAGTATCAGCCAGCAGAATTTCGCTATGGTCGCCCTCATCAACGCCCTCTGCTTCCTACTCTCCTCAAGCACTCTCTATCTGATTCGCCAAAAACTCACCCATGATGCTCCTGCTGTTGCAGAGAAAAAGCTTCCTTTCAAGGCTCAGATGAAAGACCTTTACCAGAATGTCCAAATGATTTTTGAACAAGAAAAAATCGGAAACTTCCTGCTAGTGCTGCTTCAAGTCCTCCTCTTAAACGCACTGGCTGGCTCTATCATGGGACTCTACAATCTCTATTTATTGGATCACCCATTTTGGGGACTAAACCTGAGCCAGTCTCTGCTCATTATCGAGTCCTGCACAGTGGTTGGGATTATCTCTGCCAGTGCCTTCTCAAATGATTATTTTTCCAAGCTCTCCCTGATTCGACTCGTCGTTTGGTGCTCGCTAGCTCTCCTCCTCTTAGGCATCAGCAATTTACTCCAAGCTCCTGCTCTCTTGGGAATTTTCTTTCTTACCTTTCTCATGTACATCTCTGGAAAAATCAATCCTAAAATCAACAGCATGCTGCTGAGTAAACTTCCTCCAGAAGTATTAGCCCAAACCTCCAACTTTCTCACTATGCTCTTTACCTTTTCCATTCCGCTAGGAAGCATGCTTTTCACTAGTCTCGGTCTTTGGAATATGGGAAGCGCTTGGTTGGTCTTCTCTCTGCTTGGTGGTGTCTGCCTTCTACTCAGCCTCAAAAATAACTAGAGTTAAAAATCGTCACAATTTCATACAAAAAAGAAGGAAGCCTAGGCTTCCTTCTTACATATTTTTCAATCTTTCTATCCGATCAGAAATTGGTGGGTGAGTATAAAAGAGCTTTTGCAAGCCACCCTTCTTCTTAGGATCATTGATATAGAGGGCTGCGCTGGCGTCATCTACATGGTGCTCCATGGGCTGGCTATTGTCTAACTTCAGCAGGGCATTGATCATGCCCTTAGGATTGCGGGTCAGCTCAACACTTGAAGCGTCTGCCAGATACTCACGTTGACGGGAAATAGCCAACTGCACCAATGTTGCAGCAAGCGGCGCCAAGAGAAGAGCTAGCAGAGAGACAATCATCAAAACAATCCCTAAGCCATTGTCATTGTCCCTATCGTTTCTTCGACGGCCACCACCGCCAAACCACATCATGCGCCCAGCCATGCTAGACAGCATTGTGACAGCACTTGTAAGCGCCACTGCAATCGTCGAAATGCGAATATCATAATTACGAATGTGACTGACTTCATGTCCCATTACACCTTCAAGCTCTTCACGATTCATGAGAGCAAGCAATCCAGTTGTCGCAGCCACGGCCGCATTCTCAGGCTTTGAGCCAGTCGCAAAGGCATTGGGCGAGGCATCTTCTACGATGTAGACCCGAGGCATAGGAATCTGTGCCACCATGGCCATATCCTGCACAACGTGATAGAGTTCAGGCGCTTCTTGCTCGGACACTTCCCTCGCACCATTCATCGACATGACAATCTCTGTGGACTGAAAAATCATACTGACAGCATAAATACCACCGATGATAAAGGCGATGGCCATCCCACCAAAGGGAGAATCGAGCCAAAGATAGCCGACAGCTGCCCCAATCAAAGCTAAAAGAGCAAAGAAGGCGACGAGGAGAACCCAAGTACGCCTTTTATTGCTGGCAATTTGGTCAAACAACATAGTGGCCACCTACCCCAAATCGCTAAAATCCACTTTAGGAACAGCCTTTTCTTCCTCTGGTGTCTCCAAGAAGTCTGCTGCTTTAAAGCCAAACATACCTGCAATGACATTGCTTGGGAAAGTTTCCATTTTGACATTGTAGTTGCTGGTTACTGAATTGTAAAGCTGACGAGAATAAGCAATCTTATTTTCTGTATTTGTCAACTCTTCCTGAAGTTTCAAGTAGTTTGTATTTGCCTTAAGGTCTGGGTAATTTTCAGCAACCGCAAAGATACCAGAAATCGAACGAGTCAGGGCGTCACTAGCCTCCATAGCTTGGGCAGGTGATGAGGCAGCAGCTACTTGGTTACGCAGTCGAGTAACATTTTCCAAGGTTGATTTCTCATATTTTCCATAACCTTTAACCGTCTCCAAAAGGTTGGGAATCAGGTCATTTCGGCGCTTGAGCTGGACATCAATCTGACTCCAAGCTTCCTGAGTCTGCATGCGGCTCTTAACAAGCCCATTGTAAACAGAAATCACGAAAATAGCTACAACTGCCACAACCGCAAGAATAATAAAAAACATGGACATAATAAAGATACTCCTTATGATTTGATTGCACCTATTATAACAAAAAAAGCTCAACCTGTCTTTCTTGACAATTCATCCTAAAAGGAGTATTCTTTACTTAGAGATAAACCGACTGTCGGTCGAATAAATTTTGACGAAAAAGGAGGCCATCGTGGTCAGTAAAAAGGACTTTATCTTAGATAGCGCTCAAAAGCTCTTTATAGAGCAAGGCTTTGACCAAACTTCTATTGCTCAGCTTTTAGAAGTCACTCAGATTGCTCGCGGGACGCTCTACTATTATTTTTCTTCCAAGGAAGAAATCATGGACGCCATTATTGAACGCTCTGTGGCTCAGGCTTTCAGTAAGGCCGAACTGCTGGCCAGTAAAAAGGAAGGCTCCATTCTAGAGAGGCTGATGGGTGCCCTGCTCGCACTTAACCTCCACCAAGAGCAAGGACAGGAAATTTTGGCACACTTACACCAACCACAAAATGCCCTGCTCCATGAAAAGACAAATCAAATCCTGCTGGAACGCGGGCCTCAGATCCTCCTCCCCATTATCGAAGATGCACTTGCAAAAGGAGAGATGAAGACCGATTTTCCTCTGGAAAGTCTGGAAATGCTACTCGCTTATTCTCTGCAGGTATTCGGCCAAGCCTTCCAGCAACTGACAAAGCAAGAACAAGAGGCGAAACTACAAGCATTCCTTTATCTCTTGGAACGAATTTTCCAAACCCAGTCGGGCTACTTTGATCAGCTTCTGCAACTCTTTTAAAAGGAGTCAACCATGAAAAACAAAGGTTTTCAGCTATTTTTACTAATTTGGCTGGGTAGCTTTATTTCCCAAATAGGTTCTGGCATGACCTCTTTTGCTTTGGGCATTTACACCTATCAGCTGACTGGTCAGGTTACAGCTTCAGCTCTGGTCACTCTGTCGGCTTTCCTACCGGGTCTCTTAGCCAGTCCCCTAGCCGGCACTCTAGCCGATCGGCATGACCGCCGACTCCTCATGGCTCTAGGTGATGGCCTGTCTGGCCTAGGAGTTGCTTGGATCTACTTTATTTTGAAAAATCCCCAACCTACTCTTGCCTTGATTTGCTTGGGGGCTTGTATCTCCTCTCTTTTCTCTGCTCTGGTGGAGCCAGCCTTTCGAGCTACGATTTCCGACCTCTTGCCAGAAGAGCAACTGGCTCAGGCCACAGGCCTAACCCAGATAAACGGTGTGGCCCGCTATCTAATCTCCCCTCTCCTAGCTGGACTCATTTTGACCAAGAGCTCCATCTCCACTATTTTGTTGCTGGATATCTCGACAATTTTTGTCACAGTCGCGACAACCTTGATCGCTCGCCAGTCCATGCAGGCTCCTATCTATAGTAGCAAGAGCCACTTTTGGGATGAATTTTTCACTGGTTTTCGTATTATCCATGAGAAAAAAGGCATCTGGATTCTTGTCCTGACTGGGACGGCCTTCTCCTTCTTTCTGGGAACAGTGCAAATCCTGCTCTCTCCTCTAATTTTAAGTTTTGCTGATGCCGAAACTGTCGGTTGGAGTATGACCGTCTCTAGCAGTGGCATGCTAGTCGGAGGCTTAGCCTTAGGGGCTCTTGCTATCAAAAAAGGCTTTCACCGTATGCTCTGTTTGGCTCTATTTGCGCTGGGTATCTTTATGGCTGGGATGGGGCTACAGGAAAATATCATCTGGATCTGCTCCTTTGGCTTTTTTCTCTTTGCTGCCCTGCCCTTCGCCAATACCGCCATTGACTATCTGGTCCGCATCAATATTAACAAAGCCGATCAGGGTAAGGCTTGGGGAACCATTGGAATTATTTCCCAATTGGGCTATGTCATCTCCTATGCCTCTATGGGCTGGATTGCAGATCATATTTTCAAGCCCTTGCTCACTCCAACAGGGAGTCTGGCAACAAGCCTAGGAAAAATCCTTGGAACTGGTAATGGCCGAGGCTACGGTCTGCTCTTTATCCTATCCGGTATCTCTATCAGCATCGGTGCTTACCTGCTCTCCCGAGCACGTTCAGTAAAGGAGCTGGAATATGTTTCAACGCTTGATAAGAAATGATTTAAAAGAAAACAAAGTCAGCATGCTAGTCATCGGGCTTTTCCTTCTTCTGACTCTGACCCTGAGCTTTGCAGCCACGCGCTTGACCGTCAGTCTTACCAACTCGATTGAGCGCTTTGTGGAGACAGCCAAAAGCCCTCATCTCTTACAAATGCACAGCGGAAGCGTCGACCGAAAACGGCTGCAAAACTTTGTCCAGCAGCATCCGGAAATTGCCTCTTGGCAGCTGACAGACTTTGTTAACGTGGAAGGGTCAGCCATCCGCATCAATGGGCAGGACTCGCTTCAGGACAGCTCGCAGGATAATGGCTTTTCCAATCAGAACCAAAACTTTGACTTTCTGCTGGATCAATATAACCGGCCTGCTCAGCCTCAGCCGGGGCAAGTCTACATTCCCCTCTACTACTACAACAGTGGAAAAATCAAAATCGGTGACCAAATAAGGGTCGGCAAGCTACAGCTAACTGTTCAGGGCTTTATTCGAGATGCCCAGATGAACGCCGGTCTGGTCTCCTCCAAGCGCTTTCTAGTCTCGCAGGCTGATTTGCAGACTCTGAAAAAAGAAGCATTTGCATCTAATGAGAAACTGATTGCCTTTCGAGTGCATAAGCTTAGCCAGATTTCTACCATCGAGCAAGCCTATAAAAACGCAGAGCTTGAGTCCAATGGACCGCCTATGATTACCTATCCGACCATCAAGATGATTAACGGCTTCAATGATGCTCTAGTCATCCTAGTCATGGGGCTGCTGATTGTGGCTATCATTGGCATCACCTTTCTCTGCATGCGCTTTGCCCTCTTGACCAAGATTCAAGAAGACCTGAAGCAGATTGCTGTTATGAAGATCATGGGACTTCCCCAAGGCTTTATCAGCAGGGTCCACCTGACCAAGTATTATTTCTGTCTGGCTCTGGCAACCATCATAGGATGGGGACTATCCTTTCTCCTGAGTACTCCTTTTAAAAAGCAGATGGCACTGTCTATGGGGCAAAACCCGACGCCATCCTATAGCTATCTTTTGGAAATGCTAGCAGCTCTGCTACTCTGTCTCTTGGTCTTCTGGCTGACTGCCCGGCCTCTTAGCTCCTTTAAGAAACTGACGCCCGGTCAAGCTTTAAGATTAGCTTCTTCCAACAGTCTGACCGAGACTCGTTCTACTCCGAAAATGGGCTTACCGACTATCCCCTTCTTAGACAGACCCTATTTCGCCCTAAAAACAATTCTCAATCATAAGAAACTATATTTGACTATGTTGGTCATTGTCAGTTTGATTAGCCTGCTTATCCTGCTGCCAGCCAGTCTCTATAGCACTGTGATGGACAAAAACTTCATCCAGTATCTGGGAGCTGGTCAGGCAGATGTGCTGGTTGATATTTCTCAGACTGAAGATATTGATACCAAGGCTACCCTGCTTCTGAAAGAACTGCAGGCAGACAAGGATATCGCAGAAATCAATCAGTACCAGAGCCAGAATTTCTCCTATCAAGACCAGCAAGGTCAGACCCAGCAGTTGCGGGTAACTCTGGGAAACCATGCAGGATTTCCAGTCAAATACAGCCAAGGCCACTATCCTAAAAACGAGCATGAAATTGCCCTCTCCAAGCTGCAGGCAGAAGAGCTCAAGCTAAAAGTAGGAGACAGCCTGACCTTGACTGTAGACGGTCAAGCAAAAAAACTAAAAGTAGTCGGTATCTACTCAGACCTGACCTACGGCGGCAAGACTGCCAAGGCTGTCTTTGTGACAAAGCAAGCGCAAACGCTCAATAGTCTGACGACCATCCGCCTTAAAGATGCTAGCAACAAAGCTAAAAAAATCAACGAATGGAAAAAATACTATTCCAACTATAAATTAACCGACATAGAAGACTTTTTCCATCAGACTTTTGATGACACTCTAGCCATGCTCCGCCTGATTCAGACCAGCGTTTTCTTGACAGGACTCATCATTGTCTTCATTCTAATGACTCTCTTTGTCTATATGATTTTCACCAAGGACCAAGCTGACTTGGCACTTTATCGGATGATGGGATTTGGCAGTGAACGACTCAGGAGCCCATTCTCCGTGATTTGTCGCTGGAGATTGAAAGCGGCCAATTCATCGCCATCATGGGGCCTTCTGGATGCGGGAAATCCACTCTTCTCAATCTTCTGTCCACCATTGATAGACCTGACCATGGCCAGATTCTTTACCAGGGACAGGATTTGCTGACCATGAAAGACAAAGACTTAGACCGCCTTCGTAGAGAGGCTTTCGGCTTTGTCTTCCAACAGGCAACCTTCCTGAAAAATCTCAATATCCTAGACAATATCTGCCTACCGAGTATTATTGGAAAGAAAGGCAGCGAGCGAAAGGCAGCCTATGAGCGAGCCAAGGAGTTAATGGCTCTGACCGGGATTAAGGACATTGCCCAGCGCTCTATCCATCAGGTATCGGGCGGTCAACTCCAGCGAGCTGGTATCTGTCGGGCTCTCATGAACCAGCCTCGAATCATTTTTGCTGACGAGCCGACAGGAGCGCTCAACTCTCAGGCTGGCCGTCAAGCTATGGAACTCATGCAGCACTTCCACCAGCAGGGTGCAAGCATTCTCCTAGTGACGCACGATGTCAGTGTGGCTACCTATGCTGACAAGGTCCTGCTCATTTTAGATGGCAAGATAAAAAAAGAAGTTCTCTTTGACCCAACTGCCCATCAAAATGAGCGTCGCCGGCTGCTTTTGGCGGAGCTCAATCAGATTGGCATATAAAAAAGAAGCCCTTTGGCAGAATGCCGGGGTCCCCTTTTTATGTTATAATAGAATGAATACTGACAAACAAGGATGAAACTATGACACCGCAAGAATTTTACCAGCTACTAAGCAAGCAAGGAATCGAGCTGACCGACCGCCAGAAAGACCAGTTTGAACGTTATTTTGAACTTTTGGTCGAATGGAATGAAAAAATCAATCTGACAGCTATCACAGAGAAAAACGAAGTCTATCTCAAGCATTTCTATGATTCAATTGCGCCTGTTTTGCAAGGTCTGATTGACAATCAAGAGCTTAGGCTACTGGATATCGGAGCAGGTGCAGGCTTTCCCAGCCTCCCCATGAAAATCATCTGCCCTCAGCTGGATGTAACTATCATTGACTCCCTCAACAAACGGATCAACTTCCTCAAACTGCTGGCAGAGGAGCTCGAGCTAGACAAGGTTCACTTCTACCACGGCCGCGCAGAAGACTTCGCTCAGGATAAGGCTTTTCGAGCGCAGTTTGACCTGGTCACTGCTCGTGCAGTTGCTCGGATGCAGATTCTATCTGAACTGACCATTCCCTATCTAAAAGTGGGCGGCAAACTCCTAGCGCTCAAGGCTTCCAATGCTCCAGAAGAACTGGACGAAGCCAAAAATGCCTTGAACCTACTATTTAGCAAGGTCCAAGACAATCTCAGCTATGCCCTACCAAACGGCGACCCCCGCTTTATCACAGTGGTGGAAAAGAAGAAAGAAACCCCCAACAAATACCCCCGCAAGGCAGGCATGCCAAACAAAAGACCATTATAAGAAGAAGAGAGTGGGACAGAAATCGGTAATTCGTTAGAATTCGATTTTGTCGTCCCACCTCCGCACAGTTGAGTAGGGCTGTAAAAGCTGATGAAATCAGCGTAGTAGAGCCCACTCAACCACTGCGTCTTGCTCGACAATCCAAAGACAATTGAGAGACTAGGACTTTTGTCCCAGCCTCTTTATGTTTGTTAGACCATACTATTTTTCCGCAGCTTCATTATAGATTCTAATCCGAGGAGCAACTTGATTCATCACATCTAAAAACTGCAATAAGTCAATATATTTTTGATCTGTATAAGGCCCAAAAGTCAGACGAACATCTTTGTTAGAACTCATTGGATTGTAATACAGATACAGGTAATGAACTTTTACATGGTTCGTTTGTTCCACTTCCTCAATCTTAATGGTCACATCAATTAAATCAGAAAGAATGAGAAATTGGAAATAAGCATCCACCCGTATGATGGCATCCTTGTAAAGATAAAGAGATAAGCTTTCACGCGCATAACGAGAGTCGCTATAAATCAGTTGAAAATCCTTTTCAAGCTCTGGAAAGTGAGAATAAAGTTCTTGACAGCGTCGCAGACTCTTTTCTTTATTGACCAAAGCAAGGCAAGTAAAGAGGCCACTCATCGCCATTAGCAGGATGATTGGAATCAGAGCCCATCCACTCCCGACTTCATCTGTCTGTGGCAAAGCCAAGAGTATAACGAAAGCTCCTAGACCACAAAAAACAGGAAAAAGTAAGTCCTTATAAAATTCAACATTTATTTTTTCTTGCACCAATTGATCCTCTCAATCCAAACATAGCTAGTTTTCCACCTTTAGTCTATGCCCAAGGATTATAAAAGCGTCCTTGATTGACAAGGAAAAGAAGAAGGCTGAGGGCTAGTAAAAGGACGGACACCAGGATTACAAGTTTGTCTAGTTTTCCGAAGGCTTGCTGGGTGTACCAGGTCCGCTTTTTATTTTTCCCAAAGCGGCGTAGCTCCATGGCCGTCGCGATCGTATTGATTCGCTCGAGCGAGCTGAAAATCAGGGGAATGACGATTTGCAGATTGCCCTTGACCCGTTTGCTGAGGGGAGCCTTTTTGGATAATTCTTGTCCACGCGCCTCTTGAGACATCTTGATGAGGTAAAATTCCTCCTGTAAATCTGGAATATAACGCAGGGTCAGACTGACCGCATAGGCAATCTTATAAGAAAGACCGATTTGATTCAGACTGGAAGCAAATTGACTGGGATGGGTGGTCATGAGAAAAATCACCGCTAGAGGAATCGTTGAGAAATACTTGAGCAAAAGATTCAAGAGATAAAAGAGTTCCTGAAGCGTGAGATTATAAGCTCCCCATCCTGTCCAGAGCAGATTCTTGGCTCCGTAAATCTCCACTCCATACTGAGGGGCAAAGAGATAGACCATGAGAATATTCAGCGCTGCAAAAGTTCCCGCAAAAGCCAAAACAAAAGAAATGTCTTTCAGCCGAATCTCAGACACTCGAAATAAAATCAGGGAAGCCAGAGCCACAAGAAGGAGGAAACGCGTATCGTAGCTCATCATGGCTGCCACCGAAACCAGGATAAAAAAGATAAGCTTGCTGGCACCAGACAGACCATGGAGAAAAGTCTTTCCGGCATGGTAGCCAATCAATTTTTGTTGATTAAACATGACTTTCCTCCTTTTTTTGCATGTAAAATTGAGTCAGAGCTAGCGGATCCACTCCCAGCTTCTCAGCCAAGCTAAAAATCGAAGTCTCCTTTAGATTGGCCGCTGCAATCAACTCATGATTAGACAAAACCTGAGCAGGCGACTGGTCTGCTAAAATCTGGCCGTCCACCACCACGATGGCCCGATCTGAATAATCCAGCATGAGCTGCATATCATGGGTAATCATGATAATCGTGTGTCCCTGCTGGTTTAGCTCATCTAGAAAGTCCATCATCTCTGTATAATGGCGCTGATCCTGACCAGCTGTTGGCTCATCCAAAAGGATAATCTCTGGATTTAGCACCAAGATAGAAGCAATGGTTACCCGCTTCTTCTGACCAAAAGACAGGGCTGAAATCGGCCAACTGCGGAATTCATAGAGACCGCAAGTTTTGAGAACAGCATGAACCCTTTCTTCAATCTCTGCTTCTGCCAAACCACGCAACCGCAGTCCCAGCGCTACTTCATCAAAGATCATTGTGGTCGAAATCATCTGATTGGGATTTTGCAGGACATAGCCAATCCGCTCCGCTCGCTCCTTGATAGAGTCGCCCTTGATATCCTGTCCCTGCCAATGATACTCCCCTTCTGTATCAATAAAACGACAGAGAGCCTTAGCTAGCGTAGACTTGCCAGCACCATTTTTCCCAACAATCGCGATCCGCTCACCCTTGAAAATCTTCAGACTGATATCCCGCAAAATAGGTTTGTCGCTCTGATAGGCAAAAGAAACATGGTCGAGTTCTAAAAGAGCTTCGTGATGACTGTCAACCTGCTCTGCTTTTTGCTCGGTCAGATTCTGAGAAAGTCCTGTAAGTTCCAGCTTTGTTAAATCAGCCAGATGAGTCGCGCTTGCCACATCAAAACCAAGCTGCCGCAAGGCTGTAATATAGAGAGGTTCTCGAATCCCATTTTCTGCTAAGAGCTCCGTCTTGAGCAGATCATCTGGCGCGCCGTTAAAGAGGATTTGACCATCATTGACGAGGACAACTCGGTCAACAGGTCGATAAAGAACATCTTCCAAGCGGTGCTCGATGATGATGGTCGTGGTTGCAGCTTCTCTATGAATCTGATCAATCAAGTCAATCGTATCTTGACCAGACTTGGGATCGAGATTGGCCAAAGGCTCATCAAACAGCAAAATTGGACTCTCATCGATCAAGACACCCGCCAGACTGACCCGCTGCTTCTGTCCGCCAGACAAGTCTTGAGGACGATGATCCAAAAGCTGCTCTAGGTCTAACTGCTTTGCCCAACGCAGGACTTTCTCCCGCATCAAAGGCAAGGCCACCATATCATTTTCCAGAGCAAAGGCCAGATCCTCTGCTACACTGAGTCCGATAAACTGACCATCCGTGTCCTGCAAAACCGTGCTGACAAGATTTGACTTGTCATAAATACTACTATCAAAGGCTGTCTGCCCCTTAATCAAGAGTTGCCCACTGGCCTGACCCTTGTAAATATTGGGAATAATGCCGTTTAAACACTGGCCCAAGGTTGACTTACCAGAGCCAGACGGCCCAATCAGCAGCACCTTTTCCCCTTCATAAATGGTCAGATTGATATGCTTCAAAGTCGGCTCTGACTGAGCCTGATATTGAAAACTAAAATCTTCAAATTGAATAATTGGTTTTTTCATGTTTTTTCTATAAGGCCAAAGCGATCTGAATCGCCAGATTGGCCACCTTGTCTTTCTCGTCTAAGTCCGCATGATTAGCCAGATTGCGCATATCCCAAGCCTCCTCAGACAGATGATCCGCAGCATAAAAGAACTGGCAAATTCGAATGCCACGAAAGGCCGCCAGAGCTGCTACAGCCGAGCACTCCATGTCCACACAGATAGCTCCCGCCTCTTTTCGCCTGCGCAGCTTGTCCGCAGTCTCGCGGAAAATACCGTCGGTTGTCCAAACCTTGCCCAAACTATGAGAAATCCCTCGCTGTTCAAGGAAATTCAAGAGAAAATCCTGCGAGCCGACATTGACTGCTATCTCCGAACTAGCCGGCTGGTAATGATAGCTAGTCCCCTCATCGCGCAAAGCCGCCGTCGGAATAATGATGGATGTTTCTTTGATATCCTCGTCCAGCACACCACAAGTCCCAAAGAGAACCAGCTTTCTCATGCCAAAAGCAATCAAATCCTCCAGAATAGCCACACAAGCAGAAGCCCCAACTGGAGCATTAAAAAGAGCTAGCTCCTGTCCATCCGCAACGACCCGATAGATAGGAATTTCAATATTGGCCATAGACGTCGTCGTAATCAACTCATGGTCAAAATCCGCCAGCATTCGGGCAAAGGTCTCCCGGGCAAAGCAGGACACTGCCGTCTGCGGAAAGCCTTCAATAGGCTCTATCAAATCCTCTGGATTGATGATGGCCTTACGGTTTTGGTCAAACTCTTCAAGAATCATCGACTTGTTTTGTCCCTTTCTTTAGCATGAAATAGCCAGCTAGCGTCCACTGACTCTATCTTACTATTGTATCATAAAAAGGCAGTCTACTGACTATCGCCAGCATATTTTCTAGCTAGCCAAGGATATAGGCAGACTCTATAGCAAGAACGGGGTCAAATGTATTTTAAAACAAAAAGATTGGGATAAAACCCAATCAGTAAACAAGTACGTTTTGACATTAGTTTGCTTCTTCTGAATACTTCTTAGCTTCCTGAACATAGAAGAGATTTGAAATTTTCATCAGCTAGCTCGAACACCTACTAGTATATCAGTATACAAGACCCCATTGATCTTACTCGAAATATAAAAAATTGGTGTACATTCTTCTAGATCATTGTCAATTAATAAATTGGTTAAACCATAGAGCGCCTTATCAAAATCAACAGCTTCCTCACCAGTCACTCGTGCTCCCACCATTCGTGGAACTAGAAAATAACTGTTATGGGCAGTCCCCTCTAGTAATTCATCGTCTCCTAGATAATCCTCATAAACTGGAAGATAAACTGTAATGTTGTAAGTACCATCTTCTAATTCTCCTACATGGGGACAAGAATAAAAGGGATTGCTCTTAGGAGTGTAACCCGCAGCTACGGCTGTATTAATCATATCTTGAAAGGCAACTGAAATTTCATCACCAACAATATTGTAATCTACACTTAAGACATTACTTAACATTAAAAATTGATTGGTACCGTATGTAATATCTGCCATCTTACTTCTCCACTGGGATAATCAAATCCACAAACAAATCATCGTAAACAGGGATTAAAACGAGATACAACTTATCTTGCAACTCCCAGCCCTTCTCACGGATATAGTTTTTCATCTCATAAAGTCTCTCATCTAAGCCTTCTGCGAATAGTACGCGCTGACTAATACCATCTATGCTCAAGCTCGGAAGATAAGTTAATTGGCTAGTGGAGGCCGTTTCGGAAATAACCGGAATATACACCGTCACATCTTGTCGTTCCTCATCAAACTGAGTTGGAATCATCTCAAAGATCGTTGGTCCATCCTTATAAATCCCTTCAGTATATGGAAGAAGCTCTGTATGTGCAAATAGTTCTAGTAGTTCATCTGGATGGATCTGAACTTGATCTGTCATCAAATGGGTCATATGAATCTGGGTTTCTTTAATCATGTTTCTCTTCCTTTCTAAATCTATCTCTATCAAACTCCTTATCTTGGATCATATCTGAGGACACTTCTATACGCCTGATGGGAGTTGTTTCTTCGACATCATTATGGTGTTGGTAAGCATAGATAATATAAAACCATGTTCGATATAAGTAAGGACCCATAGTCATAAAGAGAAATGACATTCCCCATCCCCAAAAATACTCATGCCCTAACATACCTAAAAAAACACAGCAAAGAGATAAAATTAAGGGTGGCCCCATTACAAAATTATAGACATTTCTGATGGCCTTGGCAGATATAATCTCTTCAGAATCCAAATCAACCAAACAACTCATGACGATAATAATAACAAGGGCATAAATAAGGGGGAGTAAAAGTTTTAAGCTAATAAAACTATAGTCACCGCTCATAGCACTAAAGCCAACAATGGCATAAACATGACCAGTCAGATACATTAGATAGGTCCCAAAACTCGTTAAAATCCCTCGCTTAAGATCTAGTAAAAATACTAGATTTAAAACCCAAACAACAATTCCTGTCATAATCAACCCTTGATACAAAGAGGGATTGTTGAGTACCTCTAATCCTCCTGCAAAAAACGCCAAAAAGGATATAGGATATAAAATAAAAATCCCATTTAATACGCCCCAAAGTGGAACTGGTCCATGGACACTCCTTCTTTGAAACTCAAAAAATTTTTTGATTCTTTCAATAGTCATTTAAACCATCCTCTCATGCCTTTAATCAGGCCATTAACTCCTTTTTTAAGACCATCTGTAGAGACAACTTGAGACAAACAGCTTCTGGCTTTTGTTAGCTCGCCCTTGATACTACCTACCGATGCACTCAAGGCCGATTTCTGAGCTTGTAGTCCATATAAATTAATATTTATTTTCATCATTATAACCTAAAAGAAGCATTTTTTCTAGCTCACTCATTAGAGAACAAAAAGATCCCAAGAGAAAACTCTCGGGATTTCTACCTTACTCCCAATCGGTAAAGCAGTACGTTTTGACATTAATTTACTCCTTCTAAATACTTCTTAGCTTCCTGAACATAGAAGAGCTCAGGATTTTCATTGCTAATACTCTCAAATAGGGCGCGTGTGCGAACTTTGTCACCTTTCAATTGCGCATTAAGCGCATCATAATAAGAAAACATTTGACTGATTGCCTCTATTTGAATCAAGATGTTCTCAGTCGCTGAACCAACTATTTTCTTTACCAATTTCATATATTACTTTCCTTTATCATTAAAAATAGATACTCCGATAAAGATACTGAATACCGCACCTATAGCTTTAACGAATCCAAAAGTACCGAGCACAGCACCTATCGCAGGAGCGGCAACTATTCCAACAACGACAGCACCTACAGCAAATGCAGTCTTGATTGGATTCTCTGCCACCCACACAAGTGCATTTCACATATGATCAACATTCCTCTGTCCGATTTCATCAGTAACTGTCAATGTAGCCAAGTCCTGCTTCACTGTGACAGTCTCCTTTACAGAAAGAGATTGGATACCATTTTTAGTCCTAGAGAAAATCTTCTATTCAAAATACTCTTTAGTAGTCACAGTATTAGAATAATTATAACATAAAGATTTTTCACTTTATATGTTTAACTGTTACGCCTTTCCTAGATGAACACAAAATAAAAACTTTAGACGTTTGAATCGTCTAAAGTTTTTTATCTTCACGATTAAATTACTGAGCTACCACTGTTTCCAAGCTTTCTCCAATCGCAGCCAAACGTTCCATCACTTCTGCTTGGCTCAAGCCGTTTTCAGTCACATAGCGGTTGCGAGGGTGAACACGGCATTCATGAGAACAGCCACGGAGGTACTTGTCTTCATTTTCTTCTGAAGTCAAGATGCGGCGGTTACACTCTGGATTGCCACAGTTGACATAGCGCTCGCAAGGAGTACCGTCAAACCAGTCTTTCCCAATCACAACTGGATCAACATGGTTGATATCAACCGAGATACGCTCATCAAAGACATACATCTTGCCGTCCCAAAGCTCACCTTGAACTTCTGGATCCTTGCCGTAAGTCGCAATTCCTCCGTGCAATTGACCGACATCCTTGTAGCCTTCACGTACCATCCAGCCTGAGAATTTCTCACAGCGAACACCACCAGTACAGTAAACAACCACGCGCTTGTCCATAAACTTCTCTTTGTTATCACGAACCCATTGCGGAAGCTCGCGGAAGTTGCGGATGTCTGGACGAATGGCCCCACGGAAGTGGCCCAGATCGTACTCGTAGTCGTTACGAGTGTCTAGGACAACTGTATCTTCGTCCAAGAGGGCTTCCTTAAATTCCTTAGGTGACAGGTAAGCACCTGTCGTCTCCAGCGGGTTGATATCATTGTCAAAGTCATTGTCTTCCAAGCCCAAGTGGACGATTTCTTTCTTGTAGCGAACAAACATTTTCTTGAAGGCTTGCTCATTTTCTTCGTCAATCTTGAACCAAAGATCTTCCATGCCTGGAAGGCTGTGCACATAATCCATGTATTTTTGAGTGGTTTCATAATCACCAGAAACCGTTCCGTTGATTCCCTCATCAGCCACCAAGATACGGCCTTTCAGACCGATGGATTTACAGAAGGCCAGATGATCAGCTGCAAATTTCTCAGCATTCTCAATCGGAACATATTTGTAATAAAGTAATACGCGAATATCTTTTGCCATAAGATTTCAACTCTCATTTCTCTATAAATTTTCTGAATTTTTTAATTCATCTATTTATTATAACCTGATTGAAAAAACTGGGCAAAAAATTTGTTTGGAAAATAGCAGAGCGGGAATCTCTATGCAGAAAAGAAGGTTAGCCCTCGTTCTCCAAGTCTTCCAAATACTTTTCAAAGCGCTTTTTCTGCCACTTGTTTATATACTCCAAGAAAATATTGACCAGCAGTATAATAGGAAAGTGAATGACAAAAGTAATGAAAATAACAAATAGGAACATGGGGTGAAAAACACTATGATGATAAATAGCATGATTGAGCTGAAAATTCTGGCAGGCAATCGAAAGAGTCAGGAAGCCTGTCGCAGCCAGCACACCCCAGATAATCAGACTGAAACTATTGTAATAATTAGCTCCCAGATACTGAGTTCGACACATGAAATAAAAACTGGTGATGAGAATCAAAAGCAAGAAGGCTGATAGTGAACGACTCCCCCATTCATAGCTACAGAGCCCATATATAATGCTAAACTGCCACATAGCATGAGACTGAAACTCTCCATACCGGCCTTGTTGACCAGTTGCTCTTCGCGTTCGTCTAAGATTTGACGTTTAATAAGTTTTATTCTCATTCCAAGCTCCTATACTTCTACTCCAAAAATAGGGATTAACAACATCAGAATGGCAGGAAGTCCGTTATTTATCATGTGAACTGCAATACTGACTTCCAAACGCCGAGTTCGATAAGCCAGCAAGGTCAAAATCACAGAAGAACCGCCATAAATTACAAAAGACATGATATTGGTTGGGCCATGAAAAAGCGCAAAGAGCAGCCCGCCTATGATATAGCCCCAGCTTTCATAGCCTTTAAAGATTTTTAGAGGAATGATGCCACGGAAAATAATTTCTTCTGCGATAGGCGCTAAAACTCCAAGCATGATGGGCAACGAAATCATATCTCCTCTTCGGAACTCCTCCATCAAAGATGCCTGATTAGCCGTTGTCACTTCTCCATGCAGCCACCGGAGTAATACCGTCCCAAGGACAGATATGAGCAACATGCTTAAGAGGCCTAGAGCAATTCGCTTCCCGTCTCCTTGTTGAAAGATTTTTCCAGACTGAGATAAGATTCCAGCCTTCTTTGCTACCACGACAAAGACCAGCAAAGTGAGGAAAATCAGCAAAATACCAAGACCAAGGCTCCACTGTTTGGGAAATTGATAAGTTATTGCTAGCTGCTGAATCAGCATAGGGAGGACATACAAGGCCAAGGCTAAAAAAGCGCAGCCAACCCAGATCAATCGTTTCCACCAAGTCATTCTTCATCCTCCAATTCCTGATCGAGCTTTGCCTGACCTTTGCCGTTTAGGTAAAGACTGATCTTGTCCATGGTCAAGCTTCCAAGCATAAACAGTACCATTGCAAGAGCCAGCTTGAGCAGATACAAAAGGCTCAACATGCTAGCCAGACTTTCTCGCTGACCCAAGAAATCAATACCCATAACGATGAAAGCAAAGACGACTCCACCGCCAAAACGCTCTGGCCATTTTTCCTCTCTCACCATATCACGAACATCAATCCCTAGACTTAAGCGACGAAGCAAGGCATATAGACCTACCAGGGTAAGCAGAATACCTTCTGGCAGATAGGCCAGCAAGCTTAGATGGAGGACATAGGCTTTGAAAAACACAGAGATAGCCAAGAAAAGAAACATTCCTAGCACTAGTTCTCCCGCAACTTTGCCGTCCAATTTCTCTGTTCGTTCATCTTTTATAACAGGCTGCTTCTTCATTTTCTTTCTCACTTTCTTATTTATAAGTTGAAGATTCATTGATTCTAATTCTCATCATTTTCTAGTTCTTGGTCTAATAAAACCTGTCTCTTCTGATAAAAATAATTGACTCCCTTGTCTAAAATACTAGAGAGAACCAGTATCAGCGCAATAATAAAAATAAATTGTAAAAATGGATGATGGCGAAAGAATGGTCGAATAGCTGAATTTCCACCTAACATCTGAACAGCCACGATTACAATCGCTAAGATAGCTCCGTTAGCCAAACGACTTCTGAGTGTGCGAACACTACTAGTTGGATGATGGCGTCTGATGTCTAGACCCAGCTGCCAGCTCCGAATTCCTGCATATAGCTCCATCCCTAAAATAATCAAGATTTCTGGTAAGTAGCCTTCTACTGGCACATGCCAAATCATGATTTTGATAAAAATAGAAATAACGAGCAAAATGATCGCAAAAAATGCAACTTCATTGCCTAATTTTCGTTCAAGTTGTAGAGTCCGCTCGTCTGTATAGACTTTTTGTGGTTTGTCTTTCATTTTCTTACTCACTTTCTTACTATTCTTCCCAAAACAATTGATCCAACGTTTTATTGAGGCATTTACAAATGGCCAAGCATAGACTAAGGCTGGGATTGTACTTGCCTGCCTCAATCAGGCCTATGGTCTGACGGGTCACGCCAATAGCATCAGCCAAGTCACCTTGGGTCATGTCATGCTCAACCCGTGCCATCTTGAGCTTAAGATTTTTTGCCATGGTCACCATCCTTATCGTCATTTTTTTGCCCGCCTATGGTGTAGAAAGTACAGCCGAGGGCAACATCAGCACAAGCGAGTATGATAAAGGTTTGATTCTTCCGAATCATGCCCACAACTAGTAAAATTGTGACTGATACAAGACAAATAAGCAGTATAAGCAGATCATTCACTTTTTTATTCATATCTACGCTCCTTTCATTTTCATAAGTACATTATACAATATATTTTAAATAATGCAATATATAAATTACATTTTGTTTTTTATTTTGTACAAAAAAAGATTGGGATTTTCCCAATCTTGTAATATCTAGTTCCATTAATCTTTCTTAAGGCTGCCTGAGCGAGTCTGAGTACGGGCGTAGGCTAGTAAGAGCAAGGTTCCTGCTACGGCAACTGTCACTCCATTGGAAAGAGTTGCTACAAATCCTTGCACAAAGACCTTATTAACTGGCTCGCTATAAATCAAGATATCGCCAATCGGAGCGATCAAGAGCCAGACAAAAGCATTAGCCAACAGCTGGAAGATATTGAAGTTGACGATGTCCTTCACTTCAAAAACGCCTTCTGCTGCACGAATGCGATTTTTAAACAAACCAAGAATGAAACCAAAGAAGGCACTAGCGATAATCCATGACCACCAGAGACCGTAGCCAGCCATAGCATCTTTGATAACGTGACCAATCAAGCCCATCAGGAAACCGACAAAAGGGCCGAAAACGACACTAAAGAGAGCCTGAACCGCATATTGCAACTGAATACTAGTATTTGGGACAGGTGTTGGAATGCTAATCATTCCGATAACTACAAAAAGTGCAGCTCCAATCCCCGTTGCAACGACTTCTTTAATGGTAAACTTTGTATCTAACAATTTCTTTTTCATAATGTTCTCCTTTAATTTTCTATACGTTTAATCTCAATATGCCATTGAGCACCAACACCGACATTGTAAGCTTTGGCAAAGGAACCTTGGTTAATAGCCAAGCCCACCCGATAAAGGGAATTGATGTATAAAATCGGCTGACCAATACGAACATCCGCAAAAGACTTGCCATAGGTCACTTGGTTTTGATAAACCAGCATGTCATTGTTGTAAATGGTGACTTCAAAACGGTCGCCAAAATTGGGATCCAAGGTGCAGAATTCCTCACGCGTAATCGAAGTCCAAAGCGAGCCAAAGCGAACATCCAAAATATCAATGGCTCCGCTGACCAAATTATCCGCTAGTCTTGTTTCCACAACAGGGATTTCAACAATTTCTTCGACACTCAGTTCTGGGCCAACTTCCTCAAAACTGATATGGCCGCTAGCTAGCTTGGCACCTGTATAGGCATAGACATCCCGGCCATGGAAAGTATAAGAATGCTCGGTATTCTTCCGGCGATTGTTGACCTCAGAAATTTCACGAATGGCCACGATGCCGACATGCTTTTTGATAAAGGATAGCGTTCCATTATCAGGAGTTACGATATATTGGTTTTTGCTGGTCTTAGCAACTACGCTTTTTCGCTTGGAACCCACTCCCGGATCCACGACCGAGACAAAGGTCGTTCCCTCTGGCCAGTAATCTACCGTTTGAAAGAGACGATAACTACCCTCAAAGATATTGTAAGGGGTGATATCATGGGTCAAATGATGGATTTTCAGCGTTGGCGATTCCTCCAAAGCCACTCCAATCATAGCCGACACTGCTCCATCTACCAGACCGAAGTCCGACTGCAGCACTAATATGTTGTTCATCTTATTCCTCCCAGACCTTGAACCTGATATTCTCCAAGTCTTCTAATCTTACCAAAATTAGGCTCTTTCCGCTAGAGCTAGAGGCATAGGATTTTTTTATAACTGTCTATTTCTCAAAGATATAGCATGCAAGCTAGGGTATTTTTCTGGATCAAACTTATGCCAGAACAATTCCTCGAGTAAGCTAAGATAGTAAAGTCCGGCAGCTTTCATCTTGCTTAACTTTTTTATGACTGAAAATCAGCTTTTTCACTGCGTTTCTTTACTAGATATTGACCCAGCAGGCCACCGATTAAAGCACCTGCCACTACCATCACGATAAAACTAGCGATGGTCGGAAAATCCAACGGCAGCAAAATCCGATTGATGTATTCTGCTGTCTTACCACGCGCTACCAAGCTATCAATATAAGCTTGACGCGCTAGCCACATGAGGATAATAGGCCCCGAATTGACAAAAGAGAAACAAACAAAGGAAAGCAGATTCCAGAATTTATTTTCGTATTTGCCCAAGCCTGCAATCGTGTCCGCCAAGAGACCGAACACCAACCCCGGCAAACCAGCAATCATAAAATGACCAGACAGGAGGAAGAAACCTCCCATTATTAGGCCTACTAAGCTGATCGCTCCAAATTTCTTAATCTTACTTTGCAGCAACATATAAACGCTTCCGCCAAAAACTGCAGCAAAGACTGGAGCATAAAGCATATTGCCAGCATTGTCAAAAAAGTGGCCTACTAGTACTCCTAGTCCGACACAGAGAAAGTAGAGCAGAGCAAAGACTCCCGTCCATTTCAACTCTTTAAGTGTTAACGATGTCATCATCGATTCCTTTCTAATTCTGAAGTCAAAACTTCATAAAACTATTGATAGCTATATCCTTGATAAGTGAAAAGGCTCATTTCATGCCTTGCCATCCTTCCTGCAAAATGAGATTTTAGCAAGGTTTCCAGATCTAGCGTCCTTGATATGCTTGCTTCCCTCAGTACAGGCAAAATCCAGTGCTAGCAAGAAGTAATTTATTATGCTATTTTTCCATACTTATCTTTATTTATTATAGCATTATGAAAATAGAATGTAAATTAAATTTTCAGACTTTTCAAAGGATGATAGCCGACAAAAGGAGGCTGGGACAAAAGTCCTAGCCTCTCAATTGTCTTTGGTTTGTCGAGCAAGACGCAGTAGTTGAGTGGGCTCTATTACGCTGATTTCATCAGCTTTTACAGCCCTACTCAACTATGCGGAGGTGGGACAACGAAATCGAATTCTAACGAATTACCGATTTCTGTCCTACTCTCGTCTAGCGATGACTGATCTTTCTAGTTAGGAAATCTCCCAGAAACTGGATAAAGAAGATAAGAAGCAAGAGCAAAACAGTCGCTAAAATGGTCACGTCTTGGTTGAAACGTTGATAACCGTAGGCAATTGCTACGTTTCCAAGGCCGCCTGCACCGATCGCTCCTGCCATGGCTGTTTCCCCAACTAGCGAGATTAGGGTCACTGTTGTCACCCGAATCAAGTCTGGTAAGCCTTCACGCAAGTAAACACCGATGATATCCCATGAGTTAGCTCCAACTGCCTGCGCTGCTTCAATCACACCACGGTCTAATTCTGATAGAACTACCTGCACCTGACGGGCAAAGAAAGGAAAGACTGCCAAAGATAGCGGTACTAAAGCCGCTGTTGGCCCAATTCCTGTTCCCACAATCATCCGTGTGAAGGGATTGATCAAAGCTAGGAGGATGATAAAGGGAATCGCCCGAAAGATGGACGTGACCTTATCCAAGATGAAAAAGGCTGTTTTATTTTCTAAAATACCACCTGGCGCTGTCAATACTAGGAAAAGTCCAGCGATCAAGCCTAGAATGCCACCGATCAGGAAAGAAACAATCGTCATATAAAGGGTCAGATAAATCGCTGTTCCCCAGCCAGCCTGACCAGCCCAGCCCATCTTATAGACATTGGGCAAAAATGTTTTAATCAAGTCTACCAATCTAAATTCCTCCCTTAAGCACCTTTAATTCTACGCCAGCAGCTTGCAAATCGCTCTGAGCTGCCGCAAGATTTTCTGCATTTCCTGACAAAATAACCACCATCTCCCCGACTGGCACATGGTCTAAAATCTCAATGTTGGCATGTAAAATATTAGCTGAAACTTGATACTGCTTGTAGATATCGTTGATAATGGCTGTATCTGTCACCGTACCAGCATACTTCAAATGCGCCAAGACAGAATCCGCTGGCAGATCTTGCACAATCTTTTGTTGATTGATTTTAACCATCGCTTCAGTGATACCTGTTGCCGTTGTGATAAAGTCTTGGGTCAATTCGTTCTGTGGATTGGTAAAGATATCCAAAACCGAGCCTTCCTCGATCAATTTCCCATTCTGCATAACAGCTACACGATTAGCAATATCTTTGACAATCTGCATTTCGTGCGTGATCAGTACAATCGTCAGCCCCAACTTTTGATTCAAATCCTGAAGCAAGGCCAAAATTTGCTTGGTTGTTTTAGGATCCAATGCCGAAGTCGCTTCATCTGAAATCAAGATTTTCGGATCATTAGCCAAGGCTCTAGCAATCGCCACACGTTGTTTCTGACCGCCAGACAGCTGAGACGGATAATTATCCGCTCGATCTTCCAGACCAACCAGTTCTAAAAGTTTGCGAACCTTCTCCTCTTTTTCAGCAGCAGATAGGGAAGAGTGCTTCAAGGCAAATGCGACATTTTCCTTAGCCGTCATCTGGGCCATCAGATTGAAATGCTGGAAAATCATGCCAATATCCTTGCGCTTTTCCCGCAGTTGAGCCGCGTTCAGCTGGAATGTCCCCTTGTCGTATAGGACTGTCCCATCCACAGTGATGCGACCACCAGATGGCTTCTGCAGGAGGTTAATAACCCGCACTAAAGTTGACTTTCCGGCACCAGAATAACCCACGATACCGTAAATATCTCCCTGATTGATGTGAATGGTCACATCTTCAACCGCCTTGATGACACGATTTTTCTGCGTGAAAGTGACATCAATACGGTCTAATTTGATAATTTCATTGCTCATAACTTCTGATTAACTCCTTGATTAATTCAATATGGGTATAATAATCGGCAATCTTGACATTTTCATCGCCACCATGATCTCGACTGTTAGCATTTCCCAAGCCAAAGGCAGCCATCGGAACTTCTAAAGCCTCAAAGACTGTATGCATGGGGCCTGTTCCTGCCGATGTCGGAAGCACTGAGATGCCCTCTGGATAAAAATCCTTAGCCAGTTCAATCACATTCAGGATAGAAGGAGCACTCATATCGCTACGATAGCTCATTTCTCCCAATGTATAAGTTAATTCTACCCTATCATAGCCATTTTTGTCCAGTTGCTTGCGAATCTTGTCTAAGACATCATGAGGCTCTAAGCCTGGCACCAAGCGCACTTCCATCTTGGCAGATGCATATGCTGGGAGGATGGTTTTAACTCCTTGCCCCTGATAGCCCGAACCGAAGCCTTCAATGTTAATGGCTGGCTCAAAATAGAAGCGACGTAGAAATTCCTGCCTGTCCTCTTTCAAGACTGGAAGCTGGAGGCCGTAAATTTCCTTCAACTCTTCTGGTGTCTTCAGAGCGTACTGGGCAATCAAAGCCAACTCTCGCTCATTGGGCTCCTGTACTTGCTCATAGATGCCCTCCACCAAAATCCGACCGTCAGCACTACGCAGGCTAGAAATGGCATCCATCAAGTACCAAGAAGCTGAATTAATGATACCGCCATAGCTAGAATGGATATCGACTTCTGCACTACGAACAGACATATCAAAGGTGACAATGCCCTTATTTCCACCAGAAATTTCAAGCTGGCCTAGATTATTACGCGTGCCCTGCTCCCAGACCAGCAAATCTGCTCCCCGCAAATGTTTCTTATGCTTGGCCAGATATTTATCCAAGTCTGTTGAAGCCGACTCCTCTGCTCCCTCCATCATGAAAATGATATTGACTGGCAGCGAACCGTGCTCTCGGATATACTTACGCACCGCTGTCAAACGCGCCGTAATGTGTCCCTTGTCATCATCGACTCCGCGGCCATACATAACACCGTAGTGGACAGACAGAGTAAAGGGATCGTTGGTCCAAGGCTGGTCATTGTCGGCTGGTACCGTATCATAGTGGTTGTAGAAAATGATGGTCTTGGCCTCAGGATTGTCTGACTGAAACTCTGCCAATACAAAGGGAGCCGTGTAGCTGTCATCAATCATCACTTTAGCACCCGCAGCAGTGAAAATTTCTCCCAGATATGTAGCTACCTCCTTGAGCCCAATTTGCTGGGCAAAGATAGATTTTTTAGAAATCAAGGTCCGCAACACTTCAAAATAGTGTTGGGCCACCTCATCATTTTCAAACTTTTTAATTTGTTCACTCTCAGTTGAGAAAGGCATGTGTAACTCCTACTAATCGCATCTGTTTAAAGATGATCTGCTATGATTCACAAAAGAACAAAGACTTGCTGTCGTGTAAGTCTGTGACTCTGCGTTTTAATATTGCTAAGTCATCTCCGCTGATAAAAACTCTAACTAATAGCAGATAAAGGGCTGGAGAAATCCATTCCCCGCCCTTTCTATCTTCAATTATTTTCTATAAAATCTTACCAAACTGGTTGATCCATACCATCTGAAGACTCTTCGATGACTTTTTTAACTTCGTCAGTATGATAAGCCTTGATGATTTTCTTGATGGCATCTGCCTTGTCAGATTTTTCCCAATCTTTCTTAGCAGCAATCAAGTTGTACCAAAGTTTAGAATTTTCATCTGTCTTTTCTTTGTAAAGAGCGCTCTTGTAGTCAATACCAGCTTCACGAACGAAGGTATTGTTGACAACTGCTGCATCTACAGAAGTAAGAGAAGCTGCTGTTTGAGAAGCATCCAATTCAGAAATTTTCAAGTTTTTCTTGTTTTCTTTGATGTTGGCAACAGTCGCAAGTTTAGTTGAATCCACGTCCAACTTAATCAAACCAGCTGCTTGAAGAAGGTTCAAAGCACGACTTTCGTTTGTTGGGTCATTTGGTACGGCAATACTTCCGTTTTCTGGAATGTCTTTTACATCAGTATATTTGTTTTTGCCATCTTTAGTACCAGAGTAAAGACGGATTGGTGCGATATAAGTATCTGCTACAGAAACCAAATCAGCATTGTTTTCTTTATTCCAGTTTTCCAGGTAGTAGTAGTGCTGGAAGGCATTGATATCTACATCTCCGTCACGAACTGCTTGGTTAGGCTGAGAGTAGTCTGTAAATTGGGTAAAGTCCAATTTAACACCTGCTTTTTCCTTGTCAAGAATTTCCTGAACCTTGTTCCAACGTGCTTCTTCTGTATCGCTAAGGCTCATCACGCCGACTTTTACAGTGACTGTTGCACTGTCTGCTGACTTAGCGTCTTTAGATGTTGAAGACGAGCAAGCTGCCAAACCAAATGCTGCTACAGCTAAGAGTGCTGTTGCACCAAACCATTTTTTCAATTTCATGAGATAATCTCCTTATAAAATATATTTTTTTCTAGTGAAAGGGTTGTAAGTTATTTCCGATTGTTTTGGGCAAAGAAAATCAGAACTTACTTGATATCCTTGGCATCTGGCAAATAAGTGCCACCAAAGAATTCTTTTGATAATTTTTCAAGTGTGCCATCCTCGTAGAGTTCCTTGATCCGCTTGTTCATGAAGCTTTGAAGTTCTTCTTGTCCTGAAGCAAGAATCGGATAGACATACGGTTGTTGGTCGCTTGGAAGTTCAATCACTTCGACATTATCTAAACCTTGGTCTTTGATGATGGTATCTACCGTGATACGCTCAAAGATCTTGTAGTCTGAACGGCCATCGTTCAAATTAGCCAAGATTTGCTGGATTGTACCATCTGTATAGTTGATAGTTGTTGGGGTTGAACTGTGCTCTTCATTGTACTTTTCCAACTGCTTAGCTGTTGAAGTACCTTGAACAACCTCAGTAGACTTGCCTCCGATATCGTCCAGCGACTTGATATTCACTCCTTTACGAACCACCAAGACGGTTGGGTTTTTAGCGTAAGGGTTGGTATAGAGGTATTTACCAGCACGGTCTTCTGAATAACTGATGTTATTGGCACCGATTTGGTAGCGGTCGCTGTCCAAGCCAGAGAAAACAGAAGCCCATTTGGTTTTGTTGAAGTTGACTTCGTACTTTTCTGAACCTTTAAAGATTTCACGAAGCACTTCAATTTCGTAACCGGTTAGTTTTCCATCTTTATCCTCATAAGAGAAAGGCTTAGTTGTTCCAACCGTTCCGACTTCAATCGTCTTTTTCTTTGTAGTACTATCTTTACTTGCAGAAGACGAGCAGGCTACAAGCAGCCCAACTGCAAGACTTCCTACCACAGCAGTGGCAGTGTATTTCAATATCTTTTTAATATTCATATCTCTATCTCCTCCTAAAGAGCATGTTTCTATCATACCAAAAGTCGAAAATTCTGACCATTATATATTTTTTATCAAGGTGATAGATTTTCTTTATCACTGATTCGATTATTCAAACTATTTGAAAATATCGAAATCTTGTTTTTCTATGATAACAAAAGAAGAGAAGCTTGCCTAGTTCTTATTTTTTATGGAAGACTATAGTTATTTCTTATAGTGCTTGAGGAGAAAGAGGGCGTTTTCGACATAGTAAGGCACAGAGACCTGAAAGGCTGCATCGTCAATCGTCATGCTATCATGGTGAAGGTCAGGCGCATCTGCTGCACCATTTGAGCCGATAAAAGCAAAGACACCAGGGATTCTTTCTTGATAAAAGGCAAAGTCTTCGCCAGCTGAAGATGGCTGGGCAGGCAGTAGCTCCCCGATATTCTGAGAGTTTTCAAAAATAAGCTCGGCTAATTCTGGATCATTATAGGTCACTGGCGGAGTCTGATCCCAGACAATCGTGACCTTAGCACCGAAATTCTCCGCCGTATGCTCCACAATACGGATAAAATCTGCCTTCAAACGCTTTTGCAACTCAGGACTAAAACAACGAATCGTGCCTTCAAAAAAGCCATTTTGTGGCAGGACATTCCAAGTCGCCCCAGCCTCAATGTGGGTCACAGACAAAACAACTGGCTCAAAGGGCGAGACAGTCCGAGAAACCAGAGCTTGGAGATTTTGAATCATGCTGGTCAGAGTCAGCACCGTATCTACTCCCAAATCTGGCCGAGCCGCATGGCTGCTGACTCCCTCAACAGTCACCCTAAACTTTTCCACGCCTGCCATCATGGCTCCCTGCTTCAAGGCTATTTGCCCAGCTTTTAACTGGGGCATATTATGAAAACCGATAATCGCAACCACATCATCCAGCAAGCCAGTAGTCAGAACTTGACTGGCCCCCTGAGAGGTTTCCTCAGCTGGCTGAAAAATCAATCGAATACTTCCCTGTAAATCTTCTTCCATAGCCTTGAGCAACTCCGCCGCTCCCAAAAGACTAGTCTGATGAAAATCATGACCGCAGGCATGCATAACACCAGGATTTTGGCTAGCGTAAGGCAGACCTGTCTTCTCTAAAATGGGCAGGGCATCAATATCTGCCCTTAAAGCGATAACTGGTTCTCCTTGACCGATTTCAGCAATCAAGCCCGTCTCTAAGCCAGAAGCCAAAATTTTAATTCCTAAGTCTTGCAAATAACGGCTTAGAAAGGCTGTCGTTTCATACTCTTGGCCAGACAGCTCTGGATGCTGATGGAGATAATGACGCGTTTTTACTAATTTATCATAGAATTGTTTCATGGCAGGCTCCTTTACTCTACATATCTATCCTCCAGTATAGCACAAAGCTAGACTAGGAAACAAAAATAGAGAGCAGAATGAAGCATCCGCCCTCTCATTTTGCTATTAGGATATATCGCCTTCAAAAGCTCTAACGATGGATTCATAAGAATAATCACGCTCTAGAACCCATTTGCCATCTGTTTTGACGAATTTCAACTGATAATCGCGTTCTGGCGTAAGAAGAGGACGTGAATCCATTCCAGCCATCATGTCATTGGCATAGCTCTTATCGGTAGCTTTGTAGACGTCACTCAGACTTCCATATTCAGAACGATGCTTATCATAAAAATCTTGACGGTAGGTATACATGGTCTTATTTAGGCTGACCGTTCTCGGTTTGATCTTGATAACGATTGAATTTGGCATGTACTGGGCTACTGTGTAATCAATTTCTGAGCGTTTAGCATTACTTTTCACATAGGCATCAATGAAAGCATTGATTTCATCATCACTAAAGGGATAATCATGCAATTTACGTGTGAAATCTGCTGCAAAAGCTGCTCTATAATCTTTTTTATCTTGCTCCAAATCGCCACCTAAGACCAAATCGCCTTTGTCTTTAGAAGATTTTGTCTTTGCTTCTCCTCCCAAGAAAACAGCATTGAGGTAATCAGAAGCTAATTTCTTTGATTCGTCAACGTGATTAGGATATTTCGCAGGATCAACCTTTAGTTTGATAGCTTCTACTTTTTCATCCGAGCTATAGGTTTTCTTCTCATAGTGAAGTTCATATTTCTTGCCATCTTCAACCTTAAAGACCAGATTACCAGAAAGAGTTTTTCCTTCCGCTAAATCTTCATAGCTCAGTGTTTTGAAGTTTTCTTTGTCATCATAGACTCCGACTGGCTGGATTTTTTCACCCTCTGAATCATAAAAAGCAATATCTGAGGAGGAAATCATGATTTTATCATTTGTTTTATTCTTAATTTCCAAAGACAAGGCCAAGTATTTTGCATCAGCTGATCCGTTGCTTGGCATAATAAACTGACCTTCTTTAATCTGGATATCAACCTGCCCATTGCTGGCTGATTTTTTGACAGTCTTCTCCTGACTTGGCTTACCAGAATGTTTTTTATTTGGACTTGGAAGCAAGGCACAGGCTGTTAAACTCAGACCTGCCACAAGCAAGGCTGTGTATTTAAATACTTTTTTCATCATTGTCTCCTTAATTTCTTAATGCTGTGACTTTTCTATTTTATCATACTTGGCTAAACTGGTAAATAGCGTTCGAAATTACCAATATATAAATACATCTTTGCAATCGCTAGAATGACCAAGCAGATCAAATCTCTACTCCATAATAATATTTCTATGGAAAGAGCCACTTGATATGCGGAGCAAGTTGGGAAATTTCTTGATGAAGTTCATTGAAGCTAGTATTTTTCACATCAGCCAAGTCTAAAGGGACAGCACTCTCTTCTTGATTTTTAGGATAAAAATATAAAATTCGACTAGATCGATAGGTATCGTATTCAATTTGCTCAATCTCCTGCCACAAGAAATACTTCTCTCTTTTAGCAGATAAGCCTCTCAGCCTTATTCCTATCTCATCCATCTCTAAAATCGGTGGTTTATGATTCGAAATATAGCCTAGAACAAGCATAACAATAGCGGCTATTCCCATCCCCCAATAAAGCGGATTTAAGATATTGTTACTTTCTTCAGTAGTTTGCCTGCTTCTTTGGTCTTCCTTGCTGATAGGACTCCTATGAACCAGTTGATTGCTACTATTTTGACCTGTTGACTCAGGAGAGGCATCATTCATAGATACAGAAGTCATGATAAAAAAGATAGCAAAGAGTAAGACAAAGCCCATGGCATAAAATCCTGCTCCATCGCGCTGGTATACTTTCATTCTATTCCCATCCTTTCCAGATACATTTCCTATATGAGGATACCTTCCAAATGGTCCAATTCGTGCTGGCAGATTTGCGCTGGAAAATCCTCTAACGTGATGGTCCTTTTCAGCCAATTCTGATCCAGATATTCGACCGTGATTTTCTGATAACGAATGGTCGACCGACTGCCTGTCAAGGACAGACAGCCTTCTTCCGTTTCATAAGCCCCTGATTTTTGAAGGAGAACCGGATTAAACATGACCATGGGCAGCATGCCATACATAAAAATAATCACTTGCTTTTGGGAACCAATCATATTCGCTGCAAGTCCGACACAAGACTCTCTATGAGCCAACAAAGTATCCTGCAAATCCTGAGCCAAGAATAGATCAGCTTTCGTGGCAGGGACTGACTTTTGCTGTAAAAAGAAAGGATCTTTCACAATTGCTTTTTGCATCTTTCACCTCAAATGGAAGAGGCTGGATTCCCTATCTCAGCCTCCTTAGTTTATTTGAACACTCTCAACGCCTTCTTTACTTATTTTGCATAGCGTTCGCTAATATCTTTTGCGAGGACAAAATTTCCTAGTGTGGCTGAGCCATTTCCTGCGACAGCCGGTGTGACAATGTAGTCACGCACATCTGGCACTGGCAGATAACCATTGAGTAGGACAGTGAATTTCTCACGAACACGGTCCAACATGTGCTGCTGCGCCATCACACCACCACCGAAGACAATGACATCTGGACGGAAAGTCACCGTCGCTTGAATAGCTGCCTGCGCAATATAGTAAGCCTGAATATCCCAGACAGTACTATTGAGTTCGATGTTTTCACCACGCACACCTGTCCGCGCCTCTAAGCTAGGACCAGCCGCTAAACCTTCCAAACAGCCCTTGTGGAAAGGACAAACGCCATTAAAGCCTTTTTCCTCATCCATCGGGTGCTTAGCTACATAGTAGTGACCCATTTCTGGGTGACCTGTCCCCCCGACAAATTCACCACGTTGGATAGCACCAGCGCCAATCCCTGTTCCAATCGTATAATAAACCAGATTTTCAACGCGACCACCAGCATTGTTACGGGCTACAACTTCACCATAGGCAGAACTGTTGACATCTGTCGTAAAGTAGATTGGCACATTCAAAGCACGACGAAGCGCTCCCACAATGTCTACATTTGCCCAATGTGGTTTTGGAGTTGTTGTGATGTAGCCATATGTTTTTGAATTAGGATCAATATCAATAGGACCGAAAGAGCCGACTGCCAGACCAGCTAGATTGTCAAAACGAGAGAAGAACTCAATTGTTTTATCCAGTGTCTCAATCGGTGTAGTCGTAGGAAATTGTGTCTTTTCTACAACATTAAAATTTTCATCGCCCACAGCACAGATAAATTTCGTTCCACCAGCTTCTAAACTTCCGTACAATTTTGTCATTTCAAACACCTCTTGTATTCTTTGTATTCCATTATAGCATATTTCCATATTGGAAATGGCTCTATATTTTAGATTTTCCTCTGTAAATCTTAGCACTCAAGTAAAAAGAGAGTGGGACAGAAATCGGTCATTCGTTAGAATTCGATTTCGTCGTCCCACCTCCGCACAGTTGAGTAGGGTTGTAAAAGCTGATGAAACCAGCCTAGTAGAGTCCACTCAACCACTGCGTCTTGCTCGACAATCCAAAGAAAATTGAGAGGCTAGGACTTTTGTCCCAGCCTCTTTCCTTTGTTGACTTTCTCTAGCTATGATTAAGCTTTTACTTCAATAATCGCATCGCCTTTGGCTACTGTACCTGTCGCAACTGGCGTTACAGAAGCGTAGTCAGCTGTATTGGTCACGATGATCATGGTCGTATCATCCAGACCAGCTGCTGCGATTTTAGCTGAATCAAAAGTTCCAAGAACATCGCCAGCTTTAACTTTAGAGCCTTGAGAAACTTTTTGATCAAAGCCTTCGCCATTCATAGACACTGTGTCAATACCAACGTGGATAAGGATTTCAGCACCATTAGCTGTCTTCAAACCATAGGCATGGCCTGTCGCAAAAGCAATCGTCACTTCTGCATCAGCTGGGGCGTAAACAACACCTTCAGTTGGTTTGATCGCAATCCCTTGACCCATTGCACCACTTGCAAAGACTGGATCATTAACATCAGCTAAAGCAACTGCTTGACCAACGATAGGAGCAACAATAGTTTCATCTTGAAGAGCTGCCGGAACATTGCCAGTTGTTTCTTCTTCGACTAATTTTTCAGTTTCAGCTTTTTCTTCAGCAGTTTCTTCGTCTTTGTATCCGAACATATAAGTCAGAACAAAACTCAAACCAGTTGTCAGAACAACCATAAAGATATATTGCAACAATTGACCATTCAGGTAAAGGAGTGTACCTGGAATAATTGTGATACCGAAACTTGTACCTGCAAGCCCCATAATAGAAGCTAACCAACCACCAACAGCACCAGCACCTAGTCCAATCACAAACGGTTTAACAAAGCGCAAGTTAACACCGAAGATAGCTGGCTCAGTAATACCCAATCCTGCAGAAAGTGCTGCTGGGAATGCAAGAGCCTTGAGTTTTTTAGATTTTGTCTTCACAGCTACAGCCAAAGTCGCACCAGCCTGAGCTGTCATAGCAGCAGTGATAATCGCATTAAATGGATCTTTCCCAGTTTGAGATACCAACTGAGATTCCAGTAAGTTGAAGATGTGGTGAACACCGGTTACGACAATCAATTGATGAACTGCACCGATAATCAAACCAGCAAGACCAAACGGAAGGCTAAGAAGGAACTCTGTACCATTCAAAACATATGACTCAACAATGTGGAAGACTGGACCAATCACAAAGAGTCCCAAAATGGACATTACAAGGAAAGTAAGGAATGGAACAAGAAGAAGGTCCAAGACATCTGGAATTTTCTTGTGCAGCCATTTTTCAAATTTCGCACCAAACAAACCTACAAAGAAGGCAGGAAGCACAGAGTTTTGGTAGCCAACTACTGGAATAAAACCAAAGAAGTAAATTGGATGAGCTTTTGTTGCTGTAACTTCGCTAGTGAATTTCAAACTTCCAAGAACATCCATATTAGCAATTTTGTCTAAAATATCCTTAGAAGGATCAACAGCAAATTTAGTAGCCTGACCAGCTACATCCCAAGCATTTGGAAGCGCTGAGTTAACCATCATTAGACCAAGAACCAAACCAATGATTGGGTTCCCGCCAAAGACTCTAAAAGCTGACCAGCAAATCAAAGCTGGGAAGAAAGCGAAGGCTGTATCAGTTAATACTACTGTATAAGTGTAGAAGTCAGTCGATTTGAAAGCATCCGCTGTGGTACCAAATAAAGATAAAACTTGATCCTGAGCAATTGCTCCGCGAACTCCCATGAAAAGACCTGTCGCAACAATAGCTGGAAGAATTGGCACAAATACGTCACCGAAAGTACGGATGGCACGTTGGAACCAGTTCCCTTGCTTAGCAGCTTCAGCTTTCATGTCATCTTTTGATGAAGTTGGTAAACCTAAGGCTACAACTTCGTCATAAATCTTATTAACCGTACCAGTACCAAAAATGATTTGATATTGGCCTGAGTTAAAGAAAGCTCCCTGAACTTTTTCTAGGTTCTCGACAGTATTTTTGTCGATTTTACCTTCATCTTTAACCATGACGCGCAGACGAGTCGCACAGTGGGCTACACTGTTAACGTTCTCACGTCCACCCAAGGCTTCGATGACCTTTTTTGCAATTTCAGTATTATTCATTTGCAAAAATCTCCTTATAAAAATATTGTAAAACTTTTTGAAAGCGATTTTATCACCTTTACGAATATTATTTTACCATGATTCAAAAATATGTCAAGCGTTTTACAGAAAAAATATTTTTTCACAGTTAAAGGTTGATTTTTAAGCAGGAAACGTTTACTATAGTAATAAGAAATAATATGATTTGGAGGACAAAAGATTGGCTTGGACGACTGAAAAACGCTACAAACGTTATGAAGACTGGACTCAGGAAGAGATGCAGCAGATCAAAGAAAACATGGCTAAATCTCCTTGGCGGGCCAGCTATCACGTGGAGCCTCAAACTGGTCTGCTCAATGACCCCAATGGCTTTTCTTACTTTGACGGCAAGTGGGTGGTGTTTTATCAAAACTTTCCTTTCGGAGCAGCTCACGGTCTCAAGTGCTGGGTTCAGATGGAAAGCGATGACTTAGTCCACTTCACCGAAACTGGTCTTCGAGTGCTGCCAGATACTGCTCTGGACAGCCACGGTGCCTACTCTGGCTCTGCCATGCAGTTTGACGACAAGCTCTTTCTCTTCTACACTGGTAATGTTCGTGATGAGAATTGGGTACGCCATCCTTATCAAATCGGTGCCCTGTTGGATAAATCGGGCAATCTTGAAAAAATTGACAAGGTCTTGATTGAGCAGCCTGCTGAAGCGACCGACCACTTTCGTGATCCGCAGATTTTCAACCACAAAGGGCAATTCTATGCCATTGTCGGCGGGCAAAATCTGGATAAGCAAGGCTATGTCAAGCTTTACAAGGCTATCAATAATGACTATACCAACTGGGAAGTCGTCGGTGATTTAGACTTTGCTAATGACAAGACGGCCTACATGATGGAGTGTCCTAATCTAGTCTTTATCAAAGACCAACCAGTCCTGCTCTATTGCCCTCAAGGCTTGTCTAAGGACGTACTGGATTATGGCAACATTTATCCAAATATGTATAAAATAGGTCAATCGTTTGACACAAACAAAGCTGGTATGACTGATCCTAGCCCTATCCAAAACCTGGACTACGGCTTCGACTGCTACGCCACCCAAGCCTTCAACGCACCTGACGGTCGCGCACTGGCTGTCAGCTGGCTAGGCTTGCCTGATGTGGAATACCCATCTGATCGCTTCGACCATCAAGGGGCCTTATCCCTCGTCAAGGAATTAACCCTGAAAGACGGTAAGCTCTACCAATACCCAGTCCCAGCAATCAAGGACTTGCGAGCAGAGGCTCAGCCTTTTACTGCTTTGGCAGAAAGCAAGAACAGCTACGAACTAGAGCTGAATCTCGCTGCAGACACCGAACACGAAATCGTCCTCTTTGCAGACAAGGATGGCAAGGGCCTACACATCAACTTTGACCTCAAGGCAGGACAAGTGACTGTTGACCGTAGTCAGACGGGCGAGCCATTCGCACTGGACTTCGGAACCAGCCGAAGCTGCAATATTGACAAAGAAGCAACAAGTGCTACTATCTTCATCGATAAATCGATTTTTGAAATTTTCATCAATAAAGGAGAAAAAGTATTTTCCGGCCGTGTCTTCCCGAGAGAAGACCAGACAGGCATTGCTATTACCAAGGGCAATCCAACCGGTACTTACTATGAATTAGAATATGGTCGCAAAGCTAACTGATGTAGCAAAACTAGCAGGAGTCAGCCCCACAACTGTTTCCCGCGTCATCAACAGAAAAGGCTACTTGTCTGACAAAACGATTTCTAAAGTTGAAGCAGCCATGCGGGAATTAGCCTACAAACCCAACAATCTGGCGCGGAGTCTCCAAGGAAAATCAGCCAAGCTAATTGGACTTATTTTCCCTAATATCAGCAATGTCTTTTACGCAGAATTGATTGGCAAGTTGGAGCATGAGCTCTTTAAACAGGGCTATAAAACCATCATCTGTAATAGTGAGCATGACTCTGACAAGGAGCGTGAATACCTTGAGATGCTGGAAGCCAATCAGGTGGACGGCATCATTTCTGGCAGCCACAATCTAGGCATCGAGGACTACAATCGCGTGACCGCACCAATCATTGCCTTTGACCGCAATCTTTCGCCGGATATCCCTGTTGTCTCCTCAGACAACTATGGCGGCGGGGTGCTGGCGGCTCAGACCTTGGTCAAGGCTGGCGCTCAAAACATCATTATGATTACTGGCAATGACAATTCCAACTCGCCGACCGGCCTGCGCCATGCTGGCTTTGCCTCTGTCCTACCAGACGCTCCTATTATCAATGTGTCTAGCGACTTTTCTCCAGTCCGAAAGGAAATGGAAATCAAGCACATTTTGACCCACAAGAAGCCAGATGCCATCTTCGCTTCAGATGATTTGACAGCCATTTTAGTCATGAAGGTCGCTCAGGAGCTAGACATCCAGATTCCTGAAGATCTAAAAATCATCGGCTACGACGGCACCTACTTTGTGGAGAACTATTATCCTCAACTAGCGACTATTAAACAGCCACTGAAAGAAATTGCCAAACTTCTGGTCGATTTACTGCTACAAAAAATTGACAAGCAAGAAGTCACAACGACTGGCTACTTCCTGCCAGTGAACCTCTTGCCAGGCAAGAGTGTGTAATTTTCATTCAACCCCTACTAAATAAGAAAATGGAGTTTGGGACAAAAAGATTTCAATTTTTAAAAATCTTAATTATTAAGCCCTTCAAATCTATAATTAAATGCGAAAAGCGAACAAAGCAGAATTCTGATTACCAGAAAACTAGTTTTGTTCGCTTTTTATATTTGAGGTCGGACTTTTGTCCCAGACTCCTCAATTGTCTTTGGATTGTCGAGCAAGACGCAGTGGTTGAGTGGGCTCTACTAGGCTGATTTTATCAGCTTTTACAGCCCTACTCAACTGTGCGGAGGTGGGACGACGAAATCGAATTCTAAAGAATTACCGATTTCTGTCCCACTCTCATTTTTATCTATCATGGCTGAGAAATATGGATTGCTACAACTGCTAGAGGAGAGTATTCTCTTCTATTTTATTGCTTCTTTCTAAAAGCGATCAAGCCAGCAAAGAAGGCAAGAGAAGCACCTAAAAGTGCAAGCAGAGAAGTTTCTGTGCCAGTTTTCGGCAAGACTTTTTCTGTCGAAACAGTCTCACTAGGACTTACTTTGTCCTGCTGTGGCTCTGCAGCAAGTGGTTTTTGACTCTCTGACGATGGAGATGTAGATGGAACTTGAACAAGCTTATTCGACAAGCTAGGGCTTTGTTCTTTTTGAAGCTCCTTAACACTGCCTTGAGACGGATTTTGCTGGATATCTTTACTTGCATTTTGAGGTTTTTCTTCTTGAGCTGGACTCGCCTTTTTAATCCGCAAAATTGTAGCTGTCAGCGGAGCTAGAGTCAAGCCATTGCTGTTTCTGGTGACACCTGCTGGATTTGAAATAGCAGAAACTCCTGCGCTATTGCCATCAGCCACAACCTCTGCACCTGCTAGATGCTTGTAGGTTTCACCAAAGTTGAAGTTTCGCTCCTTTTTATCCGCATTGACAAAGACTGCATAAATATCTCCATTCGAAGCAACCACTTGGTAGCCAAGGACCAGGTCTTCTTTCTCAACGCCATCCTTGCCAGGCTGGGTAATGAGGGTTACATTTTGATCCACTTCTGCTTTGGAACTGCGAGTGAAGGCGTCCGTTGATTTCCGCAGACTAATCAAGCCCTTCATATAAGCACGGCTCTTGGCATTTTCAGGGAATTTCTCCGCATCAGTCGCCTTGGTCCAGTCAAAATGATTGACCGCGTCGCTTGAATCATAGGAATCATGAATGAAATATGGGTATTCAAACGGCGTGCCGTCCTCATTGGTCAACAAATGCGCTTTATTTGGAACCTTGTCTTCGGAAACAGGATATTTATAGGCAGGATCACGGAATTGCTTGGTCCGACCGTATTCTTGTCCAGAGTGGATAAATGGGGTCCCTTGCGAGGTCAGCATCATCAGATTTCCTAGACGCATACGACGATGAATCTCTTGATTATTGGCAGCGACTGCTGGGTCTTTCTTAATCGACTGGGCAATAATATCAAAGAGGGTCAGATTATCATGAGCTGCGATGTATTGAATCACATCCCCTGGGCTATCCGCCTCAAAATTGGTTGGTTGTGCCTTGATATTCTTGAAGACATCTTCTACATTGCGTTTACCACCAGTGATAAAGGCTGGCGTTCCCTCATTTGGATAACCCGATTTCAAGGTGTTGCGAATGTCATCTGAGAAGACAGCTACTGTGTCTGTTGACTTCATCCAAGTCTGATCAGCAGGCTGGACAGCTTTATTTTCATCACCTGCATAAGTCTTCCAGCCCTCACCCAGCATAATGAGATTTGGATTGAGCTTTTTAGCTTCTTCAAAGGCTTTTTGGATGGACTCTGCATCGTGGTCTCCCATCATATCAAAGCGGAAACCATCTACCTTGTACTGCTCTGTCAGATACTTGATCGAATCCACCAAGACCCTTCTGCTCATATAGTGGGTAGTCCCCAAGCGGCCGCCACCAAAGCTGGATCTCGGTGTGCCATCCGCATCCATAAAGTGGTAGTAATTGGGCTCCAAGTCCTCAAAGATAGAGGTCTTGGCTGTGTGATTATAGACCACGTCCATGATAACGCCCATGCCATGCTTATGAATTTCGTTAACAAGATTTTTAAATTCCTCAATGCGCTTGGCTGGATCTGTCGGTGCACTGGAGTACATACCTGTCAGCGAGAAGTAGTTTTGCGGGTCATAGCCCCAGTTATAGTTGCTGTTGCTGGAAGCGTACTTGTCCATGCGCTCAGCATTTTTTAGCTCATTGACAAAGTAATAGCTCAGAACTGGCAAGAGCTGAACATGCGTCACTCCCAAGTCTTTCAAATAATCCAATTTCTCAATGAAAGATGAGAAGGTCCCAAATTGAGATTTTAAATCCTTTGAAATAGCTGGATCTGAAGTGAAATCACGAACATGCGCCTCATAAATCAAGGCATCTTCCCGCTTCTTGAAGTTTGGAATAGTAGCATAGGTTAAGTCTTTCGGTCCATATTCACTTGGATCTACAAAGGCCGCCTTAGCAATCTTGTAAGCATCCCCCTTGTCCGCATCTTCACTATTCCAAGCTGCCAAAGACTTAGCATAAGGATCCAGCACAAGGACTTTTTTGCCGCCACGGCTAATTTCATAATGATAGAAATATCCACGATAGTCAGAAAGACCTAGCCCGCTCTCAGGCGTCAAGCTGCTAGTCCATGTACCAGACTCACCCTTCTGCATAGCTATGCGCCCAAGGACCTTGTTCTGATCTTTCTTGTCATAGACCACCAAATCGACTTGGTCCGCACTTGGTGACCAGAAGGTCAGATCCACTTGTTTGCCCGCTTGAGAAACACGCGCGCCCAAATCACCATCATACTTGTAAAGGCTGTCCTTCAACTGCCAGTTCATGCTAGTTTTAAATTGGTCATTGCCATATTTGATAAGGTAAGGTGACTGAGCTTGGTTAAAATCACCGATTAACTTTGCGCTTTTATTCTTAGAATCCAGAACCACATCTTTAACAGTGACTTCTCCACCATCTTTGTTGGTAATTTTTAGGTTTTTCAGAATATCTTCTTTTTTAGCGTTTTCCAAGGTAGAGAAAGTCGCCTCAATCTCTGTCAGGCTAACATGCTGGGCTCCTGTCATGCGGATATCATTGACAAAGTAAGGGTTGGTATAAACCGTTGGATCCACATCACGCAAGAAAATCTGGCTAGTTTTACCCAAATTTGCGAAATTATAATCCTGTTTTTGAATCTTCACATCATCTCCTGACTTGCTTTCATCTAAAAGCAGGAAACCAACCATCTTTGCAGCCTCTTTCAGAGGAACATCTACATAGCGACCGTATTTCCCAGTCTTTTCAAAGTCCACGCCATCAGGCCAATTTTGACCTGGATGTTGCACATCTCCCCAGAGCCAGAGGGATTTCTTATCATACTGACCATCTGTACGATAATAATTGATCCGAAGCATTCCTTCTTTCAAAGGCTCGGATGTATGAGGATTGTAGTCTTTGTCAAACCAAACTTCATTCATCTGAGGGCTCAGTAACTCAACTGTCTTGTCTCCCGTAATATTTTGACCTGCCGTATTGTTGATTAAGAGACTAACCTTGCTTCTTTTCTCTGCCATCTTGACATCAAGGTAATAGCCATAATCATCTTTTTTAGCTGTCGCAAAACTAGTCGCACCAGTCGGCCAACCTCCCTTTTGACCAGAAGGAGTTTCAACATCATCCCAAGTCCATAAGCCTAAGCTACCCAGATTCTCGGATGGTAGATTTTTGAAATGGAAACGCATATGGCCATCTGCGATAGCATCCTTTGTCGATGTCTCCGACTGGCTAGTTGACGCTGGCTTTTCTTTCTCGTCAGAAGCAGCTGTTTCCTTTGCTTCTTTCCCAGCTGCTTCTGGAGTCGCACTAGAGTCTGCCACCTTTGTCGGTTGGGCAGCTTGACTTACTACTGCTTCAGGCTGGGCGCTTTTCTCGATCTCTCCTTTTTGTTCGCTTTCTTTTTGCGCTGGACTATCCACTTCCTCGGTTTTTGCTTCATCTGCTGGCTTAGGCAAAGCTTCTGAATTAGCAACTGATACTGCTTCCGTTGCTGGGCTAGTCGTAGCCTTTGTCTCATCCGCTTTTGCTAACTGGGCACCTCCAAAGAGGAAGCCAGATGCAATCACGACAGATGCTACTCCGACTTTTAAGCGACGAATCCCAAAATAATGACGCTTTTCACTGGTCCTAGACTGTAGATGATAGTTTCTTTTCATAAATAAAAAAACTCCTTTATTTTTTCCTATAGAAAATACGTATGCAAACGTTTTCTGTACCTATTATACAGATTATCTATCGAAATGTAAAGGTTTTCATAGATCATTTTTTATTCCAAAGCTTTATGTATGATTTCAGATTAGTTTCATACGAAATTCACCAGCTCTCTCTTTGTTGTTTAAGTTAATGAAACTAAATATTTCTTTAGACTCATCAAAAAAAGCTTTTCTTTCATAAAGCTTTTCTTTTAAAGTTTTTTTAATGTAGTTCAATCCCTGATTACTTTTTGGTGTTAGAATCACTACCGCTTTCCTTGGGCTATCACCTGCATTGCAATAGCACTGTCCGTTTTTTAGAAAGATAAGATTTCCCCAAACTTTAAAGAAAATCGAACTAATCTATACAGAAAAATCTTCTATAAATTCGAGCAATTGTTAAAACAATGATTAAAAATATAGCTATTATAGACAATACTATTTTCCCAAAACCTACTTCCGAACCGATTATAAAAATGTGAAAGAGAGGTGCTAATCCTACACCTATAGCAATTAGATAACTAGCAAAGTTTATTGAACCAAGACCTGCAAAAAAATGTTTCATTTTAAATACCCAACTTTTTACCTTTCATTTTATTGTGATTCTCTCTAAATCAGTTTCATTGTTTACTTCTTACCTTTTCAAAGAAATTTGATAGTAAATGTGCTCCACTGAGGGCTATTACTATGTCAATTGGTAAGAAATAGTAATCCCATATAAAATGAGACAAAATCAATAATAGAAATAGAATACAATCAATATAACTATTCTTAAAATGTTCTGCGATTTTATGATATAGAAATGCAATAATAACTGAAATCAAAACAATCGTCATACTTATTCCTCCTGTAATCTGCAAATAATCCATGTATTCTCCTGCTCTAAGCTCTTTCTCTTCTTGAAATTTTTCAAGTACCTTAAAGCTTTTAACAATACAATCTATTAGATACTTCCTGTTTCCTATTATATCAATTATTATTTAGTCCACAAAGTTTTTATGTAGAAATACTATACAAAAACAGACAGAAACTTTTTCAACATTATCAAGTTTACTAGCAATTTAAATTTCCCCATATAGCCGTATTCAAATAGTTATTAAATCCAAAGATCCCCCTCAAAAACTCTCTTCTAAAGAATTGCTCTTTAGGAGATGTTCTATTATCTCTTTCTTTTCTTACTTAGACTGACTAGACCATTCCTCATCTCTAAAAGACCTCGTAAAAATCGTAAGAAACGAAAGCGATTTGGCCTATAAACAGATATGAAAAGAGCGTTCGAGGTCTAGGTTGCTATGAATCTACAGGAAAAGTAGACGACCGAGGCCTAAGTTACCATGAATCTATAGGAAAAGTAACCAGCCGAGACCTAAGTTACCGTGAATCTATAGGAAAAGTGAACAGCCGAGACCTAGATTGCCATAAATCTATAGGAAAAGTGAGCAGGCGAGGCCTAGATTACCATGATTCTATAGGAAAAGTGAACAGCCGAGGCCTAGGTTGCCATTATTCTATAGGAAAAGTGATCGACCAAAACCTAGATTCCCATGAATCTATAGGAAAAGTGACCAACCGAGGTCTAGATTGCCATAATAGAAACTTTTTAAGCATTATCAGCAACTGCGACTATCAAAAAACAAAAAAACTGAGACAGTCGTCTCAGTCTTTTTCTTCTGTTATAAATTGGCTTAAAATACCATTGATAAACTTACTTGATTTTTCATCTGAGAATTGCTTGGAGAGTTCAATGGCTTCATTGACAGCTACTCGCTCAGGAGTATCAAACTCTGTGATTTCAAAGATGCCTAATCGCAGGATATTCTTTTCTACCAAGGTCAGACGCTCAACTGTCCAGCCTGCTTTTAAGTGCTGGGCAATTTTTTTATCCAATTCTTCCTTGGACTGGAGTACTCCTGTGACCAAGTTGAGTAGAAAGGCTGGGATACTGACCTCAGCATCTGTCTCCTCTTCGTCCTTATCGTAGGTATAGGCAAAGCGGCAAGATTCAATGGCATCCCCTTCATACTCCAGACTCATCAAAGCCTGAAAAGCCCGCTGACGTAGCTCTCTTCTAGATTCTAACAAAACATCAGTCATTGAGGAAATCCTCATCAAATAGATCTTTCAAATCTGGTTTTGGTGATTTTTCTGGAACAATGCCTGCCACATGGATATTGACAGCAGACAGCTCTACTTCAGCCATATCGCTTACAGCACTCTTGACTGCTTTTTGGATTGCAACTGCAACTGTTGGTACACTGATACCATACTCCAGATATAGGTAGATATCCACTGTTATGTCGCCACTTTCATCCGTATGAAGCGCAACACCACGTCCAAGCGTACGCATAGAGAGGCTGTCTGACATGCTTTTATTTGCAAAAGAATGAACGCCCTCTACCTTAGCCGTAGCAATGGCAATAATTTTTTCCAAGACTCGTGGCGCAATAACGATTTCGCCTAATTGTTCGTTTGCCATAAGAATTCCTTTCTATATGAAAGATTGAAACTACGCACGAGAAACGTAAGTTCCTTCTGCTGTATTGATGACCAGTTTTTGTCCAACTTCGATGAAGTCTGGCACGTTGACAACAAGACCTGTTTCAAGAGTTGCTGGCTTACCAGAACCTGTTACAGTAGCACCCTTGATAGATGGTTGTGTTTCTGTTACCACCAATTCAACAGTTGTAGGTACTGTCACACCGATCACTTCTGATCCGTAGAATTGGATTTTCACGTCTGAGTTTTCAAGGATGTATTTCAATTCTTCTTCTACGTTGACTACTGGGATTTCGTATTGGTCATAAGTCTCAGTATTCATGAAATAAGCAGTGCCATCCATTTGGTACAAGTATTGTGCTGGTACTGTTTCGATGATAGCTTGTTCAAATTTTTCTTCTGGACGGTAGCTAGTCTCAAATGTAGAACCAGTACGAACATCACGCAATTTCATACGCATGATGGTATTTCCCTTACCTGGTTTGTGGTGGCTTGCTTCCAACACGCGGATCAATTTACCATCTGCAGTTTCAAAAGTCATTCCAGCTCTCAGCTTGCTTGCTTCAATCATTTGTTTTTTACCTCTTTAATAAATAATTTACTCTTTATTCTACCATAAAGCTTGATAATTCTCAAATCACAATCAATTCTTTTGGAGCGAGGGTCAAGACCTCACAACCAGTCTCTGTAATCAGAAGATCATCTTCGATCCGAACGCCGTATTTGCCATCCAGATAGATGCCCGGCTCATCAGTCAAGACCATGCCAGCCTTGATTGGCTCTTCTGATTTGCCAAAGTAAGGAATCTCATGGATATCCAGACCAATTCCGTGACCAATCCCGTGGCTGAAGTAAGGTCCGTAGCCTGCATCGTTGATAATTTGACGAGGAATCCGGTCAAAATCAATACAGCTGAGTCCAGCTTTAGCCGCTTCTATCAAGGCTTGATTGCTGCGCAGGACAATATCATAAATTTCCCGCTCTTCATCTGTCACCTGCCCCACATGAACAGTCCGCGTCATATCGCTGACATAGTGATTGTAGTAGCAGCCAAAGTCCATGGTCAAGGTTTCACCATTTCGAATGACCTTGTCACTAGCCACGCCATGTGGCATAGCAGAGCGGTAGCCCGAAGCGATGATAAAGTCAAAGGAGGCACCTGAAGCACCTAGCTGGCGCATGCAAGCGTCCAAAAAGTTCATGACAGCCAACTCCGTCGTCTCACCAGGCTTGATAAAGTCCAGCACATCCAAGAAGGCTTGATCCGAAATCTGGCAGGCCTTGCGAATGGTCGCGATTTCTTGTTCATCCTTAATCATGCGCAGCTTTTCAATAAAACCTGTCATCGGCACCAGTTCATGAGTAGCAAAAACACTTTCCAGCATTTTAAAGTAAGCATAGGAAATCTCGTCATCAAAGCCAATTTTTTCCAGCTTGTCGTCCGCAACGATTTTGGCAATTTCCCCAATCGCATCGCGCGTTTCCACAATGTCAAAGCCCTGAACCACTCCTTTAGCAATCAGGGTATAGCGCGCATCCGTCAGGAAAATTCGGCGCTTTTTACTGATGAAAACCGTCGCTTCTGTTCCGCTAAAGCCGGTCAGATAGTAAATATTCTTCAGATTTGTCACTAGAACAGCATCACATTCCGTCTGAGCTAATGCAGCTTCAAATTTTTCAACTCTTGATAACATGAGGTACCTCCGTAAAATAAAAATTCTGCTGATGAAGAGTCGTTACTCTTCGTCTTTTGTTTCTTTTTGCGCCTTTTCCACATTGCGCTGATAAGCCTGAATCTGTCGCTCCAACTCCCGTTCGATCGCTGGTTCTGGCGCATATTTCTCTTCCCAGTCATCTGGTTTGAGGATTTTATGGGTCACTGGATCAAAATGCGCTTTTCCATCTGGAAAAATTTTCCCCATATTAGCCTGATGGACAATATCGAAAATCCGCTCGGGATCGACTCCCATCAAGACAAAGCTACCATAAGTAAAGTAGAGCATGTCGATCAGGGCATCGACTTGCCCAACTAAGGAAATTTCTGCCTTGCTCTTGCTACGAACCTTGGCAGCAGCCTTATCTAAAGCCTCGTGCATTCTAGCCATCGACTGATCAAATTCTTCCTCTGAAGAGCTGGCAGCTCTGAGAAATTCAACTACCTCTTCCAGCTTAAAGTCAGCGCGGTGCCGTGCTTCTTCTGGTGTCCAAGCGATGGGTTCTTCCTGCGTAGACTCATCCATGACACCATGGAAAGTCTTGACCTTATTGAAGTGGTGATCGCGAGACACAAAGACTTTCTCACTGGCCAAAATACCGAAATGTTCCAGCGCACGATGAATCCCATCCTGACTGTTGCTGCTCGTCGTATGCTTGGCTACTTCCTTGACAGAGCTGGTGCCATTTCCCATGGCAATAGACAAGCCAACTCCCGACAGCATTTCCAAGTCATTGTCTGAATCTCCGAAGGCCATGACCTGATGGATATCAAAGCCGTATTCTTGACCGACTAGACGAATCCCCTCCAGCTTGGACATCCCTTGATTGATGATGTCCGCTGCATAAGGACTCGAACGAGTAAATTTTAAATGCGGGAAATCCGCTTCAATCTTTGCACTCTCAGCTGGATCCGCCAAAATCAGAACTTGATAGATAGGCTCTTGAATCAATTTCAGCAGATCTTCTTCATGCTGAGGAAGGGCCTTACTTACAATCTTGTTAAAACCATGGCTTACCGTCCGAGTCATCTTCCTAGGAATAAACTGGGTAGCCCACTGTGAAAAAGAACTCATACCAAAGGTCATGATTTTTGAACCTTGCATGGCCTGTTCTGTCCCCAAGGAAATTTCTTTTCGGTGTTCCTTGGCATAGGCAATCAAATCACGCAGGCTCTGCTTATCAATCGGTGTGGCAGAAACAACCCTGTCCTTTGAAAAAATATACTGACCATTGTAGGTGACAGCAAAGTCTAAATCCAGCTTGTCCATAAAAGGCTTGACAAAGAAGGGGCCGCGGCCTGTCGCTAAACCGACCAAAATCCCTTGTTCTTGCAAACTATTAATGGCAGCTTCTGTCGATTTCAAGACGGTTCGACTGTCATTAATCAAGGTTCCATCTATATCAAAAAAGACGGCTTTTATTTCCATTGATTTTCTCATTCTTTCCTTTTATGATACAATAAATTATAACACAATTCGCGGAGAAGCACATCTATGAATAAGCAGATTTTAGTTTTACATACTGGTGGAACCATTTCCATGCAGGCTGATGGAAGTGGCGCCGTCAATAGCAGCCAAGACAATCCCATGAACCATGTGGCTGTTCCCTTAGAGGGTATTGAAGTGACAGTGGTTGATTTCTTCAACGTTCCCAGTCCTCACATCACTCCCCAGCACATGCTCGACCTCTACCAAAAGATCAAGGCTGATGCTGACCAATACGACGGTGTGGTCATTACCCACGGAACCGATACTCTGGAGGAGACTGCCTACTTCCTTGATACCATGGACCTGCCTGACATCCCTGTCGTTTTGACCGGAGCTATGAGAAGTTCAAATGAACTCGGCAGTGACGGAGTTTATAACTACCTGACTGCTTTACGGGTAGCCAGCGACGAGAAGAGTCGAGGCAAGGGCGTTCTCGTCGTTATGAATGATGAAGTGCATGCTGCCAAATATGTCACTAAAACCCACACCACCAATGTCAGCACCTTTCAAACTCCGACGCACGGTCCTCTAGGCCTGGTCATGAAATACGAAATTCTCTATTTCAAAACAGCAGAACCTCGCGTCCGCTTTGACCTGACTAGCATTTCAGGCCTGGTACCCATCATTCCAGCCTATGCCGGTATGAAAACAGAACTGCTTGATATGCTGGATTGGCAAAAGCTAGACGGCCTCATCATCGAAGCCTTTGGCGCAGGCAATCTGCCAAAAGAAACTGCGGAAACATTAACAGAGATGGCAAAATCTGGCCTCCCCATCGCTCTCGTTTCACGCTGTTTCAACGGCATTGCTGAGCCTGTCTACGCCTATGAAGGCGGTGGTGTCAAACTGCACCAAGCCGGAATCATGTTTGTCAAAGAGCTCAATGCACCGAAAGCCCGCATCAAGCTGCTGATTGCCCTCAATGTCGGCCTAAGCGGTCAAGTATTAAGAGATTATATAGAAGGATAAAAACCAAGTTTATTTATTCGCTTGCTAAGGCATTATTTCTTGATTTTCCTTTAAAATGCTGTATCCTTCGATATAAAGTTCCAAGTTCATAAACTTTTCTAGCCTTAAGCAAAATTATCAACTGAAAAAGACTCCGAAATCATAAATCGGAGTCTCTTTTTCTTGTTTTTATGAATTTGGGTCATCCAGACTGCGGCCATGAAGACCTTTCTCGCGCTGAACTTGACGCAACTTCTCAGGTGTCACATCATTGCCATCTTCATCGACAATCTTGATACCTTCGATGTGATGGCGAACAGAACGACGGTAGCCTTCGATATACTCTTCACGAAGCTTGGCTTGTTCTACCTTTTCTTCACCAGTCAGACCGACTGTTTTTTTCTTTTTAGCCAGTTCGTTGATGCGTTCAATTTTTTTAGGATCCATGATTCTACCTCTCTCTTACCTTTTATTTGGTATTGATCTGATTAAATTGCGCCATTTGTCCAGCCTTAGCCGTCAAAGAAGCCAGGAGAGCTAGGCGGTTGTTACGCACAGCTTCATCTTCTGCCATAACCATAGTATGGTCAAAGAAAGCATCGATAACTGGACTGAGAGCAAAGAGTTGGTCCAAATTGGCAGCTAAGTCAGATGTCAGCTCTACTGCTTCAATGCCTGCAGCCAAGTCTTTTTCCTCTTGATTTTCAAAGAGTGCTGGATTGACATCTGTCTGGCCTTGGGCTTTCTCAGCAAGATTGAAAACCCGCGACAGGCTTTCCACTGCTGACTTGAAGTTGTCTTCCTTAGTTTTTTCCGCTAGAAGCGCAGCTGTTTCTACCAAATCACGTACGACAAAGTTAGTGCTTTGAAGAACAGCCGTCACGATGTCTTTCGGAATGCTGCGGTCCATCATTTTCTCAACACGGGCACGGAAGAAGTCCAGCACGGCCTCTTGATTGTCATAGTTTAAGCTATCAAACTTGAGGTCGTAAAGTCGACCAAGAAGCTGAGCCAAGTCAATGTTCCAGCCAAACTTGTCCAAGATACGCACAACACCTTGAGTCGCACGGCGCAGAGCATAAGGGTCATTGGAACCACTTGGAATCAAGCCAACTGAGAAGAAGGACAAAATGGTATCCAGCTTATCAGCCAGCGCCAAGACGGCTCCGACCTTGGTGTCAGGCAATTCGCCATCGGCTGAAGTCGGCATATAGTGCTCCCGAATGGCAGCCGCCACCGCAGCATTCTCACCAGCCAGAAGAGCATACTTCTCACCCATGATACCTTGCAGCTCATCAAACTCACCAACCATGCCAGTCAGCAGGTCAAACTTATAAATAGCTGCTGCACGAGCCAAGTCGGCCGTCTCATCCGCATCCAAGCCTGCTTCTTGCGCCAAGAGAGCCGCAATCTTACCCGTCCGCTCCATGTGCTCTGCTAGAGAGCCAATCTTTTCGTGGAAGGTCACATTGTTCAGCTTTTCAACCAAGTCAGCAATAGCCAGCTTTTGGTCTTCCCGCCAGAAGAATTCCCCATCTTCCAGACGAGCCACCAAGACCTTCTCATTTCCTTTGATGACATTTTCCAAATGCTCAGCATTTCCGTTGCGGACAGAGATGAAGTGCGGCAAAAGTTTGCCTTCAGCATCGCGCACAACAAAATAACGCTGGTGCTCTTTCATGGAAGTTACCAAGACTTCTTCTGGCACCTCTAAGTATTTGGCATCAAAATTACCCAAGAAAGCGGTTGGATATTCCACTAGATTCAACACTTCATTGAGCAGGTCTTCGTCAATCTCGATAGAAACCCCGTGCTTCTGCTCTAACGCTCGAATCTGCTCGACAATCATATTTTCCCGTTCAATAGGATTGGTAATGACAAACTGAGCCCGTAGGTCATCTTCATAAGAATCTGCTGAGGCAATCTGCGTTTCTTGACCCAAGAAACGGTGTCCACGGCTAGTACGACTGCTCTTGATATCCAAGAAATCCAAGTCAAAGGCTTGTTCATCTAGAAGTACAGTCAAAGTATGGACTGGACGGATATATTCAAAGGTGTTGTTGGCCCAGTGCATGCTGACAGGGAAGGTCAGAGCTTGCAGAACTTCCGTCACTGCGGGGATGATTTCCTCTACCGGGCGGCCGACCTCTTCCTTGGTCACATAGACATATTCTTCTCCCTTGATTTCACGGAAAGTAATGTCCTCAACCGTCAAGCCCTTACCACGGACAAAACCTTCGGCAGCCTTGGTAAAGTTACCATCTGCGTCCAGTGCGATTTTCTTAGAAGGGCCTTTGAAATCTTCGGTCAAATCAGACTGCTTGTCCGCCAAGCCAACTACGCGCACCGCCAGACGACGCGGAGTAGAGAACATTTCAATCTTCTCAAAGGTCAGACGATGGTCTGTCAGGAAGGCTACCATCTTATCGCGCAGCTGCTTCATGCTCGGTGTCACGACATAGGCTGGCATTTCCTCCAAGCCTAATTCAACTAATAAATTTTTTACCATGATTATTCTCCCTCCTCTGCCAAGAGTTTCTCACGAGTCTCTGCATCCAAAAGCGGATAGCCCAGACGCTTGCGCTCAGCCACAAAGGTCTTAGCCACGACACGCGCCAGATTACGAATACGGGCGATATAGCCAGCCCGCTCTGTCACAGATACGGCTCCACGCGCATCCAAGAGGTTAAAGGTATGCGAGCATTTGAGAACGTAGTCATAGGCCGGGTGCACCAGATGCTCGTCCAGACAGCGCTTGGCTTCTGCTTCAAACTTCTCAAAATTCCCCAAGAGCAAGTCTTGATCGCTGACCTCAAAGCTATACTTGGAATGCTCATACTCAGGATGCGTGAAAATTTCGCCATACTTAACACCATCAGCCCACTCAATGTCGTAGACAGAGTCCACTTCTTGGATATAAGAAGCCAGACGCTCCAGACCATAAGTTACCTCAGCAGTCACCGGCTGAGTTGGCAGACCTCCGACCTGCTGGAAGTAAGTGAACTGAGTGATTTCCATCCCATCCAGCCAGACTTCCCAGCCCAAACCAGCCGATCCAGTTGATGGATTTTCCCAGTTATCCTCAACAAAGCGGATGTCGTGCTCCAGTGGATTGATGCCCAAGAGCTCCAAAGACTGCAAGTAAAGTTCTTGGATATTGCTTGGAGATGGCTTCATGACCACCTGAAATTGGTGGTGCTGGTAAAGACGGTTAGGGTTTTCCCCATAGCGTCCATCTGCTGGCCGACGAGACGGCTCTACATAGGCCGCATTCCAAGGCTCAGGCCCAATAGCCCGCAGGAAGGTATAGGGACTCATTGTTCCCGCCCCCTTCTCATTATCATAAGCCTGCATGAGCATACAGCCTTGGTCATTCCAGAACTGCTGTAAAGTCAAGATAATTTCTTGAAATGTTAACTTCTTAGACATTTTTAACTCCTTTAGTTTCTTGAGGTTCTTGCGAAGCGTTCAAAAGGGAGCGATTATTTCCCTTTTGAAAAGCTAGTACATCGCCTAGATAAACCGCCCATAGCGGTTGTCGTTAGTCAATCGAACCTTTAGGTTCGTAATTGACTTTGGCGAGGTGAAAGGTAAGTTTCTTAGACATTAGTTACTCCTTTTTTTATTTCTAGCGCTAGGCCCATCCTCTGTTCTGTTTGAACAAGCAAAAGAACCACATCCGACAGTCCTAGGCTCTTCAACCTAGGGGCGTCAAAACGCGGTTCCACCCTAATTTATTACTTCATTATCTTTAAAAATGTTAACTGAAAGCGCCATCTGCACTGCTTCCCTATCTGGCTCCCACCAACCCAGACTCGCTAAAAAGTAGACAATGAAAATTCTTTCTAAAAACGATTATAGCAGAAAATAGATGATTTGTAAAATACTTAATAATTTTTAAATAGGAATTCAAAGTAAGTTTTTTCTATAACATAGGTTATAAAATTGAATAACTATCTGTTTTCATAGAAATTTTCAATAACTTTCATATATTAACCTAGTTACATTAATGATCTAATCTTCATCTAATTATTTAGTGAGAAGAAAAGATAAAAAAAGACTGATATAACGGCGTTTTTCACTAGAAATAAAATTTGAAAATAATTGTCGCTTTGACTCAGGTACTTGCATTTTTCATGAAAACGTTTTATAATAATAGTTAGCCTTAAAGTTTTCTTAAACTTAAGTCAAACATTTTATAAGGAGGAAAAACAATAATGAGTATTGGAATCATTATTGCCAGCCACGGTGAATTTGCTGCCGGCATTCATCAGTCAGGTTCTATGATTTTTGGTGAGCAAGAAAAAGTTCAAGTTGTAACTTTCATGCCAAACGAAGGTCCTGATGATCTGTATGCAAAATTCAATGACGCTGTGGCTTCGTTTGATGCGAACGATGAGGTATTGGTCTTGGCTGACCTTTGGAGTGGGTCTCCATTTAACCAAGCTAGCCGTGTCATGGGTGAAAATCCAGACCGCAAGTTCGCTATTATTACAGGTTTGAACTTGCCTATGCTAATTCAAGCCTACACAGAGCGCATGATGGATGCAAACGCTGGCGTAGATGCTGTCGTTGCAAACATTATCAAGGAAGCTAAGGAAGGCGTAAAAGCACTTCCAGAAGAGCTAAATCCAGTCCTAGAAAGCGCTGCTCCTGCTGCTGCACCAGTTGCTCAAGCAGCTATCCCAGAAGGAACCGTTATCGGAGACGGCAAGCTCAAAATCAACCTTGCTCGTATCGATACACGTTTGTTGCACGGACAAGTTGCAACAGCTTGGACTCCAGATTCAAAAGCAGACCGTATCATCGTTGCTTCTGACTCTGTAGCTAAAGATGAACTTCGTAAAGAGCTCATCAAACAAGCTGCACCTGGTAATGTTAAAGCAAACGTTGTTCCAATTGATAAGTTGATTGCTGTTTCAAAAGATCCACGTTTCGGTAATACGCACGCTCTTATCTTATTTGAAACTCCACAAGATGCCCTACGCGCTATCGAAGGCGGTGTGCCAATCAAGACTCTCAACGTCGGCTCAATGGCTCACTCAACTGGTAAGACAATGGTCAACAACGTTCTGTCAATGGACAAGGACGATGTGGCAACTTACGAAAAATTGCGTGATCTCGGAGTTGAATTCGACGTACGTAAAGTACCAAATGACTCTAAGAAAGATTTGTTTGACTTAATTAACAAAGCCAACGTTCAATAATCTTAAACGTTTCGCTCTCATATTATTATGAAAGGATTTAAAACATGTCTATTATTTCTATGGTTTTAGTAGTCTTTGTTGCCTTCCTAGCTGGTCTTGAAGGTATCTTGGACCAATTCCAATTCCACCAACCATTGGTTGCATGTACCTTGATCGGTCTTGTAACTGGTAACTTAACTGCTGGTGTTATCCTTGGCGGATCTCTTCAAATGATCGCTCTTGGTTGGGCTAACATCGGTGCTGCCGTTGCTCCTGACGCTGCTTTGGCTTCAGTTGCTGCTGCTATCATCATGGTTCAAGGTGGAGACTTCACTGACAAAGGTATCACAGTTGCAACTACAATCGCGATTCCTCTTGCCGTAGCTGGTCTCTTCCTTACTATGATCGTGCGTACTATCTCTGTTGCCTTGGTTCACGCTGCAGACTCTGCTGCTAAAAAAGGTGATTTTGCTAGCGTTGAACGCGCGCACTTTGTAGCTCTCCTTCTTCAAGGACTTCGTATCGCTATTCCTGCAGCCCTTCTTCTTGCTATCCCTGCAGAAGCAGTGCAAAAATTGCTTGCTATGATGCCTGATTGGTTGGCAGGCGGTATGGCTGTCGGTGGGGGAATGGTTGTTGCCGTTGGTTACGCTATGGTTATCAACATGATGGCAACTCGCGAAGTATGGCCATTCTTTGCTATCGGTTTTGCTCTTGCTGCTGTTAGCCAATTGACTTTGATTGCCCTCGGTGCTATCGGTGTAGCAATCGCTCTTATCTACCTCAACCTTTCTAAGAAAGGCGGAAACGGTGGTGGCGGTTCTGCTACATCTAACGACCCAATCGGCGATATCCTAGAAGACTACTAAGAAAGGAGCTGCTATATCATGACTGAAAAAATTCAATTATCTAAATCAGACCGTCAAAAAGTTTGGTGGCGTTCTACTTTCTTGCAAGGTTCTTGGAACTATGAACGTATGCAAAACTTGGGTTGGGCTTATTCTTTAATTCCAGCTCTCAAGAAACTTTACACTAAAAAAGAAGATCAAGCTGCTGCTCTTGAGCGTCACTTGGAATTCTTCAATACTCACCCATATGTTGCTGCTCCAATCATTGGTGTAACACTTGCCCTTGAAGAAGAAAAAGCAAACGGTGCAGAAATTGACGATGCAGCTATCCAAGGGGTTAAAATCGGTATGATGGGACCTTTGGCTGGTATCGGTGACCCAGTCTTCTGGTTTACAGTTCGCCCTATCCTTGGAGCGCTCGGTGCTTCTCTTGCTATGTCAGGAAATATCATCGGTCCACTTCTCTTCTTCGTTCTTTGGAATGCGATCCGTATGGCCTTCTTGTGGTACACTCAAGAATTGGGTTACAAGGCTGGTTCTGAAATCACAAAAGACATGTCTGGTGGTATCCTCCAAGACATCACAAAAGGTGCTTCAATCCTTGGTATGTTTATCTTGGCTGTATTGGTTGCACGCTGGGTAAACGTTAGCTTTGCGCTTCAATTGCCATCTACAAAACTCTCTGAAGGAGCTTACATCAACTTCCCTAAAGGTGCCGTAACTGGTGAAGAACTTCAAAAAATCTTGGGTGATGTTGCAGGCGGCTTGAGCTTGACTCCTGAAAAGACAAACACCCTTCAAGGACAAATAAACTCTCTGATTCCAGGTTTGATGGGACTTCTCCTTACCTTCCTCTGCATGTGGTTGCTTAAGAAGAAAGTTTCACCAATCACAATCATCATCGGACTTTTCGTTGTTGGTATCGTTGCCCGCGTTATTGGTTTGATGTAATCAAAAAAGAAGGTTTCGGCCTTCTTTTTATTATGGTATAATAGCTATATCATTTAAAAGGGAGATGTTCTATGGCACAATCGCAAAATAAATCGATTGAATTTCAAACGACAGGAGTTTCCTATCTGGGTTTAGGTGGCAAGGTTGGAAAGTTTTTGGTCGGTGATGTCGCACTGGAATTCTACGCTGACGCCAATGTAGAAGACTATATCCAGCTACCTTGGTCTAGCATCCAGCAAATCGGTGCCAATGTCTCTGGGAAAAATATCAGTCGCCATTTCGAAGTTTTTACAGACAAGGGCAAGTTTCTATTTGCATCTAAGGACACTGGAAAGATTCTCAAAATTGCACGGCAACATATCGGGAATGAGAAAGTCGTCAAATTGCCTACCTTGATCCAAACAATTGGCCAATTCTTTAAAAATCTATTTGCAAAAAAATAGAAAATCCTGTATAATCTAGGAAACGGATAAGTAAGACTATCGCTTCTTTCAGAAAGTCTGCGGGTGCTGCGAGCAGATAGGAGCCTAGTGTGAAATTCTACCGTTGCAATACAACTACATACATAATCAAGTGCACACCTGTGAAGTTGGATGGAACCGCGGCCTAGCCGCTCCAACAGTTTCCTCGGTGTGCTTTTATTTTTGGAGGTCTTATGTTAGATTTAAAACGTATTCGGACAGACTTTGATGCTGTCGCAGAGAAATTAGCTACCCGTGGCGTAGCAGCTGATGTGCTCAATCAAATGAAGGAAATTGATGAGCAACGACGTGATTTGTTGGTGAAAGTAGAAAATCTCAAAGCAGAGCGCAACACTGTTTCTGCTGAGATTGCCCAAGCAAAGCGCAACAAAGAAAATGCAGATGACAAGATTGCAGCCATGCAAAAACTATCTGCCCAAGTCAAGGACTTGGATGCTACTTTGGCTGAATTGGATGCTAAACTGACTGAATTTACTACAACCCTGCCGAACATTCCACACGATAGCGTGCCAGTCGGAGCAGACGAGGATGATAATGTAGAAGTCCGCCGCTGGGGTACACCTCGCCAATTTGACTTTGAAGCTAAGGCTCACTGGGATTTGGGCGAAGATTTGGATATCCTAGACTGGGAGCGTGGTGCAAAAGTTACGGGTGCTCGCTTCCTCTTCTACAAGGGCCTAGGAGCTAGACTGGAGCGTGCTATCTACAACTTCATGCTGGATGAGCATGGCAAAGAAGGCTATACGGAGGTCATCACTCCCTATATGGTCAACCATGACTCTATGTTTGGTACTGGGCAATATCCTAAGTTCAAAGAAGATACGTTTGAGCTGAGCGACACTAACTTCGTGCTCATTCCAACTGCTGAAGTTCCACTGACCAACTACTATCGAGATGAAATTATAGATGGCAAGGAATTGCCAATCTACTTCACAGCTATGAGCCCATCTTTCCGCTCTGAAGCTGGTTCTGCTGGTCGTGACACACGTGGTCTGATCCGCCTGCACCAATTCCACAAGGTTGAAATGGTGAAATTTTCCAAGCCAGAAGAATCTTATGAAGAGCTGGAAAAGATGACTGCCAATGCAGAAAACATCCTACAAAAGCTCAATCTGCCTTACCGTGTTGTTGCCCTTTCTACTGGCGACATGGGCTTCTCAGCTGCTAAAACCTATGACTTGGAAGTCTGGATTCCAGCGCAAAATACCTACCGTGAAATCTCTAGCTGCTCTAATACAGAAGATTTCCAAGCTCGTCGAGCTCAAATCCGTTACCGTGACGAAGAAGATGGCAAGGTCAAACTCCTTCATACTCTCAACGGTTCTGGACTGGCTGTCGGACGCACAGTCGCTGCTATCTTAGAAAATTACCAAAATGAAGATGGTTCTGTGACCATTCCTGAAGTCCTGCGTCCCTACATGGGCGGTTTGGAAGTCATCGCACCAAAATAAGCAATGAAAGGTCCGAAACAAATCGGACCTTTTCTTATTCTAGTTGAGGAGAAATCCAACAGTTCAAAAAAATGAACGAAATATAGGATTTTCTACTTTAAAAGAGACTGGGACAGAAATCGGTAATTCGTTAGAATTCGATTTCGTCGTCCCACCTCCGCACAGTTGAGTAGGGCTGTAAAAGCTGATGAAATCAGCGTAGTAGAGCCCACTCAACCACTGCGTCTTGTTCGACAATCCAAAGACAATTGAGAGGCTAGGACTTTTGTCCCAGCCTCTTTTCTTTTACTTAACGTGACTTGCTAACTCTTCTTGAGCTTTTTTATTTGATTCTTCTTTCTCTTTTTCCCATTTTTTCAAAGCCTTTTGATAATCAGCTACTGTCAGAACTTTATCTTGAAGCTCCATTCCCTTAAATACATAGACATCACCCTTGATACCTACATAAGAGTAGGCTTTGGTAAATGGTACAACCTTTTGAACCATTGGTGAAGCACCTGCAGAAATAGATGGGATCACAATGGAACTATCTGTTAACCAAGCCTGCGCTGCTGCATATTTCGTATAGCGAGCATTGGTATCTTGCTTTTCTGCATCTGCCTGATCCAAAAGCGCTTTGTAGTCCGTTAAACCAACCTTGGAAGCAAGGTCTTGGTTTTGTCCTTTTGTCAGACCAATATTGTCCAAGATATCCCCTGTCTCTGGGTTAAAGATATTCAGATAAGTCACTGGGTCTTGGTAGTCTGCTGACCAACCAGACATATTGAGGTCATAGTCCTTTTGGGCAGCTGTTTCTGCAAAGTAAGTAGAGTTATCAAAATCGTCTGATGACATTTGATGCACGTCAATCACAACGTTTTCTTGGCCTAGAGCTGCCTCAACAGATTGTTTGAAGGAATTCGTCCGCTGCACCATGATTTTATCTGTCTGGTCAACTGGTACATCTAGATGAATTGGAAATTCAACTCCCTGTGCTTGCAAAGCTTCTTTTGCCTTAGCAAATTCTGCCTTGGCCTTTTCTGGGTTGTAAATGCTATCTTGGGCATCAGCTAATTTGACACCTTGCCATTCATCCCCATAAGAAGCTAACTGAGATTCAACGATATCCGAGAAGTCCTTGCCATCTACTTGCACAAAACTAGGAGGTACAAGCAAGCTTCTGATGATCTTCGTTGCTCCTTCATTACCATTCATCTGGGCACCAAAGGATTTACGGTCAAAAGCAAAGTTGATTGCTTGGCGGAAGTCTTTATTTTGAATTGCTTCTTTGCTGGCAGCTTTTTGGGCATCTGTCTTAGAAGTGTGGCTATAAGCCTGACGATTCAAGTTAAAGGCATAGAAATAGCTAGTTGAGTTTTGTGGAGTAAAGATGATGTTGTCTTTATATTTCTTTTCTACTGATGCATAGTTTGAGCTAGTCGGATAGAGACGAGCTTGTGTGTAAGCACCATCAGTAAAGTTACGGATCAATGACTCTTGATCAGAACCATCGTAGTAAGTCAACTTGACATCTTCGATCTTCACATTGTCCTTGTCCCAATAGTTTGGGTTTTTAGAATATTCGATAACAGACTTAGAAGTAAATGACTTTAATACATATGGACCATTGTAGAGGATACCGGAAGGTTTCACGGTACCAAAGTCTTTGCCTTCTTTCTTCAGGAATTCTTCGTTAATCGGGAAGAGAATGCCCATCGTTGTCTTAGAATTCCAGTAGCTTTCTGGCTGATTCAGGGTGTATTGGACTGTATAGTCATCGATTGCCTTGACACCTACAGTAGAGAAATCATTGCTTTCCCCTTTGATATAAGCATCCAAGCCTTTGATAGAGTTTTGCACGATTGGTAATGCTTCCGATTTTTCATCTGCAGCGTGCTTAAGCCCTGTTACAAAGTCTTGTGCCTTGACAGCAGCATATTCTTCACCTTCTGCTGTGTACCATTTAGCATCCTTACGCAACTTATAAGTATAAGTTAGGCCATCTTTAGACACAGTCCAGTCTTCAGCCAATGAAGGGATAAGATTCCCATATTGATCATTTTCTAAAAGACCGTCGACCAAATTGGCAATAACGTCAGAAGTGGAGGCGCGATTGGAGTTTACATAATCCAATGTATCTGGATCTGTATTATAGACATAAGAATATGTCTTTGCCGAGCTGGTGCTTGACTTGCCACAAGCAGCTAAGAATAGCGCTGATGCTGCAACCAAACCAGTAATAGCCAACCATTTAGATTTTTTCATGAGCAAATCTCCTTCTTTAGATTATGTATTATTATACATCATTTCTAGACAAATACAAGTCTTATTTTAGAAAAATTTAAATTTCTATGCATTTTTCTTATTTTTATTGAAACAAAATATAGTAAAATTTCTATGCATTTTCATATATTTTCATAAACATGCAGAAAATCTTATAAATAAAAATTTGTTCAATATTTTACAAGGATTCTTGAATAGGATTATCAAAAATATCGGCTTTTTTATGTTACAATATACTTACTACTAACCTAGGGGAAAGAAATGAAAAAACTTTTTGTATTCCTACTGCTATTCTTTGGCCTGATTGCCAAGCCTGTTCTGGCAGATGACTATGAAATTGCCGCTAAAAGCGCCATTGCTGTCGATGCAAACTCAGGAAAAATCCTCTATGAAAAGGAGGCTACAAGCCCACTAGAAGTCGGTGCTATTACTAACATCTTGACTGCTTATCTGGTTTACGAGGCCATTGCTGATGGCAAATTAAGTCTAGAAACTGAAGTTGATATTTCTGATTATGCTTATCATCTGACAGTAAATCCATCTATCGCAAATCTTCCTCTGGAAGCGCGACGCTACAAGGTAAAGGACTTACTGAATGCCTCTCTTTTGGCCAGTGCCAACAGCGCCACTATCGCTCTGGCAGAAAAAGTTGCTGGAAGTGAAGAAAATTTTGTCAAAATGATGAAAGCCAAACTCAAGGAATGGAATATTTCTGATGCAACCATTGTAAATGCTACTGGTACGGATATTCGTTTACTAGATGGTTCGCTCGAAACTAGCAGTGCTGAGGAAGAGACTACCGAGAATTCTAAAAGCAAGAAAAAACAAGAAACTGTCAATAAGTTCAGTGCTTATGATATAGCTGTGATTGCCTCACATCTGATCGATGACTACCCAGAGGTCCTTGGCATCACTTCCAAATCTCATGTGAATTTTGCAGGAATCCAACTAGAAAATCCCAACTTAATGTTGGAAGGTTCTCCTAGTTTTCGGACAGGAGTGAAGGGTTTGAAGACAGGAGGATCTGAGCAGAATGGTGTTTCATTTGTCGGTGTGACAAGTGAAAAAGGGATGCGATTGATCACAGTCGTTTTAGGGGTCGCACAGGAAGATAACGACCCTAATACCCGTTTTGGCGTTACATCTAGCCTAATGACCTACGTTACGCAAAATTTTTCTCCGACGGTCTTGGTCAAAAAAGGCGAACGATATAATAACTCACAAGTAGCCATTAGAGACAGCCAAGAGGATAAGGTCGCTGCAGTTGCTAGTGAGGACCTAGTAATCCTAGAACGGATAGCCAATCAGGCTGAACATAAAGTCACCTTTACTCCAAGTCCACAGGAACTGCAGGCACCTTTGAAAAAGGGTAGTGTAGTGGGTACCCTTACTTATACAGATTCTGAGCCAATCGGCCAGGGCTACATCGAAAACAAGAAAACTTCTGTTTCTATGGTAACAGAAAAAAACATTGAAAAAGCTATCATTTTCAAAGTCTGGTGGAACGACTTCATCCGCTTTGTCAATGAGAAGTTATAAAAGAGATACCGCGAATCAATTGATTCGCGGTATCTCTTTTATAAACGTTTAACATAATCAAAAAAAGTTCTTTGAGGGTTAACTAGCAATCGAGTATTCCGCTACTGTTTAACAGGTCCTCTAAATCTTTTAAACACTTTGCTTAAGCAAACATTTATTCACAATTAAAAAGAGGTCAACGCCTCTTTTTATCCAACAGACCCTTCCATTTCATAGCTGATGAGACGGTTGAGCTCAACAGCGTATTCCATAGGCAGTTCTTTGGTAAAAGGCTCGACAAAGCCCATGACAATCATTTCAGTAGCTTCGGATTCGGACAAGCCACGGCTCATGAGGTAGTAGAGCTGCTCTTCAGAAATCTTAGAAACTTTAGCTTCATGCTCCAAAGCCACTTGCGAGTTGTGTATTTCATTAAATGGAATGGTGTCTGAAGCAGACAAATCGTCCATGATAATGGTATCACATTCGATATGGCTGACAGATTTCTTAGAATTGCGAGCAAAGGTCACTTGGCCACGGTAGTCTACCTTACCTCCGCCCTTAGCAATGGACTTGGAAACAATAGATGAGCTAGTGTGTGGCGCATTGTGAATCATCTTAGCCCCTGTATCCTGGTGTTGGCCAGCATTGGCAAAGGCGATAGAAAGCATGGTTCCACGCGCCCCTTCTCCATCAAGGTAAACAGATGGGTACTTCATGGTTGTTTTGGCACCCAAATTTCCATCAATCCACTCAACTGTCGCATCTTTCATGGCCCGTGCACGTTTGGTTACCAAGTTATAAACATTATCAGACCAGTTTTGAATGGTCGTATAGCGCATATAGGCGCCGTCCAGGGCAAAGATTTCAACAATCGCTGCATGCAAGCTGTTACTTGAATAAGTTGGTGCTGTACATCCTTCTACGTAGTGGACACTTGCTCCCTCGTCAACGATAATCAAGGTCCGCTCAAACTGACCGGAATTTTCATTGTTGATACGAAAGTAGGTTTGAAGCGGAATGTCTACCTTAACACCTTTTGGCACGTAGATAAAGGTCCCACCAGACCAGACGGCGGAATTGAGTGCTGCTAACTTGTTATCTGTCGGAGGGACCAGCTTAGCAAAATACTGCTTGAAAAGCTCTGGGTATTCCTTGAGAGCTGAATCGGTATCCGTAAAGACAATTCCTAGTTTTTGGAACTCTTCCTTCATATTGTGGTAAACCACTTCTGACTCATACTGGGCAGCCGCACCAGCCAGGTAGGCTCTCTCCGCTTCTGGAATCCCAATCCGCTCAAAAGTTTCCTTGATCTTCTCAGGTACATCATCCCAGCTTCTAGCCGGCTTATCAGAGGCCTTTTGGTAATAAATCAAGTCGTCAAAATCAATCTCGGACAAGTCCGGTCCCCAAGTCTGCATAGGCATCTTCTTGAATGTCTCATAAGACTTCAAACGAAAATCTAGCATCCATTCTGGTTCATCCTTGGCTGCAGAAAGCTCACGAATGACCGCTTCATTCAATCCCTTCCCTGTCGAGAGAACAGGTTCAACATCATCATGGAAACCAAACTTGTACTCACCGAGATCAATCGGTTTTGGTTCTACTCTTTCTTCTGACATAATTTCCTTTCACGTTCTTACTTTTTATCTTCTTCAATCGCTCGCTTGAGGGCATTCCAGCCCAAGGTCGCACACTTAATTCGCTGCGGGAATTTGGCAACGCCTGCTAAAAAGGCTCCATCTCCCAATTCTTTCTGGCGACTATCTTCTTGGCCCTGAACCATCTGCGAGAAGACCTCTGCTAATTCCAGCGCCTGCTCTTTTGTCTTGCCCAGAACCGCATCCGTCATCATGCTGGCCGAAGCCGTTGAAATGGTACAGCCAGAATTTACAAAGGCAATATCCTCAATCTGATTTTCAGCATTAAACTTCACAGACAGGCTGATAACATCGCCACAAGTCGGGTTATTGAGAACCACCTGCTCCACATCTTCCAGTTTCCCATGATGATGGGGGTGAGCCGAGTGATCGGTCACAACCGCCTTGTAAAGACTGTCTAACTTAGAAAGTGCCATTGAAAAACTCCTTTGTCTCTTCTAAAGCATCTACCAGCTTGTCGCAATCCGCATAGGTATTGTAAACATAAAAGCTGGCTCGCACAGTCGCTGGCACCTGCAGATAGGTGAGCAGGGGTTGGGCACAATGGTGACCCGCCCGAACAGCCACTCCTTCGTAGTCCAGAGCCGTCGCGACATCATGCGGATGGAGACCATCTAGGTTAAAGGCAATCACGCCCGAACGCTGGGCCAAATCCTGAGAGCCATAAATCGTCAAACCTTCCACTGCTTGTAGCTTAGGAAATACGTAGGCAATCAAGTCCTGCTCATGCTGAGCAATGGCATCCATGCCCAATTCTTCCAAATAATCAATGGCCGCCGCAAGACCGATTGCTCCTGCCATATTTGGCGTTCCGGCCTCAAACTTCCACGGGAGCTCCTTCCAGGTCGCTTCCTGCTCATAGACAAAATCAATCATTTCGCCGCCAAACTCAACTGGCGACATCTGCTCTAGCAGTTCTTCCTTGCCATAGAGAACCCCTATACCAGTCGGGCCTGCCATCTTATGCCCCGAAAAGGCGAAGAAGTCCACATCCAAATCCTGCACATCAATCTTCATATGGGGAATAGACTGAGCCCCATCCACCACCAAAAGTGCCCCTTGCTGATGAACCAGTTGGGCAATCTCCTTGATGGGATTGATAATCCCGAGAACATTGGAAGCATGAGCCAGAGAAACAAACTTGGTTCGCTCATTGAGCTTGGCACGGAAATCTTCCATATCCAGAGCACCGTCCTTGAGATAGACATAAACCAACTTGGCTCCAGTCTTCCTACAAGCTTCTTGCCAAGGAATAACATTGGAATGGTGCTCCATAATGGAAATCATCACTTCGTCACCAGGCTGCAGCCTTTCAGACGCAAACTGAGCCACCCAGTTAAGCCCCGTCGTAGTTCCTCGTGTAAAGAGGACTTCTCTGCTAGAAGCTGCTTTGATAAAAGAGCGAACTCTTTCTCTGGCTGCTTCATAGGCTGCAGTTGCCCGCTCAGCTAACGTATGCACACCGCGGTGGACATTGGCATTGTCTCTAAGATAGTAGTTTTCAATAGCTGCCAGCACCTGCTTGGGTTTCTGGGTTGTCGCCGCATTGTCCAAATAAACCAAAGGCTCATCATTGACAATTTGGTCCAAAATGGGAAAATCTTGCTTGATTACTTCTGCATTAAATCCAGACATGAAGACTCCTATCTACTTACAAGGGACAAGGCCCAGCTTTTTATCTTTTTGCGAGAATAATATCGATATTTTCAATCATTTCATCACGGACTTCTTTAACAGGGATTTCTACAATCACTGAGCCCAAGAAGCCGCGCACGACCAAGCGCTCTGCCGTCGCCTTATCAAGCCCCCGACTCATGAGGTAGTACATATCTTCTGGATCTACCTGACCGATAGAAGCCGCGTGACCAGCTGTCACATCGTTCTCATCAATCAAGAGAATGGGATTAGCATCTGAGCGCGCTTGGTCAGACAGCATGAGAACTCGGCTTTCCTGCTGGGCATCTGCTCCCTTAGCCCCTTTGATAATATGACCGATACCATTGAAGGTCAGGGTTCCTTTTTCCAGGATAACCCCGTGCTGCAGGATATTTCCGATAGAGTTGCAGCCATAGTTAGTTACGCGGGTATCAATTCCTTGAACCTGCTTACCGCTGGAAAGGGCAACTACTTTCATATCCGCATGGCTGCCCTTGCCATAAAGGTCACTGTCAAAGTCTGCCACGACGTTTCCTTCGTTCATAACGCCAATTGCCCAGTCAATCATAGCATCGTTGTCCAGCTTACCGCGACGGCTGATATAAGCTGTTACATTTTCGCCTAGGCGGTCAATGGCTGAAAACTTAATCTGAGCTCCAGCTTGGGCAATGACTTCGACGGTGATATTAGCTGTTGTCGGAACAGTCCCTTGGCCATAAGTCTCCAAGCGTTCCAAGTAGTTAACCTTGGAGTGCTTGCCCGCGATAATCAAAATATGCTTGTTAAAAGGAACATCGCTTTCGCTGTCCTGATAAAAAATCCCTTCAATCGGCTGGTCAATCTCAACGTTGTCCGGCACATAAAGCACCGCACCGCTGTTGAAATAAGCCGTATGGTAAGCTGCTAATTTGTCCTCGTCGTACTTGACCGCGGACATGAAATGCTGCTCCACCAACTCTGGAATTTCTTCCAAAGCAGTGTGAAAATCAGTGAAGACCACACCTTGCTCCGCCAAATCTGCTGGCAACTGCTCAAGGACCGTTTGAGTTCCCATTTGGATAAACTTGAGATTGTCTCCGAGAGCCGTAAAATCTGGCACACTGGTCAAAGGCTCGCTATCAGAAATCCGTCCGTCTCCCAGATTCCAGCGGTGAAATTTAACCCGCTCAATAACTGGCAAATCCAGTTGGCCCATCTTGTCAAAAGCCTGCTGACGGAGACTGGCCAACCATTCTGGTTCTGCGTGAAGCTGTGAAAATTCGTGAATTAATTCTTTCGTCATGTCATTCTCCTATCTTTTATCAAAGTCAAAAGAATGTTTGACTAAGCTTCCTCAGTGTAGTTGAAGCCCAACTCTTCAGCCAACTTAGCATAGCCTTCTTTCTCCAAGCGGATTGCCAATTCTGGACCGCCAGAAAGAACGACTTTACCATCCATCATGACATGAACTACATCTGGAGTGATATAGTTGAGCAGGCGTTGGTAGTGGGTGATAATCATCGCACCAAAACCTTCACCACGCATAGCGTTGACCCCTTTAGAAACGACCTTAAGCGCATCGATATCCAGACCTGAGTCAATCTCATCCAAAAGCGCAAAAGTTGGCTCTAGCATAAGCAACTGCAGGATTTCATTGCGTTTTTTCTCACCACCTGAGAAGCCTTCATTGAGGTAGCGCTCAGCCATCTCTTCTTTCATGTTGAGCAGTTCCATCTTTTCATCTAGTTTAGTAATGAAGTCACGGACAGAGATTTTTTCATCATCTTCCTTGCCAGCATTCATGGCCGCACGGAGAAACTCTGCATTGGTAATGCCAGGAATTTCACTAGGATACTGCATCGCAAGGAAGAGTCCCATACGAGCACGCTCGTCTACTTCCAGCTCCAAGATATTAACCCCATCAAAAAGCACCTCTCCTTGAGTTACTTCGTAGTTAGGATTTCCCATAATGGCTGCAGACAAGGTAGATTTCCCTGTTCCATTTGGACCCATGATCGCTGCAACCTCTCCCGTTTTCAGAGTAAGATTTACCCCTTTGAGAATTTTTTTCCCTTCAATTTCAACATGAAGATCTTTGATTTCTAAGACAGACATTTCTTTTTCCTTTCTTTACTTAGCTGATTTACATACTTTAGTATACCAAAAAAAAGCCCAAAAGGCTTTTATTTTGTTTAGAACTATTCTTGTTTGTGTTTCTTTTGGTATCTCTTCTCTCGAACTTCTTCTCGATAAGAGGAGTTTCCGATAAAGCGCAGGATATTGAGCAGAGGCGTCCTCTGTGGACCCAGAACCCCTATTAGTTCTACTAAGAGTTCGACACCTAGCAGAAGGCCAATCACGAGGAGGAGTCCACCGATGCGGGTCGATACATTTAGCAGGAGGGAAATCATAGAGAAAATCATCGAAATCCCATAGATAACTAGAACTGTTCCCCGATGTGTCAGCCCCAAGGACAAGAGCCTATGATGAAGGTGATGACGGTCAGGCTGGTAAAATTTCTGACCAGACAAAGTCCGACGAACGATTGCTAAAAAAGTATCAGTAATCGGCACCCCCAAGATAATCATAGGCGTGACAATCGCTACTGCCGTCGCATTTTTCAAGCCTTGTAGAGACAGGACCGAAATCATAAAACCGATGAAAAGAGCCCCCGTATCCCCGCCATATATAATGGCTGGATGATAATTGTAAGGAAAGAAGCCAGCAATAGAGGCTACTAAGACCAAGATTGTCAGGGTTAGGAATAAATTATGGCCCGGCAAGAAAAAGTAGGAAACAATCCCCATGGTTAGCAAGGAAATAATGGAGACCCCGCTGACAAGGCCGTCTAAACCATCCATGAGATTGACCGCATTGGTAATGGAGACAATCCAGAGAATGGTCAAAATAAAAGATAGCCAAGGTGGGAAAAAGAGATGGGGACCACCAAAAGGAATCTTAAAGTCATCCAAGCGGAAATCCGTCAGCCACCAAATCAGGCAGGCAGCCAGCACAATCCCCCCTAACTTCATCAAAGGACTTAATTCTTTAATATCATCGATAAGACCCGTCAGGGCTACAATCAAGCCTCCTAGCACTACTGGCCAAATATAGTCAAAATAAGTCTGTTCAAAAAAAGTGACGCCAACAATCTGCGGCATGAATACCAAAGTTGCCAAGGTAAAAGCCGCTACAACCGCCAGACCGCCTGCACTCGGCATGGGCTTCTTATTGATTCGTCGAGCATTAGGATAGTCGACTGCATCCATTTTAAAAGCCAAGAGCCGAACGAGGGGAGTCAGCAAAACTCCGACAAAAAATGTCGCTAGTAGCACCAAAATGAACTTTAAGGGAAAAGCAATCATACGCATTCAACCTTTTGCAATTGTTGGATGGCTTCTGTCACCAAAAGCAGACGTCCGTGTTCTTGCAGGACAGCACGAGTAATATCTGTATCCTCAGCAAATTCCCGCATTTTAGCCAGTAACCAAGCTGGATAAAGCTCCGGTTGCTCTTCCAAATCTACCAAAATAGTCAGGTAGTAGGCAGAGTCATATTTATAGAGTTCTGACAGGTCTATTGGGTAGTCAACCGTTTTGGCGAAAGAAACTGCACTCTGCAAATCAGTAAATGACAAAATATAGTAGACATAACGGTCTAGATTCTCTTCCCTATCTTCTGAAGAATCTACAGAGGCCTCCTGATCAGCCTCTGCTGCCTCTAAAGATTTGACCGCCTCAAGGTCATCCTTACTCTTTTCAAAGATATTTTTCTCTAAAGTCTTTAAGAACTCATCTGGAGACATCTGGCTGAGCTCATCAATATCCGGTAGATTGCCCAAATCTTCAAAATTCAAATTCTTATCAATCTTGGATCTCGTCACAAAGACATCCAGCTTGTCTGGCTTAGGCGTCACCCGAAAACTCAGCATGCCACTATCTAAGAAGCTTTCCGGCATTTCCAGCTCATCCAAGATTGTATAGAAAAATTCTTCTGTTTTTTCTTGGGGCACTAGGAAATCTGCGATTTCCATTCCGTGTTCTTCTAAATCTTCCAACTGGATGGTGATTTTAATCGTCGAGTCATTAATCTGTTTCACTTCCATCTCATCAACCTCATACTTTCATAGTCTTTCTATTATACTAAAATTCTAAACTTATTTCAAAAAAATAACTGGTCAAATAAGAAAAGGCTGGGAAAATTTCCCAAGCCTTGATCAGCCAATAATGACCTTAATCAGACCGTAAACCAACAGCAAAACTCCGAGTCCGATCCGATATTTACCAAAGATTGTAAAGTCATGATTCTTGACATAGTCTGTCAGGAAGCGAATCACATAAAGACTGACTCCGAAAGCCACTCCCATCGCTACCAATAAAAGGAATAATTGGTCGAAACCTAAAGAATTACCCTTGATAATAAATTTCAGGATTTTCAGCCCACTTGCACCAAACATGATTGGAATCCCCAAGTAGAAAGTAAACTCTGTCACAACTGGTCGGCTGACACCATTCAAGAGACCACCGACAATGGTCGCACCTGAACGGCTGGTTCCTGGAAAGAGGGATAAGACTTGGAAAAGACCGATATAAAGAGCTGTTTGATAAGGAAGTTTGCTCAATTCTGTAACAGTCGGTTCCACCTGCTCTCGTTTTTCCAGATAGATAAAGGCAGCCCCGTAGATAATCAGCATGATTGCGACGGATACCAGATTATAAAAATGGGCTTCAAACCAATCGTCTAGGAAGAGACCGATGATTGCAGCTGGCAAAGCAGCAACGACGACCTTAGCCCAGAGCTGCCATGTCAGCTGAATTTGACGAGCTGTTTTCCCTGGTTTAAAAGGGTTGAGCTTATCAAAATAAATCACCACAACCGCCAAGATAGCTCCCAGCTGAATGACAACATTGAACATTTCCATGAAGGCTGGATTTTCATTTTTATACTTAATAAAATCTTGAATCAGAATCAAGTGGCCGGTACTCGAAATGGGTAGCCACTCTGTAATTCCTTCAACAATTCCATAAATAATGGACTTTAAAATTTCAATAATAAACATATCTAACTCCTAAAACAACTCTAACATTTATTATACCACATATTGGAGGAGAGGAAAAGCTTTCACAAGGGCTTTGGCAAGCTTTTTATCAAAAGGCTCCGCCACCTCCGCCTCCACCGCCACCAGAGAAGCCACCTCCTGCTCCGCCTCCTGATGAAACCGAGAAATGACTGGCCGTCGAAGCAATGTGTCCATAATTTGAAAAACTATGGGAACTTGCGTAGAAAATAGGATGAAGATTGTATTGTAGATAAGTATTCATAGACGCGTTTTCCAAGGAAATTTGACGCAGCTTCATGACCCGACTGACCCGATCCGCATAGCCAAATAGGGTAGCATAGACCAAAAGTCGGTTCCACAGGACAATGCCCTCTACCTCGGTATCGTATAGGCGAGCGATGTAGCGTAGCATATTCGCAAAGCTATTCCAGAGATAGAAATCATGAGCTCCCTCATCACTCAAGACACCATCCCGCTGATATAGCTGTAAGGCTCTGCCCAGCAGAACGGTCAACACCGAAGCAACAGCTGCAAGTGGAAGATAGGACCAAATAAAACCGTCTAGCTTGATCAAATAAATAAAAAATGTCAAGAGAGACAAGCCAAAAGCAAGGAAACTCGCCATTAGAGCCAACCACAAGAGAAGCTTTTCTCCTCGTTTCAAAGGACGATAGTGATCCTGCAAGTTTAGCTCCCGAATCTCCTTTAATACTTGTTCAGACAAAAGGTTTAAATCAGTTGAAAAGCGATTTTTTATTCGATTTCCAATTTGGCGGATTCGTGCTTCATCTGCTGATTTCTTATTTTTATAAAGATCTTCTGAAATCTGATAAGATTCAAACAAGTCTGCTACAGCTGCCTGTTTATGGTCGCCAAATGCCATCTGTAGGAATTTCCGTTCAAAATCTGACAAACCTTTTTTAGGAATTGGTTTCAGGATTGGCTTGTCTGCAGTTCCTAAAAGCTCTATATAGCCCCGATCCATCAAATCCAGCAAGGTCGCCTGCACCAAATTTTCAAATTTCAAATGCGCTCGTCCACCACTGGTCGGATCGACTTCTCTCATATCCACAGCAAAGATATTAGCCGCTACAATGAGAGGGGCCAGATCTTGCGGAGCTTCATAGAGGCGAGCGTCTTTAGGAAAAGCTTGGCTAGGGCGAATCTTCATCCGAAAGATCAGATAAAATATCCCCGAAAGTATCAGCAAGAACAAGGCCAAAAGAGGCAGATAGACTTCTCCCAAGCGATGATAAAACTGGCTCTTGGCTACAATTTCTTCTTCAACTGCTTGAAAAGTCTTTAGATAGTCGGTCGCTCTCAGATCCTCTGTCGCCTGATGCAGAGCCTGGCGATGCCAATATCCATGCAGTTCGACCTTCTTCCTACTAGGTAAATGAGATAGCTGAATCCGATAATCCGCGCGATTTCTATCTATAGTGGCCGATTGACCAAAATAACCTGTATGAACATACATGTCTGTTAAAGACCAGGTTCCCAAGCCCCAGACCTTAATCGTCACATTTTGCAGCTCCTCTTCCCAATCACTGATCGGTGTCCATTTGAGCTCTGCTATATCTTTATGGAGGAAAAGAAGATTGGTCAAGTTCCATGTGACTGTTACTTTGACCGTGTCTCCCTCTTTACCTGCATTGTAAATCTTGACTTCGTAGCCATCTCCCAAATCTGTAACTCGTGGCTCAAAGTCATATTTTACGACTCCATTGGTTTTCACGGAGACTTTTGGATCTGAATCAATAGCAAAGCCTTCTGGCATCTTTCCTGCTGAGCCTAGGGAAACCATCTGGCCATTGTAATCATCATCAAAATGATAAGTCACCTCTTCTGTATAGGTGGCTGTATTATCGGCATGGATCTCTAAATCTCCATTATAAGACTGGATTTGATAGTCTAAAGCTGACACTGTCCCAGCAAAAAACAAACTCAAAAGAAGAAGGAAAATTCCTGACAAGTACCTTTTCATAAACCAAAGTCCTTTTCTAAATCTTTATCCTATTATAGCATTTTTCTCAAGTAAGGGCTTACCGAGATTGAAAAGTCGAATATTTTTCGGTAGAATAGAAAGAACTATTTTAGAAGGACTAGGAGAGAATATGAAAAAATTCATTTTAACCTTATTGACAGCCCTCCTCGTCTGTCTGGGAACCCTTACCGTAGCTCAGGCGGATGATTATCTTAGAATTGGGATGGAAGCGGCTTATGCCCCTTTCAACTGGACCCAAGATGATGATTCAAATGGTGCTGTTAAAATCGAAGGAACAAATCAGTATGCCAATGGCTACGATGTCCAAGTTGCCAAGAAGATTGCTCAGGAAATGGGCAAGGAGCCTCTAGTTGTAAAAACTTCTTGGAACGGACTGATTCCAGCCTTGACATCTGGTAAAATCGATATGATTATCGCTGGTATGAGCCCAACTGCCGAACGGAAAAAAGAAATCGCCTTTTCTAACAGCTACTATACTAGTGAGCCTGTTATGCTGGTTCGAAAAGACGGCAACTACGCTAATGCTAAGACCCTCAAAGACTTCAAAGATGCTAAAATCACCTCTCAGCAAGGTGTCTATCTTTACAATCTGATTTCTCAACTGCCAGGTGCTAAGCAAGAGACCGCCATGGGAGATTTCGCCCAAATGCGTCAAGCTCTAGAATCTGGTGTTATTGACGGTTACATTTCTGAACGTCCCGAAGCTCTGACAGCCGAAGCTGCCAACTCTAAGTTCAAAATGATTCAATTCAAAGAGGGCTTTGAAGTTGGTGAAGAAGATGCCTCCATCGCTGTCGGTATGCGTAAAGACGACAGCCGAATCGAGCAAGCTAATGCAGCTATCGCTAAACTCTCAACAGATGACCAAGTCCAGCTGATGGATCAGATGATTAAAAATCAACCGGTAGATACTGATACCGACGATGCTGAAGATACATTCTTCAACAAAGTTTTTAAGATTTGGAAAGAAAACTGGCCACAGTTTTTACGTGGAGCTGGCTTGACCTTGCTCATTTCCATCACAGGGACAGTTGCTGGTCTACTGATCGGCTTGCTGATTGGAGTTTATCGGACAGCACCGATTTCAAAAAACAAGGCTTTAGCCTTCTTGCAAAAACTATTTGGTTGGTTCCTCAATGTTTACATTGAAATCTTCCGTGGTACTCCTATGATTGTCCAATCCATGGTTATCTACTATGGAACGGCTCAGGCTTTCGGTATTTCGATTGACCGGACAGCTGCAGCCATCTTTATCGTTTCTATCAATACTGGTGCTTACATGAGTGAAATTGTCCGCGGTGGTATCTTTGCCGTTGACAAGGGACAATTCGAAGCAGCTACTGCGCTAGGAATGACCCATGGTCAAACCATGCGCAAGGTTGTCCTGCCACAGGTAGTCCGCAACATTTTGCCTGCAACGGGTAATGAATTTGTCATCAATATCAAGGATACATCTGTCCTCAATGTTATCTCTGTGGTGGAGCTCTACTTCTCAGGAAATACGATTGCAACTCAGACTTATCAGTATTTCCAAACCTTTACCATTATCGCAGTCATTTACTTCGTCTTGACCTTTACCATCACTCGAATCCTACGTTTCATCGAGCGGAAGTTTGACACAGATCATTACACAACAGGTGCCAATCAAATGCAGACGGGAGAATTGAAACAATGACCGAAACAATTTTAGAAATTAAAAATCTCAAAAAATCCTATGGAGAGAACCAAGTCTTGAAAGACATTTCTCTGACTGTCCACAAGGGCGAAGTTATCTCCATTATCGGAAGTTCAGGTAGCGGGAAATCAACCTTTCTCCGCTCCATCAACCTCCTCGAAACACCTACTGCTGGCGAAATTCTCTACCGCGGAAAAAATGTCTTGGATGAAAATTACGACCTGACTCATTACCGCGAAAAGTTAGGCATGGTCTTCCAAAGTTTCAATCTTTTTGAAAATCTCAATGTCCTCGAAAACACCATCGTTGCTCAGACAACCGTACTCAAAAGAGAACGTGCTGAGGCAGAAAAGATTGCCAAAGAAAATCTGGAAAAGGTGGGAATGGGAGAGCTCTACTGGCAGGCCAAGCCTAAACAGCTTTCAGGTGGACAAAAACAGCGGGTTGCCATTGCGCGTGCGCTTTCCATGAATCCTGACGCTATCCTTTTCGATGAACCAACTTCAGCTCTTGACCCAGAAATGGTCGGTGAAGTTTTGAAAATCATGAAGGATTTGGCCAAAGAAGGCCTGACCATGATCGTCGTGACCCACGAAATGGAATTTGCCCGCGATGTTTCCAGCCGCGTTATCTTTATGGATAAGGGCGTTATCGCAGAAGAAGGCACTCCTCAAGAATTCTTTACCAATCCCAAAGAAGAACGGACCAAGGAATTCCTACGTCGCTTCTTAAAATAAATAAACAATCAACCAAACAGAACAAGACGGAAAAAATACATCCGTCTTGTTTTTTTATTCGCAAAATAAAAAAGCGGGTTCCCCCACTTTTTGAAGATTAGTCTTCAAACTTTTCATGATTTTTGTCGTAGAAATCAATCAAGCCAAGAGCTGTTTCAAAAGAAATATTCTTTACTTTTGCACGTCCTTGAGCAAGAGCAATAATTGACATTTCACGCGCGTTTGTTTCTTTACTAATACGGTAACCTGTAATTTTTTTGTCACGAACCCATCCAACAACTGACTCTACTTTTTCAAAATTTGATTTAGCCATTTCTTACTCCTCTCTAACTTATTTCGAATACTAATATAATGGTTTTTATACAGTTTGTCAACTTAGAAAAACCAAAACAAACAAATTAAATAATTCTGAATATTCTATATTTATTTAGCTTTGAGGGCTGAAAGGATCTGGGTGCGAATACTCTCCACTCCATCAGGATTTGCTGGAAGGAAAATCGTATTATTTCCTTCTTTATCCGCAAAATTATTCAAAGTATCTAGATATTGGTTGGTCAAGAGGATGGACATGATTTGCTCTTCTGTCAGTTCAACATTGGCCCCTTTGAGCTCTTGGATGGAGTCAGCTAAACCATCTACGATCGCCTTCCGCTGCTCTGCTATACCGACCCCGTGAAGACGGTCTTTCTCAGCCTCAGCCTCTGCTGCAGTAACGATTTTGATCTTATCTGCTTCTGCCAATTCCTGAGCTGCCACCCGCTTGCGTTGAGCGGCGTTGATTTCGTTCATAGACTGCTTGACTTCTGCATCTGGCTCAACCTTGGTAATCAAGGTTTTAACAATGATATAGCCATAAGTCGACATTTCTTCTGCCACCTGCTTTTGAACTTCTAGGGCAATCTCATCTTTCTTTTCAAAGAGCTCGTCCAAGGTCAGTTTAGGAACAGAGGAACGCAGGGCATCTTCGATATAAGACTTGATCTGCGCTTCTGGTCGCATGAGTTTATAGTAAGCATCCGTGACATTATGTTCATTTACCCGATACTGGGTCGCAACATTCATGGTCACAAAGACATTATCCTGAGTCTTGGTCTCAACAATAATCTCGCTCTGCAGCAAACGCAACTGGACACGAGCAGCAATTTTGTCAATTCCCAAAGGCAAACGCACATTCATCCCACTTGTACTGGTCTTGTGGTAGCGGCCGAAACGCTCAATGATGGCAACAGACTGCTGGCGTACGACATAGAGCGAACTAAATGCCGCTAAAACACAAAGAATGATAAAAAAGAGAAAGAAGAAAAAGAAGAAATTTAAAAACATAATCACATCTCCTTAATTTAATATAGTATATTCTAGCACACTCCTCAATCGCTTGCAATTAAAAAGCAGAGTTTTACTAAAATATCTTTAGGTTCAGACCAACATATTATAAAGAGTTTCATTTCCGTTCAGATTGATGAAGGATGGGTCAAACTGCTCAATCCGATTGATCAGACCCGCATAATCATGCTTATTGGCCAGAGCAATCCCAATCAGGACTGGTCCGGTTCCTTTGCTGGCCCGCTTGATGTATTCAAATCGAGTGATGTCATCATTTGGCCCTAAAATATCATTTACAAATTCACGTAAGGCACCAGGCCGCTGCGGGAAATTTACTACAAAATAATGCTTGATGCCATCATAGATGAGGGCACGTTCTTCCATTTCAGGCATACGGTTAATGTCATTATTTCCTCCCGAAATGATACAGCAGACAGTTTTTCCTTTGATATATTCCCGCAACACTTCTAAGGCTGCTACGCTAGCTGCTCCAGCAGGCTCTGCGATGATTCCTTGTTTAGAATAAAGATCAATCAAGGTTTCTGAAATCAAGCCTTCATCAACACCGATAAGTGTTTCTACATTCTTTTTCGTTGCTTCATAAGTAGAAGCCCCTACCTTTTGGACTGCGATACCGTCCGCAAATTTGTCAATTTCATTGAGTTTTACAGGACCGCCTGCTTCAAAAGCTGCTCTCATACTGCGGGCTCCATTCGCCTCTACCCCAATCACTTCAATTTGTGGCTGGCTTTCCTTGATGTAAGTGGATACTCCTGCGATGAGACCGCCGCCTCCTACTGGTACCAAGACCAAGTCTAAATCGATGGACTCCCGAGCTGTATCTTCTAGGATTTCATAAGCAACCGTTCCCTGACCTGCTTGAACATGAGCATCATCAAAAGGATCGATGAAAGTCCGATTTTCCATCCGTGTGAATTCCATAGCCGCCCGAGCAGAAGCATCAAAAGTATCTCCTACTAGCTTAATCGTAACAAAATCACCACCAAAGAAACGAACCTGCCCAATTTTTTGCTGAGGAGTTGTGATAGGCATAAAAATAGTCGCTGGGATTTTCATTTCATTACAAGTGTATGCGACACCTTGAGCGTGATTGCCCGCAGAAGCACAGACAACCCCACGTTCTCGCTCTTCCTTGCTCAACTGAGAAATGGCATAATAGGCACCACGGATTTTGAAAGAACGGACACGTTGGGCATTTTCCTTTTTGAGATAAATCTTTGCCCCGTACTTTTCTGACAAGTAATGGTCGTAATCGAGTGGCGTATTGGCAACAACATCTTTTAAAACCTTATGAGCACGGACGATATCTTTTGCTGTTAACATTCCTTTTCCTTTCCAAATGAGGTAAACAAACTCAGCTGGCATTCCAGCTGAGTTTTCCACACAATCTTAGTTGTAGATCTTGAAAGCATCGTCATCGTTTTTACCAACGAATGGCATTGCTTTACGCAATTCTGCACCGACTTTTTCAATCTCAAGGTTAGCTGCTTGTTCACGGTAAGCAGTGAGTTTTGGACGACCAGCCTTGTAGTCGTTTACGAAGTCGTTTGCGAATTTACCATTTTGGATATCTGCAAGAACTGCTTTCATGTTTTCTTTGACTTGCTCAGTAATCACACGTGGACCTGATACATAGTCACCATATTCAGCTGTATTTGAGATAGATTGGCGCATCTTCTTGAAGCCACCTTCGTAGATCAAGTCAACGATAAGTTTCATTTCGTGAAGCACTTCAAAGTAAGCTAATTCTGGTGCATAGCCTGCTTCGGTCAAGACTTCAAATCCTGCTTCGATAAGAGCTGTCAAGCCACCGCAGAGAACGGCTTGTTCACCAAAGAGATCTTCTTCTGTTTCTTCTTTATAAGTTGTTTCAAGCAAACCAACACGGGCACAACCAACGCCTTTACACCAGTCCATTGCGATGTCTTTGGCATTTCCAGTCGCATCTTGGTAAACCGCATAGAGAGCAGGAACACCAAAGCCTTCTTCGAAAGTACGGCGAACCAAGTGACCAGGACCCTTAGGTGCACACATGAAGACATCTACATCAGCAGGAATCTTGATAAATTCAAAGTGGATATTGAAGCCGTGGGCAAAACCAACAGCATTACCAGCTTCCAAGTTCGGAGCGATTTCTGTTTCGTACAATTCTTGTTGGATTTCGTCTGGAGCCAAAATCATGATCACATCAGCCAATTTAGCAGCTTCTTCTACTGTGTAAGTGTCAAAGCCATCTTCTTTAGCTTTGTCAAATGACTTACCAAGACGAACACCGATAATCACATCATGACCTGTATCACGCAAGTTTTGTGCATGAGCATGACCTTGTGAACCATAACCGATAACGGCGATTTTTTTACCGTCAAGTGCTGCTACTTTAACATCTTTTTCGTATTCCATTTGAACTGCCATAATTTTTCTCTCTTTTCTATTTTTTATTGCCTCTTAGGCGGTTTTAACAAATTTAAGTAGGGTTTTATACTCACTGAAAATCAAAGATCAAACTAGGAAGCTAGCTGTAGGTTGCTCGAAGTACTGCTTTGAGGTTATCAATAGGACTGACGGAGTCAGTAACATATACCTACGGCAAGGCGAAGCTGACGTGGTTTGAAGAGATTTTCGGAGAGTGTTAATCGCGGGTAAAGCCGGTTGCCCCAGTCCGTGCGATATTGCGAATGCCGTAAGGACGGATGACTCGTAAGAGCGCTTCGCTCTTTTCTGCATCGCCCGTCATCTGGATAGTGATCGAGCTTGGCGCCACATCGACTACCGTTGCCCGGAAAGGCTGGATAATGGCCAAGATTTCTGCACGCTTAGCAACCGGTGCTGATACCTTGATCAAAATAACTTCTCGCTCTAGGTGAGGATGATCTGTAATATCCCGCACCCGAATCACATCAATCTGGCGATTAAGCTGCTTGATAATCTGCTCCACTTCATTGAGGGAATTTACGTCAATGATAATGGTGATCCGAGAGACATTTTCATCCTCGGTCGCACCGACAGAGATACTCTCGATATTAACCTGACGTCTGGAAAGCACACCAGTGAAGCGATTCAGAACACCCGAACGATTTTGGAGTTTAGCTGTCAACATTCTACGCATGGAACTTCACCCCCAACATCTCATGATTGCTCTTGCCAGCTGGCACCATCGGCAGGACGTGCTCCTTGCGAGAAATATCTACCTCGATAAACATCGGTATATCTTCCTTTAGGACTTCCAAATCTTGAGCAATTGTCTCGGGATTATCAAATTTATAGGATTTGACACCATAAGCCTGAGCCATCAGCTGAAAATCTGGCAAACTGTCAAAGACTGACTCGGAGGTACGACCATCATAGAAGGCTTCCTGCCACTGGCGAACCATACCCAACGAATGATTATTGAGCATGATGACCTTAATCGGAATCTTGTAGATATTAAGGATGGCCATCTCTTGATTGGTCATCTGGTAGCCACCGTCTCCAACGAAGAGAACTACTTCCTTATCTGGATTGGCAATCTTAGCCCCAATCGCTGCTGGAACACCAAAGCCCATGGTTCCAAGACCACCAGACGTAACTAACTGACGTTCGTTTCGATAAGGATAATACTGGGCTGTCCACATTTGGTGCTGGCCGACGTCCGTTACCACAATGGCATCGCCCTTGGTCAACTCCCCCACGCGCTCAATAACAGCCTGAGGTTGGACAACTCGTTCCTTCTTATCATAGGAGCGCACCCGCTCCTTGTCTCGTGTCACCTTTTCTATCCACTTGCTGGTATTGTTGTGCACTTGCTCTTCTTCAAGCAACATTTGCAAAGCTTTCTTGGCATCTCCTACAATAGGAATATCCACGCTGATGATCTTGCCAATTTCTGCTGGATCGATATCAATGTGGGCCACCTTAGCACTTTTAGCAAAGGTCTTAGGATTACCAGTCAGACGGTCATCAAAACGACATCCAATGCTAATCATGAAGTCTGCTTCCGTCATAGCAATATTAGCCGCGAAAGAACCATGCATGCCACCCATACCTAAGAACAAAGGATGATCTGTCGCAATCGTTCCCTGACCCAACAATGAGGTCACTACTGGAATCTGATACCGCTCTGCAAAAGCAACCATCTCCGCTGCTGCTCCTGCATAGCTAATACCACCACCAGAAAGAAGAACAGGTTTTTTTGCCTTAGAAAGCTGTTTAAGAATCTTCTTAATCTGTAATTCATTAGGCTCAATTGTTGGTTGATAGCTAGGCAGATGCAACTGAGTGTCATAGATAAAGTCCGTATCCAGAGCTGAGACATCCTTTGGCAAATCAATAACGACTGGCCCTGGACGACCTGTGGTCGCAATATGAATAGCCTCCGTAATGATTCTTGGTATGTCTGCCGTCTCCCGTACCTGATAATTGTACTTAGTGATGGGAGTAGTAATACCGACAATGTCGGCTTCTTGAAAGGCATCCTTACCAATGCCTGGTGTCGCTACCTGCCCAGTAAAAACCAAAAGGGGAACACTGTCACTCATGGCATCGGCAATACCGGTAATGGCATTGGTTGCCCCCGGACCACTGGTTACAACGGCCACACCAATTTTCCCAGTAGACTTAGCGTAGCCTTCTGCTTCATGAACACACCCCTGCTCATGGCGACCAAGAATATGGCGGATACCTTTAAAGCTATAAATAGCATCATAGAGGGGCAAGACTGCACCACCAGGATAGCCAAAAATAGTATCAACACCAAGATTTTTCAAGGTTTCCAAGACCAGCTGCGAGCCGGACTTAGGAGTTTCTAATTGGATTCTTTCCATATTTCCCCTTTCATTTATTTACAATTTTCTAAAAATTCAAAAAGCTTTCTACTATGATAACATTTTTGAAAAAAATTGCAAGTATCGCGGATGTTTTTTTCATTCTGATTGAAAAAGATAAGAAAATCCCGCTAAATCCGAATGTAGCGAGATAATTATTTTATATCCATCCTTGTTCTTGAGCAATCCGGACAGCTTCTGTGCGATTGTCTGCTGCTAGCTTGGTCAGGATGGTCGACATATAGTTACGAATAGTTCCATTTGATAAATAGAGTTTTTCAGCAATTTCTTTATTAGAAAGCCCAGTTGCTGCTGCTTCTAAGACTAGAAGCTCCTGATGAGAGAGGGGATTTTTATGAGTCATCAGCACTTCCATGAGTTCAGGTGAGTATTCTTTTTGTCCAGCCAAGACAGTGTGGATGGTTTTCATCAGATCCGCAATGCTACGTTCCTTGAGTACATAGGCATCAACATCCGCCTTAACCGCTCGCTCAAAATAGCCTGGCCGCTTAAAAGTCGTCACAATGATGACCTTGACAGCTGGCTGATGCTCCTTCACCCATTCTAGGACGTCCAGTCCCGTCTGATAGGGCATTTCTACATCCAAGATAGCCACATCGACTGGATTGGTCTTGAGCAGCTCAACAGCTTCACGACCATCTGCCACTTGAGAAACACTAGTAACATCCGGCTGCAATTGCAAGAGCTGGCAAAGGGCATCCCGTAGCATACTCTGGTCTTCTGCTAATAATACCTTCATCTTTCATCTCCTTTAACCCTATACGGCAAGCGCACGCGAATAATGGTTGGCTTGTGATTGCTGATGACCTCCACTCTACCATCAAGCCCCTCCAAGCGCTCACGTACCGAATGCAAGTCTTGGCCCGTCACTCGCTTAAAGCCTCGACCATCATCTTCAACTTCCAAGATCAAATCTCGGTTCTGACTATACAAATCAATTCTGGACTTCTTGGCCTCCGCATGCTTGATAATATTGGTTGCCAACTCCAACAAAATCATACTAATAGTAAACTGCATTTCCGTAGGGATGCTGGCGACATTGAGCTGATTATGAAGCTCCAAGTCAATATTGCTCATTTCCAGCATGGTTCGGATTGTTGCTAATTCTTCATCCAGCGTCCGCGTCTTGAGATTGTCTACAATCCGTCGAACATCAGCCATGGCCTGCTTACTGATTCGTCGCACTTCCTCCATCTCTTTCTCCGCCTGCTCGTAGGCCTCCATTTGTAGGAATTGCTGGGCCAACTCTGTCTTGACACTGAGCATGGCAAAGGTATGGCCCAAACTATCATGTAAATCCCGTCCGATTCGATTGCGCTCATTTTCCGCCAAGAAAAGATTGAGCTGGGCATTTTGCTTACTTTTTTCTTCCTTGAGCTGTTCAGCAACTTGGATACGATGCAGACCTAGCGTCAAGAAATCCGCAAAGAGAAAGGTCGTTGAGAAAAAGACCAGATAGCCAGTGCTCAATTGATGTTGCAGATACACCCCGACCAGAAGAGCTGGTTGGACAGCTAGGAAACTCCAAAAGCGCCAAGATTTAAGGGAAATATCATTGTAATGATAAACAAGAAGATTGGACAAATAAAAAATATACCAAACGAAGCCCACATTCAGCCAAATGGGAGTGTAAAAAATGTAAGCAAGCATGACCCACCAGGATAGAGCCTGGTAGAAAGGCTTTGTCTCCATGAGGATGGTGTAATAGGCCACTATTAACAATGCTGTCCAAAGCAAAGTCAAAAGCGGGTACTCACCACTGATGACACCCGCTATCGGAAAGATGATAAAGACCAGAGAAATATGAAACATATGATGTATGTTTTGGAACTTTTCCCACATATAATTATTTAACCTCAATCCGTTTTTTGAGCTGAAGGACTAAAATACTAAAGAAAATGGTGTAGACTAGGACGATTAGCATGGCAGAGACATTCCAGTTATGGTGTTCCAAATAGGAAGAGACCACCTGCATGAGCTGATAGCTTGGCGTTAGCTTGCCGATGGGTTGTAGCCAGTCTGGAAACATAGTCAGTGGAAACCAAAGCCCACCCAAGACTGCTAAAGCCATATAAACGATATTGCCCACAACAGACATGAGTTGGGCACTGGGCAGGAGACTAACCAAGACGCCCATGGCGATAAAGACCAGACTACCAATCAAAAGAATCAGTGCAATCATTAGCCAGTCCATCATGGGCACATTGACTCCACGAACGAAATGTCCGACAGAGAAGACCACGATGATGGAAAGCAGAAAGGTCAGTAAAGTACTAAAAAGCTTTGATATATAATATTCTACCATAGAAACTGGCGAATGCTGAATCAATTTTTGCCAGTTATTGGTCTTGTCCGACTGCAAGGTGCTGGGAATACTGAAAAAGGCACTAGACATGATGCTAAAAAGTGTCATAGAAAAGAGATAGGTTTGGAGCACAAGCGCCGGTACATCAGAACTTGACATCATTCCTGAAAAGATCAGATAGAAAACGCTGGGTAGCCCGATAGAGAGCAGGTAGTAAGCTGCCTGCCGCTTCATCAAAATCAGCTCCATTTTCATTAAACTTGCCATATTTTTCATGATGCTGCTCCTTTACTCTTGTGTTGTCTCAAAAATACTATCCAGCAGGGTGCGATTGCGGACTTCGATTTCTTCAATCGTACAGCCATGCTCCTGCAGAATTTGCCAGACTTGACTGGCATCCTTGGTCGCAAAAGATAGAGCCTTTTGCTTGATTTCAATCTCTGTCACACCAGCTATCTTTTCCACGATTTCTTTATAGGAAAGGGGCAGAGTGAAGTGTTTTTCCTGCTCTTCCTTGCGCATGGCATAAGGTGTGGTGTCGCGGATTAGCTCACCCTTGTGGAGCACCAAAATCCTGTCAGCCGTATGCTCTACTTCTTCAATGTAGTGGGAAGAATAGACAATAGTCACACCTTGCTTCTTGAGCTGATTCACAATTTCCCAGAAATGCTGGCGGGTCGAGGTATCCATGGCCGAAGTCGGTTCATCCAAGAAGAGGATCTTTGGACGGCCAATCAAGGCTAAAATAAAGGAGAAGAGGCGTTTTTGACCACCAGAGAGCTTGGAAGCTAGCTGGTTCTTTTGCTTGTCAGAAAAGCCCAACAAGGAATCGATTTCCTCTTCAGTCAGGCTATTAGGATAGATGGCTCGAAAGAAAGCAAGGAGTTCCTTGACTTTCAAATCCCCCACCACTGTATTTTCCTGAGGCAAAATGGCAACCATCTCTTTCAGGCGATTGTCCGTTGGCTTTAGCCCCTGAATCAGGGCTTGGCCAGAAGTTAGGAATTTATCGCCTAGGAGACAATCCATCAGAGTTGTTTTGCCAGCTCCGTTAGGGCCAATCAGAGCCACACAATCCCCTTCTTCAATGTCAAAGGAAATGTGACGCAAGATTTCCTTTCCCAGAATGCTTTTAGATAGCTTTTTCACTTCAATCAATTTCATGATCTTCCTCCTTAATAAAATCATAGATGAGCGGCCAGATGACAAAGACAACTAGAATCACTCCCCATACTCCTATATAAAATTGCCGGGGTAGAAATTCCAACAGAAAACCCGGTATCATCTGAAAACACCATACACCCATTGCAACTCCAATGAATAAGAGGGGCAAGTGCTTTTTCATTTCTACTTTCCCCTTTTGCTTAACTTAGCCACTTCCTTTAGGACATAGCTAGCCATTCCCAAGCTAGCAAAAATCTCCCAAGGAAAGCGGTAAAGACCTACTCCGCTCATTCTCGCCAACTGATAAAACATCATCCCAACAAGACTCAAGACTGCTACCTTTATCAACCATATTTTCATGTAACTACTCCTAATTTCTTCATTTCTTACTTGTATTATAAAACTTCCTGTATCTTCCGACTAGATGATTTTGTCACTAGACCATATGACAAATGTCATAGTTTCTAGACAGCAAAAAAAGACGAGATGACTCGCCTTTTAAATATTCTTATTCTTCTTTCAAGCCGCCCAATTTCATCCCTAGGATAAACATTGAAGGAGAGGTATCTTTTATATCATTAAGTCCCAAGTCTTTAAAGAAAGATAGACTCGCTGCTTTCGCTACATCCATTTTTTCAAAATCCAGATCGACTATGGCCTGTAGTTTCTTATCAGCTGTTACGGAGTATTCAATCGTCACTCCTTCCATATTCCTAGCTTCCACATAGTTTGGTTCTGATTCCATGCCTTCTCGGATGATAGCTGTCATTTCCTCTGGGCTCATAGTAGCTGCAGCTCCACTGGCTTCTTCTGGCAAGTCGCTCAGTAGCTCCATTCGTAGTTTCAAGAGCTTGTCTCCCTGATAGGTCACCGTATCGCGATGATGGATACCTTTAAGGTCTCCGACCAAGGTTTTAGAGACAATAGCTGTACTTTCAGAAGAAGCACTCGTAGAGGAGTCACTTGGGCTTGAGCTAGAACTTGTTTTAGCAACTTTTGATTCAGCCGGAACCTTTGGACGATGCTTGCCAAATTTCGGAACTACACATCCTGTCAATAATACAGAAGCAGAAATAACTAGAATAAATAACTTTTTCATAGTACACCTTTTCTTTTTATTTTTTCCAGTATACCATAATGCCACTATCTTGTCTAAATCTTGCATATAAAAAAATCAAAGAGGCTGGGGCAAAAGTCCTAGCCTCTCAATTGTCTTTGGATTGTCGAGCAAAGACGCAGTGGTTGAGTGGGCTCTACTACGCTGATTTCATCAACTTTTACAGCCCTACTCAACTGTGCGGAGGTGGGACGACGAAATCGAATTCTAACTAATTACCGATTTCTGTCCCACTCCCAAATAAATTATTCTACACTAAAAATATATGGATAAACTGGCTGATTTCCTTGGTGGATCTCAACTTCCAGATCTTCATATTCTTCCATCAGATCTTGAGCCAAGCCATTTGCCAATTCCTCGTCACCATCTTCACCGATATAGATGGAAACAATCTCACTGTCTTCATCCAACATCTTCGCAAAGGTTGCCTTCAGAGTTGTTAACATATCTGGATTTGACACAAGGATTTTGCCATCAACCATACCCAAGTTATCATTTTCATGGATTTCGAGACCATCAATCGTCGTATCACGAACCGCTGTCGTAATGCTACCGCTGACCACATCGCTCAAAGCCGCTGTCATTCGCTCATGGTTCTCTTCGATGGTTTTTCCACTATCAAAGGCCAAAAGACTTGTCAAACCTTGAGGAAGCGTGCGTGTTTCAATCACTGTCGTTGGTTGCTCAAGCACTTCTGCTGCAGATTGAGCCGCCATGAAGATATTTTTATTGTTAGGTAGGAAAATGATATTGCGCGCATTCACCTGGTCAACAGCCTTGATAAAGTCCTCTGTAGAAGGGTTCATAGTCTGACCACCAGAAATGATATAGTCCACACCCTGAGCCTTGAAGATTTCAGCAAAGCCCTCACCAGCTACTACGGCGATAATAGCGTATTCTTTTTCTTCAGCTGGCTTGGTAGCTTTTTCTTCCTTCTCAAGCTGGGCTTCGTGCTGGTTACGCATGTTGTCCACTTTTACCTTGACAAGGCTACCATACTTCAATCCTTCTTGCATAACAAGACCTGGATCTTCTGTATGGACATGCACTTTCACGATTTCATCATCATTAACTACCAGCAAGGAATCCCCAAGCTCATTCAAATAATTACGGAATTCATCATAGTCAAAGTCCTTGACATAGGTTGGTCCTTGCTTCAAAGCCACCATGATTTCTGTACAATAACCAAAAGTGATGTCTTCTGTCGCCACATGGCCTGCTACAGACTTGTGGTGTTCAGCATTGATCATCTGGCTCATCGTAGCCGGAGTCGCTTGGAAATCTTCTGATGCGATATATTCGCCAGTCAGGGCAGATAGGAAACCTTCATAGATAAAGACCAAACCTTGACCACCAGAATCCACGACGCCAACTTCCTTGAGAACTGGCAACATATCTGGTGTTTTAGCAAGAGCAGTCTTTGCTCCTTCAAGAGCCGCTTTCATGACTTCGACAGCATCATTTGTCGCTTCAGCTTTCTTCTTAGCACCGATAGCTGCACCGCGGGAAACGGTCAAAATTGTTCCCTCAACTGGCTTCATAACAGCCTTATAGGCTACCTCTACACCAGACTGAAAGGCAAGAGCCAAAGCTTGTCCATCAAGCTCAGCTTTGCCTTTTACGCTTTGTGAAAAACCACGGAAGAGCTGAGACGTGATAACACCAGAGTTCCCACGTGCGCCCATCAAGAGTCCCTTGGCAAAGATAGCGGCCACTTCACCAACTGTTGAAGCTGACTTATCAGCTACTTCTTTGGCACCATTTTCAATGGTCATGCCCATATTGGTTCCTGTATCACCATCTGGAACTGGGAAAACATTTAAAGAATTGACATATTCAGCCTGTTTATTTAAACGAGTTGATGCCGCCTGCACCATTTCTTGAAATAAACTAGTAGTAATATTTGACACGATTATTCTCCTACAACTTTAATATTTTGGATATAGACATTCACTGTGTGGGCAGTGATTCCAAGTTGATTTTCCAAACTAAACTTAACGCGTTCTTGGATATTTTTGGAAACTTCACTAATTTTAATGCCGTAGCTCAAAACGGTATAAACATCAACTGCAATACCACCATCCTCAGACGTTTTTACTACCACACCCTTGGCATAGTTTTCTTTACCCAAAAGAGCTTGAAAATTGTCTTTAATTGCATTTTTGCTGGCCATTCCAACCACACCAAAAATTTCGGTTGCTGCACCGCCGACGATGGTTGCAATTACATCATCAGTCAGTTCAATTTGACCATCTTTTGTATTGATTTTTACAGTCATCATTTGTACCTCAAAAGTATTTTATAGTTTATTTTACCATATTTTAGACAGGGTGTAAAAGAGGAAGGATAGAAATAAACTGTCTAGTCTGAAAATTCAACAACAAAAAAGGGAAGGAATAAATCTTTCCAATCCCTTTCATGTATTAAACGCGTTCAACTTTACCTGACTTAAGCGCGCGAGCTGAAGCCCAAACTTTTTTAGGTTTTCCGTCGATCAAAACAGTAACTTTTTGAAGATTTGGTTTAACAGCGCGTTTTGTTTGGTTCATCGCGTGAGAGCGGTTGTTTCCTGATACAGTCTTACGACCTGTAAAGTAACATACTTTAGCCATTAGTGTGTTTCCTCCTATTAGATCTAATATTACGGATGTGCTAGCACCACATACCGTACTATATTATCAAAAAACTTGGCTTTTGGCAAGTAAATTTTCCCAAACTTTGCAATTTCTGACCAATAATCCGTTTTCTTAAATGTAAACAATCTTCAAAGCTCCAAAGGCGACATCCCCGCGCACATATAAAGTCTTGTCTTTTTCATTGACATTATGCGGATTGACAACCGTACCGAAAGTATTGTCCACATTTAACTCTACTCGCCAGTTGCTTGGAATGTAAAGCACAGCACTGCCGAAAGATACTTCCACATCAAAACTAGCAGAATCACCTAAAATTCTGGCATTATCAAAATAGACGGCCGCACTGCCAAAAGCACACTCTACTTTATCATGGATAAAATTATCCGAGTTGATATAGCGAGTCCCACTGCCAAAGGAAATCTCTCCTTCCTTTGTAGACAAGCCCTTACCAGACAAATAACGGACCCCCCAGATTCTTCTCGGTTTAAAAATCATGTTAAGCCCAATGCAGGCCAAAATTCCACCCATGATCAAGGTACCAGTGGAGATGGCTAAGAAATGATAGGCAGAATTAGCAATCATCAGAGCAATAATCGTCATGATCAGAGCAGCCCCAAAATCTCGCTCCAAGAAATTTTCCAGAGCAAAATAAGCAAACATGCCGACCAAAAGCAGGGGCCAGATATTAAAATTGAACATGGGAATACCAAAGTTTCCCTGAAGCAAAACCCAGCCGGCTAAAACCAAAAAACCGACGCCTAGAATTGTTTTTTTCATGATGATTACCTCACTTCACTTAACTTTTCTTTTAGTAGTTGATAATAATGCCTTGAAACATGCACTTTCTTATGTGTTTCAGAAAACTGGACGGAACTGGTACCCGAGAAAGACTTTTCTAGAGAATAAATCGCCCTAGCATTAGCAATGGTTGACTTAGAAATTCTGCAAAAATAGCGGGGCAATATATCCTCCAACTCGTAGAGTTTGAGTTTGACCTCATAGGCATCATTGCGCGCGTGAGCGAAGATTTTGGCTCCGTCCGTCTCGAAAAAAAGAATCTCCGCCAAGTCCACAAAATACTCACTATTTTCCTTATAAAAGAGAATGGCTGGAGCAGTCGCTTCATTCAAAGCATCTTGAATCTTCTGAATCCTATCATCAATCCGCGATACTCGAATCACCAATTCTGTATCAGCTAAACGATCGTCTAGCTCAATCCGAACTTTCATAAGCACTCCTCCCCTCTTTCTATCTTCATTATAACAATTTCTTGAAAAGAAACAAGGGACTTTCAGTAAGTGGTCAATTTGGAGCAGTAAGTGGTTGTTTTAAAAGGTGAAAATGAAATAAAAAAACCTTGCCAAGCAAGATTTCGATTTCATCAGACATATGCCGATTGCAGGGATTCGAATTCTTTTAATGAATTGAACCCAACAATAATAGGCTCTATAATATCTGTAGTGGGTAAATCCGCCGCAGGAATTATAGAGCCTTTTTGAGTGTAGAAAAAAAGTCCCATATGACCTATAATGAAAAGCAACCAAACCATCATTAGAAAGAATCATATGGAACAATTAAATTTTATCACAAACCTACTGGAAATCAAAGACCCTCACATCACTATTTTAGATGCTCTAGATGCTGGAACCCATAAAGAAATCATCTCGAAGCTGGATTATCCTGCTCCTAAATGCCCTCACTGCCAAGGGCAGATGGCTAAATATGACTTCCAAAAAGAATCAAAAATCCCTTATTTAGAGTGCGCTGGATACAGGACACTCATTCGCCTAAGGAAACGGCGTTTTCGCTGTCAGGATTGCGGGAAAATGGCTGTCGCTGAGACTTCCTTAGTCAAGAAGAACCACCAAATCGCAACCATCGTCAAGCAGAAAATCGCTAAAAAACTAATGGAGAAGCTTTCTATGACCGACATCGCTGAAAGCTTGGCTGTCTCCACTTCCACAGTTATTCGAAAACTAAAGGAATTCGAGTGTAAGGCAGACCTGACCTGCCTTACAGAATACATGGGCTGGGATGTGGAAACAGTCAGGGAAGTGACTGTTTCAATCGGCAGATAGAGATGAGCTTCATTGCAAAGGATTTTAATTCAAGAAAGATCCTAGTTATCTTAGATGGGCGAACGCAAGTGACGATTCGCAATCATTTCCTTCGTTATTCTAGACAGGTCCGAAACCAAGTCAAAGTCATTACCATGGACATGTTTAGCCCCTATTACGACATTGCCAGAAAACTATTTCCAAAGGCTAAAATCGTTCTGAATCGCTTTCACATTGTCCAACATCTGAGCCGGGCTATGAGTCGTGTTCATATTCAAATCATGAAGCAATTTGAGAGAAAATCGCACGAGTACAGGGCACTCAAGCGCTACTGGAAATTGATCCAACAAGACAGTCGGAAACTCAGTGACAAACGCTTTTATCGTCCGACTTTTCGGTTGCATTTGACAAATCAAGAAATTCTTGAAAAACTGCTCTCTTACTCTCAAGAACTCAGAGAACACTATAAGCTCTATCAGCTCTTACTCTTTCATTTCCAAGTAAAACAGGCTGACCATTTCTTTGACCTCATTGAAGAAAGAATTGCTTGTGTAAATCCTATCTTTCAGACTGTCTTTAGGACCTTTTTGAAAGACAAGAACAAGATTGTCAACGCTTTAGAACTGCCCCTAAGCTAGAGGCTACAAACAACCTCATCAAGGTCATTAAGCGCAACGCTTTTGGCTTTCGAAACTTTGAAAACTTCAAAAAACGTATTCTCATCGCTTTGAACATCAAAACGGAGAGAACCAATTCGGTCCTCTCCAGGGTATGACTTTTTGTTAACCCACTACAGTTGACAAACATACTAAGATTAGCAGTGAAGAAATCTCCGACGGGAGAGAGTACTCACTACTTTTTCTTTATGTTAAAGTAGTGGTGTCTTGT
>NZ_VSJJ01000006.1 GCF_008369405.1 Streptococcus cristatus
TACTCTTATCATATCAGGGAATCTTCTTTTTGACTTCTAGAAGTCTCACATCTATTGTAACGCTACAAATATTTTGCAAAAAAATAAGAAAGAATATTGACAAGTATCTATCTACATGATATAGTAGATAGGTAATGCTGATTTAGCTCAGTAGGCAGAGCGCATCCATGGTAAGGATGAGGTCGCCGGTTCGATCCCGGCAATTAGCATAAATACACAGAGAAAACCCTTTATTTACAAGGGTTTTTGTTATGTTTGCCCCAAAATATTTAAAAATTCAACCATATTTGTCCAAACTAAAATAAAAAAGCATGTTAAAGCAGGATTTTTGTTCTGTTAATTCAGGACAAAATGGGTGCTAAATGCTGACAATTAGCACTCGATAGAAGAGGCTGGGACAAAAGTCCTAGCCTCTTCAATTGTTTTTGGATTTTCGAGCAAGACGCAGTGGTTGAGTGGGCTCTACTAGGCTGATTTCATCAGCTTTTACAGCCCTACTCAACTGTGCGGAGGTGGGACAACGAAATCGAATTCTAACGAATTACCGATTTCTGTCCCACTCTCTTTTTGGTTTTAAATTAGGATTTCTCCTCGTTTAAATGCAATGCTTGTGGCTCTCATAGGCGCCCAAATATGATATAATAAAAGTAATATTAGCAAGGCAGGTAAAATATGTATATCGAAATGGTGGATGAAACCGGTCAGGTTTCTCAAGAAATCATCAAGCAGACTCAGGAAATCTTGGAGTTTGCGGCTCAGAAAACGGGCAAAGAAAATAAGGAAATGGCTGTGACCTTTGTGACCAATGAGCGCAGCCATGAGCTCAACTTAGAATACCGAGATACGGATCGGCCGACGGATGTCATTAGCTTGGAATACAAGCCTGAGCTGGACATCGCTGTTGACGAAGAGGATTTGCTGGACAATCCTGAGCTAGCTGAAATGTTGGAGGATTTTGATGCTTATATCGGCGAGCTCTTCATTTCGGTGGACAAGGCGCGGGAGCAGGCAGAAGAATACGGCCACAGCTTTGAACGGGAGATGGGCTTTTTGGCGGTGCATGGTTTTCTGCATATCAATGGCTATGATCATTATACGCCAGAAGAAGAAGCAGAAATGTTTGGCTTACAGGAAGAAATTTTGACAGCTTATGGACTTACAAGACAATAACAATAACAAGCGCAAATGGAAAAATCGAGATGTCATATCTAGTTTGGAGTTTGCCCTGACGGGGATTTTCACAGCTTTTAAGGAAGAAAAGAATATGCGGAGCCATGTTCTTTCAGCTGTAGCTGCCATCATTGCAGGTTTGATTTTTCGGATTTCAGCGACGGAGTGGCTCTTCTTGCTGCTAAGTATTTTTTTGGTGATCGCTTTTGAAATCATGAATTCAGCCGTTGAAAATGTTGTGGATCTAGCTAGTGATTATCACTTTTCTATGCGGGCTAAGAATGCCAAGGATATGGCAGCTGGTGCAGTTTTGGTGGTTTCTGGTTTCGCAGTTATCACAGGTTTGATTATCTTTCTGCCAAAACTGTGGGATATTATTTTTTAGAGAAGGAATAGAACAATGACTTTTAAATCAGGCTTTGTAGCCATTTTAGGTCGACCAAATGTCGGCAAATCAACTTTTTTGAATCATGTCATGGGGCAAAAAATTGCCATCATGAGTGATAAGGCACAGACCACACGCAATAAAATTATGGGCATTTACACGACGGATAAGGAGCAGATTGTCTTTATTGACACGCCGGGAATCCACAAGCCTAAGACAGCTTTAGGCGATTTCATGGTGGAAGCAGCATACAGCACTCTGCGTGAGGTGGATACGGTTCTCTTCATGGTGCCGGCTGATGAGGCGCGTGGTAAGGGCGATGATATGATTATCGAACGCCTAAAAGCGGCTAAGGTACCAGTTATTTTGGTGGTTAATAAGATTGATAAAGTCCATCCGGATCAGCTCTTGGCGCAAATTGATGATTTCCGTCAGCAGATGGACTTTAAAGAAATCGTTCCGATTTCGGCTCTGCAGGGCAATAATGTTTCCCGTCTGATTGATATCCTTAGTGAAAATCTGGAGGAAGGTTTCCAATATTTCCCAGAAGACCAGATTACCGACCATCCAGAGCGCTTCTTGGTTTCAGAAATGATTCGCGAAAAGGTTCTACACATGACTCGTGAAGAGATTCCCCACTCAGTCGCAGTGGTTGTTGACAGCATGAAGCGAGACGAGGAGACGGACAAGGTCCATATCCGAGCGACGATCATGGTCGAGCGAGACAGCCAAAAAGGCATTATCATCGGTAAAGGTGGCTCTATGCTCAAGAAAATTGGATCCATGGCTCGACGCGATATTGAGCTCATGCTGGGAGACAAGGTCTTCCTCGAAACCTGGGTCAAGGTCAAGAAAAACTGGCGGGACAAGAAGCTGGACTTGGCGGACTTTGGCTATAATGAGAAGGAATATTAAAAAACTCTTTTAAAAGAGTTTTTTAATGTAAACCAAAAATAGAGAGAAGGCAATCACAATGTCAGAGCAGTTAATTCAAAATAGTATTTATTCGATACCAGTAATATTTGATAAATATGAATGTTATAGTATTGGTGCAACAACCGTTAATAATTTGATGAAATCAAATATTATTAAGAATGTAAAACTAGAGAGAAGTCTTGGGAATAAAAAACCAGATGTTTTAATTCTAGATGATAATAAGAACGTAATTATATATGTTGAGCAAAAGATACCAAGTAAATTTAAGAGTGCTGAGGATATTGAAGGTGCGATTAAACAAGAGATAGATGTCGCTAAAGCTTTGGGTGCACTTATTTATATTGTAAGCGACGGTGATTCTTTTATCTGGGTTAATCCTAAAACCGGGGAAAAGATTTTAGATGAGAATGGAAATGAAATTAATTTAGCAATAAAGCCAAAAGAAAATGGCAAACAAATTGTCAAGTTCATTAATGATATTTCATTATCTATTTCTGAAACAAATAATCAGTTATTGAAAAAGGAATTTTTGGATCCTACTGATTTAGCTCAAAAGATTAATAGAATTTTAAAAAATTTAACTTTTGCATCAGCAAAGATGTCTTTATATACTTTTGTTGAGTTGTTTCTCTTTAAATATTTATCAGATATTGGTGTTTTAAATGGAGAAAATAGTTTTGAATACATTGTTTCTTTATATGAAATGGAAGGATATTCTACCGCCTATGTTTTAGGGAAATACCTAGAAGGTGCTAGAGAGACGATGGTTAAATTGTTTCCAAAAGGTATGGATGGGACAAGCATTATCAATGGTAAAGTTTTTCATATTGAAAGAGATGAACAAAACGAATTTGTCAGCGTAGATAATACGGATACAGTATTTAAATCTGTTATTTTGGAATTTGAAAAATATGATAAAAAATATGGAAAATTCTTAAATATAAGTAAAGACTTCAAGTCAAAACTGTTTGAAACTTTTATGAAAAATAGCGATGACAAGAGTGATATGGGGCAGTTTTTTACACCATTAAAAATAGTAGACGAAATGGTTTCTATGGTAGATATTTCTGAGGGAATGACTATTTGCGATCCTGCTTGTGGTGTTGGAAAGTTTTTACTTGAAGCAGTTGAAAAACGTATAGAAGATAGTTATAGCTACTCTAAAGGAAAGTTAACTTCTAAAATTCGATTTTTTGGCTATGACAAGATGATGTCTGAAAAAGACGATATCACAATTATTCTTGCCAAAGCTAATACGTTAATTTATTTTTCTGAATTATTCCAGCAGAATAATAGTTTTAAAGATGTACAAACAATTGCGAAAACACTATTAAATGATTCATTCTATTTACATAAGAGTATGTTAGGTACTCTGGAAAATCTGGAAGAAAATAGATACGACCTAATTTTAGCAAATCCTCCTTATTACCAAAGTAAGGAAATGTCAGAGATGGCTAAAGCCACAGATATTTATAAGTATGGTGGTAGTGGTGTTGAAGCTCTCTTCTTAGAATGGATTATGCGTTCTGTAAAACATGGTGGTGTTGCCAATATTGTTTTACCGGATGGTATTTTTTCGAATCATGCAAATAAAAAGTTAAAAGAAAAGTTAAAAGAACTCTTTTTTATTGACGCTTTGATTTCTTTACCAGTCAACGCTTTCTTTAACACACCTAAAAAAACTTACATTTTAACCATTCGTAAGAAAACAGAGAATGAGATTGAAAATAATATCGTACAAGATTATCCTGTTTTCACTTACATTGCAGGTAGTATTGGTGAAACCTTAGATGTTTATCGATTTGATTCTGAAGAAAATGACTTAAAGCAAGCTGTCGTCAAATACAATTTTTATCGCCAATCTCAAGATAGAAATGATTTACAAGAACCATTCAAATCCTACCTTTTAGGTGATTCTAGACTAAAATTACTTCCGATTGAGGAATTAGATAGTAAGAAGAGTTGGATCATTGAAAATTGGTGGTCTGAAGAAGAAAAGATTGCTATTGGTCTAAAAAAAGAAAGACAAGTCGTTTCGATTGATGAATTCCAAGCAATGATTGATGATATGATTTCTCTTATGCAAGATTTCAAGGAGGAGTTGGAATGGTTGAAGTAGTTCAGAAAACCATTGGGGATCTTTTTGATACAGTCAGTGGTAAGTCAAAATATTCTTTGAAGTATATCACAGAACATCCAGGAGTTTATCCTGTATATTCTGCGAAAACAACTGGCGATATGACGAAAGGGTATATTGATACTTACGACTACGATTTAGAGTGTTTACAAATTACTTCAAATGGAGCAAATGCAGGAACAGTACTTTATAGAGCGAATCAAAAATTTTCAGTTGGAGCAGATACAAGAATTTATATTCTAAATGATGAATATATAGATAAGATATCTGTCAAATTTCTCTATCATATGCTTAAAAATCATCCAGAAATGCAAAATTTTTCATGGACAAATAAAGCATCTCTGTATAAATTACTTGATATTGCTGTCGATATTCCAGTAAAATTAGATGGTCATTTTGACATTAAAAAACAAGAAGAAATTGTTCGAAAGTTTGAATTAATTGAAGCACGCAAAGTAGAATTGGCTGAAAAGATTGAGGCAATCAAGTCAGTAGATGTGGATATTATGTTGGGAGAGACTCCTAAGACTACTTCAATTAAAGTTGTAGATTTGTTTGACTTGACTGTCTCAACAAATTCTTCAAAATTTACCAAGACATTTGTAAAAGAAAATACAGGGGATATACCTGTTTATGGAGCGAGTAGTGATGACTTACCAAGTTATGGTTATGTGAAAGACAATGCTGTAATTATAGACAAAGGTGGTAAACGTGAATTTCCTGTTCGCTATTTTGAAAACTGCTTGACTTACAATATAGATGGTCTTGCTGGCTATATTTTTTATCACGAGGGTCGCTTTAGTTTAAGTGAAAAAGTACGCCCGTTAGTTATAAAAGAAGAATATGCTAGTAAGGTTAATCCTTTATATTTGAAACAAGTTTTAGAACCAATTTTTCGTTCCCATGTTAAAGGGAGAAAAGGAAAAAATGGTAAAAATGAGTATACAAAGTTAAATACCTCTATGATAAAAAATTTAGAGGTCGTGCTTCCTCTTACCTCTTCAGGAGAAATTGACCTTGAAAAGCAAAATCAGATTGTAAAAAATTCTCAAACAATCCTTGAAATGAAAAATAATATTGAGAAGCAAGGATATCAGTTTATTCAATCGAATCTGGACTTTAATTCAAATGGTGTTCCATATATATATATATATATAACCTTGGCTGAATTGTTTGATTTGAAACGTGGTTTTAGTAAATATACGAAAAAATATTGCTTGGATAACAAGGGGAAGTATCCTGTCTACTCAGCTAATAATTCTGTTCCTCTTGGCTACCGAAATGATTTTGATTTTGATGGTTGTTACGCTACAATCTCTGTCAATGGTATAGCTGGAAAGATAACTATAATAAATAATAAGTTTTCTTTGAATGCTGATAGAATGATTTTAATTCCTAAACAGGAAAAAATAAACATTGATTATATTGCTTATATTTTAGAACCTCTTTTAAGACAACAGGTTAAGGGAAGAAGTGGTGAAAATGGTAGAAATGAATATACCAAAATAGAAAGAAATATAATTTTGGATACTAAAATTCCTGTTCCTTTTAATAGATTTGGTAAAATTGATTTAGAGATACAAAAGGATATAGTAGAAAAAAATTATAAAATAAAAAATATAAAAAACATCCTAGGAGAAGAAGTTGAAAAATTATTGCCAATTGAATTGAAATTTTAAGAAGGAGGAACTATGCCTGAATTACCTGAAGTGGAAACGGTTCGGAGCGGTTTGGAGCGTCTGGTTGTTGGCAAGACGATTGGGCGGGTGCAGGTTTACTATGCCAAGATGATTGGTACGGGAGTGGATGATTTTGTCCATGACTTGCCAGGTCAAACCATTGAAAAGATTGGTCGTCGGGGCAAGTATTTGCTCTTTTACCTGACGGGTGGAGTGCTGGTTTCCCATCTGCGAATGGAAGGCAAGTATCTTTTTTATCCTGATATGGTGCCTGAGCGTAAGCATGCCCATGTCTTTTTCGAGATGACGGATGGTGGGACGCTTGTTTATGAGGATGTCCGCAAGTTTGGGACCATGGAACTGTTGAGAAAGGACCAGCTGGGGGCTTATTTTGCTGCCAGAAAGCTTGGTCCTGAGCCGACAGAGGCGGACTTTCTTTTGTCACCTTTTGTTGCAGCTTTGGGTCGTTCCAAGAAGCCCATCAAACCCTATTTGCTGGAGCAGACCTTGGTCGTTGGTCTGGGCAATATCTATGTAGATGAGGCCCTTTGGCGGGCGCGGATTCATCCGGCAAGGCCAGCAGCTAGTCTGAAGCCTGCCGAAGTCAAGCGACTGCGTGAGCAGATTATAGAAGTTTTGCAGCTTGGGATTGAAAAGAGAGGATCGACCATTCGGACCTACCGCAATGCTTTGGGCGAAGATGGCACCATGCAGGATTTTCTGCAGGTCTATGGAAAGACTGGTCAGCCTTGCGCTCGCTGTGGCAGCCCGATTGAGAAAATTAAGCTGGGCGGACGCGGTACACATCTCTGTCCTCATTGCCAGAAAGCGAGGTAGCTGTCATGGTAAGAATTATTGGTATCACCGGCGGCATTGCTTCGGGTAAGTCAACAGTGACAGAGTTTTTGCGGCAGCAGGGCTACCAAGTCATTGATGCGGATCAAGTAGTGCATGAGCTGCAGGAGCCGGGGGGACGACTTTATCAAGCTCTTTTATCTACTTTTGGCTCAGCCATCTTACAGGAAGATGGGCACTTGGACCGCCCCAAGCTGGGTGCCATGATTTTTGGGAATCCAGACCTCTTGGCGCAGTCTAGCCAGCTTCAGAACGAAATTATCTGCGAAGAACTGGCTCGCAGACGAGACTTGTTGGCAGAGACAGAAACAATCTTTTTTATGGATCTTCCCTTGTTGTTTGAGTTAGAATATGATAACTGGTTTGACCAAATCTGGCTGGTGGACGTGACGGAGGAAACTCAGCTCAGCCGTCTCATGGCTCGAAATGCTCTGAATCAGGAAGAAGCAGAAAAACGCATAGCAGCTCAGCTATCTTTACAAGAAAAACGAAAGAGGGCGGACGTGCTGATTGATAATAATGCCTCGCTTGAGGAAACAAGACAGCAGCTTCGCGATGCTTTGCAGAAATTAGAAAGAAGATGATTCTATCACGGTACAAGTAAATTGGAAACATAATCTGAAAATCGCTTGGTTTGGGAACTTCCTGACAGGTGCTAGCATTTCTCTGGTCACTCCTTTTATGCCCCTTTTTGTGGAGCAGCTAGGAGCGCGTGGTCACGAAGTGGAGTACTATGCTGGTCTGGGTATTGCCCTTTCGGCTGTTTCTGCGGCCTTTCTATCTCCTGTCTGGGGCAGTCTGGCTGACCGCTATGGCCGTAAGCCGATGATGATTCGGGCTGCTACGGCTATGGTCTTTACCATGGGCGGCATTGCCTTTGTGCCCAATATTTTCTGGCTCTTAGTCTTGCGCTTTCTAAACGGCGTTTTTGCAGGCTATGTGCCCAACAGCACAGCCTTGATTGCTAGTCAGGCTCCTAAGGACAAGACGGGCTATGCATTGGGAACTTTGGCAACAGGTGTTGTTGCTGGCAATCTCATGGGTCCTTTGATTGGTGGAGTGATTGCTGAAATTTTTGGTATCCGCAATGTCTTTCTACTGATTGGCTTTTTCTTTCTGATTGCGACTCTGATGACGGCTGCTTTCATTCGAGAAGATTTTAGGCCAGTCACCAAGGAAGAGGAGATTGGCTTCGGGGAACTCATTCGTCAGATTAGGTATCCCAAGCTCTTGCCTACTCTTTTTCTGACTAGTTTTGTTATCCAGTTTGCAGCCCAGTCCATCGGTCCAATTCTCTCCCTTTACATTCGGGAGCTAGGCCAAACGGACAATCTGATTTTTGTATCTGGCCTGATTGTTTCGAGTATGGGCCTGTCCAGTATGCTGAGTTCGAGTATTTTAGGTCGTATGGGGGATCGCATGGGCAATCATCGCCTGCTGGTTTTAGCTCAGTTTTATTCCATTATCATTTACCTGCTCTGTGCTCATGCAGGCTCCCCACTCCAACTCGGATTTTATCGATTCTTGTTTGGTTTAGGAACGGGAGCCTTGGTGCCAGGAGTCAATGCTCTATTGAGTAAAATCACGCCTAAGTTTGGGATTTCTCGAATCTTTAGTTACAACCAGATTTTCTTTTATCTGGGTGGTGTCATCGGTCCCATGTCGGGTTCGGCTATTGCAGCGACAGCAGGCTATCATTCAGTCTTTTATGCTACAGCAGGTTTAGTAGCAGTCAGTCTTCTCATCAACCTTTTTTGTTTTGGAAATTTATTGAAAAAGAAGGAAATCTAGTGCGCGTTAAAATTCATTTGAAATGTTCCAGTTGTGGCAGTCAGAACTACTTGACCAGTAAGAATAGTAAAACTCATCCTGACAAGATTGAGGTATTGAAATACTGTCCCAAGGAAAGAAAAGTAACCTTACATCTTGAATCTAAGTAGATTTTATGGTAAAATAGAAAGGATTTTAAGGAGTTTTATTTATGTATAGCCTATTATTAAATATTTTAATCATTTTATCAGGTTTTATCGTCATTGCTATTTTTATGCAACCAACCAAAAACCAATCTAGTAACGTATTTGATTCTAGTGCCAACGACCTTTTTGAGCGGTCTAAAGCACGTGGATTTGAAGCTGTGATGCAGCGTCTGACCGGATTTCTGATCTTTGTCTGGTTGCTGATTGCCTTGATTTTGGCAGTATTATCTAGTAAATAAAATGGGCTCTGACTATGTCTTGGCCTTTTTTTAAAGTTTAAAAGGGGACAATATCAAGATCCCCTCATAGTATAGAAAGAAAGTATGAAAGAAGAAATTATAGAATATTTGAAAGAAAGGCAGCAGGCTAGCGTAGATGAGCTGGCGGCTGCTTTGGGGAAAGAGTCTTCCAAGGATTTTAGTAGCTTGGTCAAGACCATCTCCCAGATGGAAAGAAAGCATCAGCTTCGCTTTGATGACAAGGGGCGGATTGAGCTTTATGAGAAGAAAAAGCAGGAGCGTCTGACGCTCAAGGGTATTTTTCATGCCCACAAGAATGGCTTTGGCTTTGTCACCCTGAATGAGGAAGAGGATGACGTCTTTGTCGGCCGTAATGATGTCAATCATGCCATTGATGGCGATACAGTGGAAGTAGTCATTACAAAGGTGGCAGATCGCATCAAGGGAACATCAGCTGAGGCTAAGATTATCGATATTTTGGAGCACAGCCTGACCACCGCAGTTGGTCAGCTGGTTTTGGATGAGGAAAAGCCCAAGTATGCCGGCTATATTCGCTCGAAAAATCAGAAGATCAGCCAGCCTATATATGTTAAAAAACCAGCCTTAGTTCTGGATGGTACAGAGGTCCTCAAGGTAGCGATTGACAAATATCCGACCAAGAAACACGATTTCTTTGTGGCCAGTCTGATTGATGTGGTCGGTCATGTCAATGATCCAGGTATTGATGTACTGGAAGTGCTGGAGTCCATGGACATAGTCTCCGAGTTTCCAGACAAGGTCTTAGAAGAGGCTGAGCGAGTTCCGGATGCACCTTCAGAGAGTGATTTGGAAGGGCGTTTGGACCTGCGCAATGAGATTACCTTCACCATCGATGGAGCGGATGCCAAAGACTTGGACGATGCTGTCCATATCAAGCGCCTGAAGAATGGCAACTTTGAGCTGGGTGTCCATATTGCGGATGTGTCCTACTATGTCAAGGAAGGTTCTGAGCTGGACAAGGAAGCCCTCAATCGAGCAACTTCTGTCTATGTGACCGACCGCGTGGTACCCATGCTGCCGGAGCGCCTGTCCAACGGTATCTGCTCCCTCAATCCCAATGTGGATCGGCTGACCCAGTCGGCGATCATGGAGATTGATGCCAAGGGGCGCGTGGTCAAGCATACCATCACCCAAACTGTTATCAAAACGACCTTCCGCATGACCTACAGTGATGTCAACGACATCATCGCTGGGGACCAGGAAAAGGCTGGGCAGTTCAAGGCCATTGTTCCTAGTATTGACAGCATGGTCCAGCTGCATGAGATTCTGGAAAGCATGCGCTTTAAACGCGGTGCGCTCAACTTTGACACCAATGAAGCCAAAATTATGGTCAACAAAGAAGGTCGGCCTGTGGATATTGTCCTGCGTCAGCGGGGGATTGCTGAGCGCATGATTGAGTCCTTTATGCTGGTGGCGAATGAGACGGTGGCTGAGCATTTTGCTAAGTTAAATCTGCCCTTCATCTATCGGATCCACGAGGAGCCTAAGGCTGAGAAGGTGCAGAAGTTTATCGATTATGCCTCTAGCTTTGGGATTCGGATATACGGGACGGCTAGCTCTATGACTCAGCAGGCTCTGCAGGATATTATGGAGGCGGTCAAAGACCAGCCTTATGAGGATGTCCTGTCCATGATGCTTTTGCGCTCCATGCAGCAGGCTCGCTACTCTGAGCACAATCACGGCCACTATGGTCTGGCAGCAGAGTTTTATACGCATTTCACCAGTCCGATTCGCCGCTATCCAGACCTTTTGGTTCATCGGATGGTGCGGGATTATGGCGAATCTAAGGAAATAGCAGAGCATTTTGAGCAAGTGATTCCAGAGATTGCCAGTCAGTCTTCCAGTCGGGAGCGTCGAGCTATCGAGGCCGAGCGTGAAGTCGAAGCTATGAAGAAGGCTGAGTACATGGAAGAATTTGTCGGAGAAGAGTTTGACGGCGTGGTTTCAAGCGTGGTTAAGTTTGGACTCTTCGTCGAACTGCCCAATACGGTCGAGGGCTTGATTCATGTTACCAACTTGCCAGAGTTTTACAGCTACAATGAGCGGACTATGACTCTGCAAGGAGAAAAGTCTGGTGTGGTCTTTAAGGTAGGTCAGCAAATTCGCATCAAGCTGGTCCGAGCGGATAAGGCTACGGGCGAGATTGACTTTGAATACCTGCCAAGTGAATTTGACATGGTAGAAAAAACCAGCAAGACTGGCAGAGGCAAGTCAGGTAGAAAGAAACGCCGTGAGGATGATAAGCGCAGCCATTCTGCCAAAGAAAAAGGCTACAGAGATAAGAAAGATAAGAAGTCCAAGAAAGGCAAGAGCCAGAAGGCATTTTACAAGGAACTAGTCAAGAAAGGAGCCAAGCATGGCAAAGGGAGAAGGAAAGGTCGTCGCGCAAAATAAAAAGGCCAGACACGACTACACCATCGTGGATACCATCGAGGCTGGCATGGTGCTGACCGGTACGGAAATCAAGAGCGTCCGAGCTGCTCGTATCAATCTCAAAGACGGCTTTGCCCAGATCAAGAACGGCGAGGCCTGGCTCAGCAATGTCCATATCGCGCCTTATGAAGAGGGCAATATCTGGAACCAAGAGCCTGAGCGTCGCAGAAAGCTGCTGCTGCATAAGAAGCAGATCCAAAAGCTGGAGCAGGAGACCAAGGGAACTGGCATGACGCTGGTGCCGCTTAAGGTCTATCTCAAGGACGGTTATGCCAAGCTCCTCCTGGGCTTAGCCAAAGGGAAGCACGACTATGACAAGCGCGAGTCCATCAAACGCCGCGAGCAAAACCGCGACATAGCAAGACAGATGAAAAACTTTAATACAAGATGAAAGACTGGGCGACCGGTCTTTTTTAGGTTTCAACTGTGACTTTGGATTTATGGTATAATGGGAGGGATGAGTGTTTAGAGTGAATACTTTTGGTTAATGATTAATGAAAAGATGGAGTGACTCTGAAGAATATCAAAATATATGACTAAATGAATTAAAATCGGTGGTAAGAAAAATGAAACTCAATAAAAAATTTCTTATATTTTTTGGAGGACTTCTTCTAACTTCAGTAGTTTTCTTGACTTTTTTATTAGGTGAACGAAAAAAAGATTATGTAGGAGAACCTGATAGCGATTATATTATTGAAGATATAAAGGTCTTTGATGATAATAAGTTTGTATTCGCTTCTAACAAAAGAAATGTGGAATATGGAATATCTTTTCGATACAGTCAAAATTATATAGTAGATTTTTCAAACTATTATCTTCTTGTAGATAGCGATGCTACCTCACCTAAAGTTGGCAAAGAGGAGTATTTCAAGATAAAGATTTATGATTTACATAATCCGTCTAATGTAGCTAGTAAGGAAGTAAATCTTTATGATTTGATGGAGAAAGAAAATACTTATCGGGTAGTACAGTACTATGATCCATTCACAAGGAATGGAAAAGACTATTTGCCAATCTGGATGGTTTCATATGAAAAAGGCAAGGCGGAAAAAAATAAATACGTTATTTTTTCACTAGATACAGGTAAAATTGAAAAGGAGATGTCAGAAAAAGAAATCAAACAACTTTTGGAGCAAAAGGAAACTAAGGTTTATTCAAAAGAAACTTTATACGAATCTATGGATTGGGGTAGAGGTGGAATAGGAGAACAGATTAGAAATGAATTATTAAAGTACGGTATAGAGAAGGTTACAGGATACTTAGTGCAATCATTTGATAAAGATGATTCTGTAGATGTTTCAGGAACCAACTTCTCTAAGCTATATCCAGAAATTTCAAAAAACATGAAAGAAATGAATAAAATCTATTTCCGTCCAGAGCAATACAATGAGGAAGAATGGTTTAACGATTTAATCCATTGGTTTGCGCCCGAAGGTCAGGATGTAATGGAACTTTATGCCACAGATGAAACAACTGGAGAGAAAACACAGATTCGATCTTTTAATGATTTCAAGCAGTGGGTTGAAACTCATCCACAAAAAGAGAAATAGAAACAATAAGAAGAAAGGTAAAAAAATGATAAGAAAACTATTGTTAAGTCTTCTTTCTTTAGCGGTCTTGGGACTTGCCATATTTGCTTGGCAGTGTCATTTAAAACAAGATCAGCTTCAAAAAGCTAAGGAAGAAAGAGAAACTTATGAATCCTTAAATTATTATACAGGAACTTTTACTATTGATGATTATTCTTTTCTTGAAAATGGTACAGGGGTAGCTGTTCATTGGAAATCAGAAAATCCAGAGGAAGATGCTTTAGTTCGCAAGTATGCTACTCTACCGGCAACCTCAGAGAATCCAACGCATGTGACACGTGGTGCGCATAATCCCAACTATATTGTTCGAGAAAATATCAAACTTCCTTCAATGCCGAATATTATTGATAAAAAAAATGAAGGTAACTATTATACCTTATCCATTTACCATATTAAGAATCAACAGTTAGAAGGTTATAAAGAAGATTTGTATAAATTAGTTTCAGACTATAATTCTCGATATTTACCTAGAGGAATAGAGGAAACATTAACTGTCATTGATGGAAATAATTATTTGTCTATTTATGCCTCTGAGTCTGGGGAACATGATAAGTTTCAAACTCTTTGGTACAATCTTGATACTCGAAAAATTGAATGGGAAGATAATAAGACAGCACAATACCAAAGTCCCACCTTTAATTTTAAACTAAATACGCAACAATTTGACGAAAAGTTGGGAAATTTTAAATTTCCTATTACATATCCTTTAGGCGAAGCTGTGGATACAAGTTGGATTCGAAATATCTTGATGGCGCAAACAGACCCAAAGGCAGCGGCATTATTGGAAAAAACGAACTCTCAACTTTATATACTTGATAAGAGCGTTAAAGACTATCTAGAGTTTTATAGTCTGTTAGTTCCTTCGAATACAGACTTATATGAAGGTGTAATTCCAGCAAGTATCAGTAAAGATGGATTGGAACATCCTTTTAACTCTAAAGAGGAATTCAACCAGTTTTATGATGAGAGTAAGGATAAGGAATTAATGAAACAAAAACAGAATAAATCCATTTTACAAGAAAGGGTATACTGATGAGTCGTAAAGAGATAGATGCTGAAAAGTAAAAGAAAGTAGACTTCCTATATGAGAAAGAACTGGCTGATGGACCAGTTCTTTCTTTTTGCAGGGAAAGCTGTTCAATTTGCCACTTGTCAAGTCTGTGCTTTTCGAGTATGATAAAGAAAGTTAAATTATTCGGAGCTTGGCTTTTAGAGAAAGGATTATTTATGACAGAAGAATTGCTAGCTTATAAACGCATGCCGTTGTGGACGGCTGAGACCATGCCCGAAGCAGTCAAGAAAAGGCACAATACCAAAGAGGGAACCTGGGGTAAAATCACGGTTCTCAAAGGACGACTTAAGTTTGTTGAGATGTCAGAGGAGGGTGAGGAGTTGGCTGAGCACATCTTTGAGGCTGGTCAGGACAATCCTTTTGCTCAGCCCCAAGCTTGGCATCGGGTCGAAGCTCTGACGGATGATTTGGAGTGGTATTTGGAATTTTACTGTCGGCCTGAGGATTACTTCCCTAAGAAATACGGCAGCAATCCAGTTCACTCAGAGGTTTTGGAAGCCATGCAGACGGTCCGGCCAGGACGGGCCTTAGATCTAGGCTGCGGTCAAGGTCGCAATGCCCTCTTTCTGGCCAAGCAGGGCTTTGAAGTAACGGCTGTAGATCAGAATGAGCTGGCACTGGAGATCTTACGTAGCATTGTCGAGCAGGAAGATTTGGATCTGCCAGTGGGTACCTACGATATTAACTCAGCTAGTCTGACCCAGACTTATGATTTGATCGTTTCTACCGTTGTTCTGATGTTCCTGCAGGCGGAGCGGATTCCAGATATTATCCGCAATATGCAAGAGCACACAGCGCTTGGTGGCTACAATCTCATCGTCTGTGCCATGGATACAAAAGACTTCCCATGCTCTGTGCCCTTTCCTTTTACTTTTAAGGAAGGTGAGCTTGCTGAGTATTACAAGGACTGGGAGCTAGTCAAGTATAATGAAAATCCTGGCCACCTCCATCGCCGTGATGAAAACGGCAATCGGATTCAACTCCGCTTTGCGACTATGCTGGCTAGAAAAGTGAGATAAATTCTTTAAGCTCAAGTCGGCTCTGCTAAAATCTCTAGTGAATTGCTTATAAATATTTTATAGCAGGATGTTTTCTGATAAGATAAAAAATAATAGCCTTTCCTCTAAATAAGATGGGGCTATTTTTTGTTTATCTGCTCTGATTCGAGAAAAAAGTAGAGGAAATATAGATTAGATAAAAAATATACACAATTTTGTGTAAACGCTTGCAAAAAGATTAGAAAGAGAGTATACTAAAATCGGAATGTTAAGGTATTACGGTTTATGTTGTTTAGACTGGGAGTTGATTCCAGCCTGCAGATAGTCAAAAGGAGATAGACTATGAAGAAAATACTGCTCAAACTAATGTTCCTTGCGATGTTAGTTGCTCTCTTACCTATTCATATTGCGCAGGCTTGTTCTGCTTTCATTGTCGGTAAAGACTTGACAGCAGATGGCTCTACACTATTCGGTCGGACAGAAGACTATCCTTATGCACCTGATGGTGGCCGGCACAATCAAAACTATGTTGTTGTGCCAGCAAAGACCTATAAAGATGGCGATAAGATAGAAGATGAGTCAAATGGCTTTACCTATCCGCATTTGGCGAATGAAATGAAATACACAGCTGTCTACGACTCTGATCGTGACAACGGAAGTAACGGAAACTTCGCTGCGCATGGCTTTAATGAACTTGGTGTAGCTATGACAGCGACCGTTTCAGCAACACCAAATGATAAAGTGCTAAAAGAAGATCCACTTGTAAAAGATGGTCTTCCAGAAGCATCATTAGTTGACCTTGCTTTGCCTCGTGCAAAAACAGCACGTGAAGTTATTGAGACAGTTGCGAAAGTTCTGGATGAAAAAGGATCAGCAGAAGGAAATATAATCGTTGCAGCAGATAAGAATGAGCTATGGTATATGGAAATCCTGTCTGGTCACCAATATGTAGCCATCAAATTCCCAACGAATAAGTATGCTGTCTTTGCGAACACTTACTATCTTGGTCACGTTGACTTGAACGATAAGGAAAATGTCATTGCTTCTAAAGATGTGGAAGAAGTAGCTAAAAAAGCAGACAACTATAAGACCGACAAAGATGGCAACTTTATGATTGCTAAATCTTACGGACCTGATGAATACATGGAACGTAACCGTTCACGGACCTATGCAGGTATCAAGTGGATGGATCCGCAAGCAAAAGTAAATTATGATGATGAAGCTTTTGATCTCTTGCGCGAACCAACTGATCCAAATAAGAAATACACGGTTCATGATGTGATCGCGGAACAAAGAAATCGTTTTGAACACTTGCCAGAATATAAAGCAGATGACTTAGTTGAAGTCGGTAAGAAGATCGATGGCAATGTTTACAAATATGCTCTAGGTAACGAAAACGTAATCGACGCCCACGTTTATCAAATCAAACCAAACCTGCCAACTGCCTTTGGTGGTGTTATGTGGCTGGGTCTGGCACAAAGTCGCAACACACCATATGTGCCATTCTATGGTAATGTAGAAGATACTTACGAAGCTTTCAAGAACCGTTCTACTAAATATGACGGAAAATCTTGGTATTGGACTGTTTGGCATATTGACCAAATGGTTATGAAATATCCAGAAATCTTTGGTAACAGCATCCAAGAAAAATGGAAAGAAAAAGAAGCTGAATGGGATAAAGAACAAACCGAACGTGATGCCAAATATGCAAACTACACAGATGAACAAGCCAAAGCCGCTGGACCAGAAGTGACGAAGGAAGCCTTGGAACGCTCAGAAAAAATCTTTAAGGAAATCAAAGCAGTCGAAGCAGAGATGGAAGAAAAGATTAAGAAGGAAAAAGGTAAAGATGCGGATCTGGTTTATGAGGGTTATAACAAAGCAAACTTGTTAGCAGAATACAAAAATAGCAAGAAAGACGGTCAATCAGAACAATCTGAAACCAAGAAGGGTGATTCTAATCAGTATGGTATGTTACTGATTATCGCTTTGGTTGTGATTATTCCTGGATTTATTGCATTCAGACGATCTAACAAGAAAAAAGATCAAAACTAAATTTTAAACTCAAGCCAGAAATGTTGATTTCTGGCTTTTTTCCTCTCTCAGATAATAAACTTATATCCTAAAATACTTAGTAAGGAGATGAGAATAGAAGATTAGAATTGTCAAAAAACTAGGCTCCATCTTGCTTTTAGCGGTAAATTGCTATAAAATAGATAGGGTTAAACATCAATACTTTTATATTGCAAATAGGAGAAAAGATGACAAAAAAATTAAAACGTCCAGAGGTGCTTTCACCAGCTGGTACGTTAGAAAAGTTAAAAGTAGCTGTTCGCTATGGGGCAGATGCTGTTTTTATTGGTGGTCAAGCCTATGGTTTGCGCAGTCGTGCGGGTAACTTCACTTTTGAGCAAATGGAAGAAGGTGTCCAATTTGCGGCTGAGCATGGTGCCAAGGTCTATGTCGCAGCTAATATGGTCATGCACGAAGGAAACGAAGCAGGTGCTGGAGAATGGTTCCGTCGTTTGCGAGACATCGGGATTGCGGCCGTTATTGTTTCTGACCCAGCCTTGATTGCGATTGCAGCTTCTGAAGCACCTGGTCTGGAGATTCACTTGTCAACTCAGGCTAGTGCAACCAACTATGAGACGCTTGAGTTTTGGAAAAATCTTGGTTTGACACGGGTCGTTTTGGCGCGTGAGGTTTCTATGGCCGAGCTAGCTGAGATTCGTAAGCGTACCGATGTAGAAATCGAAGCTTTCGTTCACGGGGCTATGTGTATTTCTTACTCTGGCCGTTGTACCCTTTCCAATCACATGAGTATGCGTGACGCCAACCGTGGTGGCTGCTCACAATCTTGTCGCTGGAAATATGATTTGTACGACATGCCTTTCGGACAAGAACGCAAGAGTTTGAAGGGGGAAATTCCAGAAGAATTTTCTATGTCAGCTGTTGATATGTCCATGATTGACCGGATTCCTGATATGATTGAAAACGGTGTTGATAGTTTGAAAATCGAAGGCCGGATGAAGTCTATTCACTACGTTTCTACAGTGACCAACTGCTACAAAGCAGCCGTGGATGCTTATTTGGAAAGCCCAGAAAAGTTTGAAGCTATTAAGCAAGATCTAGTAGATGAAATGTGGAAAGTAGCCCAACGTGAGCTAGCAACTGGTTTCTACTATCATACGCCAACTGAGAATGAGCAGCTTTTCGGAGCCCGCCGTAAGATTCCAGAATACAAATTTGTAGCAGAAGTAGTTGCTTATGATGAGGCTACACAAACTGCGACCATTCGCCAGCGGAATGTTATCCATGAAGGCGATCAGGTAGAATTCTACGGACCTGGTTTCCGCCATTTTGAAACCTATATTACTGACCTCCATGATAATCAGGGCAATAAGATTGACCGCGCGCCGAATCCAATGGAATTGCTGACGATTACCGTTCCACAGCCAGTCCAACCTGGTGATATGGTCCGTGCCCGCAAGGAAGGCTTAATCAATCTATACAAAGAAGATGGCAGCAGTGTGACTGTTCGTGCTTAATTCGGAGCAAAGTCTGGAGGAATTTACTAGTTAAGCAAGACTTACCTGCGTTGATGCGAATTGATAGCAGAACTAATTATCCTATAAATTCTGCCATTGACTTTCAAAGATAAAAAACTCTTCAAATCGCTTTTGATTTGAAGAGTTATTTTTTTGATTTGCGACTTTCGAGCCGAATATCTTTTTTTTGAGCTTCACGGATGTTATTGGGGACCAGACTGATGCGCTGGATATCAGGTACACGGATGATGGTTGTCATGCTTTTTTTGAAGTTCTTGACAATTAACTGCTGGCGGTCACGGTCATATTTGACAATATCGCCAGTAAAATTCTTATCCAGAAAAATAACATGGACACCAGAATTTTTCCGCAGAGCCAAGTCAATGGTCTGCAGGATGTGACTGTTGTCGTCCTCTTCCTTATCTGTCTTTTTATAATTGATAAACTCATTAGTCTTTTGTAAAATCATTTCGAGATATTTTTTCATAGCTAAAATCTCCATAACTTGTTACAATATATTATATAATAAAATAATTAAAAAAGTAAAATCTTTTACGAATAATGAGATAGAAAGTAGAAAAGAGGTAAAGTATGGCAGATTTTAAATTTGAAATCGAGGAAAAATTGCTCGTTTTATCTGAAAATGAAAAAGGCTGGACCAAAGAGCTCAACCGCGTAAGTTTTAACGGTGCTCCAGCCAAGTACGATATCCGAACTTGGAGTCCTGATCACAGCAAGATGGGCAAGGGAATTACCCTTTCCAATGAAGAGTTTCAAGTTCTTTTGGATGCATTTAAAAATGGATAGACGCAAAGTCTATCCGTTTTTATTGTCTGAAAAATAGGAATGAAAAGCCAGACTCCTAAACATAGGAATGCTGATGAGAGTGATTGCGACAATTTTTAAAAGATCAGGAAGAATGAAAGGTGTGACACCAACAGCAATGGCCTTGGAAAATTCCATGTTAGCCAGAAAATGAAGTCCGATTACGCCACCGACAAAAACCAGTGCATCTCCGAGTAGGTTAGCCAAAAAGATCGTGTAAAACTTGCTATCCTTACTTGTCAAACTAGAAGTGACCAATGCAAAGAGCAGATAAGCCCAAAGATAGCCTGCGCTTGGCCCGAAGAGGGCTTGAAAACCACCGCTTCCTCCGGCAAAGACTGGCAGCCCAATAGCTCCCAGTAGCAGATAGAGCAGAACAGACAATACCGCTTCACGAGGCTTAAAAATAGTCGCAATCAAACCGACAGCAAAGGTCTGTAGCGTAATGGGAATGGTCCCAATGGAGAAACTAAGCTGGGAGAGCACAGCTAGGAAAGCAGCACCAATAGCTGGAAGGGCAAGAAGAAATGCTTTGTTTTTATTCATAATAGTAAACCTCTTTTTTGAATTATGGTAACTATTCTAAATCAAAATAAAAAAAAGTCAAGTCTTTTTACATCAGACTAGACAGTTGTTTGCTTATTTCCGCTTTTTGCGACTCCGAATGAGGAGGAAGATAAAGGCGATTAAGCCAAAAATATTAAAGAAAATAATTCCCAGAGCTGCTAATAATTTTTTCGTTTTGCTCATTTCCAAACCCCTTTCTCTTAGTATTTCTTCTTATCATATCAAAAATTCCTCTTCTTGAATAGCGGAAAGGGTAAAAGATAGCTGGCAAGTAAATACAGCAAGAAATAAGACGATCTTGAAAAAATACAATTTATAAGCTTATTTAGAACAATTGACCCAGCTGAATAAAAAAGAGGAAGATTCTTTACATAAATCTTCCTCAATTTTAGAAATAATTTAGAATTTCTTGAATGATAATTGAATCTTATGCTTTAAAATAAAGTAAGAAGTCAAGGAACAAAGCCATATAGTGTGACTAGCTCTATCAAATCGTATAAGACTTCTTTCTTACAAAAATGTAAGATAAAAATCAAAAATGAAAGGATAAGTTATGGTTGCCTTCTCTTCTTTATTTTATGATAATAATGAGCTTTAGAAAGGCTAAAGAAGAAACTTTTAGCGCATGGTGACAAATTCTTCGGAGCCAGTTGGGTGGATAGCAACAGTCGCGTCGAAATCGGCTTTGGTAGCTCCCATCTTAATAGCAACGGCGAAGCCTTGAATCATTTCATCTACGCCATATCCGATACCGTGTAGGCCAATGACTTTCTCATTGTCACCAGCAGTGATAAGCTTAAACTTGGCCTGCTGACGGTGCTGGGTGACAGCTGAGTACATAGAGGTAAAGCTAGAGGTGTAGACATGAACTTGCTCAGCACCATAATCTCGAATAGCTTCTTCCTCCGTCAGGCCCACTGTTCCAATTGCGGGATGGGAGAAGACCACAGTTGGAATAGTTGAGTAATCCATCTTAGCATCTGTCTTGCCATTAAAGAGGCGCTCAGACAGGGTACGACCAGCCTTGATTGCTACTGGAGTCAGCTCTTTTTCGCCCGTCACATCGCCTAAGGCATAGATGCCAGGTACGACAGTATTTTGGTATTCATCCACAGCGATGAAGCCGCGGTCATTTAGGGTAACCCCTGCAGCATCAAGATTGAGCCCTTGGACATTTGGCTTACGGCCAATAGCCCAGATGATATGCTCTGCTGTGTGGTAGCTCCCGTCTTGGAAGTGGATTCTCAGTTGGCCATCAGCCAGTTTTTCCACTCGTTCGGGTATCTTGTGAGCATGAAGACTAGGGCCAGATTTTTCCATCTCTGCCACCAATCCGTCAATCAGATAGCTGTCGAAATTGCGGAGGGGACGGTCGCGACGGACAAAGAGATCTGTCTTGACACCTAGAGTATGGAGGACACCAGCAAGTTCCACTGCGATATAGCCTGCTCCGACAACGGCAACAGACTTGGGAAGCTCTTCCCAAGCAAAGACATCGTCGGAAGTCTCGCCGTATTCGGCACCGGGAATCTGAGGAATGGCTGCATGAGCGCCTGTTGCGATAACGATATGTTTGGCGCGAATCAGCTCTCCATTGACTTCGACTGTATGCTTGTCAACGAAATGAGCGCGACCTTCGATCAGTTCAACACCGTTACGTTTGAAGCTACCATCATAGGATGAGCGAGCGCGGTCAATGTAGGCTTCCCGATTCTTTCGTAAGGTAGCAAAGTCAAAGTGCTGATTATCTGAAGTAAAGCCATAGTCTGGTCCATAGTGTTGGATGGCCTCGGCAATCTGAGCACCGTACCACATGATTTTTTTAGGGACACAACCGACATTGACACAGGTTCCCCCTAATTTCTTTTCTTCAATGACAGCTGCTTTAGCACCATGCTCACCAGCACGATTCATGGTAGCAATGCCCCCACTGCCCCCGCCAATTGCAATAATATCGAATTCTTTCATAGTTAGATAGAAGCTCCTTTAATCAATATGAGGTAATTGTACCTTTTTTAGAAAATGAATGCAAAAATCTGCTATATTTTAGAGATTGATTCATCGTTTATGAAGGAAATCCGACCGTTCAGGGATTTTACTTCTTTTCCTATCACAATATGATAGGTTATGATATAATGTAGTATAAAAGAAAAATGGTTTTCATCAAGAGGAGGAAAAAAGATGAAAAAGCTGAAAAAATGGCAGCTATTTAGTATTATCGGAGTTGCTGTTGTAGTTGTAGTAGGAGCAATTTCTGCAATGTTCTTAAGCAATATGAACTCTACAACAGAACCTACTGAAGTTGCACCAATTGTGCAACAAGCAAAAGAAGGCAGCATAGCCTCATCTGTCCTGTTGACGGGAACCGTAACTGCTAACTCAGAGCAGTATGTTTATTATGATGCTACCAAGGGAGACTTGGAATCTGTTCTAGTAAATGTTGGTGACCAAGTAACGGTAGGCCAAGCGCTTGTTCAATATAAGAGTGCAGAAGCACAAGCCAATTATGATGCAGCAGTTCGTGCTGTCAATAAGGCTGACCGTCAGATTTATGACTTACAGACCAATGGAGCGACAGTAGAAAAAACTGGCGATGAAGAAACGGATAATAAATCCCTTGCTTCTGCTCAACGGACTGTCGATTCTCAACTTGCTGATTTGCGTGATGCACGTTCAGACGCTGTGGACAATATGAACAAGGCTCAAGCTCTGTTAAATGCAGCGACTGTTACGAGCACTGTTGAGGGGACAGTAGTGGAAGTAAACCGCGATGTATCCAAATCAACAACAGGAACTAACCAAACCTTGGTGCACATTGTCAGCAACGGCAGCCTTCAAATCAAGGGAGAACTCTCTGAATACAATCTGGCTAATTTGTCAGTTGGACAAGAAGTAAACATTACTTCTAAAGTATATCCTGACAAAAAATGGACAGGTAAAATTAGCTATATTTCCAACTATCCTAAGGATGGGCAGCAGGCTTCATCAGCTAATACAGGTGGCGCGGCTTCGTCTGCAAAATATCCATTTACAATCGATATTACAAGTGAAATTGGTGATTTGAAGCAAGGTTTCTCTGTCAGCGTTGAAGTGAAAAACAATACAAAAGGGATTCTTGTACCAGCAAGCAGTATTATCTCAGACGGAGACAAGAACTACGTTTGGACTGTCGAAAAAGGTAAAGCAAAGAAAGTGGAAGTGACCTTAGGAAATGCTGATGCTGAAAATCAAGAAATCTCATCTGGTTTGACAAAAGATAGTAAAGTTATCACCAATCCAACAGATAGCTTGAAAGATGGTCAAGAGGTGAAAGCGGATGAAAAAACTCATTGATCTACGAAATATTAATAAAACCTATTGGAATGGTGATCAAGAACTTAAAGTTTTAAAAAATATCAATTTGACAGTTGAAGAGGGCGAATTTGTGGCTATCATGGGGCCGTCTGGTTCCGGGAAGTCCACCCTGATGAATATTATCGGGATGTTGGATCGTCCTTCTACTGGTGAGTATTTTTTAGGAAATGAAGATGTTGCAAACTTGGGTGATAAAAAATTAGCCAAGGTTCGAAATAATCAAATCGGCTTCGTTTTTCAGCAATTTTTCCTCTTATCTAAATTAAATGCCCTTCAAAATGTAGAACTACCGTTGATTTATGCGGGGGTGTCACAAGGAAGTCGAAAAAATTTAGCTAAGCAGTATTTAGAAAAAGTAGATTTGGGCACTCGTATGACTCACTTGCCGTCAGAGTTGTCTGGGGGACAGAAGCAACGTGTTGCCATCGCGCGTGCCTTGGTGAACAATCCTTCGATTATTCTTGCCGACGAGCCGACGGGAGCCCTCGATACCAAAACTGGGGAGCAAATTATGGAACTCTTGACGGAGTTGAACGCTGAAGGAAAAACGATTATCATGGTTACTCACGAACCTGAGATTGCTGCTTATGCTAAGCGTCAAATTGTCATTCGTGATGGAGTCATCTCTTCAGATAGTGCTGAGAAGGAGGAACGTGATTAATGCAAAATTTTAAATTTGCTATTAGTTCCATTCTTGGGCATAAGATGCGGGCTTTTCTGACCATGATTGGGATTATCATCGGGGTTGCGTCTGTTGTCGTCATCTTGGCACTGGGAAATGGAATGCAACAGGGAGTTACCAAGAGCATCACAAAAGAACAGAAGTATGTCAGCTTGCTTTATTCTCCTACTAAAAATAATTATACGATGGGAGTTAATTTGATGGAGGTCAATGGTGGTCAAGATGCAGATAGTGAGATACTAGAGGAACCACCTGTTGTCCAGGAGTCTTGGGTCAAGGAACTACTCAAAATTGACGGCGTCAAGGGCTATTATGTGACCAATGGTTCGACAGCTGACTTTTCTTATCAGAACAAGAAGTCTGATAAGGTCAACATTACGGGTGTGAATGCTACATTCTTTAAAATTAGAAAATATGAGATTTTAGCTGGACGGACTCTCCTGCCTAGTGACTATCAAAGTTTTTCTAATGTGATGATGATCGATGAAACAGTGGCAACCAGCCTGTTTGGAAGTAGTGCAGAAGCCCTGAATAAAGTAGTTTCAGTCGGTGACAGCAACTACCGAGTTGTTGGTATCTATAAGGATCCCAATGCTGGTCAGAGCATGAGTATGAGCTCAGGTAGCGCCTTGATGGCTAATACACAGGTGGCCTCTGAATTTCATACAGATGAAATTGCAACTGTCTATATCTATGTACCCGAAGTGGATCGCATCAATGAAGTTGGTGTAGAAGCGGCCAAAGAATTGACGGCTCTTTCAGGAGCTCGTCAAGGAGAATATCAAATCTTGAATATGGATACCTTGCTGGAGCAGTACAATCAAATCACAGGAACTATGACCGGTGTTATCGGAGCTATTGCAGGAATTTCCCTCTTTGTTGGTGGTATCGGTGTGATGAATATCATGCTAGTATCCGTTACAGAGCGGACACGGGAAATTGGTTTGCGAAAAGCTCTTGGAGCAACGCGTGGAAATATTCTCACACAGTTCTTGATTGAATCCATGGTATTGACCCTTATCGGTGGCCTGCTTGGTCTTAGCCTTGCCTATGGGATCAATGCTCTGCTAGCTGCAGTCGTGCCTGAAAACGTATTTGGAGGCCCACCAGTTGTCTCTGTCACTGCAGCAGTTGGAAGCCTTGTCTTCTCAGCCATGGTTGGGATTGTCTTTGGTATCTTGCCGGCTAATAAAGCCTCTAAATTAGATCCGATTGAAGCGCTGAGATATGAATAATGTTAGTAAAAGTCTGGGAGACCAGACTTTTTGTCATGTGAAAAATCCCGCTGGAATTCCAGCGGGATTTGCTTACTTAAAAATTCTATAAGATTTGGATTACTTCATAGTCGGGAAAAGCAATACATCGCGAATGGTAGTCACATCTGTCAGCAACATTACGAGACGGTCGATACCGATTCCGAGGCCTCCAGTTGGTGGCATACCGTATTCCAAGGCTTCAACGTAATCATAGTCGATGCCAGTTGCTTCGTCATCGCCAAGTTCTTTAGCTTTTGCTTGTGCTTCAAAACGTGATAATTGATCTATTGGATCGTTCAGCTCAGTGAAGGCGTTGGCATATTCTTTAGTCATGATAAAGAGCTCAAAGCGGTCTGTGAAGCGTGGGTCTTCTGGATTCTTCTTAGCAAGTGGAGAGACAGCTACCGGATGTCCATATACAAAGGTTGGCTGAATCAAGGTCTCTTCAACAAATTCTTCAAAGAAAGCATTGATGACATGGCCTACTTCGGTGAAGTGCTTTTCAAGCGGCACTTTCTTTTCCTTAGCCAAGGCAGCAGCTTCTTCAAAGCTCATATCTTGCCAGAAGTCTACGCCAGTGATTTCCTTGATGGCATCTACCATATGAACACGTTTAAATGGCTCGTTGATCTTGATCTCAGTACCTTGGTAGTTGACTGGTCCATCTCCTTTTACAGAAATGGCAGCATGTTGGATAATGCCTTCTGTCAAGTCCATGATATCTTGGAAGTCCGCATAGGCTTGGTAAACTTCGATGGATGTGAACTCAGGGTTGTGAGTGGCGTCCATACCTTCGTTACGGAAGATACGGCCAATTTCATAGACGCGTTCCATACCACCGACGATGAGACGTTTCAAGTGAAGCTCAGTCGCAATCCGTAGTACCATGTCAATGTTTTGGGCATTGTGGTGAGTAATGAATGGACGAGCAGCAGCACCGCCTGCCTCATTGTGGAGAACAGGTGTTTCAACTTCAAGGAATCCTTGTCCATCAAGATAGCGACGAATTTCTGAGATAATTTTTGAGCGAGTAACAAAGCGCTCAAAGCTTTCACGGTTGGAAATCAAATCCAAATAACGTTTGCGGTAGATGGTTTCCACATCAGTCAAACCGTGGAATTTCTCTGGCAGGGGACGCAGAGCTTTTGAAAGGTGAGTAATATGCGTTGCTTTGATAGAGAGTTCTCCCATATCTGTGCGCATCACATCACCTTCAATTCCCAAGAAGTCACCCAAGTCAGCCTTTTTGAAAATCTCATAGTTTTCTTCACCAACTTCGTCCTTACGAACGTAAATCTGGATTTGGCCTTCACGGTCTTGGATGTGGGCGAAGCCGACTTTCCCTTTTCCACGTTTAGTCATCAAACGACCAGCAATAGTTGCTTTTTCGTTTAATTCATGTAATTCTTCTTTGGATTTGTCGCTGTATTTTTCTTTGAGTTGAGCAGAATTCGCAGTACGCTCAAAACGTTTTCCGAAAGGATCAATTCCTTGCTCAGCCAGCGCAGCCATTTTTTCACGGCGAATAATCTGCTGGTCATTTAATTCTTCAATATGTTCAGTAGTCATTTTCTTCCTCCTAAGGCTTTCCCCACTATTTTATCACAAAATAAAAGGAAATTCAGCAATAATTATTGATAAAAATAGAAAAACTGCGATGTTTAAAGATTCGCAGTTTCATCTGTTAGCAAGTAATCTAAGTTGTTCCAAGCAAGTAACTTGAAAGAGTCAAAGTCGTCTGTTTCCAAAATGGTGACGCTAGCGTTGGCCAAACCTCCGTCCCTACGGAGCAAAGATGTTTCGTAACCGAGCAGGCGACGAATGCTGGCAGTTAGGTTGGCTCCATGCCCGACAATCAAGACATTTTGGAAGTCTTTCCCTTTGAGAGACTTGACGAAGGAAATTGTCCGTTGGGTAGTTTGATCAACGGATTCTGCTCCAAACAGTTGGTGATCAAACTGGGATAGATCGTGGCGGAAGGCCCACATCTGCTGAGGATAAGCAGCTTTAGCCCTAGCAATTTCCCTACCTTCTAGATGGCCAAGAGACCACTCTCTTAGTTCAGGAGTCGAAACAATGTCGGTTTGATGCTGGTTTTCACTTTGGATAATCTCTGCAGAATGGCAAGCGCGTGGCAAATCGCTAGAGTAGATTTTATCGAATTTAACGTTTGACAAATGTTTACCCAAGCGCTTGAGCTCGTCAATAGAGGTTTCAAGCAGTGGAGAATCTCCGCTTGCTCCTTGGAAACGCATTTCTAGATTCCATTCGGTTTTTCCATGTCGGATAAAATACAATTTCATATCAAGATCCTTTTTCCTTTTGAAGCGAATAGCCTAGTCCTCTTTCAAGTCTGCGAACTGTGCTTGAACAAAGTCAGCCAAGTCCTGAGCCTTGATCTGGATGCTACGGCCGACCTCACCAGCAGAAACAATGATGCTTTCGCGACTCAGAGCCGTTTGGTCAATGAAAATTGGGAAGGAGTGCTTTTGGCGAATTCCGACAGGATTATTGGCACCATGGATGTAACCAGTCGTTTTTTCTAAATCTTTTTGCGGAATCATGCTGACTTTTTTATTGCCTGAAATATTTGCTAATTTCTTTTCCGACAGATGTTCGGTGATGGGCAGGATGCCAATGACTGTTCCTGTTTTATCCCCGTTTAAAGCCAGTGTTTTATAAATTTGCGAGCGGTCAAATTCTTCAGTTAGGCTATCATCCAAAGCATTAATTTGCAAGCCTTGGTGCTCAATTTTTGCCTTGTTTAAAATTTGCTCAACCAGTGTTTTTTTGAGTTTTGTCTTTTTTGCCATTATTTATACTTCTCTTCTAATTGGGACATCCAAATTCCTAGCCAAATGCCTAGTCCAAAGAAAAAGGCAGCAAGAACGAGTGTGAAAATGGATACTCCTGCATAACTAATGCTCTCACTGTTGCCACTTTGAGGGAGAACAATGAGCAAGGTACTGGACAATACAATGCCAATGATAAAATGGTAAACGTGGGAATGATAATGCTTCAAAATGTAATCCATGGCTTTTGAAAAGAGAATCAGAGCCAGAGCGCCACCGATGCCGATAGGCAGAAAGGTGCCAAATAAATCCAGACGTTTAAATCCTGTCAGCATGGGAGTATAGAGCCCTAGAATCAATAGCAGATTTGAAGGGCTGAGTCCCGGAATCAAGATTCCTAAAGCGATGAGAGTACCCGCTAAAACAAAGGACAGGAAATTAGCTGGCAGTGTTCCTACCATTCCATTCAGCGAGTAAAGAAAGATCCCTGACAAGATGAAACTAAGCCAGAAGGTAACAGTGTCGGCTCGATCTCTGTCGGATTCTTTGACGGATTCTTTGATCAAGCTGGGAATGGTACCGATGATAGCTCCAGCAAAGCCCCAGAGAACGATAACCTTGTAATTATCCAGCAAGAGATTGACTGGATAGGAGAAGGCCGCAATCCCTAAAACCATCCCAATAGCTACAGGAGTGAAGTAGAGAACATTCTCAACAAAATTTTCTTTGATGTGGGCTAAGAAGCGAATCATCCGCTCATAAATCCCTAAAATAGCAGCCAATACACCGCCAGACACACCTGGCAAGATGAAGCCAAGCGCGATAATCATTCCTTTTAAGACCCTAGCAATCCATGAAATCATAATATCTCCCTACAAGTTTTTTCATTAGACTATTGTACCATAAAGCTACATACTTTTCTGAAAAAAGCAAGAAAAATATCTTGTACAGAGAAAAAAAGATACAAGATTTCCTAACAGTTATCTTGCATCCTTTTTATTTTGGTGTTGAAAATAATTTCTTGTAAGTCTCTTTTTTATCCTGTACAGGAGAGAGCTGATTGAGGTCTAAGTTATGTGGGAAACCTTCCAATTTACCTTCTGATGTGTATTGATGTAGGTCATAGGGCTGTTCAGTATTTGGAGCAGCGTTATAGTAGCCGTCATTATAGCCATAAGTCGGAATCCAAACGGCAGTAAATTTCTCAGTTGAGATACTATGCTCTTCCATGAAATAGGTACCAATGTAGATACCAATATTTTGAGCTCCAAGACTTTCAAGCTTGGCACGAAAGGCCTCGATTCCTGCGTTCATGTCGCCCATGGTCTTTTCTTCAACATCAAGCCAGTAAAAGGTAGGTTTATATTTCGAAGATGCCTTGTAGAAGCTTTCAGCTTCTTTTTCCATTTCTTTGATATTGCCTGCTGCTATATAAGCATAGACAGCTACAGGAATCCCCCGTTTTTGAAACTCTTGGATATGGGTGGCAAATGATTTGTCAAGTCCATTTAAATGAGTGGCAACATTTTCTTTTTTTGCTTGAGCTCCACTATGCACGCGAATGATAGCACCAGAAATATTTGTTGATAAGGTATCATAGTCTATTTCGCTGGGCAATTGCCAACCAGAAAGGTCAACAATAGGTTTAGCAAGCAATTCTTCCTCAGGTTCGACCGTAGGAACCGTCTCCTTTTTCTTCTTAGTTGTTACCTGACTGACTTGGGTCTTTTTTGTCTGGTCTTGTCGATTTTGCAGATCAAGCTGGTGTTTACTTATGACAATATATAGAATAAAGCAAGCAAAAAACAGCAAGAGTGCAAGCGGTTTAATCCTTTTTCTCATACTGTTTCATTGTAACGTAAAATAAATAGAAAAGCAAAGCATTTAGCCATAATTCCATCTAAATATGAAAATGTAATCTGATTGCAATACAAGACAAATCATTTTGAAATAATAGAATTTTTGAGGCGATAAATGAGCAAAAATCTTTTGAAGCTATCCTAATGCTTTTTTTTCGAGTCAAAAGGTGATATAATGAAGGATGAATTTTTAGAAATTAAATGGTGAAATATGAAAATTGACAAAAAGCATTTATTGAATTACTCAATTTTGATTCCGTACATGCTGTTATCTGGCATTGGCTTGATTGTCGTTTATTCCACGACGAGCCCCATTCTTATTCAAAATGGGCTCAATAGTTTTCGAATGGTCGCCACTCAAGCAGGTTTTTGGCTCTTCAGCTTGGTGATGATTGGGATTATTTACCGAATGAAGCTGGATTTTCTGAAGAGGCCAGGAGTGATTACGTTTGTTATCATAGCTGAAATTATTCTACTTTTACTCTCACGCTTTATCACAGGAACGATCAATGGGGCACACGGTTGGCTCAAAATCGGCCCGGTTACTGCTCAGCCGGCAGAATACCTGAAGATTATTTTGGTCTGGTATTTGGCTCTACAGTTTTCTAAGAAACAAGAGCAAATAGAAGTATATGATTATCAAGCAATCACCTTTAATCAGTTGCTTCCGCGTGCCGTTACGGATTGGCGGGTTATTGTTGCTTTCTTGATTGGTCTTGTGGTTATCATGCCCGACTTAGGAAATGCGACAATCTTGTTCTTGACAGTTTTGATTGTAATTTCCACCAGCGGAGTTGCTTACAGATGGTTCTCGACCATGCTTGGCGCTGTTGTAGGAGGGTCGGCAGCAGTTTTAGCGAGTATTTGGTTGATAGGTGTCAAGCGTGTTGAGCAAGTTCCTGTTTTTGGATATGTTGCAAAGCGTTTTAGTGCTTTTTTCAACCCTTTCGACGATTTGTCTGGCTCAGGTCATCAGTTGGCCAATTCTTACTATGCGATGAGTAATGGTGGTTGGTTTGGCTTAGGCTTAGGAAACTCCATTGAAAAACGAGGTTACCTACCAGAGGCTCATACAGACTTTGTTTTCTCAATTGTTATTGAGGAAGTTGGATTCTTTGGAGCTACTTTAATTTTAGCCCTGCTCTTTTTCTTGATTTTACGAATTATTCTCGTAGGTACAAGGGCTAAAGATCCATTTAATTCTATGATGGCTTTGGGAATTGGCGGTATGATTCTGATGCAAACCTTTGTCAATATTGGTGGTATTTCGGGCTTGATTCCTTCAACCGGTGTAACCTTCCCATTCTTATCTCAGGGGGGAAACAGTTTATTGGTTCTATCAGTTGCCATTGCCTTTGTTTTAAATATTGATGCCAATGAGCGACGAAATGCCATGTATCAGGAACTGGAAGTAAGTCAATCCTAAAAGATCTTCTTGTATGTTAGCTCTTCAACACTTGTATGTTAGCTCTTCAACAATAGAAAGGTGTAAATAATGTCATTTACAAAATTAGAAAATTATAGCAATAAAGAAATGATTCGAGAAGAAGTTTCTATTTTAACGGACTTGTTGGTAGATATTACCCGGGATATTCTCAGTCCTGACACTTTTGCTAAAATCTCCATGATTGAAGAACTAGCAGTTCAATCTAAATACCAAGAGCTGAAAGCAGTAGTAGAAGAATTATCCACGGATGATATGGTCTATATCTCACGCTATTTTGCTATTTTACCTCTGCTCATCAATATCTCAGAAGATGTCGATTTGGCTTATGAGATCAATCATCAAAATAATATCGACCAAGACTACCTTGGTAAGCTTTCGACGACGATTGATTTGGTTTCAACACGAGAAAATGCACAAGAAATCCTGGAAAATCTAAATGTTGTTCCTGTTTTGACTGCTCATCCGACTCAGGTTCAGCGCAAGACCATGTTGGATTTGACAAATCATATCCACACACTGTTGCGTCAGCATCGTGATGTTAAAGCTGGTCTGGTGAACGAGAAGAAATGGTTAGCCAATCTCCGTCGCTATATCGAGCTGATGATGCAGACCGACATGATTCGGGAAAAGAAACTTAAGGTTACCAATGAAATTACTAACGTTATGGAATACTATAACAGTTCTTTTCTGCAAGCAATCACGAACCTGATGCTAGAGTATAAACGCTTAGCAAAAGAAAAAGGAATCCATTTGGAAAATTCTAAGCCCATCACCATGGGAATGTGGATTGGTGGTGACCGCGATGGAAATCCATTTGTAACCGCTGAAACTCTGAAATTGTCTGCAACGGTACAGAGCGAAGTTATTCTGAATTACTACATTGACAAGGTTTATACACTCTATCGTAACTTCTCCCTGTCTACTAATCTTTCAAAGACAAGTGAAGCGGTAGCGAAGATGGCAGCTTTGTCAAGCGACAAGTCTGTTTATCGGGAAAATGAGCCTTATCGCCGTGCCTTTCATTATATTCAGTCCAAGTTGATTCAGACCTTACTTTATCTGAAAGAAGGTAATTTCTCCGGTGAAGGGCACCGTTTAGCTGATAAAGCTGAAGCAGTCCTGCATGCAAATTCAGCCACTTCGGTCAGCCATAATGGTAGAGAGATCATTCCAAATTATATCCAGTCTAAACTTAGTGGTAGTTTGGATGAATTACGAAAAGAACAACTTCCATCTTATAAAGATGCGCAAGAGTTTAAGGAAGATCTTCTTGTTATTCGTGATTCTTTGTTAGAACACAATGGACAAGCTTTGGTGACTGGAGAACTTACTGAATTGCTACAAGCAGTTGACATTTTTGGTTTCTTCTTGGCCAGCATTGACATGCGTCAGGATTCCAGTGTCCATGAGGCTTGTGTGGCGGAGCTCTTGGCTTCTGCTAATATTGTGAAAGATTATAGTAGCTTGTCAGAGGAAGAAAAATGCCAGGTTCTCCTTAAGCAACTTTTGGAGGATCCACGGATTCTGTCAGCCACTCATGCACCTAAATCTGAACTTCTACAAAAAGAATTGGAAATTTTCAAGACGGCTCGTCAGCTTAAGGATGCGATTGGCGAAGATGTTATCAAGCAAAATATTATTTCCCATTCAACTAGTGTATCAGATCTTCTAGAGCTGGCGATTATGCTCAAGGAAGTCGGCTTGATCGATGAGGAAGGTGCGCGTGTGCAGATTGTTCCTCTGTTTGAAACGATTGAGGACTTGGATAATTCTTGCGATACTATGGAGAAATATCTGTCTCTGCCAATTGCTCAAAAATGGATTGCTTCTAAAAACAACTACCAAGAAATCATGCTGGGCTACTCAGACAGTAACAAGGACGGTGGCTATTTATCATCATGTTGGACACTTTACAAGGCTCAACAACAACTGACAGCTATCGGTGATAAGTTTGGCGTCAAGATTACCTTCTTCCATGGTCGTGGAGGAACTATCGGTCGTGGCGGTGGGCCAACATATGAGGCAATCACTTCACAACCATTGCGGAGTATCAATGATCGTATTCGCCTGACAGAGCAGGGTGAGGTCATCGGAAATAAATACGGTAATAAGGACGCTGCTTACTATAATCTGGAAATGCTCGTATCTGCGGCTATTAACCGCATGATAAGCTCTAAGAAGAGTGACAGTAATACGACCAATGAATATGAAAGAGTAATGGATCGAGTGGTCGATCGAAGCTACCAAATCTATCGCGACCTAGTCTTTGGCGACGAACGTTTCTATGACTATTTCTTTGAGTCTAGTCCTATTAAGGCCATTTCTAGCTTTAATATCGGTTCTCGTCCAGCGGCCCGTAAAACGATAACTGAAATCGGTGGCCTGAGAGCCATTCCTTGGGTCTTCTCATGGTCTCAAAGTCGGGTTATGTTCCCTGGTTGGTATGGCGTTGGCTCTAGCTTCAAAGAATTTATCAATGAAGATCCTGAAAAGAATCTGGCCTTCCTTCAATTTATGTATCAGAGATGGCCATTCTTCCAGTCCCTCCTATCAAATGTCGATATGGTGCTATCCAAATCCAATATGAATATTGCCTTTGAATATGCGCAACTTTGTGAAGACCAAAATGTACGCGATATTTTCAATACAATCCTAGACGAATGGCAGCTAACGAAGGATGTTATCTTAGCGATTGAAGGCCATGACGAGCTCTTAGCAGAAAATGCCTATCTCAAGGATAGTTTGAACTATCGGATGCCTTATTTCAATGTTTTGAATTATATCCAGCTTGAGCTGATCAAGCGTCAGCGCCGAGGAGAACTTTCACCAGAACAAGAACGTTTGATCCACATTACCATCAATGGAATTGCGACAGGGCTACGAAATTCTGGTTGATGCACAGGCAGCTTTAAATGATATCAATAAAAATCGGCTTTTGAGCCGATTTTTTTTTGAGTTTAAACTAGTTTGAATCCATAACTCATTTCCTGCGATTCGTGTAAATAAAAAATGAAAAAGTTTTCATATCTGTGCGCTAAAATACTTGAAAGTGTTTACAATTAGTGATACAATGATAAGTGTAGAAAAATGAAAACGATATTTTCAACAAAAGAAAGGAAACTATATGAACACAGACGACACAGTAACCATTTATGATGTCGCCCGTGAAGCGGGAGTTTCAATGGCGACAGTCAGCCGAGTTGTAAATGGTAACAAGAATGTAAAAGAAAATACACGAAAAAAAGTACTAGAAGTAATTGAACGTCTTGACTATCGTCCTAATGCAGTTGCCCGTGGTTTGGCCAGCAAAAAGACGACCACTGTTGGTGTTGTAATTCCTAATATCACGAATAGTTACTTCTCTACTTTAGCCAAAGGGATTGATGATATTGCCGAAATGTATAAGTACAATATCGTCCTGGCAAACAGCGATGAAGATGATGACAAGGAAGTTTCGGTTGTTAATACCCTTTTCTCTAAGCAAGTAGATGGCATTATTTTTATGGGCTACCATCTGACAGAGAAAATTCGTTCAGAGTTTTCACGTTCACGGACACCAGTGGTTCTAGCGGGCACGGTGGATGTAGAGCATCAGTTACCAAGTGTCAATATTGATTATAAACAGGCAACAGTTGATGCTGTGGAACTATTGGCTAAGCGCAACAAGAAAATTGCTTTTGTCAGCGGTCCTTTGGTAGATGATATCAATGGTAAAATCCGCTTGTCTGGCTACAAAGAAGCCCTGAAGGGAAAGAAAATTTCATATAGCGAAGGCTTGGTCTTCGAGTCTAAGTATAGCTACGATGATGGTTATCACCTAGCTGAACGTTTGATTGCTTCAAAGGCTACGGCGGCCTTTGTGACCGGAGATGAGTTGGCAGCAGGTTTGCTTAATGGTTTGGCTGATCGAGGTGTTCGTATTCCTGAAGACTTTGAAATCATTACTAGCGATGATTCGCAAATTGCTCGCTTTACTCGCCCTAATCTGTCTACTATCGGACAACCTCTGTATGACATCGGTGCGATTAGTATGCGGATGCTGACAAAGATTATGCATAAAGAAGAGTTGGAAGAGCGCGAAGTTCTCCTAGCTCATACGATCAATGAACGTAAATCAACTCGTAAATAATAAATTGATACGGGATGGGACAGAATTAAATTTTAAAAGAATTTAGTTCTGTCTCGTTTTTTATTTTAGTTAAACACAGTCGCCGAATATAAAAGACTCTGAGTTTCTTCTTTACAGAAATTTAGGTATAATAGAAGCAGGAATGCTGAAATGAGTTCTTGTTCTACTTACTTGACTGACGAAGGTTAAGAAGAAATAGGCTAGTTAGAGCTTGGGATAGATTTTCAGTAAAACGAAAAAAATAAAGAAGTGGAAACGCATTTTTTCTGCCTTCTTTTTACTAGTAGGCATCATTTATCGTAGCTGTATCAAGGAGAATTTTGTGATTACGCAACTAGATACCAAGACTGTTTATAGTTTTATGGATAGTTTAGTCTCTATCAAAAAATATGTTCAAGGGGCCAAGGACTTGGGTTACAAAAGTCTAGGCATGATGGATGTGGACAATCTTTATGGGGCTTATCATTTTCTAGAGGAGGCAAAAGCGGCAGGACTTCAGCCCTTGCTAGGTCTAGAAATGGAAATTTATAAAGATGGAAATCCTCTCAATCTGAGATTGCTAGCCTTAGATAGTCAGGGCTATCGCAATTTGATGAAGATTTCGACTCTAAAAATGATGAATCGTCAAAATTGGGAAGACTTTCAACATCTTTTTAAAGGGCTGTCTCTGATTGTACCAATCTTTGAGGGCGTGGATCAACTAGATCTTGGCTTGGACTTTTATGTTGGAGTCTTTCCAGATACGCCAAGGCAGGAATTGACTAGACCAGTCCTGCCCTTGCATACGGTTCGCTACTTTGAGCAAGGAGATTTAGAAACCTTGCAAATGCTGAGGGCGATTCGGGATAATATCAGCTTGCGAGAGGTCGGTCATCTGTCAAGCCATGAATTTTTATTAGCGCCAGCCTCTTTAGAAGAAGCCTTTGCTGAAAACTTTCCAGAGAGTTTGGCTAACTTAGAGAAATTGGTAGCTGGTGTTCACTATGAAATCAACACTGACTTGAAGCTTCCGCGCTTTAATCCTGAGCGACCTGCTGTAGAAGAGCTGAGAGAATTGGCTGAGGCGGGATTAGCCAAGCGGGGACTTGCGGGTGAAGTCTATCAAGCAAGGCTGGATCAGGAGCTGGATGTCATTCATCAGATGGGCTTTGATGATTATTTCCTTATTGTCTGGGATTTGCTGCGCTTTGGCCGCAGTCAAGGATATTACATGGGTATGGGACGTGGCTCTGCAGTTGGCAGTCTGGTGGCCTATGCTTTGGAGATTACAGGCATTGACCCAGTAGAAAAGAACCTGCTTTTTGAACGTTTCCTAAATCTAGAGCGCTATACCATGCCCGATATTGATATTGATATTCCCGATGTGTATCGGCCGGAGTTTATCCGCTATGTCCGAGATCGTTATGGTAGCATGCATGCAGCCCAGATTGTGACCTACTCAACCTTTGGGGCTAAGCAGGCTATCCGAGATGTTTTTAAGCGCTTTGGTTTGCCAGAGTACGAGCTGACCAATATTACCAAAAAAATCGGCTTTCGAGACAACTTAACCACTGCTTATGAGCGAAATATAGCTTTTCGTCAGATTATCAATAGCAAGCCAGAATATCAGAAGGCCTTTGAAATTGCCAAAAAAATAGAAGGAAATCCACGCCAGACCTCAATCCATGCTGCTGGTGTCGTCATGAGTGACGATGATTTGACCAATCAAATTCCCTTGAAATACGGGGAGGACATGTATCTCACCCAGTACGATGCCCACGGTGTCGAAAGCAATGGACTGCTTAAGATGGACTTTTTAGGCTTGCGCAATTTAACCTTTGTCCAGCGGATGAAAGAAGCGGCTCTAGACAAATACGGAGTTGATATTGATATTGCTCGCATTGACTTGGAGGACGAGGAAACTCTACGCCTCTTTGCAGCAGGCAATACCAAGGGTATTTTCCAGTTTGAACAAGCAGGTGCTATCAGTCTTTTGAAAAGAGTCCAACCCGTCCAGTTTGAAGAAGTAGTAGCTACCACCTCTCTCAATCGTCCCGGTGCTAGTGACTATATTGATAATTTTGTCAAGCGCAAGCATGGGCGAGAGCGCGTGGAGATGATTGATCCGAGCTTGGAGGATATCTTGGCTCCAACCTATGGCATCATGCTTTACCAAGAGCAGGTCATGCAGGTCGCCCAGCGTTTTGGTGGTTTTAGTCTAGGGAAGGCCGATATTTTACGGCGGGCGATGGGCAAGAAAAATGCTGCTGAAATGCATAAAATGGAGGAAGAATTTGTCAGGGGAGCTGTCAAATTGGGGCACTCAGAGACCAAGGCTGAGGAAGTCTTTGCGGTCATGGAGAAATTTGCCGGTTATGGCTTCAACCGTAGCCATGCCTATGCTTACTCAGCCCTAGCTTTTCAGTTGGCCTATTTCAAGGCTCATTATCCAGACATCTTCTTTGATGTCATGCTCAATTACTCGAGCTCGGACTATATCACGGATGCACTTGGATTTGGCTTCGAACTGGCCTCTTTGACCATCCACAACATTCCCTATAAAGATAAGTTTCAGGAGCGGAAAATCTATCTTGGCCTGAAAAATATCAAGGGCTTGCCAAGGGATTTTGCATTCTGGATCATAGAAGAGCGTCAAAAGAATCCCTTCAGCAGTGTGGAAGATTTTATCTTACGCCTGCCGCAGAGTTATCATAAGTTGCCACTTTTAAGCCCATTGGTGCAATTGGGACTCTTTGATGTTTTTGAGCCCAATCGGCAGAAGATTTTACTTAATCTACCGAATCTTTTTGTCTTTGCGGATGAGCTGGGAAGTTTATTTGCTGATACTAGCTATTCATGGACGGATGCTGAGGATTTTACTGTTGCAGAAAAATTTGAGCAGGAGCAAGCCTTGATCGGAATTGGGCTTAGTGACCATCCGCTCATTAGCCTAGCCAAGAAAACCCATCATCCTTTTGTCTGGATTGAAGAGTTGGCGGAAAATAGCAAGGCGACCATTCTAGTAGAAGTCCAGTCTATCAAGGTTATTCGCACAAAAAATGGTGAAAACATGGCCTTTATGCAAGTGACAGATACCAAGAAAAAGTTGGATGTCACTATATTTCCAGAGGTTTACCGCCGCTTTGCTCAACTAATCCAAGAAAAAGGTTATTACTATCTGACTGGAAAAATTCAGGAGAGGGATGGTCGACTACAGATGGTTCTAGCAGAGGTGGAAAAAGCAAGCTCGGAACGCTTTTGGATCCAATTAGCTGATACTAGTCACGACAGGCAGATTGCGGAGATCCTGCAGCGATACCCAGGGGATATTCCCGTGGTGCTACGCTACGAGAATGAGAAGAAAACGGTTCCTGCATCAGGCTTTCAAGTTCAAAAATCAGACCAACTTCAAGCTGAACTAGAAAATTACAGCATGAAAACGGTTTTTCGGTAAAAAATCAGGAAAATAAGAGAATTTTTATTCTGATTGTGGTATAATCTATAAGAATGTTAAAAAGATAAAGGAGCACATTACGAAATGAAACGTATTGCTGTTTTGACCAGTGGTGGAGATGCCCCTGGTATGAATGCTGCTATTCGTGCAGTCGTTCGTAAAGCAATTTCCGAGGGAATGGAAGTTTATGGGATTTATGGCGGCTACGCTGGAATGGTTGCTGGTGATATTTATCCACTTGATGCGACTTCAGTTGGAGACATTATTTCTCGTGGAGGAACTTTCCTTCATTCAGCACGCTACCCTGAGTTTGCAAAACTTGAAGGGCAATTAAAGGGAATCGAACAGCTGAAGAAACACGGTATTGAAGGTGTAGTTGTTATCGGTGGAGACGGTTCTTACCATGGAGCGATGCGCTTAACAGAGCATGGCTTCCCAGCTGTTGGTGTACCTGGAACTATTGACAATGACATTGTCGGAACAGATTTCACTATTGGTTTTGATACTGCTGTGACTACAGCTATGGATGCGATTGACAAGATTCGTGATACCTCATCTAGTCACCGTCGTACTTTCGTTGTTGAAGTAATGGGACGTAACGCTGGAGATATCGCACTTTGGGCAGGTATTGCTACAGGTGCAGATGAAATTATCATTCCTGAAGAAGGCTTCAAGATTGAAGATATCGTTGCCAGCATCAAACGTGGCTATGAAAAAGGTAAGAAGCATAATATCATTGTTCTTGCTGAAGGAGTTATGTCAGCAGATGAGTTTGGTAAAAAGCTGAAAGAAGCTGGTGATACTAGCGATCTCCGTGTGACTGAACTTGGTCACATCCAACGTGGTGGTTCACCAACTGCTCGCGACCGTGTATTGGCTTCTCGTATGGGAGCGCATGCCGTTAAACTACTTAAAGAAGGTATCGGTGGTGTTGCCGTAGGTATCCGTAATGAAAAAATGGTGGAAAGCCCAATCTTGGGAACTGCTGAAGAAGGCGCACTCTTTAGCCTGACTGCAGATGGCAAAATCGTTGTCAACAATCCACACAAAGCTGATATCGGCTTAGCAGAGCTCAATCGCAGCATTAATATTTAATTGGTCAATCAGGGGTGAAATCCCCAAATAGTAGAAGGAGTTTCTTAATATCATGAACAAACGCGTAAAAATCGTTGCAACTTTAGGTCCTGCGGTAGAAATCCGTGGCGGTAAAAAATTCGGTGAAGACGGATACTGGGGTGAAAAACTGGACGTTGAAGCTTCAGCTCAAAATATTGCAAAATTGATTGAAGCAGGAGCAAACACTTTCCGTTTCAACTTCTCACACGGTGACCACCAAGAACAAGGTGAGCGTATGGCAACTGTTAAACGTGCGGAAGAAATCGCTGGTAAAAAAGTTGGTTTCCTTCTTGACACTAAAGGTCCGGAAATCCGTACAGAATTGTTCGAAGGTGAAGCAAAAGAGTACTCATACAAAACTGGTGAAAAGATCCGTGTTGCGACAAAACAAGGAATCAAATCAACTCGCGATGTGATTGCTTTGAACGTTGCTGGTGGACTTGATATCTATGATGATGTTGAAGTAGGTCGCCAAGTTTTGGTTGACGATGGTAAACTTGGTCTTCGCGTTGTAGAAAAAGATGATGCAACTCGTGAATTTGTAGTTGAAGTTGAAAATGACGGTGTTATCGCTAAACAAAAAGGTGTAAACATCCCTAACACTAAAATTCCTTTCCCAGCTCTTGCTGAGCGCGATAACGACGATATCCGCTTCGGTCTTGAACAAGGTATCAACTTCATCGCGATTTCGTTCGTACGTACTGCAAAAGACGTCAACGAAGTTCGTGCAATCTGTGAAGAAACTGGTAACGGACATGTTCAATTGTTCGCTAAAATCGAAAACCAACAAGGTATCGACAACTTGGATGAAATCATCGAAGCTGCTGACGGTATCATGATTGCTCGTGGTGACATGGGTATCGAAGTACCATTCGAAATGGTTCCAGTTTACCAAAAAATGATCATTACTAAAGTCAATGCAGCTGGTAAAGTTGTTATCACAGCAACAAACATGCTTGAAACAATGACTGAAAAACCACGTGCAACTCGTTCAGAAGTATCAGACGTATTTAACGCTGTTATCGACGGAACTGACGCTACAATGCTTTCAGGTGAGTCTGCAAATGGTAAATACCCACTTGAGTCAGTAACTACAATGGCTACAATCGATAAGAACGCTCAAACTCTTCTTAACGAATACGGACGTTTGAACTCAGATACTTTCGAACGTAACTCTAAGACAGAAGTTATGGCTTCAGCTGTTAAAGATGCTACGAACTCAATGAATATCAAATTGGTTGTTACTTTGACTAAGACTGGTCACACTGCTCGTTTGATCTCTAAATACCGTCCAAATGCTGATATCTTGGCATTGACATTCGACGAATTGACAGAACGTGGCTTGATGTTGAACTGGGGTGTTATCCCAATGTTGACAGAAGCACCTTCATCAACTGATGACATGTTCGAAATTGCTGAACGTAAAGCAGTTGAAGCAGGTCTTGTTGAGTCTGGTGACGATATCGTTATCGTTGCAGGTGTACCACTTGGCGAAGCGGTTCGTACAAACACAATGCGTATCCGTACAGTACGTTAATTTATTTCATAGTATGCAAAAACCGATAGATCCATTCTATCGGTTTATTTTTTGTTCTAGAATTTTTTTATTTTGTAATTATGAAAACTTCAAAATAAGAATATTAACATTTTGCATATCAAAAAAGAGAAGATCCTTATGATCCTCTCCAGATTTTATATTTTCTTCAATTGACCACAATTTATAAGGAATAAAAAACAATAGTGTAACGATGATAATTATGGATTATCGTTATATTATTGGTTAATAATGGATACTCTATATATCAATTTTTTTCTTTTCTAGATTCTAATACCCAACCGATTATCCAGCAGCAGACTAGCAGATAATTTTCAATCCAGCCCAGTAGGTTTGCTTGATTCGCTTTTTCCAGATAGCCTAGTAGATGGTTGGTACCAAAGCCCAGTCCACCTAGGATCAGTGCTAGTAGGGTCATGCGCAGATAGAACCAATCATACTTTATGTTGGTGGCAATGACTAAAGGCAGAATAGCCAGATTCCAGAAACCAATTTCCCGCTGCCAGTAGGGAGCTAGGCCGTAGATGGATTCATTGCCCAAGAGCTAGGGCTGGAAAATCTGGATCATAGCTGCGCCCAGCATAGCTAAGATCAGTAAAATGAAAATCACTCGTAAAAATTTATTCATACCTGTCTCCTTTCTTCTTTGTAGATTATAATGTTTTTGAAAATGATTTTCAAGTTTTCATTTTTTATAAAAGAGATCTTTAATAAAATATTTTACAGGCAAGTCCTATCTTTTTAGGTGCTTTTGTGGTATACTAGATTAGTTGCAGAAATATAGTTTTTCTATTCAGTGGGAACTAGCGACCGAGTCGGCGCTTTTTTAGTGCCTGGACTTGAGAGACCATATTTATGAAGAGAAGAGCGAATACTCTCAGAAAATCGAGATTTAGCAAGCGACAAGTGCTTGGTATGTTTCGATAGTTGAGTATCAAAAGCCTTATAAGGTGGCTTCGCACCGCCTTTAGAAAGAAGAAGAACATTGAAATTTAATGAATTACATTTATCTGCTGCATTGTTAGCAGAGATTGAAAAAGCTGGCTTTGTAGAAGCGAGCCCTATTCAAGAACAGACGATTCCACTTGCCATGGCAGGTAAGGACGTTATCGGTCAGGCCCAGACAGGGACAGGAAAGACAGCAGCTTTTGGCTTTCCAACTTTAGAGAAGATTGATACCGATAATCCTGCTGTGCAAGCCTTAATTATCGCTCCGACCCGTGAATTGGCTGTGCAAAGTCAGGAAGAGCTTTTCCGTTTTGGCCGCAGCAAGGGTGTCAAGGTACGCTCTGTCTACGGTGGCTCTAGCATTGAAAAGCAAATCAAGGCCCTCAAGTCAGGTGCTCATATCGTCGTAGGAACACCTGGTCGTCTTTTGGATTTGATCAAACGCAAGGCGCTTAAGCTGAATCAGATTGAAACCTTAATCTTGGACGAAGCGGATGAAATGCTTAACATGGGCTTTTTGGAAGATATTGAGTCTATCATTTCCCGTTTGCCAGAAGAACGTCAGACCTTGCTCTTTTCAGCGACCATGCCGGATGCCATCAAGCGCATTGGTGTGCAGTTTATGAAGGAGCCTGAGCATGTTAAGATTGCTGCTAAAGAGTTGACGACGGAGCTGGTGGATCAGTATTATATCCGTGTCAAGGAAAATGAAAAATTTGATACCATGACTCGCCTGATGGATGTGGAGCAGCCTGAGCTGTCTATCGTCTTTGGCCGGACCAAGCGCCGGGTGGATGAGCTGACTCGTGGCCTGAAAATCCGTGGTTTCCGAGCAGAGGGTATCCATGGTGATTTGGATCAAGGCAAGCGCCTTCGCGTTCTGCGCGACTTTAAAAACGGCAATCTGGATGTCTTGGTTGCGACAGATGTGGCTGCGCGTGGTTTAGATATTTCTGGTGTGACCCATGTCTACAACTACGATATTCCTCAGGATCCAGAAAGCTATGTTCACCGGATTGGTCGGACTGGTCGTGCTGGTAAGTCAGGTCAGTCTATTACTTTCGTAGCACCAAATGAAATGGGTTATCTGCAGATTATCGAAAATCTAACCAAGAAGCGCATGAAAGGCCTCAAGCCAGCGACTGCGGAAGAAGCTTTCCAAGCTAAGAAAAAAGTTGCCCTTAAGAAGATTGAACGCGATTTTGCTGATGAAAGCATCCGTTCTAACTTTGAGAAATTCAGTAAGGATGCCCGCAAGCTGGCAGCAGAATTCAGCCCAGAAGAGCTGGCCATGTATATCCTCAGCCTGACAGTACAGGATCCGGATACCCTTCCTGAAGTAGAAATTGCCCGTGAAAAACCATTGCCATTTAAAGCATCTGGTAGCGGTTTTGGTAGCAAAGGTAAGAGTGGTCGTGGCAACGGTCGTCGAGGCGACCAAGGCCGTGATCGCCGTGGTGGACGCGAAGATCGAGAGGGCGGCCGCCGTGACTTTAAACGTAAGTCAAACAAGAACAGTCGCGACTTCGAAAGCAGAGGAAATAAACGCCCACAACGCACTTCCAGCGAAAAGAAAACCGGCTTTGTTATCCGTAATAAAGGTGATAAATAAACAGAAAATCCGATGTCAGCTGACATCGGATTTTTCTATTGAAAATAATTTGAGTATCTTTCAAGAATTGTTTGAAAACAGCACAATGAAAACGCATAAACAAACAATAATCTATTTTTTTGAAAAAAAGTATACATTTTTTTGTTTATATGAGAAAATTGTAGTATAATGATATAAGTAATGGTGCATGGACATTAAAGTGATTTGAGGTGTCCAAGGAACCTAAGAAATCAAAGGGGAAACTTTGATGAGACGTCTCTAGACATCAACAACAAGGAGGATTGTACATGAAGGAAAGTCGTCATAAAGTGATCTTACAAGAGCTGGACCAGACGGGAGTTGTGTCTGTAAAGAACCTGAAGGAATTGCTGAATGTAACAGATATGACCATTCGGCGAGATTTGATTGATCTTGAGAAGCAAGGACTTTTAATTCGGGTGCATGGTGGGGCTCATAAAAAGGTGAAAGATAGCTTGAATGAAGCTTCGCATTCTGAAAAAACGATGTTAAATATCGAAGAAAAGAAGCTGATCGCTAAGAAATGTGCTGATTTGATTGCTGAAGGAGACACGGTTTTTATAGGATCAGGTACTACAACGGATTTTATCGGCGATTATTTAGAGGGGAAAAATATCAGTATTGTAACCAATTCTCTCCCTATTTTCGAAAAGTTGAAGGATTATCCTAATTTTGATTTGATTTTGATTGGAGGACGCTATCGGGTCAAGACCCAGACTTTTGTGGGTCAGTTTGCCAATAAACTTTTACGAGAAATCAAGGTATCAAAGGCCTTTATTGGAGTGAACGGAATTGACGGCCACAATGTGACGACTGCCAATGAAGAAGAGGGGAATGGGAATGCCATTATTCTCAACAATGCAATTGAAAAATACATCGTTGCAGATAATAGCAAATTTGATAGCTATTCCTTCTATAGTTTCTACCGTTTGGATAATATTGACGCGATTGTAACGGATGATCATATCTCTCCGAAAGTGAGAGCAAAATATAGTTCTTATACTAAGGTTCTCTGATTTGATCGCATTGTCATGAATGTTGATTTTAGAATCTGAAAGCTGCGAATTTCGTAGCTTTTATTTCTTATTGTAGATGAATACTTGCATTTTACAGTGGACGAAAAGTTCTTGTATATCAACTTAGACTTGCTAAGGATATTTTTATGACTCGTGTTATTCCTTAACAATTCAGAATGACGAAATGTTCTATCTTCATATGAACATTAAAATTTTAAGTTATTAGGGAAATAAACAAAAAATAACAAAACAAACTATTGACAGCGCTATCACATAATGATATAATTAATTAAACGAACAAAAAGAAACAAAAGGAGAGATGATAAAATGGCGCTTGCCCAATTATTTGATGAAAATCTAGTGTTTTGTTTACATGCAGAAAATCAAGAAGATCTTTTTCATCAAGTAGCTGATTTGTTAGAAGAAAGAGAAATTGTAACTTCTTCTTATCGAAACGCTTTACTTGAAAGAGAAAAGGCGTTTCCAACTGGATTGGATATGGAATTTTTAGGCAAGGACTTGCCGAATGTTGCCATACCTCATACGGATATTGCGCATAATTTGACTGAAAATGTGGTAGTTGTTAAGCTAGATCAGCCTGTAACCTTCCACAATATGATTTCTCCTACGCAAACCGTTGAAGTGTCTCTCTTGTTCTTTATTATCAACAACTCTAGCTCAAGCCAGACTAATATCCTAGCACAGTTAATGGATTTCTTCACTAGCGAAGGAAATCTAGCTGGTCTAGCTCATTTAAACTCTGAGAAAGAGCTGTTCCAATATATTTCAGATGTCATTAAATAAATAAATCGGAGGATTTTATTATGATTAAAATTTTAGCAGCCTGCGGAGCAGGAGTAAACTCAAGTCACCAAATCAAGAGTGCTCTTGAGGAAGAATTGTCAAACCGCGGTTATGATGTGCATTGTGATGCGGTGATGGTTAAGGATGTCAATGAAGACCTTATGAAAGGTTATGATATCTTCACGCCAATCGCTGCAACAGATCTTGGTTTTGAACCAGGAATTCCAGTTATCGAAGCTGGACCAATTTTGTTCCGTATTCCTGCAATGAGCGCTCCAGTGTTTGACAATATTGAAGCAGCTATTAAAGAACACGGACTAAGTTAATCTATTCTTTATCTTATTAACATTCATATAACAAAAAAAGGGAGGAATTATTATGGATGTCATTATTGACCTAGCCAATAAGATTTTTAAACCCATCTTAGATATGGGCGGTCCTATCATCATGCTGATCATCTTGACAGTATTGGCTTTACTATTTGGAGTGAAATTCTCCAAAGCGCTTGAAGGTGGTATCAAACTTGCCATCGCTCTTACTGGTATCGGTGCCATCATCGGTATGCTTAACGGAGCTTTCTCAGCTTCACTTGCTAAATTCGTTGAAAACACTGGTATCCAGTTGAACATCACTGACGTTGGTTGGGCACCACTTGCAACCATCACTTGGGGTTCTCCATGGACCCTGTACTTCTTGCTCATCATGCTCATTGTCAATGTTGTGATGTTAGCTATAAAGAAAACAGATACATTGGATGTGGATATCTTTGATATTTGGCACTTGTCAATTACTGGCTTGCTCATCAAATGGTATGCAGATAAGAGCCATGTAAGTCCTGCTGTATCACTCTTGATTGCAACTTTAGCAGTTGTCTTGGTTGGTGTCTTGAAGATTATCAACTCTGACTTGATGAAACCAACCTTTGATGATTTGTTGAATGCGCCAAGTTCATCACCAATGACTTCAACTCACATGAACTACATGATGAACCCTGTTATCATGGTTTTGGATAAGATTTTTGACAAGTTCTTCCCTGGATTGGACAAATATGACTTCGATGCTGCCGCTTTGAATAAGAAAATCGGTTTCTGGGGATCTAAATTCTTCATCGGTTTCCTTCTTGGTGTAGTTATCGGTATCATGGGAACTCCGCACCCAGTAGCAGGTGTAGAAGATGGCAACACATGGCAATTAGTTATTAAAGGCTGGTTGTCTCTCGGTTTGACTGCCGGTGTCTGCTTGGAGCTCTTCTCACTTATCGGATCATGGTTTATCGCAGCCGTGGAACCACTTTCACAAGGTATTACTAACGTAGCAACAAAACGTCTACAAGGACGTAAATTCAACATCGGTCTTGACTGGCCATTTATCGCTGGTCGTGCAGAAATCTGGGCCTGCGCTAACGTGCTTGCACCAATCATGTTGATTGAAGCAGTTCTGCTTTCTAATGTAGGGAACGGTATCTTGCCATTGGCTGGTATCATTGCGATGGGTGTGACACCTGCCCTTCTGGTTGTTACTCGTGGTAAATTGCTTCGTATGATTGTCTTTGGAACTCTCTTGTTACCACTTTTCCTTCTCTCAGGTACACTGATTGCACCATTTGCGACAGAACTTGCTAAGGGTGTGGGTGCTTTCCCTGAAGGAGTTAGCCAAACTCAATTGATCACTCACTCAACACTTGAAGGACCAATCGAAAAACTCTTGGGCTGGACTATTGGTAATACTACTACAGGTGATATTAAAGCTATCATTGGTGCTATTGTCTTCCTTGGTGCTTATATTGGAATCTTTGCTTGGTACAGAAAGCAAATGATCAAACGGAATGCGGAATATGCAGCAAAAGCAAAATAATATCCGTTAACTATTGTTAAATATTGTAAGACTAGGGAAGCTAGATTGTCCATTTCCAAATGGGAATGTTGATAATCTAGCTTTTCCTATGTAATGAATAGAAAAGGCTAAGCAGAGAGAAGTCAGAAGCCTGCCTTTTTCTCTGAAGTAGAGAGGAGAATTGGATGGTGATTACGCTAGAAAATGATGAATTGACAGTGCAGTTTAAGCAATTGGGAGGAGCGCTTTCTTCAATTAAGGATAAGGATGGTGTAGAATACCTCTGGCAGGGAGATGCAACCTATTGGAGCGGTCAAGCTCCAGTTCTTTTCCCCATTTGTGGGAGTTTGCGTAATGACACTGCTCACTATGCATTAAAAGATGGTCAAGAAGCGAGTGGAGTCATTCCACGGCATGGTCTCGTTCGCAAGAAAGAATTTGAATTGGTTGAACAAACAGATTCGACTGTGACTTTTGCTATTGAGGACACAGAGGAAATGTTTCAGAACTATCCCTATCATTTCCGCTTATCGATTCGTTATAGCTTGATTGGTAAGAAGCTTCGTACCCAGTATATCGTAGAAAATCGTGGAGATAGTGGCGCCATGCCGTACTTTATCGGAGGTCATCCAGGATTTAACTGCCCTTTATTTGATGATGAAAATTATGAGGATTACTATTTGGAGTTTGAAGAGGAAGAAACTTGCAGCGTTCCTCTCTCTTATCCTGAAACTGGTATGTTGAACTTTTTCGAACGTTCAAGCTTCCTAGATCATCAAAAAGAACTAAATTTGAGCTATGATATCTTTGCTAAAGATGCAGTGACCCTTGATGAGCTAAAATCGCGGACAGTTGCTCTTCGTTCTCGGAATCATGATAAAGGATTGCGTTTGGATTTTCAAGAATTTCCAAATCTAATTATCTGGTCAACTATCAACAAAGGGCCATTTATAGCCTTGGAACCTTGGTCAGGTTTGTCGACCTCGTTAGAAGAGGGTGATTATTTAGAAAGCAAGAAAAATGTCCGTCTACTCCCAGTAGGAGAAAAAGAAGAAATTGGATTTGATATCACTATTTTTTAAAGAAAAATTTTAAAAATGTTTAAAAACAAACATATAATGTTGACATCGAACACAAAATGTTGTATTATAAACTTGTGAATCAAATAACGTTTAATGTTTTAAAACATTTTAGTTCATTATATAGAAAATTAAAGGAGGACTTAACATGTCTATTATCATTGGTGCAGATGCTGCAGGTTTGAGATTGAAAGAAGTTGTGAAAGACTTCTTGGAAAAAGAAAACTTCCACGTTGTGGATGTTACAGCTGAAGGTCAAGACTTTGTCGATGTGACTCTTGCTGTTGCTGCAGAAGTAAACAAAGAAGAACAGAACCTTGGTATCGTGATTGATGCCTATGGTGCTGGTCCATTTATGGTCGCAACAAAAATCAAAGGAATGGTTGCCGCAGAAGTATCTGACGAACGTTCAGCTTATATGACTCGTGGACACAACAACTCACGTATGATCACTATGGGTGCAGAAGTCGTTGGTGATGAATTGGCGAAAAATATTGCTAAAGGATTTGTTAACGGTAAATACGACGGTGGTCGTCACCAAATCAGGGTCGATATGTTGAACAAAATGTGCTAATTAGATTACAGTAAGAAAGGTAAGATAAAAATGAGAATTGCAATTGGATGTGACCACATCGTAACAGATGAAAAAATGGCGGTTTCAGAATTTTTGAAATCAAAAGGACATGAAGTCATTGACTTTGGTACTTACGATCATGCTCGTACACACTACCCAATTTTTGGTAAAAAAGTGGGGGAAGCTGTAACTAGCGGTCAAGCTGATCTTGGGGTATGTATCTGTGGTACTGGAGTTGGTATCAACAACGCTGTAAATAAAGTTCCTGGAGTCCGTTCTGCTTTGGTTCGTGATATGACAACAGCTCTTTACGCTAAAGAACAGTTGAATGCCAACGTTATTGGTTTTGGTGGAAAAATCACTGGTGAATTGCTCATGTGCGATATTATTGAAGCTTTCATCAATGCTGAATATAAACCATCTGAAGAAAACAAAAAATTAATTGCTAAAATCGAGCACGTTGAAACTCACAATGCTCATCAAGCAGATGCAAACTTCTTTACAGAATTCCTTGAAAAATGGGATCGCGGTGAGTACCACGACTAAGAGGTGACGCATGATTTTAACAGTCACAATGAATCCATCCATTGATATTTCTTATCCTTTGGATGAATTAAAAATTGATACTGTCAACCGTGTGGTGGACGTGACCAAGACAGCTGGTGGTAAAGGGCTCAATGTTACACGAGTGCTTTCAGAATTTGGTGATTCTGTTGCTGCTACAGGTTTAGTTGGTGGCAAACTTGGTGAGTTTTTGGTAGAACATATCGATGATAAGGTTAGTAAACATTTCTTCACCATTCAAGGAGAAACACGTAACTGTATCGCTATTCTACACGGAGACAACCAAACAGAAATTCTTGAGAAAGGGCCTGAAGTTCTGGAACAAGAAGGTCAAGATTTCTTGGCTCATTTCGAGAATCTCCTTGACACCGTGGAAGTAGTGGCTATTTCTGGTAGTCTTCCAGCAGGTCTTCCGGTTGATTACTATGCAAACTTGGTAGAGCTTGCTAATCGCGCAGGAAAACCAGTTGTTCTGGATTGCTCAGGTGCTGCCCTTCAGGCAGTTCTTGAATCACCCCACAAACCAACAGTAATCAAACCAAATAACGAAGAATTATCTCAGCTTCTTGGGAAAGAAGTTTCAGAAGATTTGGATGAATTAAAAGAAGTTCTTCAAGAGCCTCTATTTGCAGGGATTGAGTGGATTATCGTTTCACTTGGTGCAAATGGTGCTTTTGCAAAACATGGTGATACTTTCTACAAGGTAGATATTCCAAGAATTCAGGTAGTCAATCCTGTCGGATCTGGAGATTCTACTGTGGCAGGGATTTCTTCAGGACTTCTTCATAAGGAATTGGATGCAGAACTTCTCATCAAGGCTAATGTCCTTGGTATGCTCAATGCTCAAGAAAAAATGACAGGTCATGTCAATATGGCCAACTATCAAGCTCTATATGATCAATTAATAGTAAAAGAGGTATAAAATGGCTTTAACAGAAAACAAACGTGCATACTTAGAAAAACTTTCAGATGAAAATGGCATCATCTCAGCTCTTGCCTTTGACCAACGTGGTGCTTTGAAACGCCTCATGGCTCAATACCAAACAGAGGAACCAACAGTAGCTCAAATGGAAGAACTCAAAGTCTTGGTTGCAGATGAATTGACAAAATACGCGTCATCTATGCTTTTAGACCCAGAGTATGGACTTCCAGCTACAAAAGCTCTTGCACCAAATGCTGGTCTTCTCCTTGCTTATGAAAAAACAGGTTATGACACAACAAGCACTAAACGCTTGCCAGACTGCTTGGATGTTTGGTCTGCAAAACGCATTAAAGAACAAGGTGCGGATGCAGTCAAGTTCTTGCTTTACTACGATGTAGACAGTTCTGACGAACTCAACCAACAAAAACAAGCCTACATCGAACGCATCGGTTCTGAGTGTGTGGCGGAAGACATTCCTTTCTTCCTTGAAATCCTCGCTTACGATGAAAAAATCGCTGACGCAGGTTCTGCAGAATACGCCAAAGTAAAACCACGCAAGGTCATTGAAGCGATGAAAGTTTTCTCAGATCCACGCTTCAATATTGATGTCTTGAAAGTGGAAGTTCCAGTTAACGTTAAATACGTTGAAGGCTTTGGTGATGGCGAAGTGGTTCATACAAAAGCTGAAGCAGCTGCCTTCTTTAAGGAACAAGATGAAGCGACTAACCTGCCATACATCTATTTGAGTGCGGGTGTATCTGCGAAACTTTTCCAAGAAACACTTGTTTTCGCTCATGATTCAGGTGCCAACTTCAACGGCGTTCTTTGCGGACGTGCGACTTGGGCTGGCAGTGTCAAAGACTACATTGAGCAAGGCGAAGAAGCAGCTCGCAAGTGGCTTCGTACAACTGGTTTTGAAAACATTGATGAGCTCAACAAGGTTCTTCAACAGACTGCGACTTCTTGGAAGGAACGCATCTAATCTTGATTTTAGCATTCAAAAAACGTAGTAAGTTTTAGGACTTGCTACGTTTTTCTTCTATATAAGCTAGTTTTTCAGCCCGTTTCTTCTTTTTGAAAAGAGCTTCAGCCGACATGGCTGCAGATTTGTCGGGGTATTCTTCTTGATAAATGAGTGTGACGGGCAATCGGGCGCGAGTGTACTTGGCTCCTTTTCCAGCTTGATGTGTGTTGAGACGAGCTTCTACATCTGTGGTATAGCCTGTGTAGAGGGTGCCGTCTCCACATTCAAGGACGTACATATAGGCTTTATTTTCCATAGTAAATCTCTTGAATTTCTGGTGTATAGCTGCCGTCTTGCTCGTGGATAAAGAGAGGCGGGAGGATTTTCAGACCGTCCGGTGAACCATCTTTAATAGCCTCAATTAAGAGCATGTTGGCTTCCCTACCCTGCTTGGGATAGACAAACTGGATGCGCTTGGGCGCTAGATTATGGCCTTTCATGGTCTCTAAAATATCCAAAAATCGGTCAGGACGATGGACCATGGCTAAGCGACCATTGGACTTGAGGACTCGCTGGGCAATTGCACAAATCTCTTCTAAATTGGTAGCGACTTCGTGACGGGCTAGCAAATAATGTTCACTGCCGTTGAGATTGGAATGTTCATCGACCTTGAAATAGGGAGGATTGCAGAGAATGATATCAACCTTGCTGCCAGAGATGTGGTTGCCTAGATTTTTCAAGTCATCATGGATAACCTGCATCTGTTGAGCAAGGTCATTTAGTTCAATGGAGCGCTGGGCCATATCGGCTAGACGCTCCTGAATCTCTACAGCTATAATTTGAGCCTTAGTGCGAGTACTTGCAAAAAGGCCGACTGCCCCATTTCCAGCACAGAGATCGACGATTAATCCCCGATTGGGAAGTTTGGGAAAGCGAGAAAGCAGAACGCTGTCAACCGAGTAGCTGAAGACCTCACTATTTTGAATGATTTTAATATCAGTAGAAAAGAGCTGATTAACTCTTTCTCCGTCTTTTAATTTTGCTTCTGTCATACCAACATTATAGCATGATTAAGTGCTATTCCAAAGAAGAAAGAGAAACTTTATAGGAAAAAACACCTGACAGACATAGTCAGGTGCGAATTTTAGTTGAATTCATATTTTTGCTTGATGGTACAAGCGATGAAAATTCCGATAAAGAAAACCATGAGAATCAGATAGACTGGTAAAGTTGCGGCTGTCAGCGTTGCAATTTCCAAAAGGTGCTGCAGGACAAAGGCTGATAAATAGAAGCCAAAGACAGAGAAGATAATGAGCAGGCTGCGCCAGAGGTTGAGTGGCAGACAGGCCCGGATAACTGACAGGAAGCTGATGCTGCCTAGCAAGTAGTAGGTCAGGGTGGACATTTCTATGTCGCTCCAGCCATGGTTGCTGCCCCAGATACGGACAAATAGCACACTGAAGATAATCATGAGGGAACTTGGCAGAGCTAGCTGCAGGGAGCGTTTGAGGAAGTGCTTTTCAACTGGCTTGATATTGCGCTCAAAGGTGAGGACAAAGGGTGGGAAGCCTTCGACAAACTGGTCAATCAGGGTGATTTGAATCGGAATGAATGGGAAAATCAAGAGATATTCTGGCTTACCTAACAAGACACTGGCGATACAGATGATAGCTAGGAGGAAGGAATAAATGGTCTTGATGAAGAAAATCGGAGCAATCCGGCCGATATTGTTAACGACCCGGCGGCCTTCAAAAAGAATCTCAGGAACATCGTTAAAGTCGGAGTTCAGAAGGACCAGGTTGGCAATCTGCCGAGTTGCGGGGTCGCCCTCAGCCATGACGATGGAGCAGTCTGCTTCGCGCAAGGCCAAGATATCATTAACCCCATCTCCCGTCATGGCTGTTGTCCGACCGGCGGCCTTAAGAGTCTGGATGAGCAGTTTTTTCTGATGGGGAGAAACACGGCCGAAGATGGCTGTTTCTTCAGCTTGCTCAACCAGTTCTTGATCGCTGATTTTAGAGCAGTCGATGTAGCTGTCGTAGTTGGCAAATCCAGCCTGGCTCGCGATATGGGAAACGGTCACAGGATTGTCACCAGAGATGATTTTCAGATCAACATCCTGAGAGCGCAGGTAGTCCAGTGTCTCAGCCGCTCCCTCACGAATAGGATCAGTGATTTCCAGAACAGCCAGAGCAGTCATATCTTCAGGCAGTTGGATGCTATGTTTGTCTAGCACTTGGTCGCTGTGAGCCAGCACCAAAACCCGCGATCCGCGTTTTTGAGCCTCTCCAACCGCTGCAGGATTGCTGTCCAGCAGCATTTCGGGCGCTCCCAGAAAGATGGTTCCAACACTTGATAAATGCATAGCGCCCCATTTTCGGTCACTAGAAAATGGGATGACATTGTCGCTAGTATAGGTGTGCTCCAGGTGGCCGTATCCCTTACGGATAGCCTGGGCAGTTGGGTTATTATCCTCACTGGTTTGGATGTAGGCTGCTAAGATTTGGTTGACAGTCTCATCAGAAAACTTATCCGATAGGCTATGCAAGGCTTCAACAGTCATCTTGCCTTGGGTAATTGTCCCAGTCTTGTCAAGACAGAGAGTATCCACTCGAGCCAAGGTCTCAACAGAATACATTTCCTGGACAAGAACCTTACGCATACCTAGCTTAATGACAGCTGTCAGGAGTGATGTGACTGTCAGCAGGGCGATTCCCTTAGGCAGCATACCCAAAAGAGCTGTCGAGCTGGTAATGACAGAGTTTTTGACAGGCAGTCCCTTTATCATCAGAGCTTCAAAGAAGAGTGCCAATCCGAAAGGAATGATGATTTTTCCGGTAAAACGGGAAATTTTGCCAAGATTGTATAGAATCCGCGAGTTGATAGGCTTGAGGGTTTTAGCCTCAGTCATGAGCTTGTTGGCATAGTTGTCTGCGCCGACATGATGCACCTCAGCATAGATCTGCCCACTGACCAGAAAGCTACCGGACAGCAGCTCAGCGCCTTCTTCCTTGAGAACCAAGTCACTCTCCCCTGTCAGCATGGCTTCATTGGCTTCGGCAACACCCTTTACCACACGGGCATCACTGGGAATTTGCTCGCCGGCTGACGGCTTGATCAGGTCGCCCAGCACAATTTCTTCTGGCTGAATCTTAACTTCCTGGCCGTCGCGGATGACCGTGACCAGCTCTCGGCTGACCAGATTTAGCTTGTCAATCATGTGTTTGGCTCGTAGTTCCGTAATGATACCAGTGACGGCGTTAAAGCTGATGACGGCGAAAAAGACCAGATTGCTCCATGCTTGGACAGAGACCAAGGCCAGAGCGATCACAAAGTTAAGGGCATTAAAAAGGGTGAAAACATTCCGCTTAACGATTTGCCAGTTACTGGTGCTCGTGTCACTTGTAAAATCGTTGGTCAAGCCCTGCGAAATCTTTTCATCTACTTGGGTTTGGTTTAAACCGATTAATTCTTTCTTGTTCATGAGATTAATGATACCATTTTTTTAGGGAAATGGCTATCAGAATCCGCTGTTACAGCCAAAGTTTGGAAAAACATTGCAGACTATAAGGGTATAAGGTATAATGGGAAAGGACCTAATTGATTTCAAGTACAATCACAGTTTGTAAGAAGGAGAATTTATGTTTTATACCTATTTGCGAGGATTGGTGATTTTTATCCTCTGGGCTTTAAACGGCAATGCCCATTACCATAATAAAGAGAAGATTCCTTCCCAAGATGAAAATTATATCTTGGTGGCCCCTCACCGGACATGGTGGGATCCAGTTTACATGGCTTTTGCGACCAAGCCCAAGCAGTTTGTCTTTATGGCTAAGAAAGAACTGTTTGAAAATCGGGTGTTCGGCTGGTGGATTCGCATGTGCGGCGCCTTTCCCATCGACCGGGAAAATCCTGGGCCGTCAGCGATCAAGTACCCTGTCAATATGCTGAAAAAGAGCAATCGCTCCCTGATTATGTTCCCAAGCGGTAGCCGCCATTCTACGGATGTTAAGGGAGGAGTGGCAGTGATTGCTAAGATGGCTAAGGTTCGGATCATGCCAGTTGTCTATGCTGGTCCCATGAGTCTTAAAGGCTTGGCAGCTGGGGAGCGCGTGGATATGAATTTCGGTAATCCGATTGATATTTCTGATATCAAAAAGATGAATGATGAAGGAGTTGAGGAAGTGGCTCGTCGGATTCAGGCAGAGTTTGACCGCTTGGATGCAGAAGTGGCGCCTTATCAGACAGGTAAAAAACCAAATATCTTCTGGCGGATTTTACGAGCAATTGCCTTTATTCCAGCAGCATTGATTGGTATTCTAACTTTCATTTTTAGTTTCCTTGCAAGCTTTGTCTGGAATCCAGATAAGCATAGAAAATAAGATACGAATCAGCTTCCTGAGCAATCTTGCTTGGGAGCTGATTTTTTTATGCGAGTGAGCTATAATGTTGGTATGTTTTATAAGGAGGATGCTATGTCTCTTGCATTTTTATCTTTTGTAACTTTGTCACTTTTTATGCTGCACGAGTTTGATGAAATTATCCTGATTCGGCCTTGGATTTCTCAGAATCAAGATCATCAAGGCTATCAAAAGGAGATGTTCATTGCTAGGAGAGGAAGTTATCTTTCTGCTGAAAGCATTGCTCTGATGATTGCAGAGGAATTTCTACTGGCTTTTATCCTTTTGTTGCTTGCGATTCTATTTCGCATTCCTGAGCTAGCTTTGGCTATTGGTTTCTGTCATACTCTTCATCTGCTGGGCCATATCATGCAAGTGTTTCGCTTTCGTCGCTGGGTACCGGGCGGTTTCACAGCTTTGACGACTTTTCCTATGCTTATCTTAGTCTTGGTCCTTTATCTAAGTCAGCATTCAGTTTCCTGACCACTGCTTCTGATTCTAAGCGTGTTAGTGGTGGCTTTTCTTTTGGCAAATCTGGCTTTTTTACATAGCAGAGCTCAAAAGATAGAAGCTTGGATATACAGGATAAGCAAAGCAGGCTGATATTGCAGCTTCTATTTTTGTCAATGGCCTTTCTATCTATACGACTTCTTGCAAAATAAAGATTTTAAAATATGACAAGCTGAAAATTTTCACGGCTTGTTTTATTTTTTGAATTTTTTACGAATAAAAAGATAAAGGAGAAAAATATGCTTGAAGAAATAGTTGAAAAATTAAAGGAATACAAGATTTTTGTTGGACTTTCCTTGCTGGGAATCATCTTGGCTGGCTTTTTCTTGCTGAAGGGGAATGCTCAGCCACAGAATCAGGTCAGCGCACTGGCTCAGGAAGTAGTCACATCAGCTTCATCTGAAAGCAATACAGAAAAAAGAATTGCGAATCAGGAAAAAATCGACTCAGAAAAGGATATGGATTCAGAGGAATCTGAGGAAGAAGTCACCGTTGATGTTAAAGGAGCTGTCAAAAATCCAGGAGTTTATCAGTTGCGGGCAGGAGCGCGTGTGCATGATGCTCTACAAAAAGCAGGTGGTCTACTGCCAGATGCCGAGTCAAAATCCATAAACCAAGCTCAAAAATTAACAGATGAGGCGGTTGTTTATGTAGCTAGAGTAGGTGAGGAAGGAGCAGATGTGACGCAAGCTAGTCAGACGCCCGCTGGAAATGGAGAAACGGCAAAAGGGAAGTCTGGCTTGGTCAATCTCAATACGGCGACCGAAGCTGAACTTCAGACAGTTTCAGGCATCGGTCAAAAGAAAGCGCAAGACATCATCGCTTATCGGGAAGCCAATGGCAAGTTTAAGTCAGTAGATGAGCTGAAAAATGTTTCAGGAATTGGTGCAAAAACCTTAGAAAAGTTAAAAGACTATGTCACAGTGGATAAATAAATTTCCTATTAAACCAATCTATTTTTGTCTTTTGCTGGTGCTGACCTACTTTGCTGTTTACACAGGCAGTCTGCCAGCTTATCTGGGTTTGGCAGCTCTCCTTGTTCGGCTATTTTGCCTTTATTCGACGAAGAATAGTCTGCTTGTTTTGATGCTTTTGAATCTTTTTGCTGGATTTTTCCTATTTCGGAGAGAAATGGCTAATCAAGCCTTTCAAGATGAACCGGAAACCATTTCTGCCATTGTGATGAAGCCAGATACAATCAAAGTCAATGGCGACTCGCTTTCTTTTCGCGGCTATTCCAATGGTCGAACTTATCAGGCCTTTTATAAAATCCAGTCAGAAAAGGAAAAACAAGCTTTTCAAAAGCTGAGCGATCAGCTGGTTTTGAAGATTGATGGAGAGCTTAGTTTAGCAGAAAACCAGCGTAATTTTTCAGGATTTGACTATCGGGCTTATCTGAAAACGCAAGGGATTTACAGGATTTTGAAAATCAATCAAATCAAGTCCAGTCAGCATTTTAGCAGTCTTAATCCTTGGGATTGGCTGTCGATCTGGCGCAGAAAGGCCTTGGTTTATATCAAGGAAAATTTTCCTAGCCCCATGAGCCACTATATGACTGGACTCTTGTTTGGTGATTTGGACACAGATTTTGCTGAGATGAATGAGCTTTATTCCAGTCTGGGAATTATCCATCTCTTTGCCCTATCTGGGATGCAGGTTGGCTATTTCATGGATGGTTTTCGCAGGATTCTCCTGAAATCTGGTTTGAAAAGAGAAACCGTCGATTGGATACAACTACCCTTTTCCTTTATCTATGCGGGTTTGACGGGCTTTTCAGTATCAGTCGTGAGGAGTTTAGTACAAAAGCTGCTCTCGCAGTTTGGTGTGACTAAGCTGGACAACTTTGCTTTGACAATCATGCTCTTAGCCATTTTCATGCCAAATTTTCTCTTGACGACGGGTGGCGTTCTTTCCTGTGCCTATGCTTTTGTCATTTCGGTCATGGATTTTGAGCATTTACCTCCCGTGCGAAAGGTACTGGCAGAAAGTCTGACCATTTCACTGGGGATTTTGCCGATTCTGATTTTCTATTTTTCTGAATTTCAACCTTGGTCTATTCTGCTGACTTTTCTATTTTCAGTTGTTTTTGATCTTTTTATGCTTCCAGCCCTGACCTTTATTTTTGCCCTATCACCTCTTTTGAAAATCACTCAGGTCAATGTCTTATTTGAACTGTTGGAAGGGCTAATTCGTTGGACGGCGTCTATTTCCTCACGGCCAGTGATTTTCGGTCAGCCATCTATCTGGATGATGCTAGTCCTGCTTATCACTCTTTGCTTGCTCTATGATTTTCGCAGACAGAAAAAAGTTGTGACCTTACTTAGCTTGGTTCTTGCTCTGCTCTTTTTCCTCACTAAGCATCCTTTGCAAAATGAAATCACCGTCATTGATATTGGGCAGGGGGATAGCATTTTCTTGCGCGATTGGCGGGGGAAATCTGTTCTGATTGATGTGGGGGGGCGAGTGGAGATTGGCAAGAAAGAAGCATGGCAGAAGCGGGTTTCTTCGACAAATGCAGAAAAGACTTTGATTCCTTATCTGAAAAGTCGGGGAGTAAGCCGCTTGGATGTGCTAGTTTTGACCCACACCGACACGGACCATATGGGCGATATGTTGGAGGTGGCCAAGCATTTCTCTATAAAGGAAATTTACGTATCTAAAGGAAGCTTAACTCAGCCGGATTTTGTGGAGAAATTGGAGCGAATGCAGACGAGAGTCCATGCGGTAGAAGTAGGAGATAGCCTTCCAATTTTTGATGGAGCTTTGCAAGTTCTCTATCCTGAGGAGACAGGCAACGGCAGTAATGATGACTCTGTCGTCTTGTACGGGCAATTTTTTGGAACCAGCTTTTTGTTTACGGGAGACTTAGAGGAAAATGGCGAAGCTACATTGATGCGGCGTTTTCCGCAACTCAAGGTGGATGTTTTAAAAGCAGGACACCACGGTTCTAAAGGATCCTCTAGCCCAGAATTTTTACATCAGCTTCAGCCCCAAATTGCCCTCATCTCTGCGGGTAAGAATAACCGCTACAAGCATCCTCATCAGGAAACTCTGGACAGATTTAAGAACATTCAGACACAGATTTTCCGAACAGATGAGCAGGGAGCCATTCGCTTTAGTGGCTGGGATTCTTGGCAGATTGAGACTGTAAAGTAAGGCTCTGTTTCCTTGCTCTGATAGCGAGATAGGGTTAGCTTACCTTGATTTCGAGCTAAAATTATGATACAATGACCCTGTTAATAAAAATTTAAAGGAGATTTCTATGTTTTCTGCTTATAAAAAATTTTGGACTCGTTATGCAGACTTTAGTGGTCGTTCAAGCCGTTCTGATTTCTGGTGGGTTGTCCTATGTAATTTTTTGATTACCCTACCATTTTCGTTGATTGCCCTTTTTGGTTTTCTCATTCCGCTTTTTAGTGAAGTTTATTATGCAGGGCTATACGATTATGAACCAGATTTTTCTGGAGCTATGGCTGGCGCTGGTTTTGCTGCGTTCATAATGTTCTTGCTTGCTATCTATGGATTTGCAACTATCGTTCCTAATCTTGCTATCACTGTTCGTCGTCTTCGTGATGCTGGTTTCCATTGGGCATTTATTTTTCTCACTGTAGGACCATCAATAGCTTCCTTCATTCCAGTGTTGAATATCCTAGCTGCTTTAGTCAGCTTGCCATGTGGTATTGCCTTGATAGTCCTCCTTTGCCAAGCTAGCAAACCAGCTCAGTCAGTTAATGGGGCTCCTTATGGTCAACAAGGATTCCAAGGTCAGCAGTTTGGCCAAGCACAACAACCAGCTCAGAATCAACAAATTAGTCAGCCTGTTAACCAAGGTCAGCAATTTGGTCAAGCACAACAACCAGTTCAAAACCAATCATTTGCTCAGCCTGTTAACCAAGGACAACCATTTGGCCAAGCACAACAACCAGTTCAAAACCAACCATTCGGTCAGCCTACTAGCCAAAGTCAACCAGTTGCTCAGCAAGAAGCACCAGCTCAGACCCCAGAGTTTGGTCAGCCTCAACAACCTTTTGGGCAAAATTCAGTGAACCAGCCAACTCAACCGTTTGTTGCTAGCCAAGCCCAAAGCCAAGAGCCAACTCAATCAGCATTCTCAACTTCAGTTTCACAATCTGCTGAACCAGTTTCTTCAGTAGAAACTCAGCAGTCTCAGACTGAAACAGTAGAATAAACTCTTGCAACTGCTTCTGATGAAGTAAAGGCTTCTGAACAAATCACTAACTCAGAGTCAAACTCTCAAGAAAATCTATAATGTATCAACCCTAGATAGTTTACACCTATCTAGGGTTTCTTTGTCATGTTTAAAATTTTTGTAACCAAAATAACTTTATATTCGTTATACTAGTAGAAAGGGGGATGAATAGAAAAGTATTAAATAGAGAAAAGTAGTTTCAAATGAGAAGTAGCAGCTGCGAGCTTTGGATTAGAAAGGCTATTTTGTTATTCTTTTTAAAGAAGTGCAAATAAAGAGAGATTTGAGGAGAAGTTGTGGGGAGGTGAGATTATCAAACTGGATGAATACGAAAACATCTTGATTGGCTTTGCCCGAGAGATTGTTTTCTACCTGCAAAAGTCAGGAGCTTCTAAGGCCGAGGCAGAGGATGTGGTGCAGGATGTTTTTGTCAAAATGTTAGAGACTGATCTGGTCATCCCGGCAGAGAAGATGCGAGCATGGATGTATCGGGTTTCCATCCGCCGCTACATCGATCGCTATAGGCGCGATCGGCATTATCTAGAAATTTTGCAAAAGGAATTTTTTAAACAAGATGTGATTCAACCATTTGAAAACGACTATTATGAGCTGTTAAGGACGACGATAGAAGAGCTTCCGACTAAGGAAGCAATGCTTTTAGATCTTTATTATTTTCAAAATTTTACAGTAAAGGAAATCGCTCAAATTATGTCGTATTCTGTAAGTAAAGTGAAAGTACAACTCATGCGTAGCCGAATCAAGCTCCGCCATAAATTGGAAAAGAAAGGATATAAAAATGGAAACATTTGAAATTTTAGCGAAGAAAAGTAAACGGAAACGACTTTGGAAGACAGTCGCCATCAGTAGCCTTGTCTCCTTAGCTCTATTGCTTTTACTAGGAAAGGGATTGATAGAATTAGCCTCGAGTAATGGTCGAAATTTGCAGAAAGAGTACGAAGTTATGTCGGAAATCGCCTACCCTAATGTTGACTATGACAGTCTTTACTACACTCAAAATTCTTTGTTTTCAGGAACCTTACATTCTGATCGTTTCAAAGATTTAGATGGAGTGAAGGTGGCTTATCCTTCCTATGAGGGAAACTATTCTCTCATAGGTGCTTTTAAAGATACGACTACGGAAGGGACTTATCTGTCTCTCTCAGGGACCTATACGCGAACCCTGCGTCAAAAATATCCGGTCTTCTATAATATCAATGCCAAGGGGACAAAGGATAGTAATTCTATGCCTAAGGAGTTGGCTTCTGTCAAAGAAATGCCAAATCAATTGGTGGAAGTAGCTTTGACTTTTGATAAAGCTTATACCTATAAGGAAATACAGAAGATGATACCGAACAACCTCAAGATTAACTGGTACTGGATTGGCAGCCAGTCAGAAGATGGTGAAAAAGGTATTGAACTGTTTTCCGATCCCCAGTTCACCTATGGAGCTAACGCTAGTCTTCTCTTTACTTATGACTTAGATTTTAGGAAGAAGGCAAAAGAGGCTAAGAAAGAGCAGCAGACTTTCTTGGATTATCTAAGAAAGGCAGATAAAAATCTTTTCCCAAGTCTTAGTGGGTACAACATGTATAATGATGTTGATGCCTATCTAAAGAAATTTGGTCAGCTAGATATTCGTGAAGCAGAAAATCGGGATCAATTAACTTTTTCCGGTGTCATCTTGACAGGAAAAGCTGAAAATTTCGCTCAATTAGAAGAGAAAGAATGGATTTATGCTTCCAGTATTGGTGCTTCCGTTCCTAATCAGCCTTACTACAAGCTAGATAAGGAATAATTGACAAAAAATGTGTAAAAGGCTTGCATTTTCAGTGAAATTTGATAAAATAGTAAGGAAAGTTAGACTGTATTGCCTACTGTCTATCTATAAAATATATTTTATTGGAGGCTTTTACTCAAATGGCAAAAGAAAAATACGATCGTAGTAAACCACACGTTAACATTGGTACTATCGGACACGTTGACCACGGTAAAACTACTTTGACAGCAGCTATCACAACTGTATTGGCACGTCGCTTGCCTTCATCAGTTAACCAACCTAAAGACTATGCGTCTATCGATGCTGCTCCAGAAGAACGCGAGCGCGGTATCACTATCAACACTGCGCACGTTGAGTACGAAACTGAAAAACGTCACTATGCTCACATCGACGCTCCAGGACACGCGGACTACGTTAAAAACATGATCACTGGTGCCGCTCAAATGGACGGAGCTATCCTTGTAGTAGCTTCAACTGATGGACCAATGCCACAAACTCGTGAGCACATCCTTCTTTCACGTCAGGTTGGTGTTAAACACCTTATCGTCTTCATGAACAAAATTGACTTGGTAGATGACGAAGAATTGCTTGAATTGGTTGAAATGGAAATCCGTGACCTCTTGTCAGAATACGACTTCCCAGGTGACGATCTTCCAGTTATCCAAGGTTCAGCTCTTAAAGCTCTTGAAGGTGACTCTAAATACGAAGATATCATCATGGAATTGATGAACACTGTTGATGAGTACATCCCAGAACCAGAACGTGATACTGACAAACCACTCCTTCTTCCAGTCGAAGACGTATTCTCAATCACTGGTCGTGGTACAGTTGCTTCAGGACGTATCGACCGTGGTACTGTTCGTGTCAACGATGAAATCGAAATCGTTGGTATCAAAGAAGAAATCCAAAAAGCAGTTGTTACTGGTGTTGAAATGTTCCGTAAACAACTTGACGAAGGTCTTGCAGGGGACAACGTAGGTGTGCTTCTTCGTGGTATCCAACGTGATGAAATCGAACGTGGTCAAGTTATCGCTAAACCAGGTTCAATCAACCCACACACTAAATTCAAGGGTGAAGTTTACATCCTTACTAAAGAAGAAGGTGGACGTCATACTCCATTCTTCAACAACTACCGTCCACAGTTCTACTTCCGTACAACTGACGTTACAGGTTCAATCGAACTTCCAGCAGGTACTGAAATGGTAATGCCTGGTGATAACGTAACTATCGACGTTGAGTTGATCCACCCAATCGCCGTTGAACAAGGTACTACTTTCTCTATCCGTGAAGGTGGACGTACTGTTGGTTCAGGTATGGTTACTGAAATCGAAGCTTAATTCGATTTCGTTCCCAGATAACAATTATAAAATCAGACACGAAAAGTCTCGCTTCGGCGGGGCTTTTTCTTTTAGACAAAGCCTTTTTCTCGCAAACATGATATAATAATTCTATATTTTGTTGTTGAAAAGAGACGGTATGAAATTACTTTATACGGACATCCGCAGTCCTTTGACGGCACACTTAGCTAAGCAAGCTCAGGACTTAGCAGCGGTTGGCAAGCGGGTCTTTTATATAGCGCCCAACTCCCTTTCTTTTGAAAAGGAGCGAGCAGTTTTGGAGGAATTGGAAAATCAGGCTTCCTTTGCTATTACGGTGACGCGGTTTGCCCAGATGGCTCGTTATTTTGTCCTCAATGATGTTCAAGAAGGACAGCCCTTGGATGATATTGGTCTAGGCATGCTATTTTATCGGATTTTATCGGAAATGGATGACAGAGAGCTCAAGGTTTATGGGCGGATTAAGAAGGATGCACAATTTATCCAGCAACTGCTAGACCTTTATCATGAGCTTCAGACGGCTCAGATGACTTTTGCGGATTTAAACTATCTAGAAGAGCCAGAGAAGCGCGAGGATTTGCTCAAAATTTTCACGGCCTTTTCAGTTGCCCTGCAGGCAGGAAATTATGATGCGACCTCTAAACTCACGATTTTTGCCCAGCAAATTCTAGCTGGAGATTTGGATGGGGAATTGGCTAATCTCGCGCTGGTTATTGACGGCTTTACCCGCTTATCGGCAGAAGAAGAATATCTAGTAGATTTGTTGCATCGCAAGGGAGTGGAGATTGTCATCGGCGTTTATGCCAGTCAAAAAGCCTATCGCTCCGCTTTTCGTGAGGGTAATCTTTACCAAGCCAGCGTGGACTTTTTGCTCAAGTTGGCTCAAACCTATCAGGTCAAGCCAGAGTATTTATCAGACGATCTAGGTCAGGTTGATGATACCTTTGGCAAGATTTCCAAGATTCTAGAGAGTCGCTATGATTTTTCTGAAACCCATGTGGAATTGACTGAGGAGGATCGCTCTCACGTAGAGATTTGGTCGGTGCGCAATCAAAAAGAAGAACTGGAATATGTGGCCAAGTCCATCCGCCAGCGGCTTCATGATGGTGCCCGCTACAAGGATATCCGTCTGCTTTTGGGTGATGTGGAGGCCTACCAGCTCCAGCTGAAGACCATCTTTGACCAATATCAGATTCCCTTTTATTTGGGGCGGTCTGAGTCTATGGCTCAGCATCCTTTAGTCCAATTTTTAGAGTCACTGGAACGGCTGAAACGCTATAATTTTCAGACGGAAGATTTGCTCAATCTTCTAAAAACTGGCCTTTATGGTGGCTTGAGTCAGGAGGAGCTGGATAACTTTGAACAGTACCTTCGATTTGCTGAGATTAAAGGGGTAGCCAAGCTAGGGAGAGATTTTACCATTAATCGTCAGGGGAAATTTGACCTGAAGCGCCTCAATACCATGCGTCGCAGTCTTATCACGCCTCTGTTAGACTTTTTCAAATCTCGTAGTCAGACAGCAACTGGTCTCTTGGCTAAATTTACCAACTTTATCAAAGAAGTTCGCTTGGATGCCAATCTGACTGATCTGCTGGAAGGAGTAAGTCAGCAGGAACTAGAACGGCAGGATGAAGTCTGGAAAACTTTTTGCCATGTCTTGGAGCAGCTTGCACAGGTGTTTGACGGCAGTAAGCTCAAGCTGGATGATTTCTTGGCTCTAATTCTGTCTGGCATGCTTCTGGCCAAGTACCGAATGGTGCCGGCGACAGTGGATGTGGTGATAGTTCAGTCCTATGACTTGATTGAGCCCATGGCTGCTCCTTATGTCTATGCCATCGGGCTGACTCAGGAACGCTTGCCCAAGTTAGCGCAAAATAAAAGTCTGCTCAGTGACGAAGAACGGCAGAGATTAAATCAAGCGACTGGGGACGAGTCTGAGTTGCAGGTAGCCAGCAGGGAAAATCTCAAGAAAAACCGATTTGCAGCGTTATCTTTACTTAATTCAGCGACAGAAGATTTGGTTCTGTCTGCTCCTGTCTTAATCAATGAAGTAGAGGATGCCATGTCTTCCTATTTGACGGAGCTGGAAATAGCGCCTATTTCCCTGCCCATTATCAGCAAGCGGCCACAGGCTAGTAGCGACGATATTGGGACTTATCGGGCTTTGTTGGCGCGCGTGATTGACCTCTATCAGGATGACATTGACCGTGAATGGACGCCGGAGGAGCAGACTTTCTGGGCAGTGTCAATCCGAGTCTTGCGTAAGAAGTTGGCGGCTGAGGGAATCTCTATTCCCCAGATTAGCAAGGAGTTGAAGACGGAGACTCTCAATGAGGAAACACTCCAAGCTCTTTATCCTAAAGAACAGCCTTTGAAACTGTCAGCCTCTGCCCTCAATGAATACTTTAAAAACCAGTATGCCTATTTCCTTAAGTATGTTCTGCGACTGCAGGAGGAGTGGACGATTCAGCCGGATGCTCGTAGCCATGGGATTTTCCTCCACCGAATCTTTGAAAAGGTTATGCAGGAGCACTTGGAGCAGGACTTCGACACTCGCTTACAACGGGCTATGGAGGAGACTAGCTGGGAGGCTGAGTTTGAAGCGGTCTATGGTGAAAATGGTGAGACCCAGTTTGCCCGCCGTTTGCTATTGGATGCCGCTCAGGCTACTGGACGTATCTTGGCTCAGTCTGAGGGGCTGGAGATCATTGGTGAGGAGACTGACTTTGGTCATGATGATCGGCCTTTCTTGCTTTTGGATAATGGCAGAGTTCTTCAAGTGAGCGGCAAGGTGGATCGGATTGATCGTCTGACTGAGACGGGGAGTCTGGGAGTTGTGGATTACAAGTCTGGCGATACCAAATTCAGCTTTGAGAAGTTCTTTAATGGGCTTAATTCCCAGCTGCCGACCTACCTAGCAGCTATCCGAGAAATGCCAGAATACTACGAGGACAAGGGACTTTTCGGAGCCATGTACCTACAGATGACGGAGCCTCTAGCCAGCCTCAAGGAGACCAAGGTACTGGACGAGGCTGTGAAACAAGTCATGAAAAGTCAGGTTTACAAAGGCCTCTTTCTGGCTGACCAGACCAAGAACTTGGGAGCTAACTATGAGAAAAGCAAGGTTAATCTGCTGACTAAGGAAGAATTAGAAGTGATTTTGGCCTACAATGCCTACCTCTATCAGCAAGCCGCAGAAGGCATTTTAGCTGGCCGTTTTTCCATCAATCCTTATACAGAAAATGGGCGCAGTATTGCCCCTTACGTGGACCAGTTTAAGGCCATTACAGGCTTTGAGGCCAATCTTCATCTGGGGCAGGCTAGGCAGCTGACCAAGTTAAATCTGGACCAGTATGATAAACGGCCGACAGGTGAGAAGCTGCGTCAAGCCTGGCTAGAAAAAATCAAGGAGGAGTTGGAAAAATGAGACGGATTCCCTTTTTAAACGAGCAGGATATCCTAGTCAAGCAGGCTGAGGAAGCTGCCTCTGACAAGCAGCAAAAGCGCACACCAGAGCAGATCCAGGCCATCTACTCCTCTGGTCAGAATATTCTTGTTTCGGCTTCGGCTGGCTCTGGTAAGACCTATGTTATGGTTCAGCGGATTATTGACCAGATTCTCAGAGGTGTGGAAGTGAGCCAACTCTTCATCTCCACCTTTACTGTCAAGGCAGCAGGTGAGCTCAAGGAACGGCTGGAGAAGGAGCTGAGTCTGGTACTCAAGGAGACTCAAGATCAGGAACTCCGCCAGCACTTGGCCCAGCAGTTGGCTGAAATTGCTAATGCGGATATTGGCACCATGGATGCCTTTACCCAGAAAGTGGTCAATAAGTACGGCTATTTGCTGGGGCTGGCACCGCATTTTCGGATTTTACAATCGGCCAGTGAGCAGCTTATGCTGCAAAATGAAGTCTTTGCTCAGCTGTTTGATGCCTATTATGATAGTGATCGGCAGGAATTATTCAGCCGCTTGGTCAAAAATTTCACTGGCAAGCGCAAGGACATTGCTGGTTTCCGCCAGCAGATTTATAGTATTTATAGTTTTCTCCAGTCTACCAGCAATCCGCGGAAATGGTTGGAGGAAACCTTTCTTCTAGGTTATGAAACCAGTGATTTTGGAGCAGAGCGGGAGCGAATGCTGGCTGGAGCTAGACAGTCTCTGCTGGATTTAGAAGACTTTTTCCAGAGCCATCTGGCTCATGAAGGCCAAGCCTTTGCTGGCGCTAAATATCAGGAAAATGTTCAGGCGGCCTTAGATATCTTGGCTGAGCTGACAGAGCAGACTGGATCTGAGCAGTTGCTAGACCTAATTCAGCGCTTTTTAGAATTAGCCAAGACCTCTAACCATCAGGCTTTTACTGCCCGAGTTGGCAAGAATGCGGACGAGCTCAAAAAAGAGCTAGCTCAGACCTATAATGAAGCCCGCAAGCCCTTGATAGAGAGAATTAAAGAGCTGGATGTCCGCCTCTATCATCTGAACTTTATGGAGCAGCATCAGGTGGAAGCTCTTCCCCTACTGGATTTGTTGCGAGATTTTGTCCGAGATTTTTCATACGCTTATCTGGAGCGCAAAGTAGCGGAAAATGCCTTTGAATTTGGTGATATAAGCCATTTTGCTATTGAAATTTTAGAAAATTATCCAGAAGTGCGGCGTTTTTATCAGGATAAGTACTATGAGGTGATGGTCGATGAGTACCAAGACACCAACCATACTCAGGAGCGAATGCTGGAATTGCTGGCTCGAGGAAATAATCGCTTTATGGTCGGCGACATTAAGCAGTCCATCTATCGATTTCGTCAGGCTGATCCGCAGATTTTTAACGATAAATTTAAACTCTATCAGGCCGATCCTAGTCAGGGCAAGCTGATTATCCTCAAGGAAAATTTCCGCAGTCACATCGAGGTGCTGGAAGCGACCAATGATGTTTTTAAACGACTCATGGACGAGGAAGTCGGCGAGATTGACTACAATGAGACCCACTATTTGGTGGCGGGAAATCCAGCCAAACGGGAGCCTAACCCAGCCAATCAGGCGGAATTTCTGCTTTATGACGGTAGCGCTGATAGCGAAGAAGAGGATTCTGACCAAGGTCTGCCCAGCATTTCAGCGGGTGAGGTAGCCTTGGTAATCAAGGAAATCATCCGCCTTCATAATCAAGAAGGAGTGGATTTCAAGGACATGACCTTGCTGACAGCTTCGCGGACCCGCAATGATCTGATTTTGGCAGAGTTTGACCGGCATCATATCCCGATTGTGCCTGATGATGGGGAGACTAATTATCTCCAGTCAGTAGAGGTTATGGTGATGCTGGATACCTTGCGAACCATTAACAATCCTCTCAATGACTATGCTCTGACTGCCCTTCTCAAGTCACCAATGTTTGACTTTGATGAGGATGAATTGGCTCGCTTAGCCTTGCAAGCCTCCAGTCCTAAGTCTATGGAAAATCTCTACGAAAAGCTGAGGAATGCTCTGACCGATCAAGGTCTGGAACCTCAGCTCATCCATGGTGAATTGCGCAAGAAACTGCAGCATTTCCAGACAACGCTGGATGACTGGCGCAGCTATTCCAAGACTCATTCTCTCTATGATTTAATCTGGAAGATTTATCAGGATCGTTTTTACTATGATATGGTAGGGGCTCTGCCAAACGGTGAGCAGCGTCAGGCTAATCTCTATGCCCTGTCCTTGCGGGCCAACGACTATGAAAAGTCGAGTTTCAAGGGGCTATCCCGCTTTATCAGCATGATTGACAGAATTTTGAAAAATGAGCACGATTTGGCCAGTGTCCCTCTGGCTGCTCCGAAAAATGCTGTCCAGCTAATGACCATCCATAAGAGTAAGGGCCTGGAGTTTAAGTATGTCTTTTTGCTCAATATGGACAAGGCCTTCAATCGTCAGGATAGCAGCTCTGCTATTATCCTCAGTCGGAAAAAAGGCATCGGAATCAAATATGTGGCCGATGTGGCCGTTGAGGCTCAGGATCCTTATGCTCCCAAGCAGCTGCGGATTTCCATGGAGACCTTACCCTATCAGCAGAATGCCGAAGAACTCAAGCTGGCTAGTCTGTCTGAACAGATGCGTCTGCTCTATGTGGCCATGACTCGGGCTGAGACCAAGCTTTATTTGGTCGGCAAGGGAAATCAAGCCAAGCTCCAAGAGCGCAAGTGGGGAGGCAGTCAAAATGGCCGCTTATCTAGCAGTCTTCGAAGCCAGCTGACCAATTTTCAGGATTGGCTCTATGCCATCCAGTCTGTGTTTGATGGGGAAAATCTGGCTTATCAGACCCGCTTTGTGACTGATCAGGAGCTGATAGACGAGCAGATTGGCGTAGTGAAGCAGACTGTTTCCATTCCAGTAGATGATTTGACGGGCAACCGTCAGTCAGAGGATATTCGCCGAGCTCTAGATATCTTGGAGAATGTAGACCGGCTCAACAGTCTTTATCAAGCGGCTATTGAACTGCCTAATGTCCGCACACCTAGTCAAATCAAGAAGTTCTATGAGCCAGTGATGGAGTCAGAAGGGCTGGACATTATGGATGCGCCTCGAAGCTATCAGCCCCAGCTGACTTTTGACTTGCCTGATTTTGGCAAGAAGAAGCAAATCACAGGAGCCCAAATCGGTTCTGCTGTCCATGAGCTCATGCAGCGGATTCCACTGGATCAGCCTGTCACTAAGACTAGCATTCGCCAAGCCTTGGCTCAGGTTCAGGCAGATGCAGCAGTTAAGAAAGAGATTGACTTAGCTAAGATTGAAGCCTTTTTCGCTACAGAACTAGGTCAGCTAATCCAGCAGGAGGCCAATCATCTCCATCGGGAAGCACCTTTTGCTATGCTCAAGCAGGATCCAGCCAGCGGTCAAGACTTTGTAGTTCGGGGAATCTTAGACGGCTACCTGCTCTTTGATGATCGCATTGTCCTCTTTGACTATAAGACTGACCGCTATCATGATCCGGCAGACTTGGTGGAGCGCTACCGATCTCAACTGGATCTCTATGCCGAAGCCCTCAGTCGTTCCTATGGTCTTAGCCAAGTAGATAAGTATTTGATTCTACTAGGAGGAGCTGAGCTGCAAGTGGTCAAGGTGGACTAGTCTGATTGGCAACTTATTAGAGTTCCACTAAGAAAGGATATTGCTACAGGAAATGCTTGTGGGAAGGTTGAGTGCATTATTTAATTGCCAATCTTCCCTTGGCGTTTCTTTTTTTGCTTCTTTTGGGTATAATAGAAGATATGAAAGTATTACTATATCTAGAAGGAAAGTCTGTTTTAGAAAAGTCAGGCATCGGCCGTGCCTTGCAGCATCAAATGCATGCATTGGATCTGGCAGGAATTCCTTATACAACAGATGTTTTAGGAGATTATGATGTCGTGCACATCAACACTTACGGACCTCGTAGTTTGCTTCTTCTTCACGCGGCTAAGCGGGGAGGCAAAAAAGTGATCATGCACGGACATTCGACCAAAGAAGACTTTGAAAACTCTTTTATTGGCTCTAATCTTTTTGCGCCTTTATTTGGCAAATATTTAGCTCACATGTATAAAATGGCGGACTTTATCATTACTCCGTCTGAGTATTCAAAGAAATTGATTCAATCCTACGGTGTAACGACGCCCATCATAGCTGTGTCAAATGGCATTGAGCTGTCTAAATACAAGAAAGACAAACGTAAGGAAGAAGTCTTTAAAAAACATTTTCAGATTGCTGAGGGACAGAAAGTCGTAATCTGTGCAGGCCTTTATTTCAGACGAAAAGGAATCGAAGACTTTGTCGAAGTAGCTCGTAGAATGCCAGATGTCCGCTTTATCTGGCTGGGTTCTATCAATCTTTGGCTTATTCCGCGCAAGATCCGAGAGCTTGTCCTCTTTAATCATCCAGAAAACGTAGAATTTCCAGGTTATTTCAAAGGTGCAGTCTTCCAAGGAGCCATGTCAGGCAGTGACGCTTTCTTTTTCCCATCTTATGAAGAGACAGAAGGGATTGTGGTTCTAGAAGCGCTGGCCAGTGGTCAACATGTGGTCCTGCGTGATATTCCTGTTTATAATGGCTGGATTAATGAAGAGTCGGCGGAGCTTTGTCATAATGTAGATGAGTTTGTTGAATCGCTTCGTAAGGTTCTTGACGGAAAAGTGGACAAACGTGAAGCAGGTTATCGCGTTGCGGAGAGTCGCTCTATTGATGATGTCGCACTTCAGTTAGTCAAGGCTTACCAAACAGTTTTGGAGATGTGATATGCGGATTGGTCTTTTTACAGATACCTATTTTCCTCAGGTTTCCGGGGTTGCGACGAGCATTCGTACCCTCAAGACTGAGCTAGAGAAACTAGGTCACACAGTCTTTATTTTTACTACGACGGACAAGGATGTCAACCGCTATGAGGATTGGCAAATTATCCGTATTCCCAGCGTGCCTTTCTTCGCTTTTAAGGATCGGCGTGTAGCTTATCGTGGTTTTTCCAATGCTTTGGAAATTGCCCGCCAGTACCAGCTGGATATCATCCATACCCAGACAGAGTTTTCTCTGGGCCTTTTGGGAATCTGGATTGCCAAGGAATTGCGGATTCCAGTGGTTCACACCTACCATACCCAGTATGAGGACTATGTGCACTATCTTGCCAAAGGAATGGTGATTCGTCCAAGTATGGTCAAGTACATCGTGCGTGGCTTTATGAGCGATTTGGATGGTGTCGTTTGTCCTTCTGAGATTGTTTACGATCTTTTGGTCGGCTATAAAATCAAGGCAGAAAAACGGGTCATTCCAACAGGAATCGACTTGGCCAAGTTTGACCGCCCAGAACTCTCACGGGAAGATATCATGAAACTGCGCTTTAAGCTGGGCATAGCAGAAGACGAAATCATGCTGCTCAGTTTATCAAGAATTTCTTACGAGAAAAATATTCAGGCGATTGTTGAAGCACTGCCAATGGTTCTGGAAGAAAATGCCAAGGTGAAGTTGGTCATTGTCGGAGATGGACCGTATGCAGAGGACTTAAAAGCTTTGGTAGTCCAGCTCCATATTGAGGATGCAGTCATTTTCACAGGAATGATTGCGCCAAGCGATACAGCCCTCTATTATAAAGCGGCAGATTTCTTTATCTCAGCCTCAACCAGTGAGACGCAGGGACTAACCTATCTGGAAAGCTTAGCCAGCGGTACGCCAATCATCGCCCATGGCAATCCTTATCTAGACAATGTCATCAGCGATAAAACTTTCGGTACACTCTATTATGAAAATCGGGATTTAGCAGGGGCTATTTTAGAAGCCATTTTGGCAACACCAGATATGGACGAGAAAAAGCTAGCCGATAAATTATACGAGATTTCCGCTGAGAATTTTGGTCGCCGTGTCTATGAATTCTATTTGGATTTGACCATTAGCAAGGATTTTCATAATGATCTCAATCCTGAAGAAACGATGGCCAAACGCTTAGCTAAGACCATTGTCTATTTGCCAGGAAAAATCATGTCACTGCCGGTAAACAGCTCAACTAGGATGATAAAAGCATCTAAGAAGCAGATTAAGAATATTCGGAAATATTGGGAATAAACTTCCTTATAAGACCTAATGAACGGAGGTGCTCTTATGAAAGTCCATAAAAAAGAAATTTTCTTTTTGCTCCCCCTTTTCTTTTTCTATTTTGTCTTTTATATACTGTTACGATATTTGCCCATAGGTTCCATCTTAAGTAAGGGGCTAGTAGTTGGAAATGTTCTCATCTACTCCCCTCTGGCAACCTTGTTGGTGTCCCTGCTCTATGCAGCTTTTCATGGATTTTCTTTGCGCTTTTCTTTCTTGGTTGCCCTCTTATTTTTCCTGACTATTTTCACCTTTGGGGAGTGGATTCCTCTTTATCATGCCGCTTATTTCCTTTTCTCACTAGCTGGAAATGGCTTGGGGTATGTGATTTATAGATTTACTAGGAAAAATAGCAGAGCTGGAAACCAATAAAAGTTCTTGCAAATTTTTTCAATCGTGCTATAATAATTTTTAGAGACATATCACCTGCAGGAAATCTTTTAGAGAGCGCGTGGAGCTGGAAATCGCGCAGAGGATGCAGTTGGGACTACTCTACTGGTTTTTATGAAAACATAAAACGGTGGCTACGTTAGAGCCAATCAGAGGTGTTCCTCTTTTTTGAGGAACATAAATGAAGGTGGAACCACGTTGCGACGTCCTTTTGAGGATGTCGTTTTTTGTATGGAGAATAGTTACGACAAAGTTAAAATGAATTTAGCCAAGAGTTAAATGAGGTGATAGATTTGAAGAAAATATTATCTTGGATGATGACTTGTAGCTTCCTATTAGTCTATGTCTGGCTAATGAATACGCTCAGTCTATGGGGAACGGAAAATATTGTCGTCTTTTCATTTTTTCTATTCATTCCTCTCTTGCCATTCCTTGCTCCCTTTCTTGGTATCTTAATGTTTTTCAACAACAAGAAACTCATTATAACAGGATATCTTTTAAGTTTGACAGCTATTATCTATTTGGTCAATGCGATAAAAAGCTATCCTATAAGGATATACATGAGAGGTGAGATGACTCAGGAGGAATACCTGTCTCTCATTCTTTCCTTGATATGCTATCTATGTATTTCTACGCTTTTCTTTATTTTCAGAATGAAAAAGCTAAAATGAAATTGATTTAGCCAATCGATTGTTATCATTCTTTGTTGATAGCCAGTTTCCCAGTTCTTCAAACCTCAGTTATAAAATATGATAAATTTTTAAGGAGAAAACCATGATTAAGATTACTTTCCCAGATGGCGCCGTTCGTGAATTCGAATCTGGCATTACTACTTTTGAAATTGCCCAATCTATCAGCAATTCCTTGGCTAAAAAAGCTTTAGCTGGTAAATTCAACGGCAAACTCATCGACACAACTCGTGCTATCACCGAGGATGGTAGCATCGAAATCGTGACACCTGATCACGAAGATGCTCTTCCAATCTTGCGTCACTCAGCTGCTCACTTGTTTGCCCAAGCAGCACGTCGTCTCTTCCCAGACATTCACTTGGGTGTCGGTCCAGCTATTGAAGATGGTTTCTACTACGATACGGACAATCAAGCTGGCCAAATCTCCAACGAAGACCTGCCTCGTATCGAAGAAGAAATGAAGAAGATCGTCAAAGAAAACTTACCATCCATCCGTGAGGAAGTGACCAAGGATGAGGCACGTGAAATTTTCAAAAACGATCCGTACAAGTTAGAATTGATTGAAGAGCACTCGGAAGATGAGGGTGGTTTGACCATCTACCGTCAGGGCGAATATGTAGACCTCTGCCGTGGTCCGCACGTTCCTTCAACAGGTCGAATCCAAATCTTCCACCTTCTCCATGTAGCTGGTGCTTACTGGCGTGGGAATAGCGATAACGCCATGATGCAACGGATCTACGGTACAGCTTGGTTTGACAAGAAAGACTTGAAGAACTACCTTCAAATGCGTGAAGAAGCCAAAGAACGTGACCACCGTAAACTTGGTAAAGAGCTTGACCTCTTCATGATTTCTCAAGAAGTTGGACAAGGTTTGCCATTCTGGTTGCCAAATGGTGCGACTATCCGTCGTGAATTGGAACGCTACATTGTCGATAAGGAAATAGCTGCAGGCTACCAACACGTTTACACTCCACCACTTGCCTCTGTGGAACTTTATAAGACTTCTGGTCACTGGGATCACTACCGTGAAGATATGTTCCCAACCATGGACATGGGTGACGGGGAAGAGTTTGTCCTTCGTCCAATGAACTGCCCACACCACATCCAAGTCTTCAAACACCATGTTCACTCTTACCGTGAGTTGCCAATCCGTATTGCTGAGATCGGAATGATGCACCGCTATGAAAAATCGGGTGCTCTGACTGGTCTTCAACGTGTGCGTGAGATGTCCCTCAACGACGGTCACCTTTTCGTTACCCCAGAACAAATCCAAGAAGAATTCCAGCGTGCTCTTCAGTTGATTATCGATGTTTATGAAGACTTCAACTTGACTGAATACCGCTTCCGTCTCTCTCTTCGCGACCCTCAAGATACTCACAAGTACTTTGATAACGATGAGATGTGGGAAAATGCCCAAACCATGCTTCGTGCTGCCCTTGATGAAATGGGTGTGGACTACTTTGAAGCCGAAGGTGAAGCAGCCTTCTACGGACCAAAATTGGATATCCAGGTTAAAACTGCCCTTGGTAAAGAAGAAACACTTTCAACTATCCAGCTTGACTTCTTGCTTCCAGAACGCTTCGACCTCAAATACATCGGAGCTGATGGCGAAGAGCACCGTCCAGTTATGATTCACCGTGGTGTTATCTCAACCATGGAACGCTTCACAGCTATCTTGATTGAAAACTACAAGGGTGCCTTCCCAACATGGCTTGCACCACACCAAGTAACCCTCATCCCAGTTTCTAACGAAAAACACGTGGACTACGCATGGGAAGTGGCGAAGAAACTCCGTGACCGTGGAGTTCGTGCTGATGTGGATGAACGCAATGAAAAAATGCAGTTCAAGATCCGTGCTTCTCAAACTAGCAAAATTCCTTACCAATTGATCGTTGGTGACAAGGAAATGGAAGACGGTACTGTTAATGTCCGCCGCTACGGCCAAAAAGAAACACAAACTGTCTCAGTTGATGACTTTGTAGAAGCTATCCTAGCTGATATTGCCAACAAATCTCGTGTGGCTAAAGAAGATTAAAAATAAGAAAGGCAAATCCGACTGGGGGAGTTCCTCAACAGGCTTTGCCTTTTTTACAATTTTATTAAAGAAAATCCTTTCTCGTCTCTGTGTTTTGTCTAATCCCATGAAAAATGATATAATAGAATAAAAGGACAGGGGAGAGAGATGTTAAAGAGAGATTTACTGAGGAATATTATCATTGTTACGGTATTTATTGCCATTTTGGTAGGCTTACGTTTGTTTGTCTATACACCTTATCGCATCACCAAGCAGGATGCCAATTCTTTCTTAGCGGAGAATGATTTGGTCTTGGCGGATAAGACAGCCAAGCTTGCTCGTGGGGAATTTGCCCTCTATGAGGTCGATGGGAAAGAATATGTCGGCCGTGTTATTGCTATGGAAAATGACAAGGTGACCTATATGGATAACTTGCTCTACCTGAACGATCAGGTGCAGTCAGAGGAATATATCGAAAAGATGCGGGAAAAATATCTGGCTTCGGCTGCCAGCACGGGATATTACACCCATGATTTTTCTGTCATGGATTTAAAAAGTGCGACTTCTGATACTATCCCTAAAAATTCTTTTCTCATCTTGAATGATCGACGGGAAAATACGAAAGACAGTCGAGAATTTGGTCTGATCAAAAAGGAGCAGATTAAGGGAATTGTAGAATTCCGTATTTCTCCCTTAAATAAATTTGGTTTTATTGAAACGAAGTAGCAAAAAACTAGGCTGGAAATTCCAACCTAGTTTTCTTTTTGAGATGTTTTAAGACTTTCTTTGGTTTTTTTAAGCTCTTTTTTCAGCGAGAAATTTTTTGACATGCTGATGAGAAAGGTCGTGACCGAGCCCAGGAGGACAGAGACCAAAATCAAAATGATTAAGGGAAGTTTAAAGCTGAAGAGGATAAAGCTAACATTGACGCTCTGCATATTTGCTAAGGAAATGCTAGCAAGCAATAGGATGGTAATCAATAGAAGGATATAGTGTAATTTTTCTTTCATAACGATCTCCCAATTATTCAAATTCAGCCTTGCTCTTGATATCGCCATATTCTTCTTGAGTTTCTTGGGCTAGGATATCCTCATAAGCCGCCAGTTCAATGGCAGAGCCATACTTATTTTTCAGAGCAGTGGTTACCAGACGGTAGGCCAAGTTCGCATTACGGGACAAGATGGGGCCATGGAAGTAGGAGCCAAAGACATTCTTATAATGAACACCTTCGCAACCATCCTCTTGGTTGTTGCCATTTCCATAGACGACTTTGCCCAGAGGTTTTTCGTCGTCGGAGAGAAAAGTACGCCCTTGGTGGTTTTCAAAGCCGTAGTAGGTTTCATCAAATTCTTCGTTATAAATCTTGATGTCACCGATATAGCGATTCTTGACTTGGTTGAGGGTGTAGTGTCCCATGATTCCCAGACCTTCGATTCGACGGCCAGACGCTTCGATATAGTATTGGCCTAGAAGTTGGAAACCGCCGCAGATAGCTAGAACAACGCCGTTGTCATTGATGAAATTTTCCAAAGCTTCCTTTTTAGCTGGCAAGTCACGAGCCACGATCGTTTGCTCATAGTCTTGACCTCCGCCAAAGAAGACGATGTCATAGTTATCCTTATCAAAGTCATCCTCTAGGGAGACAATATCGACCTCAACCCTAGCGCCTAGCTTTTCGGCCACATACTTGAGCATGAGGACATTGCCGTTGTCGCCATAGGTATTCATAAGGTCGCCGTAGAGATGAGCAATTTTTAAGTCATAGTGATAATCCTGGTTTTCAGGAGAAACGAGGGATCTATAAACCATTAGTTCATCTCCTTTCTGATGACTTGTCGTTCTGCCAGCAACTCGCGGAATTCCAGCATAGCGGTATAAGTAGCTAGGATATAGGCGTGCTTGGTTTCTTGCTCTTCAATCAACTTAAAGACTGCTTCCAAATCTTTGACTTCGGTAATCTGATCTGCTGGATAGCCTGTTACCCGCAGTCGACGAGCAATCTCTGAGTGGCGAACTCCGCCTGCAAGGACCTGAGGGATATCCATCTCTAAAATTTTCTCAAAATCAGCATCCCAGATCCAGCTAGTATCAATACCGTCCGCATAGTTGGCATTAAGCAGGACAGATAGGCTAAAGTCAAAAGGTACCAGCTCAATCATTTCCAAGGCTTGGGTCGCACCGACTGGATTTTTGATCAAGATCAAGGTACATTCCTTATCGCCAATTTTGAAAGTTTCCTGACGGCCAAAGACAGCTCGGCTCTTGTCAAAGCCAGCCTTAATAGTAGCCGGCTCAACACCAAAGAACTGAGCCACTGATACAGCGGTCAAGGCATTGTAGATATTATAAAGACCGCCGATATTGATTTGATAGTCTTGACCATCAATGGTAAAGGCAGAGCGGTTATGCTCAAGCGTCTTGAGAGCAGTCAAGCTGTAGTCTAGCTTAGGACGCTTGAAGCCACAGTCCTCACAGATATAAGCTCCTAGATTAGCATAGGTGTTAAGCTCGTACTTGAGGATATGCTCGCACTTGGGACAGAGGATGCCTTCAGTGTTGTAGTGGGCTAGTTTAGCTTGACCTTTCTCAGTATCAAATCCATAGTAGCGGATTGGATTTTTTAAGCTGACCGAATTAAAGAGCGGGCTGTCACCATTCATCAGAACAGTCGCTTCAGGCACTTTAGCTGCAGCATCCAAGATCATCTGGTAGGTCGTGTAGATCTCACCATAGCGGTCCATTTGGTCACGGAAAATGTTGGTCAAGACGAAGAGGCTAGGCTTGATATAATCACAAATCCGAGACAGGCTGGCTTCATCGATTTCCAGCACAGCGATATTTTTGCCAGATTTGCCTTTTTTAGCTGTCAGGAAGGTTGTGGTAATCCCTGTAATCATATTAGCACCGCTAGGATTGGTCACCACTTCGCCAAAAGCTTCCTTGAGAATGCCCACAGTCAAAGCTGTAGTCAGAGTTTTTCCGTTGGTTCCGGTAATAACCACAACTTCGTAGTTCTTGGCCAAGTTTTGCAGAATGTTTTTGTCAAATGTGAGGGCAACTTTCCCTGGCAGAGTCGAGCCGCGTCCCATTTTGCTGAGAACAAAGTGGGAGGACTTGCCTGCTAGGAGGCCCAATGCTGTATTTATCTTCATAAGAAATATTTTATCATAAAAAAGTAAAGAAGGTTACAGAAAAATATCCTTAAAAGTGATATAATGGTTGAGAACTGTTTGTTTTTGACTGGGAGGGCTACTATGCAATGAATTTTCAACAACTAACCAATCTCCAATACTGGTCTAATGTATTCAGTAATCCTTGGAATATTTTAATCAACATTATTGATATTGCTTTGGTTACCTGGATTTTATATCATTTTACTAAAGCAATTGCCGGGACCAAAATTATGATTCTGGTTCGGGGAGTGCTCTTCTTCATCTTGGCACAGTTTTTAGCGAATATCATTGGTTTAACGACCATTTCATGGTTGATCAATCAGGTTATTACCTACGGGGTCATTGCGGCAGTGGTGATTTTCTCGCCTGAGATTCGGACTGGTCTTGAAAAGCTGGGTAGAGCAACTGAGATTTTTTCTGCTGCTCCAGTCAGCAGTGAGGAGAAATTGATTCAAGCCTTTGTTAAGGCAGTAGCTTACATGAGTCCGCGTAAGATCGGTGCCTTGGTGGCTATTCAGGGCGCTCGAACGTTGCAGGAATACATTGCAACGGGAATCCCACTGGATGCGGATATCTCTGGGGAATTGTTGATCAATATTTTCATTCCTAATACGCCTCTGCATGATGGGGCAGTTATTATCAAAGATAATAAGATCGCTGCTTCTTGTGCCTATTTGCCGCTAACAGAGAGTACAGGTATTTCCAAGGAATTTGGGACTCGGCACCGGGCTGCGATAGGCCTTTCGGAAGTTTCAGATGCCTTTACTTTTGTCGTGTCTGAGGAGACAGGCGGTATTTCTACGACACATAATGGAGTCTTCAAGCATGACTTGAGTTTGAGCGAGTTCGAATCACAACTGCGGGAAGTCCTGCTATCAGACAAGCATGAGAAATTGAGCCTAAAGAATCGTATCCTGGGAGGATGGAAGAATGAAACAAAGTAAAAAAATTCTCTATATTATCTCCTCCTTATTTTTTGCTTTGGTTTTGTTTATTTATGCGACGTCTAGTAATTTTCAAAATAGTATCAGCATTCGTCAAGTGACCTCGGAAACTTATAGCAATACGATTTCTAATGTTCCGATTGACATCAAGTACGATAGTGAGCGGTACTTCATTAGCGGCTTTACTTCCGAGGCTAGTGTTGTTTTGACGGGTTCTAATAGAGTGGCTTTAAGTAGCGAAATGCAGGAGAGTACACGGAAGTTCCATGTGGTAGCGGATTTATCTAATGCATCAGAAGGAACAGTCGAAGTGCAGCTGAAAGTCGAAAATCTACCTAGCGGCCTGTCTGCTACGGTCAATCCGCAAAAAATTTCAGTCAAGATAGGTAAAAAAGCAAGCAAGAAAGTGCCAGTGAAGTATCTCATCACAGCCAGTCAGGTTGCAGAAGATATTTCTATCACAAATGTGAGTTTGGAGCACGAAGAAGTTACAGTGACAAGCGATGAAGAAACTTTGGAAAAAGTTAATCATGTCGCAGCAGTTTTACCAAGCAATGTCACTATTTCAGGAAATTATAGTGGGGCAGCTTCCTTGCAGGCCATGGATGCCAATGGGAATGTTTTGCCAAGTGTTGTGACACCGTTTGAAACAACGATGAAAGTTACGACCAAAACCACACATTCGAATTCGTCAAGCTCCAAATCGAGCTCAAGTTCGAATTCATCTAGTAAATAAATGCAAGATTTGAAAGGAAAATTTTAAAAATGGGTAAATATTTTGGAACCGATGGTGTTCGTGGAGAAGCTAATGTGGAATTAACGCCGGAATTGGCCTTTAAACTAGGTCGTTTTGGTGGATATGTTCTGAGCCAACACGAAAGTGAAGTTCCTCGGGTATTTGTTGGCCGTGATACGCGCATTTCGGGAGAAATGTTGGAGAGCGCCTTGATTGCAGGTCTGCTTTCTGTCGGGATTCACGTCTACAAACTAGGTGTGATCGCGACTCCAGGTGTTGCTTACTTGGTCAAATCCGAAAAAGCCAGTGCAGGTGTCATGATTTCAGCTAGCCACAATCCTGCTCTCGATAATGGCATCAAATTCTTTGGTGGCGATGGTTATAAACTGGATGATGAACGCGAACTCGAAATCGAAGCTTTGCTGGACGCAGCAGAAGATACGTTACCACGTCCAAGTGCTGAGGGCTTAGGAAAAGTCATGGATTATCCAGAAGGCTTGCGTAAGTACCAACAATACATCGTTTCAACTGGTTTAGATCTTGAAGGAATGCACGTTGCCCTTGATACGGCAAATGGTGCTGCTTCAACCAGTGCCCGTCAAATTTTTGCTGATTTGGGTGCCCAACTGACTGTTATCGGAGAAAATCCAGATGGTCTCAACATTAACTTAAATGTAGGCTCTACTCATCCAGAAGGCTTACAAGAAACGGTCCGTGAGTCAGGAGCAGCGATTGGTCTCGCTTTTGATGGCGACAGTGACCGTTTGATTGCCGTTGATGAAAATGGCGATATTGTAGATGGTGACAAGATTATGTATATCATCGGCAAGTATCTTTCTGAGAAAGGCCAATTGGCTCAAAATACAATTGTGACCACCGTTATGTCCAACCTTGGTTTCCACAAAGCCTTAGATCGTGAAGGCATCAATAAAGTAGTGACTGCTGTCGGCGACCGCTATGTGGTAGAAGAAATGCGCAAGAACGGTTATAATCTAGGCGGTGAGCAATCTGGACATGTCATTATCATGGATTATAATACTACTGGTGATGGTCAGTTGTCAGCGGTGCAATTAACCAAAGTGATGAAAGAAACTGGCAAGAGCTTGTCTGAACTTGCAGCAGAAGTGACCATTTACCCACAAAAATTGGTCAATATTCGTGTCGAAAATGCTATGAAAGATAAGTCAATGGAAGTACCAGCTATCAGAGACATTATTGAAAAAATGGAAACTGAAATGGCAGGATACGGCCGTATCCTTGTCCGTCCAAGTGGAACAGAGCCTCTTTTGCGCGTCATGGCGGAAGCGCCAACTCACGAAGAAGTGGACTATTATGTGGACACAATTGCGGATGTTGTCCGTGCTGAGATTGGCATCGACTAAAAGAGCAAGAGAAAATTCAAAAGATTGGAGAAAGCCTTTATTTGAGGCAAGTTCTTCAATCTTTTTTGAATTATTTTCATAAATATTTTTGGAAGTTTTTTTGCTGCCAAGGTGAAAACTCTCTTTTTCCTTTTCCTTTCGTAAATATTTGAAAAAGTGTGCTAATCGTGTTAAAATATAGGGAGTAATCTTGGAATTGAGGTAATAAAGTGGCTTTTGGAGATAACGGACAACGTAAAAAAACTGGATTTGAAAAATTGACAATGCTGGTTGTAGTAATCATGTTACTTGTAACAGTCGGTGCAATTTTTGCATCAGCTATCGGCGCAATCTTCTAATCCTAAACGCTGCAAGGCGTTTTTTTAGAGTAAAAAAGAAGCGAGAATTTATATGAGTATGTTTTTAGATACAGCCAAGATTCAGGTCAAGGCTGGCAAGGGCGGCGATGGCATGGTGGCCTTTCGTCGAGAAAAATATGTACCCAATGGCGGACCTTGGGGCGGCGATGGCGGCCGTGGTGGCGATGTGATTTTTGTCGTGGATGAAGGTCTCCGTACCTTGATGGACTTCCGTTACAATCGTCATTTCAAGGCTCAATCGGGCGAAAAAGGAATGACCAAGGGAATGCACGGCCGAGGAGCGGAGGATTTGATTGTCCGTGTACCACAAGGAACGACCGTGCGTGATGCTGAAACTGGCAAGGTAATTACGGATTTGATCGAGCACGGTCAACGATTTATCGTGGCGCATGGTGGCCGTGGCGGTCGTGGTAATATCCGCTTTGCTACACCTAAAAATCCTGCTCCGGAAATTTCTGAAAATGGGGAGCCGGGTCAGGAAAGAGAATTACTGCTGGAGCTAAAAGTGCTGGCCGATGTTGGTCTGGTCGGTTTTCCTTCGGTTGGTAAGTCAACCCTTCTGAGTGTAATTACATCAGCCAAGCCAAAAATCGGGGCCTATCACTTTACCACGATTGTTCCTAATCTGGGTATGGTTCGGACTCAGTCTGGAGAATCTTTTGCGGTAGCCGATCTGCCAGGATTGATCGAAGGAGCCAGTCAGGGAGTAGGCCTAGGCACCCAGTTTCTTCGTCATATCGAGCGGACACGGGTCATTTTGCACGTTATTGATATGTCTGCTAGTGAGGGACGCGATCCTTATGAAGATTACCTTGCGATCAACAAAGAGTTGGAGTCCTATAATTTGCGCTTGATGGAGCGGCCACAGATTATTGTAGCTAATAAGATGGATATGCCTGATAGCGCAGAAAACTTGAAAGAATTTAAGAAAAAATTGGCTGCCAACTATGATGAATTTGAAGAGTTGCCACAGATTTTCCCTATTTCTAGCCTGACCAAGCAGGGGCTTGCCACACTCTTGGATGTGACGGCTGAGCTGCTGGATAAGACACCTGAGTTTCTGCTTTATGAAGAATCCGATATGGAAGACGAGGCTTATTATGGCTTTGATGAAGAAGCGCCAGCCTTCGAAATCTCCCGTGATGATGATGCTACATGGGTACTTTCAGGTGATAAGCTAGAAAAACTCTTTACAATGACCAACTTTGACCGCGATGAGTCCATCATGAAATTCTCTCGTCAGTTGCGTGGTATGGGCGTTGACGAAGCACTTCGTGCGCGTGGTGCCAAGGACGGAGATTTGGTGCGCATCGGTAAGTTTGAGTTTGAATTTGTTGACTAAGGAGATATGTAATGGGTGATAAACCAATATCTTTCCGAGATGAAAATGGCAACTTTGTCTCAGCAGCAGATGTTTGGAATGCAGAAAAGCTGGAAGAACTCTTCAACCGGCTAAATCCAAATCGCAAACTTCGCCTTGAGCGAGAAAAATTGAAAGAAAATCAATAGTTGAAACCAATCCTTTGAGATGAAGGAATGAGTGACAGTAGTCATGCTGCTTCATTCCAGATTTCAAAGGATTTTCTATTGGAAAAAACAAAAAAAGCCAAATCCGATTTTTCGGAAATGGCTTTGTATCAACATTCTTTTTAATGTCAATACGGTTCTTATTTGAGACCGTATTTCTTGTTGAAACGATCCACACGTCCATCTGCTTGAGTGAACTTTTGACGTCCAGTGTAGAATGGGTGTGAGTCTGATGAAATTTCGACACGGATCAATGGGTAAGTTTCGCCTTCGAATTCAACAGTTTCGTTTGAACGTTTAGTTGAACCGCTAAGGAACTTGTAGCCAGTAGTAGTGTCCATAAATACAACTTGACGGTATTCTGGGTGAATGTCTTTTCTCATTTTAAAAAAATCCTTTCTGCCATGGACTCTTTGCGAGCCATAGATTAGTTACTTTGATAGTTTATCAAATTCTAAATGATTTGACAAGTCTTTTGGATGATTTTCTTACTTTTTTGCTCTTTCTTTTAATTTTTGATAAATTAAGTCCACTTCATCTTTGGAATAAGCATTGGCACCGCTGGCAAGCGGATGGCCACCTCCATCATGTTGCTTGGCAATTTCATTGATTGGAGTATATTTACTGCGCATCCGCACACGATAATGGCCGTCAGGCTGTTCGACAAAGATGGCCCATATCTGGACATCTTCGATCCGTCCGGGTGCAGCTACAATAGCTGAAGTATCAGCATCCGTCAGCTGATTTTCTTTCAATAACTGCTGAGATAGGATAACGCGCGCAGCACCATTCTCATCAATTTCTAGATTATCGTAAACATAACCTTGCAGCTTGGCAACTTGATGCGTGATGGAGTCCATTTTTCGAGAAAGCTCTGAAAAATTAAAGGCGTATTGGCGAAGTTTTCCAGCAACCTCAAATGTGCGTGCAGTAGTCGCTGGATAGAGGAAACGACCTGTATCCCCGACAATGCCAGCATAGAGGAGTTTAGCGATATAGTCATTAACTTCTAAGTGATTTTCGAAGGCAAAAAGAGCGATAATTTCGCTCGTGCTACTAGCATCTGTATCAACCAGCAGCAAATCTCCGTAGGCATCATCGTTGGGATGATGGTCGATTTTAATCAAAAAGTCGCCTGTACTGTAGCGCTGATCATCAATGCGAGGAGTGTTGGCTGTATCGCATACGACTACCAAGGCCTGCTCATAGTCCGCATCTGTCACCTCATCCATCTTTGCTAGCCAAGTAAGACTAGGCTCGTCGTAACCTGTGACTTTGATAGATTTTTCAGGAAAGTTGAGCTGGAGAAGCTTTTGTAAACCGACTTGACTGCCAATCGCATCTGGATCAGGGCGCATGTGGCGGTGGATGATAATTTTATCGTATTCCTTAATTTTTTTCAGAATTTTGCTATAGATACTCATTGTGAACCTCTTAAACTTTCTCTAGTTATTGTAGCACAAGAATTTTTATTTTTAAAATAAAAAAGATGTGTTATAATGAATGAAGATTATAATTTGGAGGGAACTATGACCTTAGCGAAAATTGTATTTGCCAGTATGACTGGAAACACCGAGGAAATTGCCGATATTGTGGCGGATAAGCTAAGAGAACTAGATGTAGAAGTTGAAGTGGACGAGTGCACCACTGTCGATGCAGAAGATTTCTTGGAAGCAGATATTGCGATTGTAGCGACCTATACCTATGGTGACGGTGAGCTACCTGATGAAATGATGGACTTTTACGAAGACTTGTCTGGATTGGATTTGTCTGGCAAGGTCTACGGAGTGGTCGGTTCAGGCGATACTTTTTACGATGAATTCTGCAAGGCTGTTGATGATTTTGATGCTGTTTTTACGGCTACAGGAGCAGTGAAAGGTTCAGAATGTGTCAAAGTAGATCTTTCTGCTGAAGAAGATGATATTGAGCGCTTGGAAGCATTTGCGGAAGAGTTGGTAAGTAAAGTTTAAAATGACAATATGGGAAGCGGCTGTAGCCGTTTTTCTTTTGTTAAAGTATTATTTTCTGACAATTCTCATGATTAGGAGTATAATATAGGTAAGCGTTATCCCTTAGATAAAGGAGGAGTTCCTATGAAAGAACGCGACTATGCCTTTGGCTTTCATGATGATGTTAAGCCACTCTTTTCAACTGGTAAGGGCCTGACTGAAGAAGTTGTTCGAGAAATCTCAGAAATCAAGAATGAGCCCCAGTGGATGTTGGATTATCGCCTCCGCTCTTTGGAACTATTTCATAAGTTACCTATGCCCGACTTTGGCCCTGATTTGTCAGGGATTCGCTTTGATGATGTTATCTATTATCAGAAGCTAAGCGGAGATCGGGCTCGCAGTTGGGATGAAGTTCCAGAAGAGATTAAGAAAACCTTCGACCGCTTGGGAATTCCAGAAGCCGAGAAGCGCTTTCTATCTGGAGCTGTGGCTCAGTATGAATCTGAAGTGGTTTACCACAATATGAAGGAAGAGTTTGCCAAGTTGGGGATTATCTTTACTGATACGGATACGGCTGTTCAGGAATATCCGGACTTGGTCAAGCAGTATTTTGGTACTGTGATTTCAAATGCTGAGCATAAATTCTCTGCTCTTAATAGTGCGGTTTGGTCCGGCGGAACTTTTATCTATGTGCCCAAGAATGTCCAGTGCCAAGTTCCTGTTCAGACTTATTTCCGTATCAATGGTGAAAATGCCGGCCAGTTTGAGCGCTCCTTGATGATTATCGAGGAGGGTGGTTCTATCCAGTATATTGAGGGCTGCACAGCACCGACTTATACAAGCAATAGTCTTCATGCGGCAAATGTCGAAATCATTGTCAAAAAAGATGCCTTTTTCCGCTACACAACCATTCAAAACTGGTCGGACAATGTCTATAACCTCGTAACGGAGCGGGGGATTGTTGAAGAAGGCGGCACCTTAGAATGGATTGATGGGAACTTAGGCAGTAAGGTCAATATGAAATATCCTTGTAGCATTCTTAATGGCCGTAACGCGAGAACTTCTGTTCTATCCATGTCCTTTGCCAACTATGGCCAGCATTTGGATGCGGGTTGTAAGGTATTTCATAATGCTCCTAAGACTTCCAGTACCTTAATTTCTAAATCAGTGGCCAAGGATGGTGGTAAGACAGACTATCGTGGTCAGGTTCGCTTTGGCAAGAATAGTGCAGGTTCCAAATCTCATATCGAGTGCGATACTATTCTGATGGATGGCGAGTCCAGTTCCGACACCATTCCTTTTAATGAAATCCATAATTCCAATGTCGCGCTAGAACATGAAGCTAAGGTTTCCAAAGTGTCTGAGGATCAGCTCTACTACCTGATGAGTCGAGGAATCAGCGAAGAAGAAGCCACAGCTATGATTATCAACGGATTTATGGAACCCATTACCAAAGAACTACCAATGGAATATGCCGTTGAACTCAACCAACTCATCAACATGAGTATGGAAGGCTCAGTTGGCTAAAAATACCCTAACGGGTATTTTTAGGTTGCAGATAAAAACTCGCTTTTGCGAGTTCTCCTTAATCCAAGGTCCAGGGGACTGTTTTAGGTTGTGGATAAAAACTCGCTTCTGCGAAGTTCCCTTTAATCTAAGTTCTGTGAGCCTGTTTTAGGTTGCGTATGGGAGGCAAAGTCAAGTGAGATAATAGGGATTTTCAATTATTTGACCTTGCTGTTTATTTGGAGTAATGCTAGAACATTTTCCTAATTTTTGATATGATAGATAGAACACAAGGAGGAAGCTGATGAATTTAGAAAAAATTAGACAGGAAATTGACCGAGTGGACGATGCCCTAGTTGCCTTGCTGGAAAAGCGCATGAATCTAGTTGGACAAGTAGTGGATTTTAAAAAATCGACTGGAAAGGCTGTTTTGGATAATAAGCGCGAAGAAGTGATTGTTTCTAGGGTTGCGGATAAAGTGGAAAACAAGGACTACCAAGCAGCCATCGTTGCGACCTTTTCAGATATTCTGAAACATTCTCGTACCTTTCAGAAGCAGCAAATCAGATGAAGGAGATAAAAAACTCACTGGCTATTTTCTTGGCAGCCATGCTAGGCGGCTGGCTTCGATATCAGGCTTCTTTATTGATTACATTTACAGGGCATTTTCCACTGGCCACACTTTTAGTCAACTATTTAGGAACCTTCCTACTAATCTATTTGATTAAAGGTTATTTAACAAGCAAGCAGGTTACCAAACGTTTGCTCCTAGCTTTGTCGACAGGATTTTGTGGCGGCTTGACGACTTTTTCGGGTCTTCTTTTAGACTCACTCAAATTGCTGGATTTAGGCCGTTATCCGGAATTATTCGTGTATTTATCCTTGAGTATCGGCGGCAGCCTTTGCATTGCTTTATGGGCTGGAAGGAAGGTGGCCGCATGATTTGGTTTTTGCTCGTTGCTTGCGGTCTAGGAGCTCTTGTCCGTTACTTTTTTTCTAAGGTCAATAGCAGAGCTGCTCTGCCAGTAGGCACCTTGATGGCTAATGTACTGGGAGCTTTTTTGATTGGATATTTTTATAATCATATCCAAGATAAGCAACTGTATAGCATTTTGGCAACAGGTTTCTGTGGCGGTTTAACAACTCTTTCCACCTTTAATGCTGAATTAGCAGAGCTGTTCTCAGATAAGAAGAAGTTTAGCTTCTATCTGATGTTGACCTACCTTTTAGGATTTTTAGCGATTCTTTTAGGAATTTTTATCTAAAAATCTTTACTTTTACTAGAATTTTGATATAATATACTTTGTGCATAAATGGATGCACTAAAAAAACGGCTAATCCGCTGTTGTCTAGAGCTACAAGATTAGCAAGATAGGAGAAAAAATGAATCCATTAATTCAAAGCTTGACTGAAGGTCAACTTCGCTCAGATATCCCTGCATTCCGTCCTGGTGACACTGTCCGCGTTCACGCGAAAGTTGTCGAAGGAACTCGCGAACGTATCCAGATCTTTGAAGGTGTCGTTATCGCTCGCAAAGGTGCTGGAATTTCAGAAAACTACACAGTTCGTAAAATCTCTAACGGTGTAGGTGTTGAACGTACTTTCCCAATCCACACTCCACGTGTTGACAAGATTGAAGTCGTTCGTTACGGTAAAGTTCGTCGTGCTAAATTGTACTACCTTCGTGCATTGCAAGGTAAGGCAGCGCGTATCAAAGAAATCCGTCGTTAATATCAGAAATGACTCTGTCACTTGGCAGAGTTTTTCTCTAGTCCCCTTAGTTCAATGGATATAACAACTCCCTCCTAAGGAGTAGTTGCTGGTTCGATTCCGGCAGGGGACATAAATATTAAAACTACGTTCATTTGAACGTAGTTTTTTTAGTGAATTTGTTGAAAACGCTTTGAATTTCGTTGCCTTTTTATAGAAATAAGAGTAAAATATAGTTATTATAGTAAATAAAAAAGCACCGAATCGGTGCGCACTTTTTCAAGTTGTGTACGGACAAAAGCCTTATTTTAACTTGCTGTGTTGTTTCGAATAGTTCCAACAACTTTATTGTACTATACTTATCAAAGATTATCAAGTGAAATGTAAATTATTTTACAGATACGATAAAAAGCTATTTTAAAGCTGTAAACAACACAGCTCTAAAACCTTGCTGGAAATTTTTGAAAAAATCTAGTTTAGTATTATTCGAAACAATACAGTTCTAAAACTAAAATACAACTCATTACTAATTCTAACAGATTTCTACAAATATAGCATTCATTTTATTGAAATTTTCATTAGAAATGTTACAATTTAAATATAGTTGTATTTTAAGGAAATAGTTTTGAGAAAGTTTAAATTTACTAAAGATCATTTAGCTATTCTAACTGAGTTAATAAAGTTTATGAAGGAGTGCATTGACTTAATCAAAACTCTCATTTCTTAATTTGTAAATTATAACTTAATACAAAGGAGGTTTTTATACATGGAAAACAAAAATTACTCTATCGGACTCGATATCGGAACTAACAGTGTCGGATGGGCCGTCATTACGGATGACTATAAGGTGCCATCGAAAAAGATGAAAGTTCTGGGCAATACTGATAAAAACTTTATCAAGAAAAATCTAATTGGAGCTTTATTATTTGATGAAGGGACTACTGCTGAAGATAGACGTCTAAAACGGACAGCACGCCGTCGCTATACTCGTCGGAAAAATCGTCTTCGTTATCTTCAAGAAATCTTTGCCGAGGAAATGAGCAATGTGGATAGTAGTTTCTTTCATCGATTAGATGACTCCTTTTTAGTTCCTGAGGATAAAAGAGGAAGTAAATATCCTATTTTTGCTACCCTACAAGAAGAGAAGGAATACCATAAGCAATTTCCAACAATTTATCATTTGAGAAAGCAACTAGCAGAGTCAAATGAAAAAGCAGATTTGCGTTTGATTTATCTAGCTCTTGCTCACATGATTAAATACCGCGGGCATTTTTTGATTGACGATCCCAAGTTTAAAGTTCAAAATAATGACATCCAAGGACTGTTTGAAAAATTCGTTGAAGAATACGATAATGTTCAAGAAACTTCCCTTTCCAAAATCAAACTGAATGTCACAGAAATCTTAACCGCTAAAATCCCTAAGTCTGAAAAACAGGAACAACTTCTTAAGAAATACCCAAGTGAAAAGAAGAATACCTTATTCGGGAATTTAATCGGACTAGCTCTAGGATTGACACCTAATTTTAAAACAAACTTTAGTTTAGAAAACGATGCTAAATTACAAATATCATCGGAGAGCTATGAAGAAGATCTTGGAAATCTCCTCGCACTAATCGGAGAAAGTTTCATCGAACTCTTTTCTGTAGTGAAAAATCTAAGCGATGGTATCTTATTAGCAGGTATCGTTTCAGACGAATCACCACATGCGCCTTTATCAACAAAAATGGTCATACGATTCAAAGAACATGAAGAAGACTTAGCTGCCTTAAAACACTTCATTAAGGCCAATCTTCCAGAAAAATATGTTGAAGTTTTTTCTGACGATAGCAAAAATGGTTATGCAGGATATGTAGGAGTTGATTCAAAAGTACGAAAAAGAAATGGTAAATTAGCAACTGAGGAAGAATTTTATAAATATCTCAAGAATATTTTAAATAATGTTAAAGGGGCAGATTATTTCCTTGAGAAAATTAAGCGCGAGGATTTTCTAAGAAAACAACGTACTTTTGATAATGGTACAATTCCATACCAAGTTCATCTGACTGAAATGAGGGCAATTCTACATCGTCAAGGTGATTATTATCCATTCTTAAAAGAAGATTCTGAAAAAATTCAACAGCTGTTAACTTTCCGTATCCCTTACTACGTCGGCCCATTGGCTCGTGGCAATCGTGATTTTGCTTGGCTGACTCGAAATTCTGACCAAGCAATCCGACCTTGGAATTTTGAAGAAATTGTTGATAAAGCAAGCTCTGCGGAAGACTTCATCAATAAGATGACTAACTATGACTTGTATCTGCCAGAGGAAAAAGTTTTGCCTAAGCACAGCCTGTTGTATGAAACATTTGCTGTCTATAATGAATTAACAAAAGTAAAATTTATTGCAGAAGGATTGAGAGACTATCAATTCCTTGATAGTGGGCAGAAGAAGCAAATTGTCAAACAATTATTCAAAGAGAAAAGAAAAGTAACTGAAAAAGATATCATTCATTATCTACATAATGTTGATGGCTACGATGGAATCGAACTAAAAGGAATTGAAAAGCAATTTAACGCAAGTCTTTCTACTTATCATGATTTGCTCAAGATTATCAAAGATAAAGAGTTTATGGATGATCCTAAAAATGAAGAGGTTCTTGAAAATATCGTCCACACTTTAACGATCTTTGAAGATCGTGAGATGATTAAGCAACGCCTTGCTCAGTATGACTCTCTCTTTGATGAAAAAGTAATCAAGGCACTAACTCGTCGACATTATACTGGTTGGGGAAAACTCTCTGCCAAGCTGATTAACGGTATCTGTGATAAGCAAACAGGGAATACGATTCTTGACTACTTGATTGATGACGGTAAGATCAATCGCAACTTTATGCAGTTAATCAACGATGACGGACTTTTCTTCAAAGAAATTATTCAAAAAGCACAAGTAGTTGGCAAGACAGATGATGTGAAGCAAGTCGTCCAAGAACTCCCAGGAAGCCCTGCCATTAAAAAGGGAATTTTACAAAGTATCAAGATTATTGATGAACTTGTCAAGGTTATGGGCCATGTTCCCGAGTCCATTGTGATTGAGATGGCACGAGAAAATCAGACAACTGCTAGGGGAAACAGTAATTCACAACAACGTTTCAAGAGACTTTCAAATGCTATTTCTGAACTCGGAAGTAACATTCTAAAAGAACATCCAACAGATAACGCTGATCTCCAAAACGACCGACTTTATCTCTACTATCTCCAAAATGGAAAGGATATGTATACTGGGAAACCTCTTGATATCAACCAACTGAGCAGCTATGACATTGACCACATAATCCCACAAACCTTTATCAAGGATGATTCTCTTGATAATCGTGTCTTGACGAGTTTAAAGGATAATCGTGGCAAATCTGATAATGTCCCAAGTCTTGAAGTAGTTGAAAAGATGAAAACTTTTTGGCAACAATTGTTGGATTCCAAATTGATTTCTTACCGTAAATTTAATAATTTAACCAAAGCTGAACGCGGCGGACTAGATGAGCGGGATAAAGTTGGTTTTATCAAACGCCAACTAGTTGAAACACGGCAAATTACAAAACATGTCGCACAAATTTTGGATGCCCGCTTTAATACAGAAGTGAATGAGAAAAACCAAAAGATTCGTAGCGTCAAAATTATTACTTTGAAATCCAATCTAGTTTCCAATTTCCGTAAAGAATTTAGGTTATACAAGGTGCGGGAAATCAATGACTACCACCACGCGCATGACGCCTATTTAAATGCAGTGGTTGCTAAGGCTATTCTTAAGAAATATCCTAAACTAGAGCCTGAATTCGTCTATGGTGACTATCAAAAGTACGATCTTAAGAGATACATCTCCAGATCCAAAGATCCTAAAGACATCGAAAAAGCAACTGAAAAGTATTTCTTCTACTCAAACTTGTTGAATTTCTTTAAAGAAGAGGTGCATTACGCAGACGGAACCATCGTAAAAAGAGAAAATATCGAATACTCTAAGGATACCGGAGAAATCGCTTGGAATAAGGAAAAAGATTTTGCTACAATCAAAAAAGTTCTATCACTTCCGCAGGTGAATATTGTGAAGAAGAGAGAGGTGCAAACAGGCGGCTTCTCTAAAGAATCCATTCTTCCTAAAGGAAATTCTGATAAGTTAATCCCTCGAAAAACAAAGGATATTCTTTGGGAAACTACTAAATACGGGGGATTTGATAGCCCTGTTATCGCCTATTCGATCTTGCTCATTGCCGATATCGAAAAAGGAAAAGCGAAAAAACTGAAGACTGTCAAAACTTTAGTTGGTATCACGATTATGGAAAAAGCCGCTTTTGAGAAGAATCCAATAGCCTTCCTTGAAAATAAAGGCTATCATAATGTCCGTAAAGAAAACATCCTCTGCCTACCTAAGTATAGTTTGTTTGAACTAGAAAATGGTCGCAGACGACTACTTGCAAGTGCGAAAGAACTTCAAAAAGGCAATGAAATAGTGCTTCCAGTATGTTTAACAACCTTGCTCTACCATTCTAAAAACGTCCATAAACTAGACGAACCAGAACATTTGGAATATATTCAAAAACACCAAAATAAATTTAAAGATTTATTAAATCTTGTATCTGAGTTCTCTCAAAAATATGTCCTCGCAGATGCAAATCTAGAGAAAATCAAGAATTTATATACAGATAATGAGCAGGCGGATATAGAAATCCTAGCAAATTCATTTATCAATTTGTTGACCTTTACTGCTTTAGGTGCTCCTGCTACCTTTAAATTTTTTGGCAAAGATATTGATCGGAAACGATACACAACTGTCTCTGAAATCCTCAACGCCACCCTCATCCACCAGTCCATCACTGGTCTCTACGAGACTCGAATTGATTTAAGCAAACTAGGAGAAGACTAATGGGATGGAGAACCGTTGTTGTCAATACGCACTCTAAACTTTCCTACAAGAACAATCACTTAATTTTTAAAGATGCCTCTCGGACAGAGTTGATTCACCTGTCCGAGGTGGATATCTTACTTTTGGAGACGACGGATATTGTTCTCTCCACCATGCTGATTAAACGCTTGGTGGATGAAAATATTCTGGTCATTTTTTGTGATGATAAACGCTTGCCAACTGCATGCTTAATGCCTTACTACGGTCGGCACGATTCCAGTCTGCAACTCTCTCGGCAAATCACATGGGGCGAGGAGACTCAAGCTCAAGTTTGGACGACTATTATTGCACAAAAAATTCTCAATCAGGCTTTTTATCTGGGGAGTTGTGGTTTTCTAGAAAAATCTCAGTCCGTCATCGATCTCTATCATGGGTTGGATTTATTTGATCCTAGTAACCGTGAGGGGCATGCAGCTCGCATTTATTTCAACACCTTGTTTGGAAATGATTTTAGTCGTGAGCAGGATAATGATGTCAATGCCGCCTTGGACTACGGTTACACCTTGATTTTGAGTATGTTTGCGCGTGAGATTGTGTTGTCTGGCTGCATGACTCAGTTTGGCTTGAAACATGCCAATCAGTTCAATCAATTCAACCTCGCTAGCGATATTATGGAACCTTTTCGTCCGATTATTGACAGAATTGTCTATGAAAATCGGAACAGTTCTTTTGTCAAAATCAAACGAGAACTTTTCACTATTTTCTCAGATACCTTCCACTACAATGGCAAAGATATGTACCTGTCCAATATCGTCAGTGACTATACTAAGAAGGTCATTCAAGCTCTCAATCACCCTGAGAAAGGAGTTCCTGAGTTTAGGATATGAGTTATCGATATATGCGTATGATTTTAATGTTTGATATGCCGATTGATACCGTAGAGGAACGCAAGGCCTATCGGAAGTTTCGGAAGTTCCTCATAGATGAAGGATTTATCATGCACCAATTCTCCATCTATAGCAAGCTCTTGCTCAATAACTCTGCTAATAACGCCATGATTGAGCGACTCAAGACTCATAATCCTAAAAAAGGAAACATTACTCTCTTAACCGTCACGGAAAAGCAGTTTTCTCGCATGATTTACTTAAATGGTGAGCGAAATACCAGTGTAGCAAACTCCGACGCTCGTTTGGTCTTTCTGGGAGAGGAGCCTGGTGATGAAGATTAACTTTCCGCTATTGGATGAACCATTAGCTATTGAAAATGCGACCTTTTTAGTGCTGGAAGACCAAATTATCTTTTCGACTATCGTGAAGCAGTTCTACCAGTACACTGATGAAGGTGAGTTGAAGTTATTTGATAGAAATTTAAAAGCTCTAAAAGAGTCCGAGTTATTACTGATAACGGATGTCTTAGGATATAATCTCAACTCACCCGCCATGCTCAAGCTGATACATGCGGATCTTGAAAATCAACTCAATGACAAACCCGAAGTCAAATCCATGATTGAAAAACTGGTTGCTACGATTACAGAATTATTGGCATTTGAGTGTTTGGAAAACGAATTGGACTTGGAATACGATGAAATCACCATTCTAGAGTTAATCGATGCGCTAGGGGTCAAAGTTGAAACTCTGAGCGATACACCTTTTGAAAAGATGCTAGAAATTATCCAAGTTTTTAAATATCTTTCCAAAAAGAAACTCCTTATCTTCATCAATGCGACCGCTTATCTATCAAAGGATGAGTTAGTAAATCTGATAGAATATATCCAACTCAATCAACTAAGAGTCTTGTTTGTCGAACCTCGAAAAGTCTATGATTTTCCGCAGTATGTGCTGGATCAAGACTATTTCTTGAATCCTGAAAATATGGTATAATAAGAGTAACAATTGGAATCGGACGAGCTGAAGTCTGGCTGAGACGAATGGCGCGATTACGAAATTTCGTGAGAAAAATTTTTCTACGAGGTTTTAGAGCTGTGTTGTTTCGAATGGTTCCAAAACGTATGTACTCAGCGCTTGGAGCGGTTACGGGTTTTAGAGCTGTGTTGTTTCGAATGGTTCCAAAACACTTGGCGCGTGGATGTTTCTGCCGCATAAGTTTTAGAGCTGTGTTGTTTCGAATGGTTCCAAAACCGCACTGAGACTAGCACGCTCTTCACTAATGTTTTAGAGCTGTGTTGTTTCGAATGGTTCCAAAACTCTGCTAACCACTCACCATAGTTATATGCTGTTTTAGAGCTGTGTTGTTTCGAATGGTTCCAAAACTGCAGGATATGCCTTGTCTAGCTTCGTAAAGTTTTAGAGCTGTGTTGTTTCGAATGGTTCCAAAACGATTTGAAACAATTGGAAGAACTACCTTCCGTTTTAGAGCTGTGTTGTTTCGAATGGTTCCAAAACCTTATTCCAGTTTGAACCATTGTGTCAATGGTTTTAGAGCTGTGTTGTTTCGAATGGTTCCAAAACATTTCAGACAAGCTATGAGGTACTACAAAAGTTTTAGAGCTGTGTTGTTTCGAATGGTTCCAAAACGAGAGTAGATCATTTACACCCTCATTACTTGTTTTAGAGCTGTGTTGTTTCGAATGGTTCCAAAACCAATGCTTTAGAATATTACTTAAAGCAACAGTTTTAGAGCTGTGTTGTTTCGAATGGTTCCAAAACTGGATATAGTGAGAAGACTGCTAGAAGCCAGTTTTAGAGCTGTGTTGTTTCGAATGGTTCCAAAACTGAATTTGTCACGTGCCTAAAACAAAGAGCGTTTTAGAGCTGTGTTGTTTCGAATGGTTCCAAAACAGTAAAAGCTGACAAGGGTAAGGGGCTAAAGTTTTAGAGCTGTGTTGTTTCGAATGGTTCCAAAACATTTTTCTGGCAAATTCAGCCATGGTATAAGTTTTAGAGCTGTGTTGTTTCGAATGGTTCCAAAACTCAATCATCAAGAAATCATTTACACATCTCGTTTTAGAGCTGTGTTGTTTCGAATGGTTCCAAAACATACTTTTTTTACATCCACAACTAACGGTAGTTTTAGAGCTGTGTTGTTTCGAATGGTTCCAAAACATCATTGCGGAAATGACCTCTGCAGAAGCAGTTTTAGAGCTGTGTTGTTTCGAATGGTTCCAAAACCTAGGTCTGACCATTAACAAGATATGCAAAGTTTTAGAGCTGTGTTGTTTCGAATGGTTCCAAAACGACACGAAGCTCCCCATAGTCAAATAAATCCGATTCTTAAAAAGAGGGTCGGATTTTAGTTTTGTTTGATTTCGATTTTCTTACTATAACTTTTTTGCAACATCTGCTTGTATTTTCCTGAGATTCTGTTATAATGGTAAAATATTTATTTAGGAGGAAGAGAATGAACTATATTTTGGAAATTTTACCTAGTCTTCTAAGTGGAGCGGCAACTACCTTGCAGGTGTTTGCTTTGGTCTTGGTTTTTTCGATTCCTTTGGGAATTATGCTGGCTTTTTCGATGCAAATTCGCTTGAAGCCCCTGCAATGGCTGCTTAATATTTACATTTGGATCATGCGCGGGACGCCGCTTTTATTGCAGTTAATCTTTATTTACTATGTTTTGCCAAGTATCGGCATTCGGCTGGATCGGATTCCTGCAGCGATTATTGCCTTTACACTAAACTACGCGGCTTATTTTGCGGAGATCTTCCGTGGCGGTATTTCTTCCATTCCGACTGGACAGTACGAAGCTGCGAAGGTTTTGAAATTTACTCCTGTTCAGACGATTCGCTTGATTATTTTGCCGCAGGTCGTAAAAATTGTGCTACCAAGCGTATTTAATGAAGTCATGACTTTGGTGAAAGATACCTCTTTGGTGTATGCTTTAGGCATTTCAGACTTGATTTTGGCCAGTCGTACAGCGGCCAACCGAGATGCAAGTCTGGCACCGATGTTTGTTGCAGGCTTGATTTATTTACTCTTAATCGGTCTGGCTACGCTGGTTGCAAAACAGGTCGAAAAGAAATTTAGTTATTATAAGTAGGTGCTATTATGTTAGAATTACGAAATATTAGTAAAAAATTTGGTGATAAGCAGATTCTAAAGGATTTTAATTTGATTGTGCCTGAAAAACAAGTATTGGCCATTGTTGGACCTTCTGGCGGAGGGAAGACGACCCTTCTGCGTATGCTGGCAGGTTTGGAGACAATTGATTCGGGACAAGTAATTTATAATGGAGAGATTTTGGATGTCGCAGAGCTTGAAAAGCGTAATCTTCTAGGCTTTGTCTTTCAAGATTTTCAGCTCTTTCCTCATTTGTCTGTTTTGGAAAATTTGACCTTATCACCAATACATACAATGAATGTTTCCAAAGAAGAAGCTGAAGAGAAGGCGCAGGATCTATTGGCTCGCTTAGGCTTGTCCGAGCATGCCAAGGCCTACCCTTATTCGCTGTCAGGTGGGCAAAAACAGCGGGTCGCTTTTGCTCGTGCTATGATGATCAATCCAGAGATTATCGGATATGATGAGCCAACTTCTGCCTTGGATCCTGCCTTACGCTTGGAAGTAGAAAAACTCATCCTTCAAAATCGTGAAATGGGAATGACGCAGATTGTGGTCACACATGATTTGCAATTTGCGGAAAACATTGCGGATTCTATTCTCAAAGTCATACCAAAATAAGGGAGGTCCGAATGAAAGTAAAGAATATTCTTTTGACCTGTCTGACCCTGATCCTAACCTTCCTGCTCAGTGCTTGTAGTTCCAATGTCAGTGATCCCAGCTTGGATAACTGGAGCAAGTACGAGGAGAAAAAACAGATTACAATCGGCTTTGATAATACCTTTGTCCCCATGGGATTTGAGCAAAAAGATGGCACTTATGCAGGGTTTGACATTGATTTGGCCAATGCTGTCTTTAAGGAATATGGGATTGAGGTGAAGTGGCAGCCGATTGATTGGGATATGAAAGAAACAGAGTTGACCAACGGCACGATTGACCTTATCTGGAATGGCTATTCCGCGACGGATGAGCGAATGGAAAAGGTACAATTTACCATTCCTTATATGAAAAATGAGCAGGTTTTGGTCAGCAAAAAGTCCTCTCATATCTCACAGGCCAGTGATATGGCAGGAAAAGTATTGGGTGCCCAAACGGGATCTTCTGGCTATGTAGCATTTGAAAGCAATCCTGAAATATTGAAAACCTTTGTCAAAAATCATACAGCGACTCAGTACCAAAGCTTCAACGAGGCTTTGATTGACTTGCAAAACGACCGAATTGATGGTCTCTTGATTGACCGCGTTTATGCCAATTATTATCTGACAGAAGAAGGAATTTTAGATCAATATTCAGTCTTTTCAGTTGGATTTGAGAGCGAGGCCTTTGCGGCCGGGGCTAGAAAGGCGGACCGTACTTTAGTGGAAAAAGTAAATGCTGCTTTCGGTAAATTATACCAAGAGGGAGAATTCCAGAAAATTGCTGAAAAGTGGTTTGGAGAAGATATTGCAACAGAACAAGTGAAAGCATATAAAAACAACTAGTTTTCTGCTAGTTGTTTTTTCGTGTTTCTTGGTGGAAGATGTTTTGCCAGACTTCGTGGCGGCGCCAGAGGCTAGTATGGATGACATCTCCGATTTGATAGCGAATCAGCTTGGTTTTTTGGCTGACGGATGTAATTTCTAAATTTTTGATAGGAGAAGTTTGGGCTCTCTCTAGTTGAAATTCCTCTTTGTTCAGCTGGTGACCATCTTGGGAAATGTAGACAAAATCGGAAGATAAGAGTGCATCCAATTGACTGCCTTGGTCGACTAATTGCTCGCGCATCAGGAGTTTTTGATAGACATTATCCAGAATCTCATCTTCAGGAATAGGTGCTGGCTCAATATGAATATCAATGTCGAAGACGCCAAAGTCTTCCTTGAGCATATCCTCTACCTGGTCAGCGATTTCGTGGCTTTCAAAGACAGAGAGGTCAGGGTTCATTTCCAGTATAATATCCAGATAGATATTACTACCATAGGTTCGACCACGCTGGGACTTGACGCGTGTGATTTTAGAGATTTCCAGAATAGCACGCTTGTAATCGTCTAAAAGGTCCTGATCAAAGCCATCTGACAGGCTGAAGGAGGATTCCATAAAAATATCATAGGCTGTTTTCAGAATGAAAAAAGTAATAATAATGGCTGCTAGCTTATCAACGATAGGAAACTTCAGGGAGCTGGCAATAATAGCAACCGATGTGCCCAGAGAAGTGATGGCATCCGAGAGATTGTCCTTGGCAGCCGCATCCAGAGCTTTGGATTTTACCCTTTTGGCTAGGTTTTTATTGTAAAGATAAACACCAAACATGATGATGGCCGATACAATTCCAACAACAGCACCCACAGGATCAATCAAGGTTTCTTCCTTGTTAATGATTTTTTGAGCCGTATCAATAAGGACATTGAAACCGACAAAAAACATGATGAAAGAAGTAATCAGGCTGGCCAGATCTTCAATCTTCCAATGGCCGAAGCGGTGGTCCTTATCCGCTGGTTTTCTTGCCATACGCAGGCCGATTAAGACTGCTATATTGGCAACGATATCGGAGACGTTGTTGAAACCATCCGCCGTCAAACTGGAGGATGTCAGTGCCGCACCTGCAATGATTTTTGTAACGGATAGGCCAATGTAGGTGGCAATGGCTAGGAGGGCACCTCGTTCGGCAAGTTTGAGATTGTCACTTGGATGATTGTTCATGGCTGCTCCTTTCTAGACTACTATTATAGCTTTTTCACACTTGAATTTCAATTGAGGACAGTTGCCTTTTCGATAACAAATTCACTCGAATTTTGATATAATGGAAGCATTGATTTTCAGTTTGATTTTACATTGAAAGGATAGAAGATGAATCCCTTATTAAACGGTATGAATGACCGTCAGGCCGAAGCGGTCCAGACGACAGAAGGTCCCTTGTTGATTATGGCGGGGGCTGGTTCGGGAAAGACTCGTGTCTTGACCCACCGCATTGCCTATTTGATTGACGAGAAGATGGTCAATCCATGGAATATCCTAGCCATTACCTTTACCAATAAGGCAGCGCGGGAGATGAAGGAACGGGCAGCAGCACTCAACCCAGCTACCCAAGATTGCTTAATCGCTACCTTCCACTCCATGTGCGTGCGCATCCTGCGGCGAGAAGCAGATCATATTGGCTATAACCGTAACTTCACCATCGTTGATCCGGGCGAACAGCGGACTCTGATGAAACGAATTCTTAAAAATCTCAATCTGGATCCTAAAAAGTGGAATGAGCGCGCCATTCTGGGTACGATTTCCAATGCTAAGAACGACCTGATTGACGAGGTGGCCTATGCCAATCTAGCTGGTGATATGTACACGGAGATTGTGGCTAAGTGCTACACAGCCTATCAAAAAGAACTGCGTCAGTCTGAGGCCATGGATTTTGACGATTTGATTATGCTGACCCTGCGGCTTTTTGACCAAAATCCTGATGTCCTGACCTACTATCAGCAACGTTACCAGTACATCCATGTAGACGAGTATCAGGATACCAACCATGCTCAGTACCAGCTGGTCAAACTCTTGGCTTCTCGCTTCAAGAATATCTGCGTAGTCGGAGACGCTGACCAGTCTATCTATGGCTGGCGAGGAGCCGATATGCAGAATATCCTAGACTTTGAAAAGGATTATCCAGAAGCTAAGGTAGTTCTGCTTGAGGAAAATTATCGCTCGACTAAGACCATTCTTCAGGCGGCTAATGAAGTCATCCGAAACAACCGCAACCGTCGCCCTAAAAATCTCTGGACTCAAAACGAAGACGGTGAGGAAATTGTCTACTATCGGGCTAATGACGAGCAGGACGAGGCTCTCTTTGTCGCCCGAACTATTGATCAGCTGGGCCGAGAAGGATACAGTCATAAGGATTTTGCAGTTCTTTACCGAACCAATGCCCAGTCACGGACGGTGGAAGAAGCCCTACTCAAGGCCAATATTCCTTATACTATGGTGGGCGGCACTAAGTTCTACAGCCGTAAAGAAATCCGTGATGTTATTTCTTACCTCAATCTCATCGCCAATCCTAGCGACAATATCAGCTATGAGCGCGTGGTCAATGAGCCCAAGCGTGGTGTTGGACCAGGAACGGTGGAGAAAATTCGGAATTTTGCGTCCAGTCAGGAAATCTCCATGTTAGATGCATCGGCCAATATCATGTTGTCCTCAGTTAAAGGCAAGGCGGCTCAGGCGGTCTATGATTTTGTTAATATGCTTCTCGATTTGAGGGAGCGCTTGGACGACTTTACAGTGACGGAGCTGGTAGAAGCAGTTTTAGAAAAGACAGGTTATACTGCATCCTTGGCTGCCCAGTCAACCTTGGAAAGCCAAGCACGGATTGAAAATATTGAAGAATTCCTGTCTGTAACCAAGAACTTTGATGAAAGTCCAGATAATCCTGCTGATGAATCCGGTCTTGATAAACTCAGCCGTTTTCTCAATGACTTAGCCTTGATCGCAGATACAGATGACGGAGATACGGAGAGTTCTGAAGTGACTTTGATGACCCTCCACGCGGCCAAGGGATTGGAATTTCCAGTCGTCTTTCTGGTTGGTATGGAGGAAAATGTCTTTCCTCTGAGCCGGGCTTCTGAAGATGAGGATGAGCTAGAAGAAGAGCGGCGCCTGGCCTACGTCGGCATCACCCGAGCAGAGAAGATTCTCTATCTGACCAATGCTAATTCCCGTATGCTTTATGGTAAAACCAACTATAATCATCCTACACGCTTTTTGAGAGAAATCAGCTCAGACTTGCTAGACTATCAGGGACTGGCTCGACCGTCAAATAGCTCCTTTAAGGTTAGTTATACCAATAGTGATACCAGTCAATTCGGTCAAGGCATGAGTCTGGCCCAGGCCCTGCAAGAACGGAAGCGTCAGGCGGCACCAAGTTCCATTTCTACAGGCAGTCTCCCTTTTGGAAAGAGCGGTCAAAACCAGTCATCTAAGCCAGAAGTTGCTTGGGCTATCGGAGATATCGCCCACCATAAGAAATGGGGCGATGGGACAGTTCTGGCAGTATCTGGCAGCGGAAATAGTCAAGAGCTCAAGATTAATTTCCCAGAAGTCGGTTTGAAGAAAGTGCTGGCCAGCATAGCACCGATTGAGAAAAAATCATGATGAGGCAGTCGATTGAAGCCTGGATCTACCATCCAGAGGATCGAGAAATCTTGCTATTGAAAGTGGAAGCTGAGAAAGTTTCCTTTTGGCAACCCATTACTGGTGGGATTGAGAGTGGCGAGAGTCCAGAAGAGGCCTGCCTTCGTGAAATAAAAGAGGAGACTGGCTTGGTCTTAGCTTGTTCAAACCTGACGGGTCTTGGAGATTTTACGGTAAAGATTGATGAAAATTTGTCCATTCACAAAAATCTCTTTCTAGTTCTGACAGAACAGAAGGAAATCCAGATTTCTGATGAGCATGTAGGAGCTCAGTGGGTAGCTTTAGAAAAAGTTTCGTCGCAGTTGTACTGGCCCAGCAATCAAGCGACTTTTGAGATTATAACTGAGAAGCTATAAGATATAGCTTCTCTTTATTTCTTTTGATAAAGAAATTCTATTGGTCAAGCAGGGCGTTTAATGGTAGACTTATCACATAACTATAGTGAGGTGACCTTATGACACGTGAATTTAAATTTGAAACCCTGCAGCTTCATGCTGGACAGACAGTTGACCCGACAACTAAGTCGCGGGCTCTGCCTATTTACCAGACAACTTCCTATGTGTTTGACGATACTCAGGAGGGAGAAGATCTCTTTGCCCTACGCAAGCCTGGCAATATCTACACTCGGATTACCAATCCGACCCTGTCAGCTTTTGAGGATCGGATTGCGGCTTTGGAGGGTGGAGTCGGAGCACTAGCAACAGCTTCTGGTATGGCAGCTGTTACCTACACCATTCTAGCTTTGGCCCATGCTGGCGACCATGTAGTAGCAGCTTCCACCATCTACGGTGGTACCTTTAATCTGCTCAAAGAAACCCTGCCTCGCTATGGCATTACCACGACTTTTGTGGATATTGAAAATCTGGCTGAAGTAGAAGCAGCCATTCAGGACAATACCAAGTTGGTTCTGATTGAAAGTTTGGGCAATCCGCTGATTAATATTCCTGACTTTGATGCTTTAGCAGAGCTGGTTCATGCTCATAAAATTCCGTTGATTTCCGACAATACCTTTGCCACTCCTTATCTGATCAATGTCTTTTCTCATGGAGTGGACATCGCAGTACATTCTGCGACCAAGTTTATCGGCGGTCACGGAACCAGCATCGGAGGTGTGATTGTGGACAGTGGTCAATTTGACTGGGAAGCTTCTGGCAAGTTTCCGCAGTTCGTTGACCCAGACCCGAGCTATCATGATATCAGTTATACGCGCGATGTTGGTGCAGCAGCCTTTGTCACTGCAGTCCGGACCCAGCTCTTGCGCGATACGGGCGCAGCCATGTCCCCCTTCAATGCCTTTCTCTTCCTGCAGGGGTTGGAAACTCTCTCTTTGCGCGTAGAGCGCCATGTGTCCAACGCAGAGAAGATTGTAGAATTTTTAGCGGGGCATCCTAAGGTCGAGCAGGTCAATTATCCCAAACTTGCTGACAGTCCTTATCATGCTTTGGCAGAAAAATATTTCCCTAAAGGCGTGGGCTCAATTTTCACCTTCAATGTCAATGGCGGGGAGAAAGAAGCTCGTAAGGTTATTGACAGCCTGGAGATTTTTTCTGACTTAGCTAATGTAGCAGATGCTAAGTCCTTGGTCGTTCATCCAGCTACGACGACTCATGGTCAGATGTCGCCAGAAGATCAGCTGGCAGCAGGCATTACACCAAATCAAATACGTCTCTCTATCGGCCTGGAAAATGTGGATGACTTGATAGAGGATTTGAGAATCGCCTTGAAATCTATCTAATTTTCAAGACCTCTAGACAGAGTAAATAAGAATAAAACTAGGTTTTCGCCTAGTTTTTTGTTATAATGAGAGATATTAAAAAATAGCAGGTAATCAAAATGACAATTTCAGTGATTGTTCCGTGCTTCAATGAAGAAGAGTCTATTCCTCTGTTTCATGAAGCCATGGAAGCGGTGAAATATCAAATCCGTGACCAGTTTGAATATATTTTTGTCAATGACGGATCAACGGACCGGACCTTGGCTGTTTTGCGTGAGCTCAGCAGTCGCTGTCCTGACGTGCACTATCTGTCCTTTTCTCGTAATTTCGGAAAAGAAGCTGCCCTCTATGCTGGTTTGCAAGAGGCGAGCGGGGAATTTGTGACGGTCATGGATGTGGATTTGCAGGATCCGCCCGAGCTCCTGATTGAGATGAAGACCATGCTGGACTCGAATCCTGAGCTGGACTGTGTAGGAACTCGTCGTACTACTCGCGAGGGAGAGCCTCCAATCCGAAGCTTTTTTGCTAATTTGTTCTACAAGCTGATTAACAAGATTAGCCAAGTAGAAATGGTAGATGGTGCGCGCGACTTCCGACTGATGCGCCGTCAGATGGTAGAAGCCATTCTGGAGGTTTCAGAGTACAATCGCTTTTCTAAGGGGATTTTTGCCTGGGTGGGATTCAATATCGAATACTTGGAATACAAAAATGTTGAACGAGTGGCTGGCAAGACTTCATGGAATTTCTGGTCTCTTTTCAACTATTCTTTGGAAGGTATTGTCAATTTCTCTGATGCGCCTCTCAACATTGCCTTTTTTGGGGGTATTCTGTCTTGGATTTTAGCTTTTATCCTGATGGCGGTGATTATTATTCGTACCTTGGTTTTTGGTGATCCGACATCTGGCTGGCCGTCCCTTATGACCGTCATTCTCCTTATCGGAGGCTTCCAGCTGCTGACCATCGGTATCCTGGGCAAATACATCGGCAAAATCTTTATGGAAACCAAGCATCGCCCAATCTATGTGATTAAAGAGAAGAGTAAGTGAGTCTTTGAGAGAGTTTTTAGGGCTTAAATGACTCTTATTTAGCTGAGGAGAGATTGTGGAAAATAAAAAAATTAATATTGTCTTGTGCTTAACTTCGTTTATTTATGCGATACAGTTTTACATCAATAATAAAATCACCCCAGTAGGAGACCAAACAGCATTTTTAGAATATGCTAAGGAATTTCATTACAATTATTTATTCTTTGGGATTGATCGTTATTTCACTTGGAGCAGTAGGCTGCTCATTGAGTCAGCCACCTTATTATTTTCCGTTCACGCAAAGCTGTTTATAGCAGCAGCCTTTCTGGCAACGTTGCTTTTGATTTATGCTTTAAGGAAGCTTACCCCTTCCTTGCCCTGGCTACCAGCTTTACTAATTTTTATATTCCTTCCAGCAACGGAATTTTTAAGTGCGGGTTCTATTCCGACCTATGTCAATTACATTTTCCCTGCTTCCTTGTTGCTTTTCGCACTTTTTTTCAGAGAATCTAAAAATATTTGGATTAATATGGCTAGCCTTTTGTGCTTTTTAGTTGCTATCATGCAAGAACAATTAGCTGTCTACGCTTTTTTGTGGCTTCTGTTTGAAATTGTCCTTGCGAAGAAAGAGAAAAAACATTTAATGGGTAATCTATGCTATTTGGCACTGAGCGCTTTAGGAATATTATCAGCTAAGCTATCCCCGGGGAATGCTCTGCGTTTGGAAAAGAATATTGTCAGTTGGTTCCCTAACTTTCCGAACTTGAATATCTTCCAAAAGCTTGGGCTTGGCTTTCTGGAGACGGGTGATAATCTGCTTTCCACTGCCTTTCCTTTTGTGATGTTCTTCTTGCTTGTGCTCTTTGTCTATGCTCTTCATAAGAAAAATGTAACAGCCATAGCTCTGAGCGGTTTTGTTATGTTCAATACTTTTTCGCAAAAAATGGGCTGGAATACTATTTTTGGTACCTTAACAGGTATCAGTAAAGCAGCCAGAGAATCAGGGACATTTTCTTTTAATATCACGTATATGAGCGCAGTAGCCTTTTATGGCTTGCTGCTATTAATGATTCTTTACGCTTTGTGGCTTGTAGTTTCTGACTGTAAAGAAAAAATATGGCTGACCTATTTATTTGTAATTGGCTTTATTGGCCGCATGGTCATTTCATTATCTCCGACTCTCTACGCTTCAAGCACTCGAACCTTTTTGCCTCTGATGATAAGTCTATTCATTATTACTTGCAGATTGTTGTATTACTTATATACGGAGTATCAAAAGGAATAAGAAACTATTCTTTTGTGCTCCTACTGGATAGATTTTCCGATAATGATTCGATTGAGCAGATTTTTTCTGCTTTTTTTGATATAATAAAATCATCGAATTTTTATGATCTGAAAGGACAAACAAATGATTTTAATCACAGGTGCGAATGGACAGCTGGGAACAGAGCTCCGCTATCTTTTGGATGAGCGCAATGAAGAGTATGTGGCTGTTGATGTAGCTGAAATGGATATTACCAATGCCCAAATGGTGGACAAGGTCTTTGCGGAAGTCAAGCCAAGCTTGGTCTATCACTGCGCAGCCTATACTGCAGTTGATGCAGCTGAAGATGAAGGTAAAGAGCTGGACTATGCCATCAACGTGACCGGTACCGAAAATGTGGCAAAAGCAGCAGAAGCACATGGGGCGACCATGGTCTACATCTCAACAGACTATGTTTTTGACGGACAAAAGCCTGTCGGCGAGGAATGGGAAGTAGACGATCGACCAGATCCACAGACCGAGTATGGTCGTACCAAGCGCATGGGTGAGGAGCTGGTTGAGAAATATTCCAGCCGTTTCTATATTATCCGTACTGCTTGGGTCTTTGGTAACTACGGTAAAAACTTTGTCTTTACCATGCAAAATCTTGCTAAGACGCACAAAACTCTGACCGTAGTTAATGACCAGCATGGCCGTCCGACTTGGACTCGTACGCTGGCTGAATTTATGACCTATCTGGCTGAAAATCAAAAGGAATTTGGTTATTACCATTTGTCTAATGATGCGGCTGAGGACACCACTTGGTATGACTTTGCAGTGGAAATTCTCAAAGATACAGATGTGGAAGTCCAGCCTGTTGATTCCAGCAAATTCCCGGCTAAGGCTAAGCGACCTTTCAACTCCACTATGAGCCTGGCCAAGGCTAAGGCTACAGGCTTTGTCATTCCGACTTGGCAAGATGCTTTGAAAGAGTTTTACAAGCAGGAAGTAAGGAAATAAACATCGAGCAACCTTGTGGTTGCTTTTTTTAAGGGGAATTTATGGTATAATTGGATAAAGTTTTATTTACAATGAAAGAGAGTTTGATTATATTGAAAGTGGTATCGCCACAAAAGATTTTCTTTTGGAATATTCTTGGTAGCCTGTCTTCAGCAGCTGTATCTGTTATTTTATTATTTATAGTGACTCGTACTTTATCTAGTGAGTCAGCCGATCTATATAGTTTTGCTTATGCAATTGCGAATTTACTAGTTATTGTTGCAGGGTTTCAGGTAAGGGATTTTCAAGCGACAGATATTAAAGAAAAATATTCATTTGATGCCTATTTAACTACGAGGTTTCTAACTAATATTTTAATGACACTAATTTTATTAGGTTATTTAATTTTAAATTCTTCTACTCATGCAAATTTTTGGATTATATTTTGGGTATCATTTTTTAGAGTGAGTGAGGCGCTTTCGGATGTGTTTCAAGGCTTGTTCCAACAGAAGGAGCGATTAGATATAGCCGGTCAATCACTATTTTTTAGAAATATAATTGCAACTGTAATATTTGCTTTTTCGTTACTGTTTTCTAAAAATCTCCTTTTATCTGTTGTGTTTCAAACACTAGCCTCTTTTACAGTAGTTCTTTTGTTTGATTTTCCAAAATCTAAGTTGTTTCATCGTATTAATATCTCTACAGTAAAGCTCAAAGATATTTATAGTATTTTAAAGGACTGCTTACCTTTATTTATAAATGCTTTTTTATTAGTTTCAATCTATAACCAACCTAAGTATGCATTAAACGATATTTTTAATAGGGGATTGATTGAAGCGGGAGTACAGAGAGACTTTAGTATTTTATTCACTCCAATTTTTGCAATGAATCTAATGATTGTTTTTTTACGCCCTATGGTTACACAACTAGCAATTTTCAAGGAAGAGAATAAAATTTCTCATTTTATTACGTATAAAAATAATTTGTTTAAGATTTTATGGGGAACAAGTGTTTTGATTTGTCTTGGCGGGGCGATTGCTGCTATACCTATTTTAAATATCATTTATGGAACAAGGTTGGATCAATATCAAATTAGTTTCGTCATTCTTTTGTTAGGTGGTATTGCTAGTACGTTTTCTACAGTATGTGATAATATTTTAACTGTTTTTAGAAAACATCATTATTTAGTCATTTCATTCTTAGCGGGGTATCTTGTATCCATTCTTACAGCTGAACCACTAGTATCCCAATACGGAATTTTTGGAGCCTCTTTGTCTTTCCTTATCTCTATGATTGCTTGGTTGAGTGTCTCGCTAATTATTTATTTTATGACGAATCCATATACTTTTTTGAGAAGGAAAAAATAAGAAACTTATGAAATTTTCAATTATTATACCTGCCTATAATGTAGCGGATTATTTAGAAAAATGTGTTAAGAGTGTCTTAATTCAAGAATTTAAAGATTATGAAATTTTAATCATAAATGATGGGTCAACTGACGCTACTGCAATAGTCGCTGATAAATTGTCTGTGGAGAATACCAATAAAGTAAGGGTGTTAAATCAAACAAACGGCGGAGCTTCAAAAGCAAGAAATACAGGTATTGAGTCTGCTCGGGGAGAGTACTTATTGTTTTTAGATGGTGATGACTTTTGGAGTGATCAACACTTTTTGAATCAACTTGACGAAATAACTACAGAATGCATTGATGATGTTATCGTTTTTGGTTACAGTTATTTTTATGATGATAGAATTATAGATTTCCCTATATCTATGTTTGAGGAAAATATTTTAAAAGCTACTTGCTTTGGAATATTTAATGGTCCAAATTGGAATAAGTGTGTATCGAAAAAATTATTTCAAAACGGCTTAAAATTTCCAGAGGGAATGGTATCTGAGGATAGTTTATATTGTTCTCGGATCTTAAAAATGACAAAGAAATTTTCAATTCTTAATAGTACTCAATACATGTATCAACAGAACCGCAAAGGAAGTTTGACTAATGTCGTGAAAGAAAAAAATGTTCAAGATACTCTTGAAGGAATCAGGACGGGACTTTCTGACTTGAAAAACTATTCAGTTGAAATTCAAAAAGCTTTAAATATCTATTTTGCAATCTCATATATCTCTATATTACCTTATGTAAATCAATACATTGATAATTTGAAAATTAAGGAGTTGCTTTACCAGTATAAATATTTGCTAAAGTATGCAAATTATATAGAGAACCGAGCATTTAAGTTAACAGGCCTAGTAGCCAAGTTATTTGGGATAAAGTTTTCGATAAAACTATTTCCTGTTTTATTGAAGTTTTATAAATAGATTAGTCCAGTTACGAAAGGGGAAATATGTCTAAACCAGCTATTTCAGTTATTGTTCCAGTTTATAATGCACAAGATGGAATTAAACGCTGTGTAGATTCTCTTTTGAATCAATCATTTAAGAATTTTGAAATTATTTTTCTAAACGATGGTTCGAAAGATAACTCTTTAAATATTTTAAAAGACTATGAAGTGAAGTATAGTTTTATAAGAGTAATTGATAAACAAAACGAAGGAGTGGCATTAACTAGAAATAAAGGAATTCTTCTAGCTGAGGGAGAATATATTATGTTCATGGATAATGATGATTTTGTTGATAGCGATTATATTGAAACTTTTTATCAGGCTATCCATGGGAAAAGGCTAGACTTAGTTATTGGTGGCTACAAGCGCGTTAATCAGGATAACCAAATCATCTTTAGTCAAGACATACAACAATCAGAGTGGTCCAAATATATTATAATGGCTCCTTGGGCCAAAATTTACCGGACTGAGTTCTTGAGAAAAAACAATCTAGAATTTTTTGACTATGGTATAGGAGAAGATATTATTTTTAATCTAACTGCCTATAAGACAACGGATAAAATAGGATTGTTGGACTATAAAGGATATAATTGGTATTACAATAGTCAGAGTATTTCTAATACTTCTCAGAGAGGTTTTTCTCCTGAAATTGATATTTTAGTTCTTTTTGCAAAAATATTAGAGTTGGGTCAGCCATCTGAGTTAGTAGTATATTACTTGAAAAGGTATTACGTTTGGTACTTACTTTTTTCAGGGAGAGCCTCATCAGATCAGGAGTTTATTCATCAGTATATTAGGATTAAAAAATGGTTAAAAGAGAATAAACTCATCAGTACGATTTCTCCCTTGTCTAAGAAGGTTCAGGGTGAAAGGTTTCAGACTAAAATTTCACTTATTGTTTTTTTGAGCTTAGAGAAGTTAAGGTTAGTTCCATTATTTGCTAAAATTTATTGTAAAGGGAAGAAAGATAATTGAAAGTTTTAATGATAATTCCTGCTTATAATGAGGAGGAAAGTATTTTAAATACGGTTTTGAGCATTATAGAATATCGGAAGAAAGTTGATTTTGACTTAGACTATGTGGTCATCAATGATGGGTCAGTTGACAGAACTAAGGAGATTTTGGACAGTCATAATCTGAATGCTATTCATTTAGTGATGAATTTAGGGATTGGCGGAGCTGTTCAGACCGGTTATAAGTATGCACTTGAGAAGAATTATGATGTGGCCGTACAGTTTGACGGAGATGGCCAGCATGATATTGAGTCGCTGGATGCTTTGCTGGAGCCTATTCGTCGTCAGCAGGCAGATTTGGTTGTTGGTTCTCGTTTTATTGGTGACAAGGCTTCAGAATTTCAGACCACTTTTATGCGTCGTTTTGGCATTACTATTATCTCGGCTTTTATTAAATTAACAACAGGCAAAAGGATTCTGGATGCCACATCAGGCTATCGTTTGGCCAATCGAGACATTATTCGACAATTCGCTGCGCGCTATCCTATCAAATATCCTGAGCCAGAATCAATCGTCCATCTCTTGAAGCGAAAATATACAGTGGTGGAAGCACCGGCCAATATGTTTGAACGCGCAGGAGGAGTATCTTCGATTACTCCGATTAAGTCCATTCGCTACATGATTGAGGTTTGCTCTTCGATCTTGATTGCTGCTTTTATGAAAGAGAGTGAATAATGTCCATTTTGTCTATTGTTATGCTAGTGGCTTCAGTTCTATTCCTGTATTTTGTCTTTCGGAATATCAATCAAAACAATATTTTGTTTGAGCAAGCCTTTATGTGGATTATTATTGGCTTTGTACTGATTGTTATCTCTATTTTTGATTGGATTCCAGTTTCGATTGCCAAATTGTTAGGTTTTGAACTGACCTCAAACTTTGTCATGTCCTTGGCTATCTTTTTCCTGCTGATTATCGTGTTTTTGCATACTATTGCCATTTCCAAGCAAAAGGAGCAAATCAAGCAGTTGGTGCAAGAACTGTCCATCATGAAACAAAGAATGTCTAAGTTAGAGAGTGAAAAAGATGAAAAATAACCATACCTGGGTGATTTGCGCCTATGGCGAAAGTGAATTCTTAGAAGATTGTATCTTGTCTCTGCAAGCTCAAACTTTGTCATCAAAGATTATCTGCTATAGCTCAACACCGCTGGATTCAATCAAACAGCTGTGCCAGAAGTATGGTATTCCTTTTTATACGAAAGAAGGCGGTGGTATTGGCAGGGACTGGAACAATGCCCTTTACTTTGTTGAGACTCCTTATGCTACTATTGCCCACCAGGACGATTACTATGAGCCTGCTTACTTAGAGGCTGTAATGCAGAAGATAGAGCAGTCTAAGGACGTTCTCATTGCCTATACGGACTATTTTGAAGAGAAAAATGGGGTCAAAATTCCAGCTAACACCAATCTGAAAATCAAGACTTTCATGCTCAAAACACTGAACCTGATGCCATCTAGCCATTTTTGGAGAAATCGGGTGCTGGCTTTCGGCAATCCCATTTCCTGTCCGGCGGTGACTTACAATTTAGAGGCATTAAGGGATTTCCGATTTGATGAGGAAATGCGCGTGAGTCTGGATTGGTACGCTTGGTACAAGATTAGCGCCTATAAGGGTCGCTTTGCTTATATTTCTGAGAAGCTTATGTGCCACCGGATTCATGGAGAGTCTGAAACAACCAAAACTATTTCAGATAATACGAGGACCAAAGAAGACTTGTTCATGTATCAGCTTTTCTGGCCTAAGTGGGTTGCTCATCTGATAAATAAAGCATACATGAAGAGTCAAGATGCTAACTCGAACTAATATAGTTATTTACAAGGAAAGTATATGAAAGATTTAATATCTGTTGTTGTAACATGTTACAACCATCAAGACTACATTGAACAGTGTTTGCGCAGTATTTTTGGGCAGACCTATCAAAATATCGAGTTACTGGTATTGGATGATGGTTCCACAGACAAGTCCGCCCAGATTATCCAAGAAACTTTGCAAGATTCCCCTTTCCCGACGAGGTTTGAAAGTCATGAAAATATGGGGGTCGTCAAGACAAGAAATAAGGCTTTGCAGCAAATTCAAGGAACTTATTTTATTTTTGTGGATAGTGACGATTTTCTGGATTCAGACTATATTGAGAGCTTCTACACAACCATGATGCAAGAGGAAGCAGATATTGTCTATGGGGATTTGTATGATCCTGATAAAAAGGAAGTTTACCTTGAATCCCGACCATTTGACAAGCAGGCTTTCTTAACGGAGAATTATATTTCCAACTGTTCCCTCATTCGTCGTTCAGTTGCTGATGGTATTTATTATGACGAAGCGCTGAATCGTGAAAAATTGGAAGACTATGATTTTCTTTTAAACTTAATTATCAATCAAGGTGCGAAACCTGTTTATGATGCAAATACAAAGCTGAATTATCGGGTCTTTGACAAGGACTCTATCTCTAAACGAGATTCTACTCGTTACCATTACGAGATCTATCTGAAAATCTTGCGTAAGTATGTTAAACAGTTGCCAGATGAGATTTATCAAGCTCTGTCTGAAAACATCTTTACTCTGGAAGGTCGACTGGAAAATTTAATTCAGCATATGAATCAGGTATCCGACTATGTCCAAGATTTGAGAGAGAATTGGGAGTACGATAGTAAACTGATTTATCAATATCAGGATGACATTGATGAATTACGTAACTCACTCTCATATCGTGTTGGGAATGCTATCGTCACTCCAATTAAGCGAGTAGGGCAGATTGTCCAAAATCCGCGGAATATCCGAACTGCCCTATCTCAAATGAAGCGGCAGTACATTACCATAAAAAGAAACATCAAACCGCCAAAAAACTATTATTATCGAGTTTTACGGAATTCTCAGCGAAAACATCTTCAACAAGTGACTGGCAAAAAGTGCCTAATCTACGTCATTTTTGAGGCAGAAGAGAATCTTCAGCGCTACAAGATTCTATTTTTAGAGAAATTAGCAGCTTTGGTAGATGAAACGTTGATTGTGGTAAATGGAGGATTGAAACCGGAGGATTTATCTGTCTTAGAACAATATGGACAAGTTCTGGTAAGAGATAATACAGGTTATGATGCTGCGGCATTTAGGGAAGGTATTTTAACCATTGGTAAGGAAAAGCTGCAAACTTCTTCTCAGCTTCTGCTAGTCAATGATACGAATATTGGTCCAATGAGAGATTTGAATGAAGTCTTCCAAACAATGGCGGATAGAAATCTTGATTTCTGGGGGATTTCCTTTGGTGAAGTACAGGAAGATGCAACAAATTTCAATCAATATGGCTATATTCCAGAGCATCTGCAATCTTATTTTCTAGTTATTGAGCCTTTATTACTTCGGTCAGAGGAATTTTTCGACTATTGGAACAATCTAACCGATACGGATTCGCGTGACAAGGCTATTGGGAAACACGAAACAACTTTTACTAAGTATTTCGCAGATTTGGGTTATCGATATGATGCTTTGGTGTCTGAAAACAAAGACAGTGCTATGTATATTCATCCTTTGAGAATGCTTAGGGCTGGTAGTCCTTTGGTTAAATACACCTCATTACAAAATTATAATGCGCAACAATTCCGTTGGCAGGGGCTAGAAAGACGAACAGAAGTACCTGATTTGCTCAATTATGTGCGAAAAGAAACAGATTATCCAGTTGAAATTTTGGATAATATTGTACAAAAATTCAAATCAATTTCGAGAGAGCAGTTTATTCTGATTATTGATGGAGTTGAAAATATTATTCCTCAATGTACGCGCTACCGAGTGCTTAACAAAGCAGAACAGTTGAGAAAAAACGGTTTCACGGTCAAAGTAGTAAATTTATCTGAGTTTGAGATTTCTCAGGCTCAGCATGCTAGTCATATTATTATCTATCGAGCTCCGTGGTCTTATCAACTTCAATTCTTGTGCGATACAGCTAGAAGAGATAAAAAACCAGTTTATTTTGACATTGATGATTTGGTTTTTGATACAGTTTATACAGATCAGTTGAGCTATACTCAAGGCTTATCAGAAAAGGACAAGGGCAACTATGATGCTGGTGTCAAAAATTATGGCAAGATGTTAGCTGCTTGTGATGGCGCGATTACTTCGACTTTCCAACTAAAGGAAGAGTTGCTCAAATATAAAGATAAGGTATTACTGAACAGAAATCGAGCTTCCAGTGACTTGATTGAAATCAGTTCTCACTTTATCAAAGATTATGGTCAGCAGGATTCAAAAGTCAAGATTGGCTATTTTTCAGGCTCTATCAGCCACAATGAAAATTTTGAATTGATAAAGCCAGCCATCCAATCCTTGCTTGAAACTTACAAAAATGTGGAACTCCATATCGTCGGCCATTTAGATATTCCAGAGGATATGAAGCCTTACCAACAGCAGATTGTTGTCCATGACTATGTTGACTGGAAGGATTTACCTCAGCTGATCAGTCGAGTGGATATTAATCTAGCCCCACTAGTTGACTCGGTCTTTAATCGGGCTAAGTCTGAAATCAAATGGATGGAGGCTGCTTTAGTAAAAGTTCCAACAGTTGCTAGTCACATTGGAGCCTTCTCTGATATGGTAAAAGATGGGGAGACTGGACTTTTAGCTAAAGATGGAGAGTGGAAAGAAAAATTAGAGAGTTTGATTCTTTCATCTGACCTACGTCGGGAATTAGCAGAAAATGCCTATGATTTTGTTCTTGAAAACTGCAGTTTAGATAGTAAAGATGAAATGGTGAATGATTTTGAAAAGAAGTAAGACGATAAAAATAGAAAATATCTTTTTGGTCTTGGCGACGGTCTTTGTCATGACATTTATGGTGGTTCAACCGATCAACCGTGTTCCAGATGAAACGAATCACGCCCGCATGACTTGGGAGATTTTCCATAAGCCAACAGAGAAAACCTACAAGTGGATGGAAAATATCTCTGCGGAACCGAATGTTTCCCCAGCAGAGTATAAGAAGCTTTTTACGGAAAAATTGGATTTATCTCAGGAAGAATTTACTTTGGGGATTAATCTCAAGACGATTTCCTTTTTTCCGCAGCTCATTGGCATGACCTTGGGAACGTTTATCTATCCATCAGTGGGAGTTATTCTCATGATGGGGCGATTTTTTAACGGCCTAGCCTATATTTTGGGTGTTTACTTCCTGATTAAGTATTTTAAGTATGGCAAGAAAGCTCTCTGTTTCATTTCGCTTCTGCCAATTATGGTTCAGCAGGCAGCTTCTCTCTCCTATGATGTAATGAACTATTTGGAGATCATGCTGGTCATTGGTTTTTTCACTAATATTGCTTCCAGCAAGAAATTTAACAATAAGAATTTTATCCAGCTTTTGGTCATATCCGTCGGACTCTTTGCAACCAAACTGAACAATGTCTTATTGCTAGGCTTACTACCTTTCATTGATTTTGAAATTGAAGGATTCTTAGCTGTTTTGAACAAGCCTTTTCTTGCGACCAAGGCATTTATTGGTCGTCATCGCTATGTTTTTTACAGTTTGGCTTTTGTTGCTGTTTTCTTAGCCTTGCATTTGCTTTTTCGTCATCAAGGAGGGCTCTTCAACTACAGTAGGGTTCTGCTTAACACCTTGTTTAAACAGCGCATGAACGGTGACCTTAATACCATATTGACCATTGGTCTCTTTGGATTTTTGGGTAATTTCACCATTCAGTTGCCCCTGTGGCTAATCTTTCTTGATGTAGCAGTACTGACGATCATCTTCTTACAGTCTAAGAAGGATTTTATGACGAAATCTTATGCAACTGTCTCTGCTTATCTTTTCCTTTTGCAGGTTATTGCTGTTGTCACCATCATGTATCTAGAGTGGACTCCGATTGTTTTAGGAAAAGGTGCTCAGATATCCGTTGGAACTCAGGGCCGCTATTTCACGCCTTTCCTAATTCTCTTCTTACCCCTTCTTGCGAATATGGGCAAGCTAGAGATTCAGGAGCGAACGGTTAAAAACTTGCTTATAGGCACTTTGTCAGCTAACTTTTTAATTTCAATCTATTTAATGATTCCATTCTATTGGAATTGGTAAGGATAAGCTATGAAGAAAAACATTTTATTCATTTCGCCGACTGGAACCTTGGATAATGGGGCAGAGATTTCTATTTTCCATCTGATGAAGTATTTGGTTCAAGATGGCTATCACGTTATCAATGCGATACCAGATTATCATGTCCAAGTCCAGCAAGACTATATTTCTACTCTTGCAAAAGAAGGAATTAGAACCATTGCTCTGCCATCTGTCAAATGGTGGTGGGAGGCTGCACCAGGTGGTCTTCCTGGAACTCATGAAGAGAGGGTAAACTCTTACCAAGAAAATATTGCTGCGCTGAGAAAGTTAATGGTAGATAGCCATATTGACTTGGTCATTACAAATACAGTTAATATGTTTCAAGGAGCAGTAGCAGCAGCTTGTGAAAATATTCCGCATTTCTGGCTGATTCATGAATTTCCCGAAGGAGAATTTGGTTATTATAAAGAGAAAATTGATTTTGTAGATGAATATTCTAAGGAGATTTTTGCGGTGACAGGTTCTCTGCAAAAAAGACTAGCCCAGCTTCTCCCTCATAGAAAAATTCGTTCCTTTGCCCCTTTTACCGAGATCAAAGCTGAAAAGGAGCAAAAACTTGCTGGAAATGAGTGTCGTATCCTGTCAGTTGGTCGTCTGACAGAGAGAAAAAATCAACTAGAACTCCTTCAAGCTTATACAAAACTCTCTCAGCCAAGACCGGAACTAGTCTTTATTGGGGCTTGGGACAATGAATATAAGAATAAGTGTGACTCCTATATAGATGAACATCAGTTAGAAAATATCCAGTTTTTAGGATATCGTGATAATCCTTGGGCTGAGGCAACAACAGCCGATGTGGCAGTTTTTCCATCCGCTATGGAGACCTTTGGCCTAGTCTACATAGAATCCATTATGAATGGCTTACCAACCATTCTATCAGATAATCCAGGCCACCTGTCAGCCTATGAAATGTTCGAGGAAGGCCAACTCTATCCTACGGGAAATGTAGATGAATTAACAAATCAAATCCAGCAATGTTTAGAAAATTTCGAATACTTGAAGAAGCGCTCTTTAGATAACGTAGAAAGAGTAAAGAATCTTTACAAGGTTTCCAGTGTTTATCATGACATCTTAGAGGTAATCGCTCAGTCTGACACTACTAGTGGACATTCTTTACGACATATAAAATTTTTATTTGAACCGCGTCCTTCCCTTTCGCCAATAAGTGCTCTCTTGAACAAAGTAAAGAAAAAAATAAGTTGTTTTAAAAGTTAAAGAATGTTTTTAAGTGGTAGTAGCCTACTACGGATGCTAGGAAAGTCGAATCAAACAATAATTTTGCTTAGGCGATATTATGATTTGTTCGACTTTTTTCTCTGTAGCCCACAAATCACCAATAAAATGATATAATAGACTAGATTGTAAATCTTTGAATAGAGGAAAAGCATGAGACATGTCTTCATCATCGGAAGTCGCGGGCTTCCTGCTAAATATGGCGGATTTGAAACCTTTGTTGAAAAATTAGTAGAAAATAAGGTTTCTTCCCAAATCCAGTATCATGTAGCTTGTTTGTCGGATGATGAAGCTTTTCATCATTTTGATTACAAGGGAGTGGATTGCTTCACCGTTAAGGCTCCTCAGTTGGGGCCGGCTCGGGTGATTGCTTATGATATGATGGCTATCAATTATTCTCTAAAGCTAGTGCAAGAGCAGCAGATTGAGCGTCCAATTTTTTATATTTTAGGCAATACGATTGGAGCCTTTGTGGCGCCTTTTGCACATAAAATTCATAAAGTGGGCGGGACTTTCTTTATCAATCCAGATGGTCTGGAATGGAAGCGGGCCAAGTGGCCTAAGCCAGTTCAAGCCTATCTTAAATATTCTGAGAGGGTTATGACCAAGTATGCTGATCTGGTCATTGCGGACAACCAAGGCATTGAAAGCTATATAAAACAGTCCTATCCTTGGTCTAAGACGGCTTTCATTGCTTATGGGACAGACCTCCAGCTATCTTCTCTTGACTCTCAGGATGCTCGCGTGCGTGATTTTTTTGAGAAATGGCAGAGCAGAGAAAAGGAATATTATTTGATTGTTGGACGTTTTGTGCCAGAAAACAACTACGAGACCATCATTCGGGAATTTATAAAATCCAAAACCCAACGTTACTTGCTAATTATCTGCAATCATGAGGGAAATCCTTATTATGAAGAGCTTAAGCAAAAAACGGGTTTTGATAAGGATTCTCGGATTAAGTTTGTTGGGACAGTCTATGATCAGGAATTACTCAAATACATCCGCAATCAAGCCTTTGCCTATTTGCATGGTCACGAAGTCGGTGGAACTAATCCCGGGCTTCTGGAAGCACTGGCTCAGACAGATGCCAATCTGGTTTTGGATGTGGACTTCAACCATCAAGTAGCCCAAGAAACAGCTTTGTATTGGCAAAAAGAGAAGGGGCAGTTGGCTCAGCTGATTGACAGAGTAGATGGTCAAATTGACTTTTCTGAGCTCGGTCAGGCAGCCAAAGAAAATATGAAAGAAAACTACACCTGGGGAAAAATTGTGGGTGAATACGAGGAGCTATTTTTATCATGAAAGTGACCATTCTTCTGTCGACCTATAATGGTGAGAAGTTTTTGGCAGAGCAGATTGAAAGTATTCAAGCTCAAACTTATAGGGACTGGCAGCTTTTGATTCGAGATGACGGCTCTAGTGATGGGACGCGAGCGATTGTTGAGGATTTTTGCCGTCAAGATAGCCGGATTTTCTTTATCAATCCAGAAGAAGCTCAAAATTTGGGTGTCATTAAGAGTTTTCATAGCTTGCTTAAATATCAGGATTCGGATGTTTACTTTTTTAGCGATCAGGATGATGTCTGGTTGCCAGATAAGTTGGCGATTCAGTTAGCAGCAGCAGAGAAATACGATGCTTCCTTACCTTTGTTGGTTTATATGGATTTAAAAGTAGTGGATCAGGACCTAAATGTTATTCACGAAAGTATGATTCGGACGCAGTCTGACCATGCCAATACAGAATTGATTCAAGAATTGACGGAAAATACGGTGACAGGTGGCGTTTCGATGATTAACCGTGCTCTGGCTGATTTGTGGACAGGGCAGGAGGAGCACGAACTGCTCATGCACGATTGGTATCTGGGCTTGTTGGCTTCAGCTTTCGGACAGCTCGTTTATCTGGATCAGCCAGGTGAACTCTACCGCCAGCATTCGAATAATGTGTTAGGAGCCCGAACCTTACGCAAGCGAATGAAGAACTGGATTCATCCTAGCCGTCTATTTGCTAAATATTGGAAATTGATAAAAGACAGTCAGACTCAGGCTCGCAACCTTCTCAGCCAGCCTCTGACAACTGAAAATAGAGAAATTATTGAAAATTTTGTGACAATCATGGAAGCTCCTTTTGCAGAGCGGCTGCGACGTATTCGAAAGTATGGCTACAGAAAAAATCGTGCCTTTCATACTTTAGTTTTCACGACACTCATTCTCACAAAATTTGCTTATAAGGAGTAATATGCATGCTAGATTATTTTAGCCAAAAAAATTGGATTCTCTTGAGGGAACTGGTTAAAACAGATTTCAAATTGCGTTATCAAGGCAGTTTCATTGGGCATTTGTGGTCGATTTTAAAACCCTTAATGCTTTTTACCATTATGTATCTTGTTTTCGTTCGTTTCCTGCGTTTTGATGATGGAACGCCTCATTATGCAGTATCGCTTCTTCTAGGGATGGTGACGTGGAACTTTTTCTCGGAAGCGACCAATATGGGCATGATGTCCATTGTTGCGCGAGGGGACTTACTGCGAAAACTGAATTTTTCTAAATCAATTATCGTTTTTTCAGCTATTACTGGTGCAGCGATTAACTATGCGATCAATTTGTTGGTTGTTGTTGTTTTTGCTCTGATTAATGGCGTATCAATCACCCTAGGGTGGCTAGTTATTATCCCGCTTTTTCTGGAATTAGTTTTGATTTCAGCTGGTTTTGCCTTTATGTTGGCGACACTTTTTGTTAAATATCGTGATATTGGACCCATTTGGGAAGTGGTTTTGCAGGCAGGCCTGTATGCGACACCGATTATTTATTCACTGACTTATATCCTGAAGGGTGGGCATGTTTTAGTCGCTAAGCTGATGATGCTTAATCCAATGGCTCAGATTATTCAAGATCTTCGTCATTTTATTGTTTTCTCAGGCAGTACTCGAGGCTGGGACTTGATGGACTATTACTGGATTGCTCTGATTCCTTATTTATTGCCAGTAGTGATATTTGGGCTTGGATATTATATCTTTAATAAAAATGCCAAGAGATTTGCGGAGATTTTATAATGTCAAATAATATTGCAGTAAAAGTTGACCATGTCAGTAAGTTTTTTAAACTGCCAACAGAGTCAACACAAAGTTTAAGAACAAGCCTAGTTAACCGCTTTCGGGGAATCAAAGGTTACAAAGAGCAGAATGTTCTTAAGGATATTTCCTTTGAAGTGGAAAAGGGAGATTTTTACGGGATTGTTGGGCGAAATGGTTCGGGCAAATCAACCCTTTTGAAAATCATTTCAGAGATCTATATTCCCGAAAAGGGCACAGTGACCATTGATGGCAAGTTGGTTTCCTTTATCGAGCTGGGTGTCGGCTTCAATCCAGAGCTGACCGGCCGCGAAAATGTCTATATGAATGGTGCCATGCTGGGCTTTTCAACCGAAGAAGTAGACGCCATGTATGACGACATCGTTGAATTTGCTGAGCTGGGCGAGTTTATGAATCAAAAACTCAAAAATTATTCTAGCGGAATGCAGGTTCGCTTGGCTTTCTCTGTGGCAATCAAGGCTCAAGGGGACATTCTGATTTTGGATGAGGTTCTAGCTGTTGGGGATGAAGCTTTTCAGCGCAAGTGTAATGATTATTTCATGGAACGGAAGCATTCGGGAAAGACAACTATTTTAGTAACTCACGACATGAATGCTGTTAAAAAGTATTGTAATAAAGCTGTTTTGATTGAAAATGGTTTAGTCAAAGTTGTCGGAAATCCAGATGATGTAGCTAACCAATACAGTTTAGACAATGCAACTGACACCAAAGCCATGAACGAAGATTTTGTCGCTGAAACGGAATCTGTCGCAGTTTCTGATTTAGAGGTTCGTCTACTAAGCTCTCCCCAGACAGCACCAACTGAAGAAATTGAATTTGAGATTAGCTATCAAGTCAATCAGGATATGCCAACCTACATAGCCTTTTCACTGACTGATATTGATCGCACGATTTGGTTATATAATGATAATTCAATGGATAATTTGACAGAAGGAACAGGCAAGAAGACACTTAAATACAAATGTCATCTTTCCCAAATCAATCATGCAAAATTGAAATTGCAGGTTTCTGTGCGTGATGAAGAGAATCAGATTTTAGCCTTTGCAGATTCTAAGAATACTCCGGTCATTATTATCAGCCGACGGGATATTGAAGATGGCGATACCTCTGCAAAAGACTCAGCAACGGGATTGATTCAACGTAATGGGGTCTGGGAAATCTCTCAATAAAATGATAAGGTGTTTTCATGGAACGAATATTACTTTATGTTCATTTTAATAAATATAAGCGCGTGAGTAATCATGTCTTCTACCAATTAGAACAGCTCAAGCCCCTGTTTTCCAAAATCCTTTTTATTTCAAATAGTCATATCGAAGAAGCAACTAAGAAAAAGTTACAAGACGAATTTGGAATAAGCAATGTGTTGGAGCGGGACAATCAAGGCTATGATTTCGCGGCTTGGCGGGATGGAATGAGCGCCGTAGGTTTTGAGGAACTCAAAAACTACGACTCTCTGACTTTGATGAATGATACTTGTTTTGGTCCACTCTGGGAGTTGGAGCCTATTTATAAGCGTTTTGAGGCGGATACTCAGGTTGATTTTTGGGGCATGACCAACTTTCGAAAAACAAAGTATTTTGAAGAACATCTGCAGAGCTATTTTGTTACCTTTAAGCAGCAGATATTGAGGGCAATTTCTTTTCAAGAATTTTGGACAAAAGTAAAAGATTTTACTGATGTTCAAGATGTGATTGACCACTACGAGACGAAATTCACCCATTATTTTACAGAGGCAGGCTTTACCTATCAAGCTTTATTTGATACTCGTCTAGAAGAAGCAACAGATTTAATCCATCCAGATTTTACTTATTATAAGCCTTTTACTATTCTTGAGAAAAAGGTTCCTTTTTTGAAAGTGAAAGCTATCAGTGGCAATCCTTTTTCTGCGAGGTATCTGCTGGAAGAAATCAAAGAGAGAACCTCTTATCCTGTTTCTTTAATTTCTGAGCATATATTTGAATATATTGGTCCAGATGTCCCCTACCTTTTGCAGGATAAGCAGCTTGCGAAAGATGATAAGAATGACTCGCCAGAAAAGCCGGTAGCGCTTCATATTCATGTGACAGACCTTCAAGTCTTCGAGCAATTTAAAGAAAAATGGGAAGTTCTTCCTCTACAATACCAATTTGTGGTGACGACAGCTGACGAAGAAATCTTTGTTCAACTCCTAGAAACTATATCAGACCGCTATCAAGTTCTTTTAGGAAAAGAAGAAAGGCCTATGGAGGCGATGCTTGAACAGAGCGACTTATTACAGAAATTTGCTTTCGTTGGGCATATTTCTACTGCAATTTTAGTAGATGAAATGCATCAGCTTGATAATTGGATGCGTAGAGAACTGATGGAGATGATGTTTGAAAATGCCAATGCTAGTATTAAAGCATTGGAACGAGATGGTAAGCTTGGTCTCGTTATACCAGATCTTCCAAGTTTAGTCAGATATGGCTTGTTTGAGCAAAAAACATATCGGAAAGAAATGGCTGCAATTTGGCAGGAGCTCCATTGCCAGAAAACTTTTGATTTTGAACAATATCCTGTTTTTACCAGGGTGTATGGAGGCTTTCTTTGGTTTAAGCCTTTTGCTCTGATTAGACTTTTTCAAAACGACTACCAGTTATCAGCTCAAACTGAACCTCAAGTTTTAGAAAATTTGTTAGTTTATTTTGCTTGGGATCAGGACTATGATTTTAAAATCATGCCTAGAACCCCAATGCCTGCTCTATTAGACTTACAAAGAGAAGCAGAACAATTAATCCAGCAGAAAGGGAAACTGGCTCATAAGAGCCTAGCAAAAAAAGTTAGAAGGTATTTATCAAATCTTTTTAAAAGTTAGATAATAGTTTCTGTAGAAAGAATAATGAAATTTTTAGTCAATTATTATAAGCAGATTTCCTATTTGCTTATCAGTTTTTTAGTTTTGGATACCATATCTGTTGCGACTTTATTCTTATTTCAAGTAAATAAGGGTTTAGATAATTATGCCAGCCTCGGTTTCGTTTTTCTCGTTTTAATAGCGGTTTTATTTGGTGTAGGTCAGATTGTTGCCCAACTGCTAAATCGAAAATTATTGGTCTGGTCTTTTCTCGTTTATGGAATCTACGCCTTGTTTTCTTATTTGCTGACGGTGACGCAGCATGTGAATGATTTTGATTTTAAAGCAGAGAATATTTTCAGTAATCACTTTGTAGAAGTTAACGGTTTACCTTACTTGCTACTAATAATTTTATTTGCTTATCTCATTAACCGCTTTTCTTCTCTACAAAAATATCATTCCCGAAGCTTTTTGACTGTTGATGAATTCAATAGCGGTTTTCTAGAGACACTGTTCTTGTCCCAATCTTTTCTTATCTTATCGCTAACAGATAGTAAGATGACCGCTATTTTTCAGCACCAGAGTTTGTTGATGACTTATCTTACAGATAGCGGATTTGAAATTTCTCAAGATTCTATTTTTAAGTTAATTGGTGTTATTATTTTACTCTTTTTCCTATTTTCGATTCCTAGTTTTTTAGCGGTAAAGGGGTTGATAGATATTTCGAGAAATAAAGGAAGCCTTTCAGTTGCAGTCTTATGCAGTGCAGCTTTTTCTGCCATCTTCAACTATACTATTCAAAATAGTATTCGAGCGGATGTTTCTGTTTTAGAACTTCATTTATTTACTGGAGCAAGTCTCTTTCAGATAGCAGTCTTTTTTACACTATTTATTTTTATCTATCTTGCTTTTAATCAAATTTTTCTACCCACAATTATCATATTGGCGATAGGTGTTAGTTCAACAATTGCCAGCAGCTTGAAATTTCAATATCGACAAGAACCAATTCTACCAAGTGATATTACTTGGTTAAAAGATCCGAAGCTCTTATTTGATTTTCTTGGCGGTAATTATGGAATCTATGCAATTGCTAGTGTGGTAGCTATTGGTCTTTTCTATTGGTTTTTCCGTAGGAAAATTTTACCTGGAAAAATAATCACCATGGTAAAAATTCAACTTATTTCACTGATTTTTCCTATTATTTTTTTCTTAGGTGTTTTACAGATATTCTCTTCGAAAGAGAATGGCAAAGTTTCCGATAATATTCCAGTTGTGTCCATTTTGAATAATTACCATGATTTGACTTGGTTTGGTAACACAGTTAATTCGCAAATGCGGTCGGTCTCTTTTGTTTGGTTTACTCAATTATCTGATAAGCCTATGATTCAGCCGGCAGGATATTCCAAAGAAAGAATTCAAGAATTAGAAAAGAAATATGGGGCACTAGCTGATTCTATCAATCAGGAACGTAAGCAGAAAATAGAAGAACAGACGGTCATTTATGTTCTTAGTGAGAGCTTTTCTGATCCAGCACGGATTTCTGGTGTATCTATGTCACAAAATCCGATTCCAAATATTCAGGAAATTATGTCTAAGACAACCAGTGGGTTGATGCAGTCAGACGGTTATGGCGGTGGAACAGCAAATATGGAGTTTCAAACGTTGACCGGTCTGCCATTTTATAATTTGTCACCATCTGTTTCAGTTATTTATACGGAAGTAGTGCCAAAGATGAACAAACTTCCGGCTATCAGTGATTTTTACACTTCTCAAAATCGTACCGTGATTCATTTGGCCTCACCAAGTAATTATTCCAGAGACATCATTTATAAAGATCTGGGATATGATACCTTTATTCATTATGGAACTCAAGGGTTGCAGGGAGATCATATTGGTGGAAACTATAGTGATAAAACGACCTATAATCAAGTCTTAGATCGCCTAAAAACAGACCAAAGTCAATTTTTCTCAGTTATGACGATGCAAAATCATATGCCTTGGACGGAAGTCAATCCGATTTATATGTCTGCTAGTTACCCAGGTTTCACGGAGGCAGGAAATAAATCCTTATCCAGCTATGTAAGGATGCTCTACCACACAGACAATGCGACCAAGGATTTTTTGGATAAGCTTTCTAAGATTGATAAAAAGATAACAGTGGTCTTTTATGGTGATCATTTACCAGGCTTATATCCTCAATCAGCTTTTAAGGATCATCCTGAAAACCAATTTCTGACAGATTACTTTATCTGGAGTAATTATGAGACACCCAAGCTGGACTATCCTTTGGTTAACTCTAGTGATTTTTCTGCCTTGTTGCTTGAGCAGACCAATTCTAAAGTATCTCCTTACTATGCTTTATTGACCGAAGTTCTTCATAAGGCTAGTGTGGACAAGAAGGCACTGGAGCCATCAGCCCAAGAAATTGCAGATGATTTGAAATTGATCGAATATGATATGGTTGGCGGAAAAGGCTATCTTTCAAAGGATTTCTTCGCTATGCCAGCGAAATAAAAAATAGAATAGGTTTACCAATTCTATTTTTTATTACTTTATGCTAAACTAGTAGTAAGGGGGTGAAGATATGATAAAGATTTTTGGGAAAGTACGCTATCATTGGCAACCAGAAATGTCGGTGTTGGTAATTTATTGGTCTTTGTCAGTCATTCCAATTTTTATAGGACTGGCCTTGATGTACGAAAGCTCCAGTGTTCCGACTCTTGTCCTCTTTTCATTCTTTTTGTTTATGGTCTTACTGGCTATCGGTGTGCATAGATATTTCACGATTTATGATGACGGTATTTTGCGCATTATTACGGCAAATCCTTTCACGCCAATTAAGATTGATATTTCAACGATTGAGAAGCTAGAAGTAACAAAAACGTCTATCACTCTTCATTTTACAGGGAAGAGTCGTAGCAGGACCTTCTGTATGCGGAAGTGGCCAAAAAAATATTTTGTCAACGCCCTAGCTTTAAATGAACATTTTAAAGGCGAGGTTGAATTAGTAGATAATCTGACTCTTCTAGATTATTTTGAAGTCTACTATGGTGACCAAGCCAAGAAACATTAATCTTTTAGTAGGGCTCGGGTTGGACAGTTTTTAATAGCCTCGAGAATCTCAGGCTGACTCTCAACCTCTTTTTCTAAGAGCTGGTCATCTTGATAAAATTTGACAATGCCATTATCGTGATAATCAAAGAGATCTGAGTAGGTCTGGCAGAGTCCGCAAGCAATGCAACGTTCGGGAATGAGTGTAACTTTCATACTCATATTGTAATAAGATTTTTAGAAAAACTCAAGGAGGAAGTCATGGAAAAAGAACCATGGGAAGCAGATGTATATGATAATGGAGCAGAGAAATTGAATCGCAGAAAGAAAAGTCAGGCGAGTAAAGTTGATCGCTGGCTGACAATATTAGCAGCTATTTTTCTAGTGATGGTCATTGCTATGGCACTCTTTTTCGCCTATCTCTCTACTGGTGGAAGTAATAAAAAGACTGTTATGGATGGGTTTTATGGTACTTCTAATGCAGCTGCAACTTCAAGTAGCAGTGCGGAACAACCAGCTCCATCAGAGCAACCAAGTGAATCAGAAGAAAAGCCAACTCAGTCTTCGGAAGGTACCTTGACTGTTCAGCCCGGTGAAGGAGAAGCTGCGATTGCAGCGCGTGCAGGTATCTCTATTGCAAAATTGGAGCAATTAAATCCGTCGCACATGTCTACTGGTTCTTGGTATGCCAACCCAGGTGATATTGTTAAGATTCAGTAGGAGCGGTTTATGAAACAGATTCAGATTGCGATTGATGGACCTGCGTCAAGTGGCAAATCCACTGTTGCAAAGATTATTGCCAAAGATTTTAATTATACCTATTTGGATACGGGTGCCATGTACCGTGCAGCCACTTACCTAGCTTTACAAAATCATTTGACTGAAAATGATGCAGATAAGATCGTAACCTTGCTCGAGACTTATTCGGTTAGTTTTGGTCGTTCGGAGAGTGGTGAGCAGTTGGTGTTTGTGGGGGATGTTGATATCACTCATCCGATTCGTGAAAATGACGTTACAAATAATGTGTCGTGGGTAGCAGCTATACCGGAAGTGCGTGAAAAATTGGTTCATTTGCAGCAGTTGATTGCTGCACAGGGCGGCATCGTCATGGATGGCCGTGATATTGGAACGGTCGTTTTGCCAGATGCAGAATTGAAGATTTTTCTAGTTGCTTCAGTTGAGGAAAGAGCAGAACGCCGCTACAAAGAAAATCTTGAAAAAGGGATTCCGGCTGATTTGGAAACTCTCAAAAAGGAAATAGCGGAGCGGGACTACAAGGATAGTCATCGTGAAGTATCACCCTTGAAACCAGCGGCTGACTCCATTCATTTTGATACGACAGGCATTGGAATCACAGAAGTTGTCAAATTTATTGAAGAAAAAGCAAAAAAAATCATTGACAAATAAAAAGAAACTTGATATGATAGTAGAGTTGAGAAAAGCAGAAGTGAGAACTTCTCGCCTTGCGACTAACGTTGTCTGGCTCTACAGGATTCAGTTTCAGTGATGAAATACTATCATGTAGTGCGGGTTTGCGTTAGCAGGTCCGCACTTGTTTTTCTCTAAAAATAAAAAAAGAGGTGAAAACCATAGCAAAACAAGACTTATTCATCAATGATGAAATTCGTGTGCGTGAAGTTCGGTTGATCGGTCTTGACGGCGAACAATTAGGTATTAAACCGCTTAGCGAAGCGCAATCTCTTGCGGATGAAGCAAATGTCGATTTAGTCCTGATTCAGCCACAAGCTAAACCACCTGTTGCGAAAATTATGGACTATGGCAAGTTCAAGTTTGAGTATCAGAAAAAGCAGAAAGAACAACGTAAAAAACAAAGCGTTGTCACTGTGAAAGAAGTACGTCTCAGTCCTACCATTGATAAAGGGGACTTTGATACAAAACTTCGTAACGCACGCAAGTTCCTTGAAAAAGGAAATAAAGTTAAGGTATCCATTCGCTTTAAAGGCCGGATGATTACCCACAAAGAAATTGGAGCTAAGGTCTTAGCAGACTTTGCCGAGGCAACTCAAGATGTTGCAATCATTGAGCAAAAGCCTAAGATGGACGGACGTCAAATGTTCATGCAAATGGCACCGATTAGTGACAAAAAATAAACTGTCAAAAAGTTAGAAAAAGGAGATTTTATCATGCCAAAACAAAAAACACACCGCGCATCAGCTAAACGTTTCAAACGTACAGGTTCTGGTGGCTTGAAGCGTTTCCGTGCTTACACTTCTCACCGTTTCCACGGAAAAACTAAGAAACAACGTCGTCATCTTCGTAAAGCATCTATGGTGCATGCAGGAGATTTCAAACGTATCAAAGCAATGCTTACAGGTCTTAAATAAGAGATTTTGTAACAATTATCTAGGAAATATTTGGAGGAAATAAAACATGGCACGTGTTAAAGGTGGCGTTGTATCACGCAAACGTCGTAAACGTATTTTAAAATTAGCTAAAGGTTACTATGGAGCAAAACACATCTTGTTCCGTACTGCAAAAGAGCAAGTAATGAACTCTTACTACTATGCATACCGTGACCGTCGTCAGAAAAAACGTGACTTCCGTAAATTGTGGATCACTCGTATCAATGCGGCAGCTCGTTTGAACGGACTTTCATACTCACAATTGATGCATGGTTTGAAATTGGCTGAGATCGAAGTGAACCGTAAAATGCTTGCTGACTTGGCTGTTAATGATGCAGCAGCTTTCACAGCTCTTGCAGATGCAGCTAAAGCTAAACTTGCTAAATAGGAATACAAAAAGTTGAAACATTGTTTCAACTTTTTTCTTGTCAGGGTGACAATCGCCAAGTGTTTTAGTATAATTAGTATAATATAGTGAGAATGGATGGAGGAGTGAATGATGATGTCAAATCGGTTAGCTTGGGATGAATATTTTGCGGCACAAGCTCTTTTGATTGCCAATCGTTCGACCTGCAAACGCGCCAAGGTTGGAGCGGTCTTAGTCAAGGATAATAAGGTCATATCGACTGGCTACAATGGCTCTGTTTCAGGAACGGAGCACTGTATTGATCATGAGTGTTTGGTCATCGATGGTCATTGCGTGCGAACCTTGCATGCAGAGGTCAATGCTATTTTGCAGGGAGCTGAGAGGGGCGTTCCTAAGGGATTTACGGCTTATGTGACTCATTTTCCTTGTTTAAACTGTACCAAGCAACTGCTTCAGGTCGGCTGCAAGCGCGTGGTCTACATCAACCAATATAGGATAGATGATTATGCTCAGTACCTTTACAAGGAAAAAGAAGTGGAACTGGTACATTTGCCGATAGAAGATGTGAAAGAGGCCATTGCTCAGACGGAGTTGGTATAGTTTGCTTGAAATATTTAGCACTAATAATCCGCTTAGATCGAATAAATCTAAATGATAAAGTTATAGTTTTGAACTATAGCTTTTCTTTTGGAAATGATTCAGCATAATTCTAAAAATCATGATATAATGGAGAGGTTATATAGTCCCGATAAGATGGTAGGAAACTTCTATCAGTACTTTGTAACTCGCAAACAATGACGGCTCCAAAGTTACTCGTCATTCAACGGTTGCCGCTATATTACGGTCACCCTATGCGCCTTACTAGCTTCAGAAATAAAAAGGTATCGTTTTTATTCCTTTTGCGTCGTAACTCATAGGTGAGAGGATTTGCAATTACTTTGGTGTTTGTTTATTTGTTTAATATTTTATTAGGGGGGACATTTTTATGTCAGAACGTAAACTTTTCACGTCTGAGTCTGTATCGGAGGGGCATCCTGATAAGATTGCAGACCAAATTTCCGATGCTATTTTGGATGCTATTTTAGCTCAGGATCCAGAGGCTCATGTCGCAGCTGAAACCGCTGTTTATACAGGCTCCGTCCATGTTTTTGGAGAAATTTCGACTACTGCCTATGTAGATATCAATCGGGTGGTTCGTGATACCATTGCAGAGATTGGCTACACCAATACAGAGTATGGCTTTTCTGCAGAGACAGTTGGCGTCCATCCATCTTTGGTGGAGCAGTCGCCAGATATTGCTCAAGGGGTCAATGAAGCATTTGAGGTGCGAGGAAATACTCAAAAAGATCCGCTGGATTTGATTGGGGCTGGTGACCAAGGTCTTATGTTTGGTTTTGCGGTGGATGAAACACCAGAGCTCATGCCATTGCCTATTTCTCTCAGTCACAAGCTAGTCCGTCGCTTGGCAGAACTGCGCAAGTCAGGTGAATTGTCTTATCTGCGACCAGATGCCAAGTCTCAGGTTACGGTCGAATACGATGAAAATGATCGCCCAATTCGTGTAGATACGGTAGTTATTTCGACCCAGCATGATCCTGAAGTCAGCAATGAACAGATTCATCAGGATGTTATCCAAAAGGTCATTGCTCAAGTGATTCCAAGCGAATATTTGGATGGTCAGACCAAGGTCTTTATCAATCCTACTGGTCGCTTTGTTATCGGTGGCCCGCAAGGAGACTCTGGCTTGACAGGACGTAAGATTATTGTGGATACCTATGGTGGCTATTCTCGCCACGGCGGTGGCGCCTTCTCTGGTAAGGATGCAACCAAGGTCGATCGCTCTGCGTCTTACGCGGCTCGTTATATCGCTAAAAATATCGTAGCTGCTGGTTTGGCTAAAAAAGTAGAAGTTCAGTTGGCCTATGCTATTGGGGTAGCTCAGCCCGTTTCAGTTCGCATTGATACTTTTGGAACAGGCGTAGTTTCTGAAAGCAGACTTCAGAATGCTGTCCGCCAAATCTTTGATTTGCGTCCAGCAGGTATTATCCAAATGTTGGATTTGAAGCGCCCAATCTATCGCCAAACAGCTGCTTATGGTCATATGGGTCGAACAGACATCGATCTTCCTTGGGAACGCATAGACAAGGTAGCTGCGCTCCAAGCGGCTTTGCAATAAAATAGTAGCTCTCGGTTTAAACTGAGGGCTTTTTTTCTACCATTTGTCAAGTCTGTCAAGGCTTTAAGTGAAAAATGAGATAAGACAGTAGCTATTCCGAG
>NZ_VSJJ01000007.1 GCF_008369405.1 Streptococcus cristatus
AATAGCTACTGTCTTATCTCTTTTTTTACTTAAAGCCTTGATAGACTTGACAAATGGTAGAAAAGAGCCAATTAAAAATTCTAGTTATCTTTCAGAGGTTGGGACCGCGGATTCCTAGCCTCTTTTTTTATCAGAAGTAGACAATTGTCACAGTAATTGACTACTCAACCTTGTCCATATCTGATCTTACTTCATCGACATTGAATTTTGCAAAGAGGAACTTACGGTCTTGAACTGGGAAACGTTGATCCAACTGATCGACAGCACCTAGCTCCACAATCCCTTCCTTGATAACAAAGTCCATAACGTGACCACCAAAGGTATGGTCGTCCGAAATAAAGTGAAGATGATAGCCGGCTACACTGACACCGTGGAAAATTTCGGGTGTCCAAAAACCAACAATGGTGCCGGAGACATTATCAGCATGGTACTCAGGCTGACTTACGGCTACTTCAGCAAACTTTTTCTCTGAGGTTGATTTTGGAATCATTCGCACATGCATGTGGGAAAATTCTCCATGAATCTTGATGGAGCGAAATAGATTTTCCCCATCGTAATAGGATTCAATTCGCTGTTCCAGCTCCTCATCTGTCATTTCGAAGCGTTGGCGGAAAATGACCTCCGCTTGATGTGGGACAACCGCAGCGTAGGGCACTGTCACATCATCTGAAACTTCAACAACTTCAGGCACATTGCCAGATCCCTTAGCCTGATAGGCCTTACCATCAAGAACTATCAATTCCCCATCAATGGAATCCAGTGTACCAATCCCTAAATCGCCGTATTTCAGGAGCTCCCCAATCGTCATGCTCCCACCATAAAGTCCAGCCATCAAAGCTCCTAGGGTATTATACTGAAATAATTTCACTGGCTCTGCCATTTTTTCTCCTATATCAACAAATTTCTGTATTTTCTAAGATAATTAAGTATATCATATTCTGGTCAAAATTCAAAAAATGCGTTTAATGGAGGTTTGAAAAACCGCACGGGATGCCTTAAATCAGCTGGCTTTCCTCAATACCAGCATCAGCGAGGATTTGAGCCACACGGTCAAACTTCAAGCGGAAATGTTCTAGTTTATGGCCATCGGAGCCAACTGAAAAGCGCTGACCACCCAGCTCCTTGACCAGACCAAGAGCATAGATATAGAGTTCCTCGTGACCGTAAAGATACATGGACTTACAGTTGAGCTCAAAGGCCAGTCCATGATTAATCATCTTTTGAAAAAGCTGTCGCAGCTCTGGTTCAAAAGTTTTTAACTCCTCTACGGTAAGCGCAAATTTTCGGAAACCATAATCAAAGTGAGCTAGTACATCTGCTGGCACAGCCTCGATAGCCTCTTCTAACTCTCTCAGGTAGCGGGGAATTAACTCCATCTTATCCAGCTGCAAGACTGGCTCTTCCAGATAGTCAAAACTGCCATTGTGGTGAACAGATAGGAGCTTGAGATCATAGTCCTTGTCCGCTAGGAAAGCCAGAATATCCTCCTTACGCGGGGCGTAATAGCCAATTTCAATGCCCTTTTTGATGCGGTTGCCATATTGCTGTTTCAGCTCTGCTATTTTTGCTGAATAGGCCTCATAGTCAGGCACATCATCGTGGGGCGAGTCAGCTTCGTAAGGGTAGGGATTGGACAAATCATAGTGCTCTGTGGTGACAATCTCGCCCTCGTAATGGTCCAGATAGTCACAGAAATCTGCCTCAGAATCATAGGAAAAATAGGTATGAAGATGGTTGTCGCGCATGCTTGTCGCCTTTCTGCAAATCTTGTGTCCTTTAATAATGTCAATAGTTGGTCGGATTTTGTTTAGGATTTTCTACATTTCCGACTTTTTAAGTTACCCTTATTCCATGCTCTAGCTTTTCAACAGAAGTCATTTTATTTCACGAATCTTCCTAGGATTCTACCTTTCTTTCAGCATGGCACTGGATAGATCTAGTAGCTGCAACGCCATCTCAAAGTGCTCTCCCATCAGGTCATAGACAGCATCTTCGCTAAGAACGCCACAGTCCACATCCTCAGGAAAGTCAGGTCGATTGGAAAATTCCAAATCGTCAAAGAAAGCTTGGCTGGTGTAATAATCTCGGAGCTGGATATAATGCTTCTGGCTGCCCTCTAGCTCAGCCAAAGCTGATTGAGCTGCAGCCAGCGTCTGAGCGTATTGATTCAAATGTTCTTCCATTTCTTGGATTCGTTTCAATTGGGACATTATATCCACTCCTTCTTTAATCAAACTATCGTGTCCGTAAGAAAATATTCTTGCTAATATGCCCCAAAGCTAGCAAGGCAAGAGATTTTCCAAAAAAACTTTACAAACTTTCGTACAAATCTGCCATAGTAGTATCATCTGGAACCAAACGCAGGTACTTGCCAGCCTGTATTTTCGCTTCTTCCACACGCCCTAATTCACGTAAGAGATAAACATATTCTTCCAGAAATTCAGGATTTTCCTGCAAGTCTACTGCCAGTTCCTGATAAAGCTCCCCAGCTTTCTCCAGATTTTCCAATGCCTGATAAGCACGTGCCAGATTCCAACGGGTCAAGACATTGTCTAGCTCTTGTTCCTCAAAAGCTAAGACCTCATCGTAGCGTTCCTGCTCCAGATAGAGATTGGTCAGGCGCAGAGCAATTTCCTCCAAATCATCTGCGTTTTCCTGAGCTGACAGCAAGTAGTTTTCAGATTTTTCCACATCATGCAGTTCATAAGATAGTTGGGAAGCAAAGAGAAGAAGGCGAGTCTCGAAAGGATTTTTGGTCAAGCCTTGCTCAGTCATTGCCAAAGCTTCCTCGATCTTATGCTCCGCATGGAGAGACTGCGCGTAGGCATACTCATAGCCTTCAAAATCTGGCGAAATCGTATCCAGCTGCTTGAAGTACAAATTAGCTTTTTGGTATTCCTCTTGCTCATACAAGATAGCTGCTAATTCATAGACCGTCTCTTCGTCATACTCTAGCTCCACAGCCTTTTCCAAAAATTCTATGGCAGCTTCAATTTTCCCCAGACTGGCATAGCAAAGACCGATGCGCTGATAGGTAGATACGCCTGTCTGCTCGTAGATAGAGCGATTATCTAGCTGGGCATATTCCTTGATAGCCTGGGCAAAATTTTCCAATTCAAACTCAATTTCTGCTAAACCAAAAGTCACCAAAGGTTCGTCCGACAGTTTGGTAGCTTCCAGCAATTTCTCGCGAGCCACATCTGGCAATCCTTCTAGCTGATAGAGGTCAGCCTTGGCCAAGAGAGCAGTCACATACCATTCACTAGCCGGGTCAATTTCCTCTAAATAAGCAAAAGCTTCTTCCAAGTCACCATCGTCAGTAGCGATCGTTGCCAGACTGATATAGGACTCGGGGAAAATCGGAGCCAATTTTTCATAAATTCGCTTGGCTTGAGGGAAAAAGCCGATACTTTCCAAGTAATCGGCTAATTCTAATAACTCTTGATCGGTATCTTGGCTCAAAGCCTCTTCAAAATACTTCTCAGCCTGCGCTAAATCCTGATTTTGCAGGGCTGTTAACATTTGTTCACTCTTACTCACTGCCTTCTCCTAATTCTTGAACACTTTCTTCATACAAACCGCTGACCTTCTTGTACCACTTAAAGAGCGCTGTGATGGCAACCTTGGCTGACGCATAAGCTGGAATCCCCAGCAAGACGCCCCAGATACCAAACATGGTTCCTGAAGTCAGCAAAACAAATAAAATCGTAATCGGATGGATGCTTAATTGGCTTCCCAAGATCAATGGAGACACGAAGCGCCCCTCAATAGTCTGCTCCACGATAAAGACAATAATGACTTTCAACAGCATGATCGGACCAGCAATCAAGCCAAGAACCAAGGCTGGTAACATGGCAAGGAAGCTTCCCAGATAAGGAACTAAGTTCAAAACTCCTGCCACAACGGCTAGAGTCACACCGTAACGTAAGCCGATGATCTTGAAAAGAATCATAAACATAAAGGCCACAATAATCGCTACGGTCACCTGACCACGAACATAATTGGCCAGCTGGGTGTTAACATCCGTCATAACCTGACCAAATGACTCGCGGAATTTCGTTGGCAAGAACTGAACTACATAGCCTTTGAGATTTTTCCCATCGCGCAGCAAATAGAAAAGAATAAAAGGCATGATGATAATAGCCACAATGATTTGTGAAGCCGTACTAATCAAATTGCTGGCCCAATTGACTGCCTTAGATGAAAAATTGCTAGCCCATGAAGTAATCTGGGTCGAAAGCTTATTCGTAACTTGCTCGATTTGTGGCTTCAAATCATCTGAAATATGATTGGCCAAAACATCTTCAATCATTTTATTGGCTTGCTTGAGATAGGCGGGAACATTCTTTGAAAAACTCACTATCTGATGCTGCAAGCTAGGAATAGCAACTGCCAAGCCCCACACAATCAAGATACCAATCAAGACAAAGACAATCGTAATTCCAGCCACACGGCTAATCTTGCGCTTTTCCATCCAGTCGACAATGGGATTGAGCAGATAGTAAAGCAGCCCAGCCAAAATCACTGGCAACATAATGACACCAATAAACTCAATCACTGGTGTAAAAATAAAGCTAATTTTGCTAAGAATAAAAATGTTCAAACCGATGAGCAAGGTCACCAAAAATACGGTAATGGCCTTATTATCCAAGAACCATCTAAAAAACCAGGATAAACTAAAATCTTTTTCTTTGTGTTCCATATTCGACTCCTTTGGATATTCCTCTTCATTGTAACATTTTTCAGAAAAAATATCTTCAAGCAACCATGATGAAATGCCTTATTTATTAGACTTTTTCACTGATTGTAACTAAAGGCCTATTTTTCTGCGAAAATAAAGAAAAATAGACCGAGATGAGCACTCGGTCTATGTATTTTTTCACTATGGATGGCTGACAATTAGTTGCAAGTCGCCAGACAAGGTCCATTCTGTGACATCGCTCGGCAGGATGAAATGAGAGGCTTTTTCGATTGGATACACTAGTCCATCCACTGTCAACTCGCCAGTACCTTCCAAAACGCTGAACAGACTGTAATCTGCTGTCTTTTTAAATTCAACAGAACCGGCAATATCCCACTTGTAAACAGCAAAGAAGTTATTGGCCACCAAAAGAGCAGAAGTCAAATCATCTGCCTGAATGGTAACGGGACGGCTATTAGCAGGCTCGCCGATAGTCAAAACATCAATAGATTGCTCCAAATGCAACTCACGAAGATTGCCAGCATCGTCCTTGCGATCAAAGTCATAGACCCGATAAGTGGTATCACTAGACTGCTGAGTTTCTAAAATCAGAATGCCTGAGCCGATGGCATGCATGGTGCCACTTGGCACATAAAAGAAATCACCAGCCTTGACCGGAATTTTGGTCAAAAGATGATCCCAGTCCTTGCTCTCGATTTGCTGGCGTAGCTCTTCTTTGCTCTGGGCATTGTGACCATAGATAATCTCTGCTCCTTCGTCTGCAGCGATAACATACCAACACTCAGTCTTGCCAAGTTCTCCTTCGTGCTCCAGTCCATAAGCATCATCTGGATGGACCTGAACACTGAGCCAGTCATTGGCATCTAAAATCTTGGTCAAAAGCGGAAAGACAGGCTCTGGACGATTACCAAAGAGCTCACGGTGCTCGGCATAGAGCGCATCTAGCTTCTGACCTGCAAAACGGCCATTCTTGACGGTTGAGACACCGTTGGGATGAGCCGAAATCGCCCAATACTCGCCCACATGGTCGCTGGGAATTTCATAGCCAAAGACATCGCGCAGCTTAGTGCCACCCCAAATCTTCTCCTGCATCACAGACTGTAGAAATAACGGTTCTGACATAATAGTCTCCTTACATATTTTTCATCTTCCAAAATCCCATATTCCTTGGAGATGAAAGTTTGGTACTGCTTACATTATAATATAGACTCGGGTCCTTTGTCTACTCCTACCTTACTTTACATAAAAAAATCTGGCTCTGGCCAGACCTTTATAATAAAAAGAGTAAAGCTCCCCAGCAAATGCCACAAAGATATCCGACCAGCACATCCTTTGGATAGTGCACCCCGCCAATCACGCGCACCGCAGCCAGCCCTGCTGAAAGCAAGAGGCAGATAAGCCCCGGCAGCCAGAAAAAGTAGAGTAGGCACATGGAAATCACTGTCGCCGAAAAGACATGGCGGCTGGGCATGGACTTTCCTGATGTATCCTTGGCCAGCAAGGGTTGAATAGCCCATTTTTCGTAAGGGCGCGCTTGATTCAGCCGTTTACGAATCGCTGTCAACAGGCCAAATCCGATAGCTGGCAGGAAGAATAAAGCAAGCAGCCCTTTCCAACCTTCTATCAGAAAGGCATCAATCAAGACCAATCCATACACTAGAGGCATAAAAACAGTCATCCCCCTATTAAAATAGGCCATCCCTTTCACTATCCTAGGGCAACTGCGAAAGGGAGCCGTTAATTGTTGATAAAAAATCGTGTAGTCTTTCATGCTTGCTTACCCTGCTTTTCTAAAAGTTGGACTCTCATACTTTCTTTACTATAGCATATTTTTAGACAAGATGGTAGATGGATAGCAAAAGAGACTGAGACCCAAGCCCCAATCTCTTATTGTTCATGTTTTTTGAAGAGGTTTATTTCTCCAAGTTCCAGATTTCCTTTTTTACGAATCAACTTCCTTTCTTTTAGGAAAAGGCATCAGTCTGGATAAGATGTCAACATAAGAAAGACCACTTACCCGACAAATCCTCTCTTGTCAAAACAAGAGAGGATTGCTGTTCTAATGCAACATACTAGAGTAGTGACTCATATAAATCACTATATGCTCGACTGGCTGTATCCCAAGAGAAATCTCTTTCCATAGCCTGAGTTTGCAGACTGCGCCAAGCTTCTCGGTCATGCCAGTAAAGATTGAGGGCTTCTTTGAAAGTCCAGGTTAGCCAATAACCAGAGAAGTTATTGAAGCTAAAACCTGTTCCCTGTCCACTATAAACATTGTAAGGTTCAACCGTATCCCGAAGACCACCAACCTCGTGAACCAGTGGCAGTGTCCCGTAACGCATGGACATCATCTGAGACAGACCACAAGGTTCAAAGCGGCTCGGCATGAGGAAAATATCACTCGCTGCATAGATTTCCTGAGCCAAAGTAACATCAAAAAGGATATTAGCGGATAGTTTTTCAGGATAAGCCTGGCCAAACCAAGCGAAGGCACGTTCAAATGCAGGGTCACCTGTTCCAAGTAGCACAATTTGTACATCTTCCTGAAGTAGATTATGCAGCTCTTCCACCACCAAATCAAAGCCTTTTTGACGTGTCAAACGAGAGACGATACCAACGACAGGAACATCATCCCGAACTGGCAAGCCTACTTTTGCTTGAAGAGCCCGTTTGTTTTCCAATTTCCCAGTCAAATCATCTTTATTAAAGTGGTAAGCCAGCAATTTATCGGTTTCTGGATTGTAGATATCTGTGTCAATACCATTGACAATACCGATCAACTTGCCTGACTCCATCCGAAGAATCTGATCCAGACCGCAACCAAACTCAGCCGTCCGAATTTCGTTGGCATAGCTTGGTGAAACAGTTGTCACACGATCTGCATAGAGAATGCCCGCCTTCATCCAGTTGAGGCAGTCGTTCCATCGGAGAGTTCCGTCCGCATAACGTTCATAGCCGACACCAAAGAGTTCCCAGAGCATGCTGTCCGAAAACTGTCCCTGAAACTCTAAGTTGTGAATCGTCAGCACTGTCTTGATGTTATTATAGGCCTGAATCCAGCGATATTTTTCCTTGACCAAGAAAGGAATCATAGCCGTATGGTAGTCGTGCGCATGGAGAACATCTGGAATAAAATCAATGCGCTCCATCAGTTCGATTGCTGCTAATTGGAAGTAGGCAAAGCGTTCGCCGTCATCAAAATCACCATAGACATGCCCACGGAAGAAATAATGCTGATTGTCGATAAAGTAGAAGTTCACACCTTCCAACTCAATCTTTTTGACACCGACATACTCCCGACGCCAGCCGACACTGACTTCAAAGGAGAAGAGGTCTTCAACTTGATCACCAAATTTAGCATCCGTCATGTCATAGTATGGCAGAATAACCCCAACTTCATGGCCAGCTTTGACCAAGGATTTGGGAAGGGCGCCGATAACGTCTCCCAAACCACCCGTCTTGGAAAAAGGTGCTCCTTCTGCTGCTACAAATAAAATTTTCATGAAACGATGTCCTCTGTAACTTTTTGACCTTTCTTCAGCACAACTGGATGTTCCGCTGTACCTCGAACGACTACTCCTTCAGCAATCTCAACGCCCTTGTCCACAATTGCATATTCTACCACTGTATTTTTTCCAACGACAACACGTGGGAAGAGAAGACTGTCTTTGACACTGCTACCCGCTAAAATTCTTGTATTCCGCGAGATAACAGAGTTTACAACTTCACCTTCTACAATACTACCTGACGCAAACTGAGAGCGATTTACTTTTGATGTAGTTGCATAGTAAGTCGGCTCTTCATTTTTCACCTTTGTATAAATCTTGTGATTTGGTGAGAAGAGAGAATAGAATTTCTGCTGTTCAAGCATGTCAATGTTAGCTTTATAGTAAGAACCAACAGAGTGGATATTTGCTAGATAGCCTGTGTATTCGTAAGCAAAAGCTCCAACTTCAGCTGCCAAGTCCCGAAGAACATAGCGCAGTTTTTGCGGGAATTCTTTTTGGGCTTCTTCTTCCAATTTTTCAATCAACCACGGCGTATCTACTACAAAAATATCTGTAGACATATTGAAAAGCTCGCCCTCGTCTCTATCACTATGCAGCTTATGTCCTAGGACATGGTCTGTTTCACTGACTTGCAGAACTGCATTGACATCTGAAATATCTTTAGATGGCAATTTCTTGTAAACCACTGTCATCGGTTGTTTGGTTGTATTATGCAAGTGGAAGACTTGATTAAGGTCAATGTTGATCAACACATCACAGTTGAGGGCTACAGTTTGGTTAGAGCCTGAACGCTTCAAGTAAGTCAATAACTGTTCATAATATTCCTTACCAACTGTGCTGCTTTCTACACGAGTATTGTAAATGCCTAGATAGTAGTGGCTCAAAAGTGTGGACAAGCCCCACTCACGACCTGAACGAATATGGTCAAATACAGAGCTGATATTGTCTTGCTGAAAGATACCAAAGACGCTACGAACACCAGCATTAGCAAGGCTAGAAAGTGGGAAATCAATCAAACGGTATTTCCCACCAAATGGCAAACTGGCAACTGGACGATGCTCTGTTAAGGTTGACATGTCGTGGAAACCGACCGTATTTCCTAAAATCGCTGAATATTTATCAATCTTCATCTGTTGGTACCCCCACTTTTTCATTATATCCGACTACTTGCACTTCATCTGTTCCGTCAATCTCTACACCATCAGAAACGACTGCGCCCTCACCAATGATTGCACGTTTAATCTTAGCTCCCTGCCCGATAATAGCGCCACTCATAATGACAGAATCAGTGACTTCTGCGCCTTCACGAACTTGAGCGCCTGTTGAAAGAATAGAATGCTTAACAGTTCCATCCACAAAACAGCCGTCAACTACTAAAGAATCTTCAACATGAGCATTTGCACCAAGGTAGTTTGGTGGTGAAATCAAGTTACGTGAGTAAATTTTCCACTGACGATCACGACTGTCTAAAGCATTTTCTGGACTAATGTATTCCATGTTCGCTTCCCAAAGTGACTCAATCGTACCAACGTCTTTCCAGTAGCCACTAAATTCATAAGCATAAACGCTTTCGCCAGATTCAAGATAGTTAGGGATAACATTTTTACCAAAGTCGGACATATCTACATTGGTCTTTTCAGCAGCAATCAGCATATTGCGGAGACGTTGCCAGTCAAAGATATAGATACCCATAGAAGCCTTGGTTGATTTAGGATTTTCCGGTTTCTCTTCAAATTCAACGATTCGATTGTTGGCATCGGTATTCATGATACCAAAACGGCTAGCTTCCTTAAGAGGCACATCCAAGACAGCAACCGTCAAACTAGCGCTGTTATCCTTATGGGATTGGAGCATATCATCATAGTCCATCTTGTAGATATGATCTCCAGATAGGATTAAGACATATTCAGGATTGATACTGTCAATATAGTCAATATTTTGGAAAATAGCGTGGCTAGTTCCCTCAAACCAACGATTTCCTTCACTGGCAGAGTAAGGCTGAAGAATGGATACACCTGTGTTGATACCATCCAAGCCCCAGCTTGAACCGTTCCCGATGTGGCTGTTCAAAGCAAGTGGTTGGTACTGTGTAATCACACCGACATTGTTAATCCCAGAGTTGGCACAGTTTGACAAGGCGAAATCAATGATACGATAACGACCGCCAAACTGTACTGCTGGTTTCGCAATACTTTGTGTGAGCTTTCCAAGACGAGTTCCTTGCCCACCGGCAAGAATCAAAGCTAGCATTTCATTCTTCATATCCTACTCCTTTGTGGAATCTTTTTTAGCATTTTTACGAACATTCACACGACGCTTGATTTTCCAAATACTTGCTCCCAAAGCTGGTAGTGTAAAGGTCAAGGTCTGCGGATAATCTTTCCATAGTCCCTCTTGAGACTGAACTGTTTCGTTGTGTTCTTTCCAAACACCTCCCCATTTCTCTAATTCAGTATTCCATACTTCTTCATAAACGGCTGCCACTGGCACACCAATTGTAAAGTTTTTGCGCTCTACTGGCACCATATTGAACACACAGACTAGCATATCCCCTTTTTCCGTCTTACGGATAAAAGAAAGGACGCTCTGATCGGTATTGTCGGCATCAATGATTTCGATGCCATCATAGCTCAAATCAATCTCCCAAAGCGGTCGATTGTCTTTATAGAAGGCATTGAGCTCAGAAGTGAAGGTTTGCATCTGCTTATTCATATAATCGTCCAGATTTGACCATTCCAACTGCTCTTCTGACTTCCACTCTAGGAATTGACCAAATTCTGAACCCATAAAGAGCAATTTCTTGCCTGGATGGCAGATTTGATAGGTCAAGAGGTTGCGGAGACCAGCAAATTGATTATAGCGGTCACCCCACATCTTATGCATCATACTCTTCTTGCCATGAACGACTTCGTCGTGAGAGAAAGGCAAGAGGAAATTTTCAGAAAAAGCATACATAAAGCTGAAGGTCACCAGATTAAAATCGTACTTGCGATAAATCGGGTCTTCTTCGTAGAAACGGAGAATATCGTTCATCCAACCCATATTCCACTTGAAGTCAAAGCCCAAACCGCCCATCTCTCTCATGCCCGTAATCTTGGTTTCGGACGAGCTCTCTTCAGCAATCATCATAACATCTGGATGAAATAGCTTGATGACTGTGTTCAAACGTTGCAAGAAATAATAGCCTTCATAGTTACGATTACCCCCGTCCTTGTTTGGCTGCCAAGGACCACTATCGTAGTCTAGATAGAGCATGTTGCTAACCGCATCCACACGAACCCCATCTAGATGGTAGAAATCAATCCAGAACTTGATGCTAGAGATCAAGAAGGATTGCACTTCATTTTTTCCTAAGTCAAAATTCAAGGCACCCCAGCCATAGTTGTGAGCTCGGTCATGATCCTGGTACTCAAAGGTTGGTGTTCCATCATAGTAGGCCAAGGCATCGTCATTGATGGTAAAGTGACCTGGAACCCAGTCCACAATGACACCAATATTATTCAAGTGACATTCTTCGACGAAGTCCTGAAATTCCTCTGGCGTTCCGTAAGTATGTTCAAAGGCAAAGTAACCCATGAGCTGGTAACCCCAGCTGAGTCCCAAAGGATGAGCCATGAGCGGCATGAACTCAACATGCGTGTAGTTCATTTCGACCAGATAAGGAATCAACTCCTCCTTAAGCTGAGCCATAGAGTATGGACTGCCGTCAGGATTGCGTTTCCAAGAACCGGCATGCACTTCATAAATATTGACTGGTCTTGAGAAAAAGCCCCAACGCTTTCTCCGAGCCAACCAAAGCCCATCTTGCCACTTCTTCTCTGGAATAGTCCGAACAATAGCTCCCGTACCTGGGCGCTCTTCCAAATAGATAGCCAGCGGATCAATTTTCAAGATTTCCTGACCACTACTGCGTTTGATATTGTACTTATAAATATCTCCTTCCTTAGGCAAATCCGTGAAGACCTCCCAGACACCGCCTTCATTGCGAGTCATAGGAATCTGCTCTCCATACCAGTTGGTAAAATCTCCAATCAGATGCACATTCTGCGCATTTGGAGCCCAGACTCTAAAGGTGTAGCCAGCCTTACCATCCACCACATCCTGATGCACTCCTAAATAATGCTGCAAATGAAAGTTTTCACCTGTTGTAAAGGTTCTTAATGCTTCTTTTTTGTCCATTTAGTCACCTTTCTATTTGTAAGCGTTTTCTATGTTTCTATTTTACCCCATTTTCTTATATTTTTCAAGTAAATTTCCAAAAACTATCTCAAAAATTTCAAAAGCCCAATTTCTTCAAAAGAATGAGTTGCTATATCAATAGATCGTTGAAGAAGATCTCATAAAATACTGATTCTACAGGCTTTTACCCGAATTATTTGATATAAAATTAGAGATAAAACGATTAAAAATTGTATAGACCAATATGTAAATTTACATTTTAAAATGATAAGCAATCAAAAATATAAATGCTTACTTATTTTTATATTGTTCGAACACTTGTTAGATTTACAAGTTCATCAGGATAAGAAAAAAGGCCGCACAAAGCCGCCTTTCTCATTATTTCACATCAAACACGATGGATTTCACTTGTGTCATCGCTTCGATACTGTAACGAATCCCTTGCACTCCGGCTCCAGACCCTTTAACACCAAGGAATGGGAAGTTATCTGGACCACGCTGGGTCTTATTATTGATATGTACAGTACCCACTTCCAGCTTTTCAGAAATTTCAAATGCTTTCGGGAAATCATTTGTAAAGACTGAAGATTGAAGACCAAATTCTGACTGGTTACAAATCTGAATAGCCTCTTCAACGGAAGTCACACGAATAATCGGAAGAACAGGACCAAATGGCTCTTCCCAAGCTAATTTCATATCCAGTGTCACATGGTCAAACAAGGCAGGCCAGATGAGATTTGCTTCACGTTTGATTTCTGTCAAGGCTGACGCTCCCTTTTCTTGAGCATCTTCAATCAAGCCCCAGATGAAATCTGCTGATGCATTATCAATGACTGGTGTGATATCCGCATTATCAAAGGGATCCCCAACCGTCAGTTTCTCTACCTCTGCCTTAATCAGCGCTACTAATTTATCTGCAACGCTCTCCATGACAATGACACGTTTAATAGCCGTACAGCGCTGACCGGAATAACTGTATGCCCCGCCAACAATCTGCTTAGCTGCATGCTCCAAGTCAGCATCTTCCAGCACAACTGCAGCATCCTTACCACCCAATTCTAACATAATTGGACGCATACCAGCTAACTTACCGATGCGTTCACCGATTGGAGTGGAGCCAGTAAAGTTAATGTAGTTTACTTCCTTATGCTCAATAATGTAGTCCCCGATTTCTGAACCACGTCCTGTGATGGTATTGAAAACACCAGCAGGCAGACCAGCCTCAGCAAAAGCCTGAGCCAAGAGCAGACCAGAAATTGAACCTTGTGTAGGTGGCTTAAACATCACGACGTTTCCGCCGATAAGGGCAGGAGCAATCTTAGAACCAGACAAGTTGACTGGGTAGTTGAATGGCGCAATAGCCAAGACAACTCCTACAGGCTCACGACGAACCATAGCCAGTTTTTTCTTGCTGGCAGCTTCAAAGCCGCCACCTTCCATAACCTGACCGTGAATACGAATTCCCTCTTCAGCCGCATAGCGAATCAAGTCTGCTGTCCGAACAACTTCTCCAATCGCCGCTTTAATACCCTTGGCAACTTCTTTTGCAAGGATTTCTCCAATCTTCTCCTGATCGCGCTCCAAAATATCCGCGGCCTTATGCAGATAAGCTGCACGTTCGACTGCTGAAAGGGCGCGCCAAGCTGGCAAAGCCGCACGAGCGCTCGCCATCGCATAATCAACCTCTGCCTGACTCATGGCAGGCACAGTTCCTAAAATCTCATTATTGATAGGAGATGAGATGGTGATTTCATTTTCAGAAGCTCTCCACTCTCCATTTATATAGCTCTTATATTGTGTCACGTGTCCCCTCCAAAATGTTATTAAGTATCATTTTATCAAATTTTCTGAAAATTTCAACTAAATTTTATAAATTTAAAGAAATTTTTCACAAATTTCATGAATCATCTTCTTTTGTTCATATGAACTTTCTATATTTCTATCTTTTTTATCGATCTTCATTTTCTACACTAGGTCTACTATAACGCTGAAGAAAACTAAAAAAGACCAGGAAAATTTTCCTGATCTTAATTTTCAGATTAATCGAAGTCAAGATATTCTTTTTCAAGTTCAAGGACTTCTTCCATCGTTGCACATTCAGTCAATGCGCGTTGTGCAAGTTCTTCCATCTTCTTCGTATCCAATTTCTTCATAAGGCTACGAGTCCGAAGGACAGAAGTGGCACTCATAGAGAATTCATCCAAGCCCATTCCGACAAGAAGCGGCACAGCTGTTTGGTCACCAGCCATTTCTCCACACATACCTGCCCATTTGCCTTCAGCGTGAGCTGCCTTGATAACGTTGTTGATCAAGCGAAGGATTGATGGGTTGTATGGTTGGTAGAGGTATGAAACTTGTTCGTTCATGCGGTCAGCAGCCATTGTGTATTGGATCAAGTCGTTAGTACCGATAGAGAAGAAGTCAACTTCTTTGGCAAATTGATCCGCTAGCATTGCTGCTGCTGGAATTTCAATCATGATACCTACTTGAATATTGTCCGCTACAGCAACACCTTCAGCTTGCAATTTTGCTTTTTCTTCTTCGTAAACTGCTTTAGCTTTACGGAATTCTGTCAAGAGGGCAACCATTGGGAACATGATACGCAATTGTCCATGTACAGAAGCACGCAAGAGAGCGCGGATTTGTGTACGGAACATGGCGTCACCAGTTTCAGAGATAGAGATACGCAATGCACGGAAACCAAGGAATGGGTTCATTTCATGCGGCATATCGAAGTAAGGAAGTTCCTTATCTCCACCGATGTCCATCGTACGGACAACCACTGGTTTTCCATTCATGCCTTCCAAGACAGCCTTGTAAGCTTCGTATTGCTCATCTTCTGTTGGAAAGTCTTGTGAATCCATGTAAAGGAATTCTGTACGGTAAAGACCTACGGCTTCAGCACCATTTGCATTGACACCTTCAACGTCTTTTGGTGTACCGATATTAGCAGCGAGTTCAAAGTGTTTGCCATCAGCAGTCACTGTTTGAGCATCTTTCAAGAGAGCCCATTCAGCTTTTTGCTTCGCATAAGCTTCACCAGCTGCCTTGAATGCTGCTGCCTGCTCTTCAGTTGGGTTAATGATAACTTCACCAGTGATACCATTTGCTGCAATGATATCGCCGTCTTTAACGAGTTCAGTGATATTATTGGTTCCCAATACCGCTGCGATTTCAAGCGTACGCGCCATGATTGCAGAGTGGCTTGTACGTCCACCGATATTGGTTACAAACGCTTTAACAAATTTCTTGTCTAATTGAGCTGTATCAGAAGGAGTCAAGTCATGTGCAATGACAACTGATTCTTCATTGATAGAAGCTGGATTTGGTAATTTCTTGCCCAAAAGGTTTGCCAAAACACGCTTCGTCACGTCACGAATGTCTGCCGCACGTTCTTGCATGTATGGATTGTCTTCCATACCTTCAAAAATAGCGATAAACATGTCTGTAACTTCTTTCAGACCAGCTTCCGCATTTACTTTCTTAGTACGGATCGTTTCTTTGATTTGACCAACCATTTCAGGGTCAGCGAGTACCATTAAGTGAGCGTCAAATACTTGAGCCGCTTCCTCACCAAGGCTATCTACTGCTTTCTCACGGATAACAGAAAGCTCGTTCTGTGAAGCTTCAAGAGCTGCATCCAAACGAGCCTCTTCTGCATTCGTATCATCGACTGAAACAGTCTCAAATGACAAATCCGGTTGAACTAATAGATATGCCTTAGCAACAGCAACACCATCAGATGCCGCAATTCCTTTAAGCATTTCTGTCATTTTCTTATGCCAATCCTTCTTTTTCCATTGTTTCTGAGATAGCAGCGATAGCATCATCCGCGTCTGCACCTTCAGCTGAGATTGTAACGTCAGCACCTTGGCCAACGCCAAGACTCATAACACCCATGATTGATTTAAGGTTTACTGATTTACCTTTGTACTCAAGAGTGATATCTGAAGCAAATTTGCTAGCTGTTTGTACCAACAATGTTGCTGGACGCGCGTGAATACCTGTTTCTGCCACAATGTGGAAATCTTTAGAAGCCATAGTTAGACTCTCCTTTAAAATAATTCTTTTTGAGTTAAAGTGATAACCCTTACAAATTGATATTATATCACTTTTTGAAATCTTTTTCAAGAATTTTATAGCCCGCTTACAAAATATTTCGTTAGAGTTTGAAAATGAATTCTGTTTTAAAATAGTAAATTAAATCGTCAGCTCCCTCTCTTTTCTAAATAGTTTCAAGGCTTTCTTCCTTATAATGAATTCTTCTTGGTCTAGCTTCCCTTAAAGTACAGTAAGCGCTGTTACTTCTTGTGGTTATTTCTCTTTGTTTCGATGTTTTACACACTATATATTGTATCTCAATAGTTTCTATAAGAAAATATCATACAATATTTAGTTCAAAACTGTTGACATCGAATTCGCTTTTAGATATACTAGTTTCAGATTAAAATTTAAGAAAATGAAAGTATAGAGGAATTATCTAATGGTAACTATTTACTCTAAAAACGATTGTGTTCAATGCAAGATGACCAAACGTTTTCTTGATACCAACAATGTGGAATATCGCGAAATCAACCTTGATGAGCAACCAGAATACATCGACCATGTTAAAAACCTCGGTTTCAATGCAGCGCCTGTTATTCAAACGCCAACTGAAGCATTCTCTGGTTTCCAACCTGGCAAACTTAAAAAATTATCATAATCTCGTCAGTATTTAGAGCTTTATTGCCGCTCCTATCATTCGTAGGAGCCCTTTATATTGTTAAAGCAAAAACCATTTTAGAAAAAGGAAAATTATGGGACTCAAACACTTAGAAGATGTGACTTACTTCCGTCTAAATAACGAAATCAATCGTCCAGTCAATGGGCAAATTATGCTTCACAAAGACAAAGAAGCCTTGGATGCCTTCTTTAAAGAAAATGTTGAACCAAACACGATGAAGTTTGCTTCTATTACTGAAAAAATTCAGTATCTAATTGAAGAAAACTACTTGGAAAAAGAATTTATCCAGCTCTATTCACCTGAATATATTGAAGAGTTAGCTGCTTTTATCCATGCTCAAGATTTCAAGTTCAAATCTTTCATGGCAGCCTACAAATTCTACAACCAGTATGCGCTGAAGACAAATGATGGTGAATACTATCTGGAAAGCATGGAAGATCGGGTACTCTTTAACGCCCTCTACTTTGCTAACGGAGATGAAGCCATTGCCAAGGATATTGCCAATGAAATTATTCACCAGCGCTATCAACCGGCTACACCAAGCTTCCTCAACGCTGGTCGGGCTCGTCGCGGCGAATTGGTTTCCTGCTTCCTCATCCAAGTAACAGATGATATGAACTCAATCGGCCGCTCCATCAACTCTGCCCTGCAATTGTCTCGTATCGGAGGCGGAGTCGGAATTTCCCTCAGCAATCTGCGGGAAGCCGGGGCTCCTATCAAGGGCTATGAGGGTGCTGCGTCTGGCGTTGTGCCTGTTATGAAACTGTTTGAAGATAGCTTCTCCTATTCTAACCAGCTGGGCCAACGTCAGGGGGCTGGGGTTGTTTACCTCAATGTCTTCCACCCAGATATCATCGCCTTCCTTTCTACCAAGAAAGAAAATGCTGACGAAAAAGTTCGGGTTAAAACCCTCTCACTCGGTGTCGTCATTCCAGATAAGTTCTATGAATTGGCGCGTAAGAATGAAGATATGTACCTCTTCAGCCCCTACTCAATCGAACATGAATACGGTGTACCATTTGCCTATATCGATATCACAGAGAAATACGATGAGCTAGTTGCCAATCCTAAGATCACCAAGACTAAGATCAAGGCCCGTGATTTGGAAACAGAGATTTCTAAATTGCAACAAGAGTCTGGCTATCCGTATGTCGTAAATATCGATACAGCTAACCGTTCAAATCCAATTGACGGTAAAATCATCATGAGCAACCTTTGCTCTGAAATCCTGCAGGTACAAGAGCCTAGCCTTTTAAATGATGCACAAGAGTATCTCCACTTGGGAACAGATGTGTCATGTAACTTGGGATCTACAAACGTTGTCAACATGATGACTTCGCCTGACTTCGGAAAATCCATCCGAACCATGACACGCGCTCTTACTTTCGTTACTGATAGTTCACACATTACAGCTGTGCCTTCGATTGACCATGGTAACAGTCTGGCCCATACCTTTGGTCTGGGAGCTATGGGACTGCACAGCTATTTGGCGCAGCAACTGATTGATTATGGATCAGCGGAAGCTGTAGAGTTCACTAGCATCTACTTCATGCTCATGAACTACTGGACCTTGGTTGAGTCTAACAATATCGCTCGCGAGCGCGGTGTGACCTTCCACAACTTTGAAAAATCTGACTATGCCAACGGCACTTACTTTGACAAATACCTGACGGGTGAATTTGTACCTAAGTCTGACCGTGTCAAAGAACTTTTCAAAGATATCTTTATCCCAACCGCTGCTGACTGGGCAGAACTTCGTGACAAGGTAAAAGCGGACGGTCTCTATCACCAAAACCGCCTAGCTGTTGCACCAAATGGCTCTATCAGCTACATCAATGACGTTTCTGCTTCAATTCACCCAATTACCCAGCGGATCGAAGAACGTCAGGAAAAGAAAATCGGTAAGATTTACTATCCTGCGGCAGGTTTGTCAACTGAAACCATTCCTTACTATACTTCTGCCTATGACATGGACATGCGCAAGGTTATCGATGTCTACGCAGCTGCAACTGAGCACGTTGACCAAGGACTTTCACTGACACTCTTCATGCGCAGCGATATTCCTAAAGGCCTCTACGAGTGGAAAAAAGAAAGCAAGCAAACAACCCGCGACCTTTCTATCCTGCGTAACTATGCCTTCAACAAGGGAATCAAGTCCATCTACTACGTCCGCACCTTTACTGATGATGGCGGCGAAGTAGGCGCTAACCAATGTGAAAGCTGTGTGATCTAGCAAGTACCGAATTGCCAAACTAGGTCACTTAGTTCAACCAAATAAGCAATTTTTGAAAACGCCTATCGCAATGTTGCTGAAGGAAACAGTTTCCTTCACGACATAAGCAAGTATTAAAAATTTAAAGCGAGATTATCATGGAAACTTACTATAAAGCCATAAACTGGAATGCCATCGAAGATGTCATCGACAAATCAACTTGGGAAAAGCTGACGGAGCAATTCTGGCTCGATACTCGTATCCCTCTGTCAAATGACCTAGACGACTGGAGAAAACTTTCAAACAAAGAAAAAGACTTGGTAGGAAAAGTCTTTGGTGGGTTGACTCTTCTTGATACCATGCAATCTGAAACGGGTGTACAGGCTCTTCGCTCAGACATCCGTACACCGCATGAAGAAGCAGTTTTCAATAACATTCAATTTATGGAATCTGTCCACGCAAAATCTTATTCTTCTATCTTTTCTACCTTGAATACCAAGGCTGAAATCGAAGAGATCTTTGAATGGACTAACACTAACCCCTACCTACAAAGAAAAGCAGAAATTATCAATGAAATCTACCTCAATGGTAGCCCCCTTGAAAAGAAAGTTGCCAGCGTCTTTCTTGAAACCTTCCTCTTCTACTCTGGTTTCTTTACTCCCCTCTACTATCTTGGCAATAACAAGCTGGCCAACGTTGCGGAAATCATCAAACTGATCATCCGTGATGAGTCTGTTCACGGAACTTACATTGGTTACAAATTCCAACTTGGTTTCAATGAATTGCCTGAAGAAGAGCAAGAAAAGCTCAAAGAATGGATGTACGACCTTCTCTATACCCTCTACGAGAACGAAGAGGGCTATACAGAAAGCCTCTATGACGGTGTTGGTTGGACCGAAGAAGTCAAAACCTTCCTTCGCTACAATGCCAATAAGGCTCTCATGAACCTGGGACAAGATCCACTCTTCCCAGATTCAGCGGATGATGTCAATCCTATCGTCATGAACGGGATCTCAACAGGAACATCCAACCACGACTTCTTCTCTCAAGTCGGAAATGGTTACCTTCTTGGTGAAGTTGAAGCCATGCAAGACGACGACTACAACTATGGTTTAACCAAATAATTTGCAGACACTAGAAAACGACTAACTTGCTCATCAAGTTAGTCGTTTTTTATCATTTATCATCAGCTAGTGCTTTCGTCCTTAGCTATTTCACGATCCTCTTTCTTAGGAGCTAGCGGTTCATAGGCACGGATAATCTGTGCCACTACTGGATGGCGAACCACATCCTTGGCTGAGAAATGCACAAAGTCAATCTGTGAGATGTTTTTCAATTTCTCTTGAGCGTCGATGAGGCCAGATTTGACATTGCGAGGCAGGTCGATCTGACTGATATCTCCATTGACAATCATCTTGGACTGGAAGCCGAGACGAGTCAGAAACATCTTCATCTGCATAATGGTGGTATTCTGTGCCTCGTCCAGAATCACAAAGGCATCATCCAGCGTCCGCCCCCGCATGTAGGCTAAAGGTGCAATCTCAATGATTTCTCGCTCCATGAGGCGCGTCGTCTGGTCCTTGCCCAAAATCTGATACAAGGCATCATAGACTGGACGCAGATAAGGATCCACCTTTTCCTTAAGGTCACCAGGCAGAAAGCCTAGACTCTCACCAGCTTCTACTGCTGGTCGCGTCAAGATGATTCGTTTGGCTTGCCCACGCTTGAGAGCCGTCACCGCTAAGGTCACCGCTAGAAAGGTCTTCCCTGTTCCAGCTGGTCCGATCCCAAAGACAATATCATGATTTTTGACACTGTCCACATAGATTTTTTGACCAAGTGTCTTGACCCGAATCGGCTTGCCATAGCTGTCCTTGATAATCTCTTCTTCGTAAAGAGCTACAAACTTATCAATCTCGTCATTTTTGACCATGGTAATGGCTGTTACCACATCGGGCGTTCCGATAGTCATGCCACGATTGACCAAGACCAAGAGAGCCTGAATGACCTGGCGAGTCTCCTCACAGGCAGCCTCCGTGCCCAAAATCTGAACAATCTCGGTTCGGGCATGAATGGTAACCTGCAATTCCTGCTCCATCAGGCGCAGATGGCGTTCGTTAGAGCCAAAGAGATGAAAGGCATCATCTGGATGACCTAGTTTCAATTCTACTGAATGTTCCTGCAAACAAAGAACCTCTCTATATTAATTTTTTGAATGAATTATTTTTATTATATCAAAGCAAGCGGAAAATGACTATCCCCAGCCACTATCCACTCAATGGGCCTGATACTCTTCCCAAATCGCATCGAACTCGCCCAAGTTAAAGGAAAAATTTGCATGCTCCTCTAGAAAGCGGCTGACCTCATCAAAATCATCCGTGTGCTTGGGAAAGGCCGTATCCTGAAATGCCAAGTCCGCCAAAATAGCCTTTGGCTTATTACTTTTGGGATTACGCTCCGTCATCAGCCAGCTGTAAAAAGATTTTCTCATTTACACTAACTCCGTTCCAGTCGGGTCCTGCTTGATTTTACCAGCTTTCATCAGCCCACCCAGAGCTTTTTTAAACTGGCCTTTGGAAATGCCAAAGGTAGCCTTAATGTCGTCTGGTGAAGATTTATCGTTCAAAGTCATGAAGCCGCCATTGCTCTCCAGATAGGTCAGGATCATCTGGGCATCGTTTTCCAGCATTTCAAAGGAGCGAGGCTTGAGGGAGAGGTTAAGGGTGCGGTCTACTTCACGGAAGCCAATTACTCGTGCATCCAATACCTGCCCCAGACGTGGCTCTGCATAACGCTCGCTTGGATGGATAAAGCCCAGCATATTATTCTCTGGCAGGTAGACAAAGGTACCAGAAAGCTTGAGACGATAAACGATGGCTGGCCAATTTTGATTCTGCATGTTATTGTAGGCAGGACGAGCCAAGCGCTGGAAGTCCTCCTGATAGGCCAGCTGTCCCCAGATGCGGTCTTTCTTATCCACATCCAGACGAATATAGAGGCGATCTCCCTTTTTTGGCCAGAGTTCCTTGATTTCTGGCAAGATGTCTAGTGACACCACGATTTGCTTATCTGGCAAACCGGTATCGACAAAGACGCCCAGATCCTTGCGAACCTCCGTCACTGTTCCCCAACCAAACTGCTCTTGAGTAGCTGTGACTTCAAGAGTCGTTAGGCGAAGCTTCTGCTTCATATCGCTGTAAGCAAAGCCCTTGACAGATTGACCGAGCTCATGCGGTCCCTCTTCCTTAGAAAGCGCATAAGTCTGTCCGTCCTTCTGAACGAAGTAAAACCGATCGTTTTCATCTGTGATAATCCCCACGATGAAGCTAGCAAGATTTGTATTCATATAGTCCTATTTCTACCTTGCTTCTTCAAACTGCAAGGATTTTAATGTTAAAACAACTCAGTCAGCCAAAGCCAACTGAGTTTTGATTCTGCTAAAATATTAAACTTCTAGAAGTTCTTTTTCCTTATTCGCTGTCATATCATCGATATGTTTGACAGCATCATCAGTGACTTTTTGGATATCTTTTTCAAGAATCTTCAATTCATCTTCAGTGATTTCTTTGGCTTTCTCCTGCTTCTTAGCTTCGTCCATCGCATCACGGCGGATGTTACGGATCGCAATCTTAGCATTTTCACCGACTTTTTTCACTTCCTTAGCCAAGTCACGGCGAGTTTCCTCAGTCAAGGCTGGAATAACCAAACGAATGACAGAGCCGTCACTAGATGGGGTAATACCTAAGTCAGATGCATTAATCGCACGCTCGATATCCTTGATAGAAGACTTATCAAAAGGCGTCACCAAAAGCACACGCGCTTCTGGAATCGTAATAGAAGAAAGCTGGTTAAGCGGTGTCTCTACTCCATAGTATTCCACATGGATACGATCCAAAAGGCTAGCATTGGCGCGACCTGCACGGATGCTACCAAATTCACGCGCCAAGCTTTGGTGCGAGTGGGTCATTCTTTCTTTTGCTTTTTCTACAATTGCATTTGCCATTTTCTTTTCTCCTGATTTTTATAAATTATTTGAGACAGTTGTCCCGATTTGCTCGCCAAAGACTACTCGTTTGATATTGCCAGGTTCATTCATATTAAAAACAACTAGGTCAATATCATTGTCCATAGAAAGGGTAGAAGCAGTCGAGTCCATGATGCGTAAGCCTTTGTTAATAACGTCACGGTGGGTCAATTCATCAAACTTCACAGCTGTTTTATCCTTGTTTGGATCGGCATTATAGACTCCATCTACACCATTTTTAGCCATGAGGATAGCATCTGCCTCAATTTCCGCAGCCCGCAGAGCAGCTGTCGTATCTGTTGAAAAATATGGTGAACCAATACCAGCACCGAAAATAACGATCCGACCTTTTTCTAGGTGACGAAGAGCACGTCCACGAATATAAGGCTCAGCTACCTGCTGCATGGCAATTGCTGTTTGAACGCGGGTGTCAACGCCCACTTGCTGCAAGGAATCTGCCATTACAAGTGCATTCATGACGGTTCCCAACATGCCAGTATAGTCCGCTTGAACGCGATCCATGCCTGCTTCTGCTGCTGGCTCGCCTCGCCAAAGATTACCACCACCGATAACCAAGGCAATTTGAATGCCCAGTTCATGGACTTCCTTGATTTCTTCAGCCATTTTTTGGACAGTGGCGATGTTGATACCCACACCTTTTTCGCCAGCCAAAGCTTCTCCAGATAGTTTAATCAAAATACGCTTATATTTAGGTTCTACCATTTTTCCACTCCTTGTTTTATCTGTACTATTTTACCATAAATTCCACATTTTACCTAGCCCTATTATTCAAAATATTAAATTAAAATACAAAAAGAAAACTTCACCAGATGACTCTAGTGAAGTGATGAACTATTTATAATTTAAAGCACGTTTGAAGGTCTTCCAAGCTCCCAAATCATCTGTCTGCAGGACAAGGCTGGAGTAAATCCGCGCGATGAAAACCGTCATCATAACCGCAAAAGCAGCTGTAATTCCTAGAGAAATCCAAGCTTCCAAGCTGGTCGCATAACCATTGATAGCTCGGAAAGGCATGAAAAAGGTTGAGATGAAAGGAAGATAAGAACCAACCTTCAAAATCACATTATCTCCTGCTGCCCCCAAAGCTGAAACTCCCATGAAGCCGACTAAAATCAGCATGATAACCGGCGAAAGTACTTTTCCTGTATCTTCTGCTCGCGCCACCATCGAACCAAGAAAGGCCGACAAAACGACATACATAAAGATGCTGACAGCTACAAAAGCTAGGGTATTCAAAGACACAGCTTCTCCGATATACTGCTGAATGGCTGGATTACTCTTCAAGACTTGGGATACAAGAGGAATGCTGTCCGCAAAGAGAAAGGCTGCCAGTCCACCAAGCACATAAATGCCCAGATGGCTAAGAATCACTGCAAAAATCCCAATCATACGGGCATAGAAATAATCGGTCGCCTTAATGCTGGAGAAGATAACTTCCATGATTTTTGTGCCCTTTTCACTGGCCACATCTTGGGCAGTAACGCTGGCATAAGTAATCAGAATCATATAGAGCAGGAAGCCCAGCCCCATTGCAGCAAAGGTCTGAACCATCTTCTTACTTTCTTTATTTTCATCAATTTTCTCTTCAAACTGGACTGTCCGTGCAAGAATCTGACTCTGCTCATCTGACAAATTGGCCTGAGCCAAGTTTAAAGCCTGCTGGACCTGAATAAGGGAATTGGACAGAGACATTTTCGTTGCAGCATTCATACTGGTTTCTGCATAGTAGGTCGCATAAAGCTGTCCCTCTCTTTCCTCAATCGTCAAATAACCTGCGATTTTCTTATCTTTTACAGCTTGCTTGGCTGCGGCTTCATCTTTGTACTGAAAACTCAGCTGATCTTCAGCTCTTAAAACTTCCCTGACAGAATCAAGCTGGGTCAGTACTGCTACCTTTTGAGAGGAAGCCATAGAGCTTCCCTGCAGATAACCAATCCCCAAGCTCAGCCCAAGAAAGAGAAAAGGAGACAAGACCATAAAGACAAAACTCCAAGACTTGACATGACGCAGGTAGGTTTCTTTGATAACGATTAACACTTGTTTCATACTTCCACCCCTGATTCTAATTTGAAAATTTCATCAATTGTCGGTGCCTGCTGGTCAAAAGTTGCCACATAACTTCCCTTGGTCAAGCGATCAAACAATTCAGGACCAGCTGTTTCGTCGTCCAAAATCAATTTCCAGATTCCTTGCTTGGTCTGCGTCGCCTTGACAACGTGAGGCAGGGCTTCTAATTCAGCCTGGGACAGGTCACTTGAAACGAAAAGACGAGTCTTGCCATATTGGTTGCGGACTTTTTGCACATCCCCATTGAGGACCACTTGCCCGTCACGAATCATCAGGACATCATCGCACAGCTCTTCCACATTTGTCATGACATGATCCGAGAAAATAATCGTCGCTCCGCGCTTCTTCTCCTCAACAATGACTTCCTTCAGGATTTCAGTATTGACGGGATCCAGACCGCTGAAGGGCTCATCTAAGATGATCAAGTCTGGCTCATGCAAGAGCGTGATAATCAGCTGAACCTTTTGCTGGTTCCCCTTGGACAAACTCTTGATTTTGTCGGTTAATTTGCCCTTGACCTGGAGCTTTTCCATCCACTGGGGCAGTTTTTCTTTGACAACAGCTGTCGGCACACCCTTTAGATTTGCCAGATAGCGCACTTGCTCAAAGACCGTCAGCTTGGGCATCAGGCTTCTTTCCTCAGGCAGATAGCCAATCCTATTATAGGTCTCCTGCTTGATAGCCTGCCCTTCGAAACGAATCTCTCCACTATAGTCTAGGAAGCGCAAAATACTGTGAAAAATCGTTGTTTTCCCAGCACCGTTTTTCCCAATCAAACCAAGGATATGCCCCGGCTGGGCTTCAAAATCAATACCGAACAGCACTTGCTTTTGCCCAAAACTTTTTTCTAGTTTTTCTACATGCAGCATATGAAACCTCCTATTATGATACTAAGATTATTATACTACTTTGAAAGCAGTTTTTCATCTTTTTGTCCTACTATACAAGAAATTTTCTCTCTATTTTTCATAAATAGAATATGAAATTCACTTCAGCTAGCACCACAAAAAAATGAGGCTCGAAAACCTCATTCGTTTAACGTATTTTATTCATCGCTCTTTATTGACAACCCAGTTGAGAAGCTTGGTCAGAAGAACCCAAAGAACAATACTGATGGTGACAATGTAAAGCCAAGCATTCTTGTCCGTTGCCCAAGGTAGGGGCACATTCATACCAAAGAAGCCAGTGATGACTGCTAGAACTGCCAGAAGAACCGAAATAATGGTCAAGACAGTCAAATTATCATTCAGATTGTTGTTCAGGATATTATTGTAGGAGCCCGAAAGCTGGCTAAGAACCTGAGCAATCAAATCCGTCATTGAAACCAGCTGACGTGCCTCAATCATGGCATCTTCAAACTGCTCGGTTTCTAGTTCATCAAAGCCACGATAAACAGCATGTCTCTTGATGTGCTCCAGAAGTATAGTATTTTGCTTGGATGCCGCCACCAGATAGACCATGGAGGTTTCCAAGTCAGAGAGGGCAAACAAGTGCTTTTTAGTAGTTTTCTGACGCAAAAGTCGGTTAATCTCATCCTTGCGCTTGTCCATCTGCTCAATGACCGGATAGTAGGAATTGGAAATCAACTCCAGACTGGCAAAAAGAAATTTATAAACCGACACAGGCTCATGATTCTCCGTATAGGCTTTCATTATATCAACCACATAGGCATTGTCTTGATTGCTGATCGTAATGAGACGATCCTGCTGCACCACGAAAGTCATCGGAATGGTCTCATAGTAGTCCTTCTCTGTCGCTAAGTTCAGGACATTATAGATGAAAAGAACTGTCCCATTCTCACGATTGTAGTCCATGTGAGCCCGCTCGTTTTTATCCAGCGCATACTCGATGGTTTCCAGGTCGATATTGTAATCCTGATAAATCTGTCCATTCTTTTTAACATCATCTGAGTCAATGTTGATCCAGACAGATTGGTCTTTTAGTTTTCTTTCCAGAAACATAGAACTCCTTTCTGGGATCTAGAATGATTGTCTAATAGCTCACGCCTAATGTCCACACTTAGCCTCATAGCTAAAGCTCCTATATCCTGACAATAACCAAGCAAATCGGTTTCATTTGCCAAACGTAGTTAGGTAGCCTGACTATTACGACGTAAAGTTTTACGAATCGATACTATTCGTAAAACTTTACTAGTGGAGCGCCTAGCCAAGTTCCATAGAAACTTGGCGTTAGTTACTTAGATTGTTACACAATCAAGTAACTTTGGTGATCTACATTTTCTCTTCCAACTCTACATCTGGATATTTATCCGCAAACCAGCGTAGGGCAAAGTCGTTTTCAAAGAGGAAAACTGGTTGGTCGAAACGGTCTTTAGCCAAGATATTGCGGCTTGAGGACATCCGTTCATCCAAGTCCTCAGGCTTGATCCAACGAACGGTCTTTTTACCCATTGGACTCATGACCACTTCTGCATTGTACTCGCCTTCCATACGGTGCTTAAAGACTTCAAACTGGAGTTGTCCGACAGCTCCTAGCATGTACTCACCAGTTTGGTAATTCTTGTAAAGCTGAATGGCTCCCTCTTGTACCAACTGCTCAATCCCCTTATGGAAGGATTTTTGCTTCATGACGTTCTTAGCAGAAACTTTCATGAAAATCTCAGGTGTAAAGGTTGGCAGTGGTTCAAACTCAAACTTGTTTTTTCCAACCGTCAAGGTGTCTCCAACCTGATAAGTACCGGTATCGTAAACCCCGATAATATCTCCTGCCACGGCATTGGTCACATTCTCACGACTTTCCGCCATAAACTGGGTAACATTAGAAAGCTTGGCAGTCTTCCCAGTACGAGGCAGATTGACACTCATGCCTCGCTCAAATTCGCCCGATACGATCCGAACAAAGGCAATGCGGTCACGGTGACGAGGGTCCATGTTGGCTTGGATTTTAAAGACGAATCCTGAGAAATCCTTGTCATAAGGATCGACAATTTCTCCGTCTGTTTTCTTGTGTCCATGAGGTTCTGGAGCAAATTTCAAGAAAGTTTCAAGGAAGGTCTGCACACCAAAGTTAGTAAGAGCTGAACCAAAGAAGACTGGTGTTAATTCACCCGCTAAAATAGCTTCTTCTGAGAACTCGTTCCCAGCTTCGTTTAAAAGTTCAATATCATCTTTGACTTGCTCGTAGAAAGGATTGCTTCCAAAGAGCTTGTCCCCTTCTTCCAGACTGGCAAAGCGTTCATCCCCTTTATAAAGTTCCAAGCGTTGGTTATAGAGGTCATACAAGCCTTCAAAGGCTTTCCCCATCCCGATTGGCCAGTTCATAGGGTAGCTAGCGATACCCAAGACTTCTTCCAATTCTTGCAAGAGGTCTAGTGGCTCACGTCCATCACGGTCCAGCTTGTTCATAAAGGTAAAGACGGGAATTCCACGGTGTTTCACAACCTCAAATAATTTCTTGGTTTGAGCCTCGATACCCTTGGCAGAGTCCACGACCATGACCGCAGCATCCACCGCCATCAAGGTCCGATAGGTATCTTCAGAGAAGTCCTCGTGCCCTGGTGTGTCAAGGATGTTGACGCGTTTTCCGTCGTAGTCAAATTGCATAACAGATGAAGTGACCGAAATCCCACGTTGTTTCTCGATATCCATCCAGTCAGACTTGGCAAAGGTCCCTGTTTTCTTACCTTTTACAGTACCAGCCTCACGAATTTCGCCCCCAAAGTAGAGCAACTGTTCAGTGATGGTCGTTTTCCCCGCGTCCGGGTGGGAAATAATGGCAAAGGTACGTCGTTTCTTAATTTCTTCTTGTAAAGTCATTTTCTTCTCTTTCTTTCATTTTAGGATAATGGTGAATGTAAGTATTTTTATATTTTACATTGGAGTATTCTAATCCTTTCAACCTACCTATTATAGCGGATTTGGCGCTTTTTTTCAATTATCTGAAGAACATAAAAATCGCTCTTCCAAGCGATGCTATTCTTTACATTTGGCTAACTTGTCTTAAAATTTGACAATGACACTGCTAAAGGGGAAAATTGCAAAGGTTAAGATTAAAATCAGATTTAAGAAAAGTCCTGCCAAATTAACTTGACAGGAGCTACAAAATTTCATTTTAAACAATTTCTAGCTGCTTTTTCCAGCGTTTCTTAAATATTTCATCAAAAAGAAGCAAGGCCGCGGACAAAATAATCGACACAGCTAGATATTTTACTAAAAGATTGTGCTGACTGATAAAAGGCGGGCTTTTTAGCAGACCGTAATTCCCACCCGTCACTTGATTGACAGCGACAAGAAAGGCATCAAGCACAAAAGTGTAGAGGACAATCATGTATTTCTTGAGCTGGGTCTTGTCGTAGTGATTCATCAGATAAATCAGGGAATTAACCAAGAGGGCATAGTGACCAATCAGGAAAGAGAAGCTAGTAATATGCGGGAAATCATAAGGATCGAAAACTGGGTAGCCAAGGGCAAAAACTGCTCCGCTGGCTCCTAGAAGAGCAAAATACTGCTTGCTGGGCCATTTATCTGGCAGAAAGACTACCGCAAACATGGCCAAACGACAATGGTACAAAGGCAGGCTATTGGCCAGAGGAAGCTGAAAACCTACATACCAACTATAAAGAATTGCCAGTTGGCACAACTGAAGGATTTTCATGCTTTTGACAAAGCTAGGATTCTTATGGTATTTTATCGATGCGTAGATGGATAGCAAAAGCAGTGCCATCATCAAAGAGTAGGCCAAAGCTGAAACAAAAGGTGGTTCAGTTTGGTTGGTAGTCAAAAAATGATGCATCCAGTTTCCTTTCTACTTTTAAAATCTGTATAATCTAGCTCCTAGGAAACTATGGAGGCTAGCCAGACTTTTTCTAGTTGCTAGAGAAATCAGCTTCTCTTAAAATTCTTATTGGATCAATCGCTCTGCCTGTCTTTCCTTCATTTCTTTGAACAAGTAAGAAAATAGAAGCAAGGCAGCCGCTAAGACCATCGACACAATCAGATAGTTGCCAAGCATACCATGATCTCCTACCAGAGGTGGCTCCTTTAAGAAACCGTAGTTTCCTCCAAATACAATATTTGCAAGCAGGATGAGAAAGTCTAAGCCAAAGGTGATTTCTACAATACGGCGATAGGACAGATTGAGTCTGTCATAATGCTTTATCAGGTAGATAATCGAATTGCCTAATAGAGCCAAATGACCGATGAAAAACGAAAATAGGGTTATATGCGGAAATGGGTAGGGATCCAAAATCGGATAAACAATGGCACAAATCGGTCCAAATACTCCCAATAAGGCGAAATATTGCTTATAAGCTACTTTATCTGGCAGTAGCAAGACAGCAAACATCGCCACTCGACAATGGTACAAGGGGAGACTCTCTGACAAAGGCTCCTGAATAGCCAAGTACCAGCCATACAAAGAGACTAATTGCACGATTTGGGCAACTCTAAAAAAAGTCTGCACTTTCTTTTGCTCAAAATAACGACTAGCAACATAGATGACGGACACTAGGCTCATCATGAGCAGAATATAAGCAAAAGGCGTCATCACAGGCGGTTCTGTTTTGTGACTAGTAAAAAAATCTAGTAAATTCATCTTTAAAATTTTCATCCTAATACATAATTTTTAAGGACATTGGGCTTGCTGTTCCTAGCAAAGTCCTTCATTTCTTTTTAAAAAGTTTTTCAACTTTCTAGAGTAATAGCTTCTGGCCCTTATAACTCTGGACAGATTGAGCTAGATTATCTGGTCTACTAGATATAAGCATCCAGTCAGCATCAACTTCAATCTAGTCTATATATTGTTCTTGCTGATTCTGATAAATATCCCAGAGAAGCTGCATCTGCTCTTTTGTTATCCTTTTCTCGGATAAAAGAGGCAAATCCTGTGGGTCAAAGAAACTCAGCTCAGCGATTTCTAAATTGGGCTGAAAATCTCCCTCTTTCAGCTGACATTCAAACACGAGCTTGACATACTGCTTACTCTGTGGCTGAAATTTATTGCTATCAAAGACAGCCAGCAAGCGTACTACGCTAGCTTGAAATCCAGTTTCTTCCTGAATTTCTTTTACAATATTTTCTTTGGGAGATAAGCCTACTTCGCAGAAACCACCCGGCAGAGCCCATGTCTCCTCTTGCTGTCCTCGTACTAGACAAATCTTGCCCTGCTGAACGATAAAAGCTCGGACATCGACCAAAGGAGTCGCATAAAAATCTGTCGGACGGAGCAAGTCAGACAGCTCATCCGGTTCCAGATGGCTGGTCTCGCTGAGCAGCTGATTCAGATTGTCTCTGATATCCGCATAGCGTTCTCGATCAAAGTCACTGGCTGCAAAAGACAAACCTGTATCCGTTATAGCCAGCAGTCGTTGCAGAATTAAAGCTGTATCACTTGTCCCCATGCTCCAAGACCTCCACTAGTTTATCCAACTTCATCGAATTACTGCCCTTGAGCAAGATTTGGTCGGAGGATTGCAACCAAGTCTTAACGGTCTTGGTCAAATCTTCAAACTGATCTTTGTCAGCATTTTTGACAAAATAATGCACCCGATTTGGTGGGTAGATTTCCCGAGCATAGACATAGAGGGCTTCCATATCCTCTCCATAGAGGAAAAGATCGGTGATAATCTCTGGATTGAGACTGGTAATCATGGCTCCGTGCATCAGCTTGGAGTCAGCACCCAGCTCTTTCATATCGGCTAATACTGCAGCCTTGCGGCCATCCTGACTGGCTGGAATCGTTGAGAAAGTCTCAAGAATCAAGCGCATAGCTGTTGGATTGGCATTGTAGACATCTGACAGGATATCGGCTCCATTAGCTGCCTTCTTCCACTCGGTTCGATTGCGGGTCAATTCCAGCTGGGCAAAAGCCTGACGGATCGCCGACTCACTGACACCCTCCTGCAAGGCAACGTAAGACGCAATCATGGCGTTAGTCGCATTGTATTTGCCAGTCACGGGCAAGTCAATCGCCTGCTCCAGAAAATTCGCTTCAAAGGTCAAGCTGTCTTTGCGCTCTTCCAAGCGAGTCAAGTAAATATCTGCATCTGGCCCAAAGCGAACCACTTTTTGCTGGTCTGGCAGAAAATCATTGACGATCTTATCAGCCGGAGCCAAAAGCAGACCACCTTTCTTCATGCCATCCGCAATCTGCATCTTGCCTTTAGCAATCTCCGTACGGCTTCCGAAAAATTCTAAGTGAGCTTCGCCAATCAAGGTCACAATTCCAGTCTTTGGCTTGGCAATTTCAGACAGAAGATGGATATCCCCCAAGTGATCCTGTCCCATTTCCAAAACTAGCTTTTCTGTATCATCTGGCATATGGAGCACCGTGTAGGGCAGACCGATCTCATTATTATAGTTGCCTTGAGTTTTATAGGTTTTGTAGCTAGTAGCCAATAGCTGTGCCAGCATGTCCTTGGTTGTGGTCTTTCCATTGGAGCCTGTCACAGCGAGCACATCTACGCCTGTCTTTTCCAGATAGTATTGAGCCAAAGCTTGAAAGGCCGCTAGCACATCATCGACCAAGACATAAGGTCCTTCTGCTATTGGACGCTCAGACAAGGTAGCCGCAGCTCCCTGAGCGAAGGCTGTCGCGATAAAGTCATGGCCGTCACGCGCGCCCTTGAGCGGGATAAAAAGATCCCCCGCCTCAATCAAACGGCTGTCAAATTCAGCATTTCTAAAAGTCACATTTTCAAACTGACTGACATCATTTTTCGCAGCCAAGACTTCTGCTATTTCATATAAATCTAATTTCATATTTTTAACTCATTTTTCCGCTTTTTCCCAAAAAAGAAGGGAGTGAGGCCAAACTCAATGTTGAACATTCAGTCTGTCATCTCAGTCCCTCTATTATATCATATTTATAAAAGATGCGCCTCTCTCTTAGCAAAGGCCTCTTCAGCTAGATTTACCAAGTTCTCAATCAAATCGGAATAAGACAGTCCCATATTTTCCCAAAGTAAAGGATACATAGACCATTGGGTAAAGCCAGGCATGGTATTGAGCTCATTGAGGAAAATGTCGCCATCCTCTGTGTAGAAGAAATCACAGCGCGCCAATCCCTGTCCACCCAAGGCACGAAAGGCTGTCTCAGCATTTGTACGCATGACTGCAATAACCTCGTCCGAGATTTTCGCAGGAATGTCCATGGTAATCTTATTGTCAATATACTTGGCCTCGTAGTCGTAGAAAGCCACATCCTTGACTACTTCACCCGGCAAGGTGCTCTTGACAGCATAATTTCCTAAAAGGCCAACCTCAATCTCACGCGCATTGACACCCTGCTCGACCAAGACACGGCTGTCGTACTTGAAGGCTAAGTCCAATGCTGCCCGCAACTCCTCTTGATTATCAGACTTGGAAATGCCCACACTAGAACCCATATTAGACGGTTTGGTAAAAATCGGATAAGTCAATTTTTCTTCGATTTCGGCAATTTTCTCTTCCAGATTTTCGCCCTCAATCACCGCTACATAAGGCACCTGCGGGATTCCAGCAGACTCCAGAATGCGTTTGGTGGTAATTTTGTCCATAGCAACACTTGAAGACAAGATATTGCAGCCCACATAGGGAAGCCGCAGCACTTCAAGAAAGCCTTGAATAGAGCCATCCTCGCCCATTGGGCCATGCAGAACAGGAAAGACAACTGCATTTTCCTCATAAATATCACTCGGTTTCACTTGCCGTGAAAAATCAACCGTTTCATTGGTCATGAGCTTTTCATCTGCAGATGGCTTTTCTGTGAATTCCTGCGTCTTGATAAAATCGCCAGCTTTTGTGATGAAATAAGTCTTGACAGAAAATTTGTCATAGTTGATAGCTCGCATGACACTCTCAGCCGACAAGACTGAAACTTCTCGCTCAGCACTACGGCCACCGTATAGTAAAATCAAGGTTTGTTTGACCATTATCTTATCCTAACATTTCTAGCTATAAGTTCATTTTGGGTTGCCCCATCTTCTTTTTAGACTGTTTCAGTATACCATATTTCCCAGCATTTTTGAATAGAAAAAAGACTTCCAAAGCTGTTTTTCAGCAGGAAATCTTTCTTTCATCTTACAATTCTGTCCGATTTTCAATCGCTCGGAGCAAGGTTACTTCATCTGCGTATTCGATATCAGCGCCCACAGCCAGTCCGCGAGCCAGACGAGTCACCTTGATACCCGCAGGCTTGAGCACACGAGAAATATACATAGAAGTCGCTTCTCCGTCAGCCGTTGCATTAGTAGCCACAATCACTTCCATCACTTGGCTGTCCATCAAGCGAGTCAAGAGACTCTTGAGGTTGATATCATCTGGTCCTACACCGTTCATAGGAGAAATGAGGCCATGGAGGACATGATAAAGGCCGTGGTATTCTTGGATATTTTCCATGGCAGACACATCGCGGCTATCCTCAACGATCAAAATCACAGTCTGATCGCGCGTTTGATCCGTACAGATAGCACAGGGATCATCGTCCGTCAGATTACCGCAGATAGAGCAGTAGGTCAGCTCGCGCTTGGCAGCTAGTAGATTTTTGGCAAATTCATTGACATCATCGTCACTCATTCCGATGGTATAAAAAGCCAGACGAGTAGCTGTCTTGATGCCGATACCCGGCAGCTTGGAAAAGCTATCAATCAATTTGGCGATAGGAGTTGGATAAAGCATAATAGTAATAGTTGAGCAGTAAAATCTCGATCCGATTCTACTGCTTTTCCTTTCTAATTCATAGGGTGCTGTTGATTATAAAGGTTGATAATATCACGGGTAATACTGTGGCTGACCGTTGAGGAAAGGTCAGTATTGTGCGGAAAGACCACGGCTACAGCTATTTTAGGATTATCGCTTGGTGCATAGGATACAACATTGGTGTTGATAGCAGATGTACCACCGTTGACAAAAGTTTCGGCAGTCCCTGTTTTGGCGCTGATAGAAACCATAGCACCCTGCGCAATCGTCCGTCCAGTTGTAAAGCCACTCCATCCATTGACCACCTGATAAAAACCTTGTTTTATCAGAGCCATATTTTCCTCAGAAATATTGACCTGATTTAGTTCTTTTGTTTCCTTCTTCTCAATCAAGTCTCCCAGTCCACCTTGGTCATTGTTGGCGTAAATGCCTTCAACCAGATGCGGAGCTACCCGTTTGCCGTTATTGGCTACCGTCGACGCATATTGAGCCAACTGAAGTGGGGTGTAGTTATCAAACTGACCAAAAGCATCCGTAATATAATTGCTGACTGTGAAGTTTTTGGGAATATAGCCTGTAGATTCTGTCGGTAAATCAATTCCTGTCTCAGTCCCTAGACCATATTCTGCAAAAGTCGAACGGAGTTTTTTCATTGAAGCATCGACATTGTTATTTCCTAAAGCCATATTTGGGCTATATGGAGTCCCCAGCATATTTAGGGCCACCTGAACCATATAGGTATTAGACGAGTATTCCAGAGCCTCCACCGCCGTAATAGAACGTGAACCGTAGGCCGTAAACCAAGAATTGATGGGAGCAGAACCCGCGAAAAGAATCGGCTGATCAACCAAGGATTGATTTCCTGAAATGGCTCCGTACTGCCAACCAGCTGTTAAGGTAGCCGCTTTAACGACAGAACCAGGAACAAAGACATTTGTAATGGTACCCAGCGCATCCGCTGAGATATCGCCTGTTTCCAGATCGTGCTTGACACCAGCCAGGGCCAAGATTGACCCTGTATTGGGATCCATAGCCACGGCATAGACACCTTCTGAATAGGTGGCATTACCTTTGGCTAGCTCCATATTAAAGGCATTTCTGAGAACATCCTCAACTCCCTGCTGGAAGGTCAGATCTACGGTTAGCTTCAGGTTGTTCCCTTTGCTTCCCTCGGAAATGGTCTCAACGCTCTCCATGTTGCCATTTTTGTCCAGCCGAATTTCTTTTTCTGCTCGTTTTCCTTGTAAAACAGACTCATACTCTTTTTCCAGATAAGAAATTCCCACTCGGTCATTCAGAGAATAGCCCTTCTTGACATAGTCATCCGCTTCCTCAGCTGGCAGACCTGTTTTTTCGGTTGAAATTTGACCAACAATTGAAGCTAACGATGTTTCCAAGACTTTTCGATTCCAGCTGGTTGAAATACTAATACCCGGAAGCTCTTTGCCGATGGACGCAATTGTAGCGACCTGCTCCTTCGTCAAGTCATCCGTCTGAATCGTCCCTGTTGAAAAGTTTGGCACGGCATTCATCTGGCTAAATAGAGCGATAATCCTCTTTTCCTCATCTGTATAGCCTAGCTGGCTTGGATCAATACTCTCTGCTGCTGCCTTATAGATCTTAGCTTCAGGCAAACGATTGCCATCCGTATCAAATTTATCTTCCTTAGGTAATTTTTCAACCACTTCACGGTAGACCCTATTATCCGCCAGATAATAGTCAACTTCTTGGCGCTCGGTCACCTTTAGATCCGATACAGATACATATTGCAGTAACTTTTGTGCTGTTTCACGGATTTCTTCTGCTGTCAGTTTATTGTCTCGCGTAAAGGTCACCACTTGCTTGGTTGTATTCTCCACCAGGGGCTTGCCCGAAGCGTCATAGATTTGCCCACGAACCGAACTCGATTTAATCTTCGTTTTACTTGCTTTAGCTAATTTATCTGTATAAAATTCTTGATTGACGACCTGCATGTAGCCCAGACGAGCGATCAGCACCAAAAATAAGGCTCCGACAATTCCAAATAGAAGGTAGAGTCGGCCTGTGATAGAATGACTATCAAATTTTCTCTTAGACATTTCTTCTCTCATCCTCGTAAAAATCTATCTTTTATTTTACCACATTTCCCCAGCAATGAAGCATGGAAATCTAAAAGGATCGAAAAAGAATTTTTCTCCAACAATGAGAAAAAGCCCTGCTAGGCAGAGCTTCATAATCAATTATTTTCCAAGGTAGTATTCAGCAACTACGTTTAATTTTTCGTCAAATTCGAATACCAATGGTGGGAAGTTAGGGATTTCCACATCCATGATTTCGTCATCTGACAAGCGTTTGATGTGTTTTACAAGGGCACGGATTGAGTTACCGTGAGCTCCTACGAATACGTTTTTACCATCTTTAAGTGCTGGAGCGATCTTGTCTTCCCAGAATGGAAGTGCACGTTCCAAAGTCACTTTCAAGTTTTCAGCATCTGGAATGACTGAGTCGTCAAGTGAAGCGTAACGACGGTCAGTGTGAGCTGAATGCTCATCATCGCGATCCATGTTTGGAGGCAATACATCGTATGAACGACGCCAGATGTGAACTTGCTCATCACCAAATTGCTCAGCTGCTTCAGCCTTGTTTTTACCAGTCAAACCACCGTAGTGACGTTCGTTCAAGCGCCATGATTTTTCAACTGGAACCCAAAGTTGGTCAGCTGCTTCAAGCGCCAAGTTTGTTGTTTTGATCGCACGTTTCAAAACTGAAGTATAAGCTTGGTCAAATTCTATACCAGCTTCTTTGATCAATTTACCAGCGTCGATTGCTTGTTGTGTACCTTTTTCAGAAAGATCTACATCAGCCCAACCAGTGAAAAGGTTAGCTTTGTTCCATTCAGACTCACCATGGCGAGCAAAAACCAATTTTACCATTAGATGGATTCTCCTTTTATTTTCCGGGGTTTACCCCGTTTATCTATTCTATTTTACAAAATTTTCTCTCAAAAATCTAGTCTCAGTGAGATATTTGTGAAATTTTCCACTTGCTCAGACTTTTGAAAAAATCAATTCTCACTCAAGACTTCTAGCTAGCCACTTGTTCTTGCTGGGCGCACTCTGGACAAATACCATAAACGACCATCTGGCTCTTCGTGATTTGATAGCCCGTCTGCTCTGCTGCTTCCTGCTGAACGTCTGGCAAATCCAAGTCCATATCTGCAATTCGACCACATTTTTCACAAATAACATTGAGGTGCTGATGCCCCATAAAATCATAATAGGTCGTCGTGTCATTTCGGACTTTGAGCTCAGATACAAAGCCCTCATCAATCAACACTTTTAGGTTGTTATAAACAGTCGCCAAGCTCATATTGGGAAATTCAGGCAAGAGGGCTTGGTAAATCATCTCTGCACTAGGATGGTCATGACTGCTGATGATAAAAGCAATCACGGCCTTTCTCGTCTCTGTAATTCGAACACCTTTCAGCCTCAGATGTTCGATTACTTCCTGATAATTCTTTTCATATTCTTCATGCATCTTCTCTATACTCCATCTACATTCATTTCTAGCTTATTTCCATTATATCATGACAAACATAGATTTTCTATTAAGAATGATTGTAAATAAGGAAAAATATTAATCTGCCTAATAGACCTATTCATTTTAATTAAGTAGATTTTTGCCTCAAAGCACGATATGATAGAGATGTTAACAAACATGTAAGCGCTTAAATTATTTGACATGTCAGCTTTATAGTAAGAAATTCTGTAGCCAATCTTCTGCTATTTTACCTGCCTTGCAGGAAACATGCAAGACAAGTATTTGGGTACAGCTGGTTTTCTATCACTTTTTAGAAAAAAATTATATAAATGAGGATATCATTATGAAAAAAACACCAAATCGCTGGTTCATTTTAGCAGCAGCTATCTTAACCAACCTTTCTTTAGGTGCTGGATACGCCTGGTCTGTTTTTCAAAAAGCGCTGCTGGAAGCCAATGCTAGCCAAGGATGGGTACAAGCTCAAACCTCTCTAGCCTTCAGTATCTCTTTTGCAATGGTACCAATCGGCATGATTATTTTCGGACCTAAAGTCGATTCATTAGGCCCTAAGAAATTTGTCTTTCTAGGAGGAATTCTCTTTGGTGCGGGTATGTTTGCTACAGGATTTGCAACTTCTCTTCCTGTACTCTACTTGACCTACGGGGTTGTCCTTGGTCTCGGTATCGGATCAGCCTATGGCGCTTCAACTTCTGTCGCTACCAAATGGTTCCCTGATAAAAAAGGTCTCGCGGGTGGTTTAACCGCAGCTGGCTTTGGACTTGGACCACTAATCATCGGACCACTTGCCAAAACTCTCATCGCTTCAATGGGCGTCTATTCTACATTTAAAGTTCTGGGTATTGCCCTGCTTGTCGTTATCTGCTGCTCTTCTCTTATCATGGAAAAAGCTCCGGCAGCTGCTCCAGCAGCAGGAAGCTCTGCACCGACAGGAAAAACTCACAAAGAAATGCTACGCGAAGGCAACTTCTGGTTGCTGTGGCTCATTTACATTTTAGGTGCTACTGGTGGTATGATGATTATCGGTTCAGCAGCGTCTATCTCCGACCAATATAAACTAGTTGGAGAGGCAACTCTATTCGTTATGCTAGTTTCTATTGCCAATACTTTTGGACGGATCTTCTGGGGAGCTGTATCGGACAAAATCGGCCGCTATCCGACCGTAATCGCCATGTTTGCTGCTGTAGCTGGTGGCTTGGCGCTGACTGCTCTCTTTAAAGGGGAAGGAAGCATCCTTGCAATCTTAGGCGTTATGCTTGTCGCCCTGTCCTTCGGTGGCTTCCTTGGATCTTTCCCAGGTATTACAGCTGAAAATTGGGGCGTAGCAAATGTCGGCACAAACTACGGCTGGATGTTCACAGCCTATGGTGTTGCAGCTATCGCTGGACCACAATTAGGAGCTCGACTTGCCCAAGCAAACAACGGAGACTATTCAATGGCCTTCTACATCGTTATTGGTATGGCACTCCTTGGTATCGTCCTACAATTATTCTATATTTCTAAATCAAAGAAAGCTTAAATCTATTACTAACTCTGGGGTAACCCAGAGTTTTTCTTTGACAAAGAAACTCTTAGTCAGCAGAAAGTGAAAAGAGCTTTCCTGACTAACATAAAAGCCGAGACAAACTCGGCTTTTCTTTTTAATTGAATGATTCTAAATCAACTGTCAGTACCTGACCATCTCGAACGACCTGCTGCCCTGCAATGTAGACATCCTGAACATCACTGCCCTTGACTGCGTACACTAGGTGCGACAGCATATTTTCCAAAGGATAAAGGTGAAGTCGTCCCTTAGGCTGAATGGCAATGAAATCGGCTTGCTTGCCCGCTTCCAGACTGCCAATTTTGTTATCCAATCCCAGTGCCTTGGCTCCTTCAATGGTCAAAGCTTTCAAGGCCTGCTCGATCGTAAACTGGGTCGCATCTCCTGCTCGCATCTTCTGGAGGAGGGCTGCAGTCCGACCTTCTTCAAACATGTCCAGATTATTATTGGAAGCAACAGAGTCTGTCGCTAGGCCAACGGTCACCCCAGCGGCTAGTAAGTCTGTCACTGGAGCTACACCAGAAGCCAGCTTGAGGTTGCTGATAGGATTGTGGGCGATGCTGACTGGAGAAGCCGCTAAATCCGCAATCTCTGACGGATTCAGCTCAACCCCGTGAGCAAAAATGGCTGGCTGCTCCAAGTACCCCAGGCCTTTTAAGAAAGCCAGAGGACGTTTACCATAGCGCTCCAGGATAATTTTATTCTCTTCCTGAGTCTCTGCCACGTGAATGTGAAGCTTCAAATCCAGCTCACGCGCAAGCTCAAGACTGCCCTTGAGCAGCTCTTCGCCACAGGCATAAGGCGAATGAGGCGCCACCATGACCTGAAAATCTTCATCATTATAAGAGAGAATTTTCTCAATAATGGCACGAGTACGTGCCAGAGTCTCTTCTACTGTTTCAGCTGCTGAGCTAAAGAGGGTCGGTGAGAAATAGCAACGCATACCAGACTGCCGTACAGTCTGATAAATCCGGTCAATCTCCACTCCTTGTGGATTATACATATCGTTAAAAGTCGTTGTTCCCGACTGGAGCATTTCAGCCAGAGCCAGCTGAACAGCCTCGGTCGTTAGATCCTCCGTGAATTGACTTTCTGCTGGCCAGATATAGTCCTCCAGCCATTCATGCAGATTGCTGTCATCACGAATCCCACGCAGCAAGGTCATGGCTGAGTGCGTATGGCAGTTGACCAGCCCTGGCATGAGCCATGCTCCCTCATAATCCACCAGCTCACTGCATTGTTCTAGCCAGGCCTCGTCATAGGGGCCACAGTAGGCAATGCGTTCATCCTCCACAACCAGCAACCCTTCCCGATAAACATGAAATTCGCTGTCACAGGTCACCAGATTGACATTAGTATAAGCTTTCATCCTTGCTCCTTCCCATTTCTTTTTAGCTATTGTAGCAAGCCTAGTAAACTAGCGCAAGAATTTTCCAAGATTATTTAAAATAAAGATAATCAGGATTGGGAGTCATATAATACAACTCTCCTTTAGAGAAAATCAGATTAATTTTATGTTGCTTGTAGCTATATAAAATATAATCACTCTCCAACTGATAGTCTTGGCTCAAGCTAGCTGCCTGTGCAATATCCACTGCTGTTACATAGAAAGCCTTTGCCTGCTCTTCTGTCACACGCTGACCTTGATAGAGCTCTCTTATATTTTCTAACTCCTGAGCTTTAAAAGTGTCCTTAATGTAGTTCGGATCCTTTATGACGGTCTCTGGCTCGCCAAGAACCTTTTTGACTTGCTCCTCCGTATAGCCTTTGAAATCGGGCGCTTGAGCGCTAAATCCTCCCTCAAAAGAACGATAATAAACCTTAGCATTGCCTGTTGCATAGATCTTGTCTTTATTGGCAGACTGCGCATCTTGAGGCAAACCATCTGTCACTTCATCTGGCGCACTTGTCGCCTTGCTCTCAGAAGCTGGAGCACTAGATGATGAGGTCTGACTGCTCTTTGCTCTTTCTTGCTGACTAGAGCCTGTATCCTTTCCTGCTTCCGCTTTCTTTGGTATTTTTCCTTTTTGCACAGAAGAGGCTTCAGACCTTGGCACCCTTTTCCTTGGATAATAGCAAGATGTCAAAGCCATAACAGCTGCAAGCGTGGTTAAAAAGGTTATTACTTTTTTAAAATTCATAGCTCCCCCATTTCTTAGCTACATTATATCATATTTTAAGTTGAGCAGGAGGATCATCCCGATTTTTGCTGACTTGCTTAACAAACAAGTGCTGTAGCTTCTAGAAAGTTAAGAGAAATAGTTGATATACGAGCTAGAAAGCTTAATACAGTTTACACAAAAGATAGAAGCTGACGTCGTTAAACTTTTAAACAAATTATCTTCTTAGCTTTGCCCCTTTCTTGCCCTCGAACAAAAAAAGCCTACTGCACAAGCTAGAAAGCTTGATACAATAGGCTTTTAATTTTTGTCTTATTTAACAGCGTCTTTAAGAGCTTTACCTGCTTTGAAAGCTGGAACTTTAGAAGCTGCGATTGTGATTTCTTTACCAGTTTGTGGGTTGCGACCTTTACGTGCTGCACGCTCACGAACTTCAAAGTTACCAAAACCAATCAATTGAACTTTTTCACCTTTTGAAAGGTATTCTGTAACTGCTGCAAATACAGCGTCAACTGCTGCTGCTGAATCTTTTTTAGTCAATTCTGTAGCTTCTGCTACTTTTGCGATCAAATCTTGTTTGTTAGCCATTTAACAAATCCTCCAATTTTTTTCTGGGTTAATAACCCTAACAGATATTATCATATCTAAAAAAAGCGTCTAGGTCAAGTCTTAAGCAGATATTTTACAAATAATTTACTCTATTTGTAACGAACTAGAACAGCCCAAGCATTTTCTCCAGTGTGAGTCTGAATAATGGAGCCCGTTTCTAAGACAGGAATTGATTTTTCAACAAATTCCTGCAACTCTGCCTTCATTTGATTGGCAAATTCTGGTCCACCTGCGTAGGAAATGCCGATTTCTTCAATTTCCTTCTCTTTCAGAGACTCTTTCAAATCATCCAACCATTTCTTAAAGGTTTTAGCACCCCGTCCTTTGATAATGGGGCTCAAGGTATGATCTGTCATCTGCATGACAACACGAATATTTAAGAGCGAGCTAATCAGACCTGTCACACGACCGATACGGCCACCTTTGACCAAATTTTCTAAGGTTGATACACCGATGTATAGCTCCGTCTTGGCTTTGACTTCCTCAAGTTTTTCTAAAATCTCCTCCAAAGTCGCTCCAGCTTTTGCCATTTTAGCAGCCTCAACGACTTGGAATTTCATAGCTTGGTCCGTAAAAGAACTATCGACAACTGTTACATCAGCCTTGGCTAAGGTAGCACCCTGACGAGCTGCCTCTACGGTGCCAGATAAAGCATGAGACATGTGAATCGAGATAATTTGGACATCTTCTGCTGAGAAATCTTCGAAAACTTCTGCGAATACTCCAACCGGTGGCTGGCTAGTCTTAGGCAGATTTTTACTAGACTTCATCAACTGAAGGAATTCTCCCTCTTTCAAATTTGCATCCGAGTAGACTACACCGTCAATCATGACTGTCAAAGGAACTATTGTAATATTCAAATCTTTTGCTAGTTCAGGCTCAATCGTAATCGAAGAGTCTGTCACAATTTTAATTTTTGTCATATTTTCCCTACTTTTATCCTGTTATTGACTCTATTATACCAAAAAATCCTAATTTTTGTGAATCAATCTTAGCTTAATCCATAAATCCCATAAAAATAAGAGCCTTCTAAGTAAAATACTACTTAGAAGGCTCTTAACTAGTTGATTGAGTCACTAGCCAAAACTTGCATCAAGGAGATGCCCTTTTATGCCTCATCATCTTTGCGCTTGCGACCAAGAATCATGAATCCTAGGCTTGCAAGAAGAGCACTTGTCGTTGCTCCCAAGATTGAAACTGGAGAAATGCTACCTGTATTTGGTAAGGTCGCTTGTTTAGTCTTATCTCCGGCTGGAGTTGGAACAGCTGGCTTATCATTTGAAACAGGTTTGCTTTCAGGTTTCACTAGCTGATCCGTTTGAGCTTTAGCATCAGTCTCTTGATCTGGCTTCACTGATGGAACCGTACTTGGCTGTGGCTGTGGCTGCGGTTCCGGTTGCGGCTGCGGACTAGGAGCTTGCTTGGCTTCAAAGGCCCATATGCCGATGAAGGTTAAACTTGTTTCCTCTTCCACTTTTTCGTAGCCTACGAATTTCCAAGTACCATTTGCAACAGCCACTTCTACAGGCATTGGTGCTTCTGGAACAAAAGCAATCGCTGCTGAAGAGCTTGTCGTATATGTTCCACTTTGTGGAAGTAAGTTCAATACTTCTGCTGGCAAGTTCTTATCTGCTGTAGCACTTTCGAAGCGGTAAGTCACTTTATAGGTTTCAATTACCGGTGCAGGCAAAACATTAACTGGTACAGACACCTCAATAGAAGAACTATCTGGATAATCAACACGAACTGTACCGCTATAAGTACCTGGTTTTGTAGTATCTATTTGACCCGTAGGCGTGATATCGACTACCTTAGTACCAGCTGGAAGACTTGACAAGTTCGTCACATTATCGATCAAGTTCGGTTTGTCTCCAACCTTGATAATTCCTTCCGTTACTTGAGGCGTATAAGTTTCAGCATTTTTCGGATTTGCCTTGAATTCCCACTTACCGACGAAGGATACATCGGACTTGTTGATAACTACATTATCTGCGTCGTAACCCTTAAACGTCCAGGTGCCATCATTCACTGTATCTGTGTAAGTGGTTTGTGATGGTTGTTGAGCTGAAACAGAAGCACCATTCACATATGTTGTACTGTCGCTTGGGGTCAATGCTGCGATGGCTGATGGAAAAGCTTTATCTGCTGTCGCGCTCTCGAAGCGGTAAGTAGCTTGATACTTGTTGGCTTCAAAGGTCCATTTACCTACAAACTCTACATCTGCCTTGTTGACAACGGCGCTAGCTGCGTCGTAGCCCTTGAAGGTCCATGTGCCGTCGTTCACAGTATCTGTGTAAGTAGTTTGTGATGGTTGCTTAGCTGAAACAGAGGCACCATTCACATAAGTTGCACTGTCGCTTGGAGTCAAGACAGTGATGGCTGACGGAAGAGCTTTGCCTGATGTTGCACTTTCGAAGCGGTAACTTGCTTGGTACTTATTGGCTCTAAATTCCCACTGACCAACAAAGGTAACATCTGCCTGATTGACCACTGCGCCAGCTGGAATATATCTCTTAAAGGTCCAGATACCATCATTCACTATGTCTGGGTAGGTAGTTTGGATTGGCTGCTTAGCCAAAACTGCAACACCATTTAGATAAGTCTCACTGTCGCTTGGAGTCAAGGCTGTGATAGCTACTGGAAGATTCTTCCCAACAGTCGCACTTTCGAAGCGGTAACCTGCTCGATACTGGTTTTCCTTAAATTCCCATTTGCCTACAAAATCCACATTAGCCTTGTTGACAACGGTGCTATCTGCGTCGTAACCCTTAAACGTCCATGTACCGTCATTCACAGTATCTGTGTAAGTCGTTTGAGCGGGTTGTTTAGCTGAAACTGCTGTGCCATTCACATAAGTTGTACTATCATTTGGAGATAAGGCCGTGATAGCTGTTGGAAGATCTTTCCCAGCAGTCGCACTTTCGAATCTGTAAGCTACTTGATACTGATTAGCCTTAAACTCCCACTTACCAACGAAAGCTAGATCAGCCTTTTTCACAGTCTTACTCTTAGCATCGTAACCAACAAAAGTCCAGATACCGTCGTTCACATCATCTGTATGCGTCGTTGTAGTTGGCTCTTCTGGTATAACTTTTTGTGTATTGTAGTAAGTTGAGGTGTCTTTTGGTGTTTTCTTCTGGATAAAGTCAGGTAAAGAAAGTCCAGCCGTCCCACTCTCAAAACGATAGCTTACATGGTGCGGTCTAGGCGTTACTTCCCATATACCAGTATAAATCACGCGCTTGCCATCAAAAGTCGCATTCTTGTGATCATATCCTTTGAAGGTCCATATGTAATCTTTTTCAGCTTCTTCTACTGATTCTTTAGCCGGTTGCTTGGCTACAATTGTGTCTCCAACCTTGTAAGAGGCCTCATCTTTTGGAAGCATGTCCAAGATACTTTGTGGCAATGGAACACCTGCTTTAGATGATTTGAATACATATTCTGGATTAGGAGTGGGGGCCCATCTTCCAACAAAAATCCGTCTTCCTACTCCAATAATGACTTTTTCTTTATCATATCCTTCGAACTTCCAAGTCACCTTATTTGCTCTATCAACATAAGTAGTTTCACTTGGTTGCTCAGCATCTACTTCTGTAAGAAACAGACCGCCCATCTTATAATCAGTTGGATTTTTCGGAGTCAGCTTGGCGATATGATCTGGCAATGCAATATCAGGATTAGTTGATTGGAACTCATAGTCGACACCATTTGGCTCAAAGCTCCACATTCCAGTGATGGTTTTGACTTTCGTTCCTGCAATAGCTTTTCCATATTTAGCTGTATCAAAACCATGGAAAGTCCAAGTACCAGTTGGAACGCTTACTGTAGTTGTCTCAAGTTGAATCACATCTTTGTAATCGTCCGCTTGAGCTACAAATTCACTAGCAGCTAGAAGCATTGAGCGAATCTTATTGGACAGAGGATGGATCGGAGTTGAGTTCTTAAATTTATATTCTACTCTGTAGGTAGTATCAGTCTGTTTTGTAGAATCCTCAGGTAATTTTCCTTTAGAGGAAGTGTCTCCAGACTCTGCTTCTTTTGAAGGAATCTTATCCTTTCCCAAGATGATTTTTGAATTTTTATTACGAAGTCCAGAATTAACGAAGGTCACCAAATTTCGGTAAACTTTATCAATTTCTTCTTGCTTTGTAGCAGTTTGAAGTAAATTATCAGCCGCTGTCATCAAATCATTAAGGATTTCTACACTCTCATCTGTTTTCCTTGAAAAATCCTTGTTACGCAACTCTTTAAGATAGTTCTCTAAAGCACTCTTCTTCAGACTAACGTTTGCAGAGGGCAGCTGGGCAGCTCCTTCTGTGGATGGCTGAACCGTTTCAGCAGCTGGTTGAGAATTTCTAAGAGCAGTTGAATCTGTCACTTGACTTGTCTCTGTCATAGTAGGGGTAGCAGATTTTAAGATGGCTTAATTGTCTTCTTTAGTCTCTGCTTTCACTGATGCAGAAGCCATCGCTGAAGTTGTCTCTTGATTCTCTATTTTTGTTGCTTCAGACGCTCCTTCTGAGGCTTGATTATCTGACTTATTTCCCACTTGTGCTGTAGATTCGAGCTCATCGGCGTGGACTGTTTGGTCCACTCCAATCGCAGTGGGTGCAAACAAAAATCCAATTGCAAGGGACACAGTAGCAACTGATAATTTGCGGATCGAATATTTTATCTTTCTATCCTGAAAAGACATCCTTTCCTCCTCTTTTACTTTCTTGGCAACTGTTATAGCATAAATAGCGATAATTGCATATTAGGAGAGCCTATTCTTCGCGTTTTTGATTTCCTATGAAATAAATAATCATCATAAGTAAAAATAGGTATTGACTATATTTCTATCTCCTAAGTACGAAAAAAGATTGAAAAAACACTAAAAAGAGCTTCTTCAATCTTCTTGATTTCTTTATCGAGACGCTAGCAATCAAATATTCTATTCATCCTCCGCAGCAAAACCATCATTTTTTATGGCATACCGCTCTATGATGCCATTATCACCAAAAAGAATACCATGGAGGACTCCGCCATAAACAGCTCCGCCATCTATCCCAATCTTGCCATCCTCAGTCATCCATAGTTGATCTGTTCCTGGCGCCTCATGCAAGAGGTAAAATGTCGGTGTATGACCAAAAACAATCGTTTTTCCAGTCTGATTGTTGCCTTCGTGAAAAGGCGCTCGAATCCAAACTTTCTGATAATCACTGGTCTCTCGCCAGTCTTTCAGCTCCAAATTTAGGCCAGCATGGACAAAAATGTACTGTTCCGTCTCCAATAGGAAGGGCATCTGGCGGATAAAGGCTGCCAAATCAGCCGCCTCCGTCTTAACACGTTCCGCATCCGCCACCCCATCTACAGGAGCATTGAGAGGCCGGCCTAAAAGCGAATTAATCGTCGTATCTCCGCCATTGCGTCGGTAGTGGTCATAAGATTTTTCAGGATTGTCCAGCCAGGTCAGAAACATATACTCATGATTGCCAGACAGACAAACAGCTCCTTCTTGGTCCACTAGGTCCTTGACCCGCTCCAAAACTGCTCGGCTGTCCTCACCACGATCTATCAAGTCTCCTAGAAAGACTAGTTTGCTGCGACCATCCCAGTGCTGGAGCAATTCATCAAGCATGCCTGCCTTACCATGGACATCACCAATTGCAAAATATTCTGTCATATGCGCCCCTCCTAAAGGAGACCGAAACACTAGTGTCTCAGCCTCGCTTGTTTATTTCTTTAATAATTCTCTGGCTTGAGTCAAGGCAGCATTCGTTACATCTTCACCAGCCAGCATCTTAGCAACTTCCTGAACCCTCTCGTCAGCCGTCAGCAGACGAACCGTTGAGACGGTAGAATTCTCATCCGAAATCTTCTCAATAAAGAACTGATAATCGGCAATCGCAATAACCTGCGGCAAATGGGAAATGGCCAAGACTTGGCCGTTGGAGCCAATCTTGTGAATCTTCTGAGCAATAGCCTGGGCCACTCGGCCAGAAACGCCCGTATCTACTTCGTCAAAGACAATACTAGTCTTGCCTTCCTTACGAGAAAAAGCAGACTTGATTGCCAACATGAGACGGGAGAGTTCCCCGCCAGACGCAACCTTAACCAGAGGTTTGAAATCCTCGCCCGGATTGGCTGAGATGTAGAACTCTACTTGCTCATTGCCTTCACGGTTAAACTTGCCCTTAGTGAACTGCACTTTAAAGCGCGCCTTTTCCATGTAGAGGTCCTGCAGCTCTTGCTTGATTTCTGCTTCCAGCTGGGTTGCTAGACCATGGCGGGCCTGACTCAGCTCCTGGGCCAGCTCCACCAACTCTCTCTCCAAGAGCCTCAGCTCTCGATCCATATCCTCTGAGGACAAGTTGCTGTCAGTTAAAAGGCTGTATTCTTTGGAAATCTGAGCAAAGTATTCCAGCACATCATCTACTTGGCCACCGTACTTACGCGTGATGCTGTTAATCAAGTCTAAGCGACTCTCCACTTGCAGCAGCCGATCTCCGTCAAAATCCAGGCCATCTAAAATGTCCTCTAGGCGCTTGCTGACATCCTCTAAGACATAATAAGTCTCTGACAAGCTGTCGGAAAGCTCCTTGTAGGCTGGATCGTAATCCTCGATAGACTCAAGGTCATTCATAGCTGAGCGGACATTGGCCAGACTGGAAAACTCTTCATTATCCAGCATGGTATAGGCGTTCGTCAGCGTATCGGCAATGAGCTTGTGGTTGAGCAAGCGGTCTCGCTCCTGATGCAGGGCAGTATCTTCACCGCTTTTGAGGGCTGCGCTCTCAATCTCCGCCATCTGAAACTCCAGCATCTCAATCCTGGTCTTATGCTCCTGCTGATTTTTCTGCAAAGTCAGGACTTGCTTGCGCAGGCTTCGATAGCGGTCAAAGGTTTCCTGATAGCGGCCCTTGAGATGCAAAAAGTCTGCTGAACCAAACTCGTCTAGCATGGCAATATGAAGCTGAGGCCTCATCAGCTCTTCCTGATCATGCTGACCATGGATATCCACCAAATGCTGGCCGATAGCCTTTAGAACAGACAAATTAACCATCTGGCCATTGATACGGCTGACACTACGGCCGTTTTGTAGAATTTCCCGACGGATAATCAGCTCATCGGTCAGCTCCCATCCCTGCTCCTCAAAAATCTCTCGCAAAGCTCTGCTATTTTCCAGCGAAAAAAGTCCCTCTATCTCAGCTTTGGGTGCCCCATGACGAATAACATCCGTCGTAGCACGGCTGCCCAGCATCATGTTCATCGCGTCAATAATAATAGACTTGCCGGCTCCGGTTTCCCCGGTCAACACGGTCATACCCTGCTCAAAATTAAGGGAAATCTCCTCAATAATGGCAAAATTTTTAATCGAAATTTCTAATAACATAGACTTTCCTACCAATTATTGATTTCAGCCGTGACTTTTTGGGCTGCACTTTCACTTACTGCAACGACTAAAATACTGTCATTATCCGCAATGATACTGAAAATTTCCTCAGCAAATTCTTTACTCAGGTGGCGTTTGACCACCGCTGCACTCCCTGGCACCAGATTGAGATTGAGCATATTTCCTAGATTTTGACAGGCCAAAATATTATTTTCAGCCAACTTCAGACTATTTCCAGCTGTTTTGGGAAGCTCATATATATAGGTATTATCTTTGAAAGGGATTTTTACAATCCCTAGCTCCTTGATGTCTCGTGAAACCGTTGCCTGTGTCGCTGTAATACCAGACTCCCTGAGATGTTCCACAATTTCCTCTTGGGTGCCAATCTCAAATTCGCTGACAAATCGTCTGATTTTCTCTAATCTATCCTTCTTCTTCATCTTTAAATTCCCTGTGGGCTGCCTCTACGACAGCGACTAAGTCTTGCTCCAGCTCATTTTTCGGCTGCTCGTTTTTCTCCAGAAAGGCTAAAAATTCAACATTGCCATGCCCGCCTTGAATCGGAGAAAAGTCCAAACCTTTAACTGAAAAACCTGCTTCTACCATAAAGGCTGTCACGGTTTCCAGCACCGCCAAATGAACTTTCTTGTCCTTGATAATCCCCTTCTTGCCAATCTGCTCGCGACCAGCCTCGAACTGAGGCTTAATCAAGGCCACGACCTGACCTCCCTCTTCTAAAATCTGATAGAGGGCCGGCAAAATCAAGCTGAGCGAGATAAAGCTGACGTCAATGCTGGCAAAGCTGGGCTGAAAGTCAAAATCAGCTGGCTCGGCATAGCGGAAATTAAACTGCTCCATGCTGACAACCCGTTCGTCTTGGCGGAGTTTCCAAGCCAACTGGTTGGTTCCGACATCAACAGCATAGACTAGTCGTGCTCCCGCCTGCAACATGACATCGGTAAATCCTCCAGTCGACGCACCGATATCCAAGGCTACTCTTTCTGCCACCGAAAGGCCAAACACTTGTAAAGCCTTTTCTAATTTCAGGCCACCACGGCTGACATACTTGAGTTTTTCTCCCTTGAGCTTGAGCTCTGTTGCATCATCGATTTTTTCACCCGGTTTATCAAAGCGCTCTCCATTAGCAAGTGCCACGACTAGGCCTGCCATCACTCCGCGCTTGGCCTGTTCTCGGGTCTCAAAGAGGCCTTGTCGATAGGCCAGTACATCCACTCTTTCCTTAGCCATCCAGTCTCAAACTTTCTATTATTTTTTGAATTTCTTCAGCTGAAAAATCACTTTCTGTTTCTAGTTGCTCCAGCAGGCTTTTTGCTTGTTCCAGTGTTTCATCGAAAAAGGCTCTGGCTCCATCTAAACCTAGTAAAGCTAGATAAGTTGATTTCTCCGCTGCCAAGTCCTTCTGCGGTGTCTTGCCAATCTGATCAAAACTGGCTGTCACATCTAAAATATCATCCCGCACCTGAAAAGCCAACCCCAAGAGTTCTCCCGCTTGACGGAGCTTCCCTAGGACCGATTGACTAGTCTGAGCAATGATTCCCGCTGCTACAAAAGGATAGGCTAAGAGCTTACCTGTCTTATTAGCATGAATGGTCTGGAGCTGGTCCATAGTCAACTTGCGACCTTCGCCCTGCATATCCAAAACCTGTCCGGCCACCATACCAAAGGATCCAGCCGCCAGAGACAGCTCTACTATCAGATCCACCTTAACCTGGCTAGGGAGCTCTGCCATTGCCACCAAACCATAAGGATCCAAAAAGAGAGAATCCCCCGCCAAAATGGCCATATCCTCACCAAATTTCTTGTGGCTGGTCAGACGGCCTCGGCGGTAGTCATCATTATCCATAGCTGGCAAATCATCATGGATCAGACTGCCAGTGTGAATCATCTCCAGAGCTGCTGCCACCTGAAAATGGGCGGGAGTTAATTCCAGACCAAAGCCCTCCAGCAACTCCAAAAGCAAGAGAGGACGAATCCGCTTACCACCAGCCTCGATAGAATAGAGAATGGTCTCAGTCAAATCCGCTGATACTCCCTTGTTCTGATAAAATTCTTGAATGGTCAGGCCAATTTGCCTGATTTTAAACTCTCTTGTCATTCCATATCCGTTTCTGTGCCATCAGCCTGCATGACCTTGACCAAGGTCTTTTCTGCCTGATCTAGCGTCTTTTGCAGCTCTTTAGACAGCTGCATGCCCTTCTGGAATTCAGCAATTGCCTCTTCCAAGGCCACATCCCCATTTTCCAACTTCTGGACAATGGCTTCCAAATCAGCTAAATTTTCTTCAAATTTTTTGTCTTTTGACATCTTTCACCTCAACTTCGACCTGACCGTCTCGCATGAGCAGAGTCAGCTGGTCCTTCTCCTTGATATCCTGACTGGACTCAATTACTTTTTCATTTTTTTGGATAATGGCATAGCCCCGCGCCACAATTCGGCTGGTATCCAGCATGAGCAACGCATCGGATAGCCGCTTGGCTTCAGCCACCTTGTGGTCATAAATCACCGCCATATTACTACGCAACAAGCGTTCCTGCTGGTAAACTTGCTCCTGATAGCGTTGAACCTGCTGCAGAGGTGACAGAGACTCTAAGCGGTGCCAGAGAATCTTGACCTGCTGGACTTCTTCACTATAATATTCGCGAATTTTTTGCTTTAAACGCAGATTGAGCTGGTCTAACTTTTGCAGATAGCCATCATAAAGCCGCTCCGGCTGCCGAAAAATAACAGAGGAAGCTAGCTTGTGCAAGCGTTCTCGCTGGTAAGCCAGTCGATTTGCAGCTGCATTTGACAGACGATTTTGCTGCTGACTCAAATGCCCCAGAAGATCCAGCTTGGTGACTGGCGTGGCCAATTCCGCTGCTGCTGTGGGGGTTGCTGCTCGTCGGTCTGCCACAAAGTCAGCCAGAGTCGTGTCCGTTTCATGCCCCACACTGGAAATAATCGGAATCTGAGACTCAAATATGGCTCGCACGACGATTTCCTCATTAAAAGCCCAAAGATCCTCGATGGAACCGCCGCCCCGACCAATAATCAAAACATCCAAATCTTCTCGCTCATTGGCTCGACAGATATTAGCCGCCACCTCGGCGGCAGCTCCTTCGCCTTGAACCTTGGTCGGATAAAGCAGGATGTCCACGCCTGGGAAACGGCGACTGACTGTCGTGATGATATCTCGGATGACAGCTCCGCTAGGACTGGTCACCACCCCAATTTTCTTAGGAAACTGAGGCAAGGCTTGTTTAAACTTATCTTGGAAAAGTCCTTCTTCTCCCAGCTTCTTTTTGAGCTGCTCGAACTGAACAGCCAAAGCACCAATGCCATCTGGTTCAGCCTTTTCAATGACAATCGAATAAGAACCGCTGGGCTCATAGAACTGAACACGACCAATGATATTGACCTTCATCCCTTCTTCTAACTCAAAGCCCAGCTTTTTATACACACCAGACCAGATAGTCGCCTGAATGACTGCCTTCTCATCCTTAAGCGAAAAATACTGGTGGGTGGGGCGCTTACGAAAATTGGAGACCTGACCAGTCAGATAGACCCGTTCTAGATAAGGGTCCCGGTCAAACTTCATCTTCAGATAGCGGGTCAAAGTCGAAACCGATAAATAATCTGGCATGCCTCCTCCTTTCTATTTCCTAATGTTTTCGTAACTTTTATTATAACAAAAAACTGTATAAAAAACCGATTTCAAACCTAAAAAATGTCTTGAAAAGCTAAAAATCTGGGACTTTCTAAATAGAACCCAGCTTAAGAAATAACTAAGAATAAAATTCACTAATGAAAAAATCTACGGACAGATTTTCTTCATCCACCTTGGGATTGCCCGACTAATCTCCGTCGGTAAGACGACATAGGCCTCCTCGGCTAATTCATCCGCGATGGCTGAATGCAGATGGGTTGCAGCCGTCACCCGGTCAAAAAGTGAAGCCTGCTGAAATTGTCCTGCAAAACCAGCAATCATCCCTGCTAAGGTATCTCCCATCCCACCAGTCGCCTGATAGGGGCCGCCAACCTGCAGCTGATAAAAGTCTTTTACCCCACTCTGAAATACTCGTGTTCTATTGCCTTTCTGAACAACTATAGTACCTTCAGAAAATTGGTCAACAGCTTTTTGACTGGATGTCTCATCTTGTGACTCGATAGGCAAGCCAGACAAGCTTTCCCACTCTTTTTGGTGAGGAGTAAAGATTATCTGGGAGCTTGGAAAGGGCAGAGCTTGCTTGGCAAAAAGCGAGATGGCACCACCATCCATAATCAATATTTGTCGTTTGTCCACAAGATTCAAAACCAGTTGCAATACTGACTTCTCTAAAGGGTTCTCAGCCAAACCCGGACCGATTAAAATCACACTTGCCTTACGAATCTGCTCCATCAGCCGCTCTTGCTCCCGCAAATCAAAGGCCATGGCTTCTGGCAGATGAGCATGGAGAGCGGAAATATTCTCCCGTTCAGTCGCAACTGTCACCAGACCAGCCCCACTGCCTACTGCGGCTAAGGCTGCCATGATAATAGCTCCGCCATAGGGATAGGTTCCGCCAATCAAGAGCAGGCGACCATAGTCTCCTTTATGGCTCTCTGACGGCCGATTTATAATAACCTTTTTCAAAAGATTGTCACTGACTATTTTCATTTTCAATCCTCTACAACTTATTTTAAATATTTTCGAAAACAAATATTGCCCACTCTATCAATCAAAGAAACTCGATCTTTCTCCTCATATCCCTCTTAACATAAAAAATCGGTGCATATACGGATAAGGTCACAACGAAAAGGCTTTTCCTCCTGTGTTGGCATCCCCATTTTTCAAGATAGTTCAATAATAAAGTACCTAAATCTGGATACTAAGAGGCTTTTTCCACTCATAACTTCTGCATCTGAATTTGGATTCCGCAAGATAAATTCGTCAAGCCAACCTGAAAATATCACCCTTTTTCATTTCAGAAACTAAAATTGCTCTGTATCTCGCCAATCACCACCAAGAAGTGCATCGTATTCCTTGAATTTTCTTTCCAAATCTTTCTGAAGAGAGTTAGAGTTTGCATTTAAACCAGAGTAGTTTCCCTTCTCCCATATTTTATCATATTTTCACCCAATACTTAAAATGAAAAAATAGATTTAGGAAAAGACTAATGAGGAACTGCTGCATCTGTTTCCTAACCAACACTTTAAAAATTCACGGAAGTTTCAAACAAAGAAAACTCGCTATCACGAGTTCCTATCTGCAACTTAAAAAGGTCCACTGGATCTTAATTAACGAAAACTCGCTATCGCGAGTTCCTATCTGCAACCTGAAACAATCTCCCAGATTTTGACGAAAACCTCGTTTTCTTTATCCGCAACTTAAAAAGGTCCAATGGACCTTTTCAAAATGTTAAGTTACTACCGTAACTTTCTATCAACAACCTAAAAATGTCTCCCAGACATTTTGAAGAAAACTCGCTTTCGCGAGTTCCCATCTGCAACCTGAAACAATCCCCCGGATTGTTTCAGCCACCTAGATATGCTTTTCGGACTTCGTCAGAAGCGAGAAGCTCTTGACCTGTTCCAGATAGAACAATTTTTCCTGTTTCAAGAACATAACCACGGTCTGCGATAGACAGTGCTTTATTGGCATTTTGCTCAATCAAAAGCACAGTTGTCCCCTGCTTTTGGATATCTTGAATGATATCAAAGATTTCTTGAATGAAAATTGGCGCCAGCCCCATTGATGGCTCATCCAAGAGCAAGAGCTTAGGAGTAGACATGAGCGCTCGCCCCATAGCCAACATCTGCTGCTCACCACCTGAAAGAGTTGCAGCATCTTGGTTTTTACGCTCTTCCAAGCGTGGGAAACGAGAGAAGACCTTTTTGAGATTGGCTTGATTTTCTTCACGATTTTTCTTAAGAAAAGCTCCCATTTCAAGGTTCTCCAAGACAGTCAAACCTGGGAAAATATGGCGTCCTTCTGGAACCTGTGAAAGCCCAGCAGCTACAATCTTTTGAGCAGGCACTTTTTGAATTTCATTTCCTAAAAATTCAATCTTACCAGCACTTGGGCGAACCAAACCAGAGATCGTGCGGAGGATAGTCGTTTTCCCAGCACCGTTGGCACCGATAAGGGAGACCACTTCTCCTTCATTAACTTCAAAGCTGACATCGCGGACAGCCTGAATCATGCCGTAGTGGACGGATAGATTTTCAACTTTGAGCATGGACATTAGGCTTCACCTCCTAGATAAGCTTCAATAACGCGTTTGTCATTCTTAATCTCATCTGGTGTGCCGTGGGCAATCAAGCGACCGTACTCTAGTACGTAGATGCGCTCAGTTACTTCCATAACCAGACTCATATCATGCTCAATCAGCATGATGGTAATGTTAAATTCATTTTTAATCCGACGGATTAGGGCAGTCAGCTCAGCTGTTTCCTGTGGATTCATCCCAGCAGCTGGCTCATCCAAGAAGAGAATCTTAGGCTCTGTGGCAAGCGCTCGGACAATCTCCAGACGACGTTGCTGACCGTAGGCCAGATTTTTAGCCAAGGTTTCTGCTTCCTTATCCAAGTCAAAGATGGCCAGCAATTCCAAAGCTTTCGCTTTCAATTCTTCTTCATTTTTATAAAATGCTGGAAGGCGGAAGAAAGAAGCCAACACATGAGGTTTATGGTGATTACCAAAAGCAATCAACACATTATCCAAGACTGTCAAATCTTTAAAAAGACGGATATTTTGGAATGTCCGGCTGAGCCCCAGAGTCGCAATTTTGTAAGGTGCCTTGCCATTCAGCAAGTGTCCATCCAAAGTGACCGTTCCCTCACTCGGTTCATAAACACCTGTCAAAAGGTTGAAAAGAGTTGTTTTTCCAGCACCGTTGGGCCCGATAAGACCGACCAGTTCCCCTTCGTTTAATTCCAGAGTCACGTCACTAACAGCTGTTAGTCCTCCAAAATTTTTGGTTAATTTTTTCACATCAAGAAGTGCCATTATTCTTTGACCTCCTTATTCTTTTTAAAGATCTTAGCCAAGCTAAATTCCCAAGTACCAAGCAAGCCACCTGGACGGAAAATCATCACCAAGATTAGGGCAAGCGAATAAACAATCATCCGAACACTTGAGATATCTTGTAAAAGCATATTGAGGATACCCAATACTACTGCCGCTACAATTGCTCCAGTCATTGACCCCAGACCACCAAAAACGACGATAATCAAAACGTTAATCGTATTGATAAAAGAGTAGTCTTTTGGTACAACAGAGCCAACAAAGCCTGCCTGCAAAGAGCCTGCGATAGAGGCTGTGATAGCTCCAAAAACAAAAGCAACGACCTTAATTTTTGTTGTATTGACACCGACAGACTCTGCCGCAATCTCGTCCTCACGAACAGACAAGGTGCTGCGTCCAATAGGACTGCGGAGGAAGTTGAGAGCCAAAATAGTTGTAATTACGACAAAGATATAAACCAACGGCCAAGAGGTAAAGTTAGGAATGGATAGGATACCTGCCGCACCATTAGTCAGATCTCCTCCATTGACAATCAGAATCCGGATAATTTCAGAAACACCCAGCGTCGCAATTGCCAAATAGTCTCCCTTTAAGCGCAGGGTCGGAATACCAACAAGCAGAGCTACTGCACCTGCAATCACAGCGCCAACCAACATAGCAATAAAGAAAGTAGCATAGTTTGGAGATTTAGAGCCCATAATAGCTACTGCATAGGCACCAATCGCCATAAAGCCAGCATGCCCAAGAGAGAATTGCCCAGAAAAACCAACGATAAGATTGAGGCCAACGGCCAAGATAATATTAATCCCAATCTGCTCAAAGATTTGCAGATAGAAAGGATTGAGAATGCCTGTGCTAGCAAGCACTGTCATCAAAAGGTAGCCAAAGAGGATCAGAGCAAGCCATAACGCATTTACTTTTAAATTATTTTTCATACATTACACCTTCTCTTTCACATTTTTACCTAGAATACCAGCTGGGCGAACCAATAGAATGATAATTAAGATCGCATACACAATCGCATCACGGAAATCTGACAGTCCAACTGCTGTTGCAAAAGTTTCCAAGAGACCGATTACAAATCCACCCAAAGCTGCCCCTGGGATGATACCGATTCCGCCCAAAACTGCCGCAACGAAAGACTTGATACCTGGTGTCATTCCCATCAGTGGCTCAAGTGAGTTGTAGTAAAGGGCAATCAGCACTCCTGCTGCTCCTGCCAAGGCTGAACCCAAGGCAAAAGTAAAGCTGATCGTACGATTGACATTAATCCCCATCAGCTGGGCAGCATCGCTATCCACGGAAACAGCCCGCATAGCTTTACCCATTTTGGTTTTTTGCACGATAAACTGCAATCCAACCATGAGTAAAATAGAAATTCCCAAAATCATTAGTTGGATATTGGAAATCGAAACTGGTCCAATCGTATAACGTACCGTTTCAATCACCTGAGGGAAGGAACGAGTATTGGCACCTACAAAAAAGACCATCCCGTATTCCAAAAGGAAAGAAACCCCAATCGCCGTAATCAAGGCTGCAATCCGTGTCGAATTGCGCAGCGGACGATAGGCTAAGAATTCAATCACTACACCGAGGATTGCTGTACCAACCATAGATAAAATAAGGGCCACAAAGAAGTTTAGGTGAAGGGTGTTAATCAGGTAATATCCCATGAAAGCACCGATCATATAAATGTCTCCATGCGCGAAATTGATCAGTTTGATAATCCCGTAAACCATGGTATAACCCAAGGCCAGAAGCGCATAGACACTCCCCAAAATCAATCCATTGGCTAGCTGCTGAAGAATTTGTTCGAGCATTCCACACCACTCTTTCTAATATAAAATAAGAGCAGAAACAACAATCTCAGACGAAGCCTTGTCTTGCCGTCTCTACTCAAACATCATAAGCAAGTAATAAACAAGCCAAAGACTGGGAATGCTCCCAGCCTCAGACCCTTTATTCAGGTTTAACTGTCTCAACAGTATCTACTTTACCATCTTTCAAACCGATCATCAAGGCTGTCTTCACAGGGTTGTGATCTTTATCAATGGTAATAGATCCAGTAACTCCTTCAAAGTCTTTTAACTTAGCAAGGTTATCTTTAATTTCTACAGATGTTTTTGCACCCTTAGATGCTTCTGCTGCCATGTAAACTGCGTCATATGAGAGCGCTGCAAACATAGATGGTTCTTCATTGTATTTAGCCTTGTAAGCTGCAACGAATTTCTTCGCTTTATCTGTCATGTCACCTGAAGTTGAGAAACCAGATACATAATAAACATTAGTTGCTGCTGCTGGAGTTGCTTGTTCTACAAACTTAGCATCGCTAAATCCGTCTGGTCCAACAATTGTTTGAGTGATACCCAAACCGCGCGCTTGGTTCACCAATTTACCAGCTTCTGTGTAGTAACCTAGTACAACCAGTGAATCAAATTCTTTGCTCTTGATCTTTGTCAAAGCAGCTTGGAAATCTGAGTCACCAGAGGCAAAGGTTTCTGTCGTAACGATTTCACCCTTGTATTCTTTCTTGAAGGCTTCGGCCATTCCTTTAGCGTAGTCGCTTGAGTTGTCATAATAGAGTACAACTTTCTTAGCTTTCAAGTTTTCTGTTACATATTTAGAGATGACTTTACCTTGGTAACTATCAGTAAAGGTTGCACGATACAGATAGTCTTGGTTTTTTGTCAAATCATCCTGTGTAGCACTTGGTGTTACCAAAGGCACACCAGCTTTACCAGCATTGGCAATTGCAGCCGCAACTCCACCTGAAGTCGCAGGACCGATGATTGTATTCACCTTATCTTGAGTCGCCAAGCTTGTAGAAATAGTAGCTGCTTCTGCTGTTTCTGATTTATTGTCTTTATCAGTAACTTCGATCTTCTTGCCGTCTACACCGCCAGCTGCGTTGATTTCATCAACAGCAAGCTGAGCACCGTGTTGTTCTGCAGTACCGTAAGCTGCTACAGCACCAGTTTCTTCAAAGTTGAAACCGAGCTTAAGTGTTTTACCGATTTCTGTTCCAGTAGCGGATGAATTGTTTGTCGAAACCTCTCCACAGGCTGCTAGAAGCGCAGCACTAGCAAAAGCTACGAGTGAAAGTGTAAATTTTTTCTTCATGAATAATCTCCTCTATTTTGTTATTTGCTTTGTTTGCAAATGATATAGTAAGAATATACCGAATTATCTGACAATTGTCAACCCAAAGAACTCATTTTTTTAAATAATAGCGTTTTCTTGATTTCTAAACAAGCTTCCAACAAAATTTGTATCAAGATTTTGAATCTCACAAAGCTGGATTTTTTTGACATAAGACTCTTTAGACAAGCTTTCTTTTAGGGACTCCGCTTGCTCTTTAGCTACATAAAGCTGCAAATAACGGTGCTTCTTAGAATGATAAATAATATCTCCAACATGGGCCAGCTTCTTTGCATCTCGATTATAGTATAGATGAATAATTAAGCCCATTCGTTCTTCTTTTTTAAACATGACAATCCTCTCTGGTCATTTGTACTCTATTGATTATATCAAAAAAAGCCCACAAATGGGGCATTTTTTCGTAGTTATAATTGAAGACTAGCTAAGATTATTATTAGCCATGATTTCATCAATGAAACCATACTCAAGGGTTTCTTGGGCACTCATCCAGTAATCACGTTCGGCATCTGCGTGAATTTGCTCAACCGATTTACCAGAATTGTCGGCAAGAATTTGCTCCAAGGTCTTACGAGTCTTAAGCAAATGCTCTGCTGCAATGGCCATATCTGTTTGCTGAGTACCGCCACCAGTACCACCCATTGGCTGGTGAATCATATACTCTGCATTTGGAAGCATGAAACGTTTGCCCTTAGCACCGCTAGAAGCAATGATGGTTCCCATGCTGGCTGCCATTCCCATGACGATCGTCTGCACATCAGACTTGATGAAGTTCATGGTGTCTACAATCGCCAATCCCGCTGAGACAGAGCCACCAGGAGTATTGACATAAAGATAGATGTCCTTGGTGCTGTCTTGTGCATCTAGGAAAAGCAACTGCGCGATAACAGAATTAGCCATATTGTCCTCAACAGGACCTGTCAGCATGATAATACGGTCTTTTAAAAGACGTGAGTAAATGTCATAAGAACGCTCACCACGGCTGGTTTGTTCAATAACTACAGGAATCATGAATATTTTCTCCTTCATTCGATCTATTCATTATTATAGCCTTTTGGTCAAAAAAGGTCAAATATTTGCTTTACCTGTCGGATGACAGAGAACAAAGCTGTGATTATCTTTGGTTTGGAAAGCAAAAATCCACGGGATTGGCTGGACTTTCCTATTACAGACTAGAATTTCTATTTTGTACCAAAGAGGCGGTCACCAGCATCTCCGAGACCTGGAACGATGTAGCCGTGTTCATTGAGGTGATCGTCGAGGGCAGCCGTGAAAATATCTACATCAGGATGAGCATCTTGCAAGGCTTTAACACCTTCTGGAGCAGACACCAAGCAGACAAATGTAATATTGCTTGCGCCACGTTTCTTCAGAGAATCCACAGCCAAAATAGCAGATCCACCCGTAGCCAACATTGGATCAACAACAAAGATTTGACGTTGGTCAATGTCTTCTGGCAATTTTACCAAATATTCAACTGGCTTCAAAGTTTCTTCATCACGGTACATTCCGATGTGGCCAACTTTAGCAGCAGGAACCAAGCTCAGGAGACCATCCACCATACCGATACCAGCCCGTAGGATTGGGACGATAGCCAACTTCTTCCCTGCAATCTGCTTTTGAACTGTTTTCGTAATTGGTGTTTCAATTTCTACATCTTCAAGTGGTAAATCGCGCAAAACTTCGTATCCCATCAGCATTGCGATTTCATCTACTAATTCACGAAAAGCTTTAGTAGAGGTATCTGTACGACGCAAGATAGACAATTTATGCTGAATGAGCGGATGAGCGATAACTTCAAGTTTTCCCATGATTGGATTTCCTTCTTTCAATTTATTCTTCTTATTATATCAAAAAAGAAGAAAAAAGGCTTGCAACAAGCAAACCTTTTCATCCATTTTAATTACTTTTTGATAGAAGAGTCTGATTTCAATTTAGGATTTATCAAATCACTATCAAGTAGACTATTACACCAAACCTTCTAGGAGGCCTCTCATAAAGTTCTCAGAATTAAACTCACCGATATCGTCAATTTTCTCGCCAAAACCAATCAGCTTCACTGGAATATCCAGTTCCTGACGAATGGCCAGAACAACACCACCACGCGCAGTTCCATCAATCTTTGTCAAGACAATACCTGTCACAGGCGTAATTTTTGAAAATTCCTTGGCTTGAACCAGCGCATTTTGACCAGTAGAGGCATCCAAAGCTAGGAAGGTTTCGTGTGGCGCCGCTGGATCTACCCGCTTGATAATGCGACCGATTTTTTCCAGCTCTGCCATTAGATTATCCTTATTTTGCAAGCGACCAGCTGTATCAATCATGAGAATATCAACATTTTCAGCTTTGGCTCTTTCCAAACCGTCAAACACGACACTGGCTGGATCGCTCTTTTCTGGACCAGTCACGACAGGCACATCGACTCGGCGGCCCCACTCAGCCAGCTGGGCAACGGCTCCAGCTCGGAAGGTGTCTGCTGCCACCAGCATAACTTTTTTACCTTCCTGTTTGTATTTATAGGCCAATTTTCCGATTGAGGTTGTCTTCCCTACTCCATTTACACCGACGAAGAGCATGACGGTCAAGTCCTTTTGCAGATTGATTTTTTCATTGAAACGGCCGTCTTTCTCATAGATATCGACCAATTTTTCAATGATTAGCTGGCGCAAGGCGTCTGGTTTCTTAGCATTTTCTAGACGAGCTTCATAGCGCAAGTCCTCAGTTAGATTGGAAGCTACCTGTACACCGACATCACTGGTAATTAGCAATTCTTCCAAGTCTTCAAAGAAATCTTCGTCAACTGAGCGGAAATTAGCAAAGAAGGCATTGAGACGAGCACCAAAGCCAGTCCGCGTCTTTTTGAGGCTGCGGTCATACTTGTCTTGGACGCTCTCTTCTTGGTATTCAGTAGAACTCTCAGCTGTTTCTGCTTGAGTCAGTTCTTCCGTCGCCTCTTCTCCATACTCAGCCAAGTCTGCTTGCGAAGGAGTGTTGTCTTCCTGCTTACTAGATAGATCTTGCTCTGGTTCGTGGCTGATTTGCTCTCTAGCGGCAGCCAAACGCTCCTGCAATTCTTGGTAATAATCTCTGCTTTCAGTCACTGCTTCTGATTCGCTACTGCTTTCCAAAGCTTGATTTTCTGAAGTCGCTGACTGCTCTTCTGCCTCAGTCAAAACTTGCTCAGAACTTTCCTTGTCTTCAAGCACTGGTTCAGATAAGTCTGCTTGCCGACTAGTCGGGGCAAACTCCTGCTCAGAAATTACTGAAACTGCAGGCTCTGTATTCTCTTCTGACACAGACTCTACTACTGGAGTTTCCGCTGTTTCTTCATTAGAAACAGCAAGGGGCTGGGGTTCTGCCTCAGATGGAACTTCAGTCTCTGTATTCTGATAACTCTCTTCTGCCTGCTCCTCTAACTGAGGCTTTTCTTCCTGTTCTTCTTCCTGTTTTCGTCCAAAAAGACGGTCAAATAATCCCATCTTTAATCCTCCTTCAATACATATTTTCGAATTGCCCAAGCGACTGCATCTTCATCATTGGTCATCGGAGTGACAACTTCTGCGACCTCTTTGACTTCTGGCACGGCATTTTGCATGGCAACTCCCAGACCAGCCCAAGCAATCATTGATAAATCATTGGCTTCATCGCCGCAGGCCATAACTTGGCTTCTATCAATTCCCAAGTGGGCAATCAGTTTCTCCAAACCAGTCGCCTTGTGGACATTTTTCGGTGACCATTCCAGCAGCATTTCTCGTGATTTGAAAATCTCATACTTGTCAAAAAGGCCGGGCGAAATGTGAAGAATGGCTGCATCCAAGGGTTCCTGAGCAAAGGCTGTGACGCACTTATTGTAGGTAATCTGGCTAGAAAGGTCTTCAAAAGCAATGGATTCAAAGTTCAGAGCTGGATTAAACTCCGCATAGAGCGATGCTTGGTCTGATTGAATCTGATAAACCAAGCCACCGTCGATTGCATCCAGAGGTAGACCTAATTTCTCAGTCTCTTCAAAAATCCTAGCTACATCATCGTAGGCAAAAACTGTTTTATCCAAAATTTCGCCCGTATTGCGCTGAACTAGACCACCATTAAAGGTAATGGTGTATTCATCTGCCTGACCATCAGTGCCCAGCTCATGCAGGAAAAATTCCATAGCCTTAAGCGGACGGCCTGTGGTCAATACAACTTTGACACCCTGCTGCTGAGCCGCTTTGAGCGCTGCCAGATTCCCTTGAGAAATCTTTTTATCCGTAGTCAAAAGCGTCCCGTCCAAGTCCAAAGCGATCAATTTAATATCAGCCATTATAAGCCCTCCATGTAGGTCATAACAGATTGGGCCGCATGGTGGCCAATCACTTCTTTCGCAACTGCCAAAATTTCCGGCCGTGCATTTTCTGGTGCAATCGGGTGCCCCACCACCTGCATCATATGCAGGTCATTGAGGTTATCGCCAAAAGCCATGACCTGGTCCATTTCTAGGCCTAGCTTCTTAGCTAGCTCGACAAGAGCCACGCCTTTATCCACATAGTCCAGCACGATATCAATCGACTTATAGCCTGTTGTCATCGCCTTGACACCTGCGACATTTTCATTGACCCAGGCTTCGCCGTCGGCCACTGTTTCTTCGCTGAAATTGGTCGTGAATTTAAAAATCTCGTCTGTAATCTCACTAAAATCAGCAACTTTTTGGATATTTTCATTATAATTAGCGCTGAAAGAGAGATAAGTCGGATCTACTGTCTCTAGCACATAACAGCCTTTTTTCCCTGTCAGAAGCAACTCATTGATATTGACAAAAGGCGACTCCTTAAGCTTGTCAAATACCTTTAGATAAAATTCTCTTGGCATGGTTGCTTCGTATAGATCTTTTCCTTGAAACTCTACTAGGCTACCATTTTCTGCGATAAAGATAATATCATCCCGAACTTCATGAAAGAGCTTCTCAAGAGAGAGAATCCCTCGACCACTGGCAACAGCAAAGTAGATGCCCTTTTCTCTAAACTGAGCTAGCAGGTGCTTGAGCCGCTCCATATCAAACTGACCCTTGTCATCTAAAAAAGTCCCGTCCATATCTGTGGCAATGAGTCTTATCATACAATTATCTCCTTTTTTGAATTAGGGGTGTGCAAAGAGCATTTAGGGTATGCATCTTTTAAGGATTTAGGCAACCCCCATCATTTCTCATCTCTGTTAATCCTTTATATTATATCATAAAACTAACACTTCATTCCACAGATGAAAAACAGTCAGATCATATTTCTATGACCTGACCGTTTTTGATATTGTTTATACTATATCTATTTACTTTTTTATTTTATAAAATAACATCACATAAACTTTTTATATATTTAGTTATCCTAAATTCAATTTATGTTTTGCTATTTGGCAAATACGTTCTGGCGAAGCGTGGTCTACAAACTGACTTAGCAGTCTTCGAGTCGCCAGCTTCCAAGGTGTTGGTTTGCCTGGCGAATGGCTTTGATTTCGGCGTGCAGCGTGGCGTCTTGTTCCTTTTCACGTAAGTTATGACCACGCCCAATAATTTCACCATTCAAGACCACGACAGCCCCGATTGGCACTTCCGCTTGGTCATAGGCTTTCTGCGCTTCCTTCAACGCTTCCCTCATAAAGAATTCTTTTTCATGAAGTTCCATGTTCTTACTGATAGACGCGCTTCGTCACGACTAGACTATGCGGTCTCTCAAACTCCTTATCTAAGTAATCTTGGTACGTTCCTGGTGAAATAAATCCTCGGGCGCTTAAAATATCGGTGCCTGCTGTCCCGACAATCGTATCGGCTAGCAATACACAGTTGGTACTCATCACAAAATACGTCTTGAATTTTGAAGAGGTAAATTTATACAAGAGTGCATCTGCTTCTTGTTTGAGCTTGTAGGCATACATTGGTTCTTCTTTGTCGATTCCAGGATGCTTAGGTTTCACCATTTTCGGTGGATCCCAAGGCACTGTCAGCGACATCAATTTGGCGATTTCCTTATCGATGGCCGCGAGTTGTTCTGGAGACAAGGCAAGACCATATCCCAGTAGGGTCTTATGATTTTCGCGTTTACAAAATTCGATGTATTTTTCACGGTCGGCACTGAAAAGTACCCCGTCCCCCATCGTTCCAAAGAGGCGCTCCGAATTCGTATCGTAGTTTCCGAATGAAATAATGCGGCCCTTATAACACAGGTCGACATGCCCGATGGCTCCAAACCCGTCTTTTGTGACATGAATAAACATCTCTAAGTTTGGTTCTGCATTTTCTTTGGCACGGTCGTAAATTTCTGAAGCCGTTTCGCCTTCTCCAAGTTCCAACGCATCATTAATTTTTTGTAAGGTTACTCGAGGAATCAGTGCAGCAAATACAAGCGGCATCCCACGACGCAAGCGTCTGCGAAGGACTTTCTTTCCAACTTCGGCCTCGAAGAACCAGCCGTCCCGAATATTGCTAATCCCATACCCGATAAAATAGAGCGAAAGGAAGAACATTTGCAAATTGCCGTCGCCCCCAAGAGAAATTAAAGTGGCTACCCCGACAACTGAAAGCCAAATGGTATCAAAGAGCAAGCGAAATCGCGGGCGAATATCATCTTTGACATAAATATAGTATGTCACACCACTAATTCCCGCCTTCATCACTTCATTGAGTCCCATCAAGATGCTTACAATCGCAATCGGCAATGACAGGAAGAATTGATTTCCTGCTAAAAATCCGTAAAGGGAAAATTTCCCTATATTCAGCCATAACGGGTCTTTAGATGCCGCTTTACTAAACCAACGGAATAAGAAATTCCATAGTTCACGGGCCCATAAGAATGTTAAAAACAGACGTAACATCAATTCTGGGAAGCTTGGTCCGAATATAAGGAGCAATATCCCAGCAACAAGGAACGCAATCCCTTCAAAGAGGAGCTTTTTCCCCGTAATCCCTAAGTCGCTAATTTTCTTCATCAATAATACCTCCTACAGCTACCACTGGAGCAGCTTGTTCATGTTTCTCCATCCATTCTTTCACGAGACGGTAAATCACGGCAAAGATTGGTGTGAAGAAAATCATTCCTACTAAACCAAAGAGATTTCCACCGATTAACGTAGTAGCAAGGGTTAGAGCCGTTGGCAACCCTACGGAACTGCCGACAACCCTAGGATAGACGACATTGCCTTCCACTGTTTGAACGACCATAAAGACGACAACCGAAATGAGTGCTTGAATTGGGCTTTCTGTAAAGATGAAGAGCATTACGATTCCGCACGCCATAAACGGCCCGATATTCGGAATGAACGAGAATACTCCGGCCAGCACCCCAACAAGTCCTGCATATGGCAACCCTACAAGAGAGTATGCGGCAAAAATCATAACCCCAACAATTCCCGCCTCGATGATTTGACTCATCAAGAAACGGTCATACGTATCCACGATGACTTCCCCGACATAAGAATGTGCTCAATTTTGTCTTTTAGCAACACCACATTGAGAATGCGAAGCGTTAAACGTGCGAGTATTTCCTTACTTACGAGAATATTAATCATGAAGAAAATCCCCATAATCACAGAGAACACATTTGAGAAGAGCCTATAATATTCGTTGTAAATCCGCCAAGGAATGTAATGACAGACGATATACGCTTTTGTATTATCTATAACCTAGTTTATTTCCATCAACATACCTGTGCCTTCAAATTATTTTTTATTTATTATCCTCATTATACCAAGAATTCTCACAATTTACTATAACTCCTACTTTCTATTGACGAAAGAAATGTTATTATGCAGTTATACTGCCTCAAGATGATTGACTTTCGAAACATGCAATTTAACGTTTAACAAATCAAGGGTGTCTCCATAGAATCAAAGTATTTCTGATACCCATTTCCTTCTATCTATAGACAGTAAAAAGCCTTGAAACAACTTATTCAAAGGCTTTCTTAGTATTCTATTGTATCAATTACCTTATTCCGATTTCTGTTGCTACTAATTTTATACTCATACTATAAACTTTCTAAATCTTTTAACTTGACCGACACAATCTTGGAAACTCCTGACTCCTGCATGGTTACTCCATAGATGGAGTCTGCTGCAGACATGGTTCCCTTGCGGTGGGTCACAACGATAAACTGGCTTTCTTTGTCAAAGCGGTTGAGATAATCTCCAAAGCGCTTAACATTGGCCTCATCCAGAGCTGCCTCAACTTCATCCAAGATGACAAAAGGAATTGTCTTAACTCGGATGATGGAGAAGAGAAGGGCCAAGGCTGACAGAGCTTTTTCCCCACCGCTCATGAGATTGAGGGATTGGATTTTCTTGCCTGGAGGCTGAACTGAAATCTCTACCCCAGCTGTCAGCAGGTCGCCTTCTGTCAAGATGAGGTCAGCTGAACCGCCGCCAAACATCTGGCTAAAGGTCAGCTTGAAGCTTTCTCGAATGGCTTCAAAGGTTGTTTGGAAACGTTCCTTGACTTCGTCATTCATCTCTTCAATGGTTTCCAAGAGGAGATTTTTAGCCGAGAGGACATCGTCCCGCTGACTATTGAGGAAATTCAGTCGGTTGCTGACTTCTTCAAACTGCTCTACTGCTTCTAGATTGACCGGCCCTAAAGCACGAATAGCCTTTTCTAAGTCTTTGACTTGAACTTCTGCAGCTGCAAGATTTTCCAAAGAGCGCGCTTTTTGATCAGCCTCTTCAAAGCTGATCTGGTAATTATCCGTCAGATTGGTCAGCAGACGTCGTAAAGCATCTGAAAATTTCTCTTTTTCAGCCTCTGCCTTGGCCTGACGACGAATCAGACTTTCGTTTTGCTGACGGGCTTGGTCTAAATGCCCTAGAATGTCCTCAGACTGCCCCTCTAAGTCGTCCAGCTCAAATTTGAGTCGGATGAGGCTCTGATCCAAGTCTGTCTTTTTCTCTTGGGCAGTCTTAAGCTGCTCTTCCAAGACGGAAATATCCACCTTCTGGCTGACTGCTTCTTCCTTTTGCTCTATCAAAAGCTGCAAAGTAGCAACTTCCTTGTCCAAGGCAGCCTTCTCCTCTAGCAAACGCGACAAATCATTCTTCTCAAAGCGCTGGCTAGAAGTCAGCTCTGTGTTCTTCAATTTCAGTTCTGACAAGTTAGCCGATAGCTGATCGAAACGATCCTGAACAGCGTTTTTATTCGACTTGACTTGCTCGATTTCAGCAGTAATGGCTGTTTTTGCAGCCTCGATAGCCGACAGCCGCTCTTCCATTTTTTTCTTTTCAGCCAGGTCTGCTGCTTCAGTCTGGCTAGCCAAATCTTGCTCCTGCAGTTGCTCCAGCTGACTGAGTTCCGCAACCCGCTCTGCAATCTGTTCGTAGGCCAACTTGACTCTTTGCTCCGTCAAACGGGCTTGCTCACCCTCAGACTTGATGGCTTCCAAGGCTTGTTTGGCCTCTGATAATTGAGACTGCAAACTTTCGACTTGCTGCTCCTGAGCTTTCAGCTTCTGAGACTGCTGCTCCATTTCTCCAAGCAGGCTGTCCAGTTCAGGCTTGATAAAGATTGTGTTATTATTGCGATTAGCTCCTCCGGCATAAGAACCGCCTGTGCGCAGTTCCGTACCGTCCATCGTTACGATTCTTACTTGATAACGTACCTGACGGGCAGCTGCACGCGCATGCTCAATTGTATCAAAAATAGCGGTTGTTCCCAGCAGATTTTGGAAAATATTCTCCAAACTTGGCTCATATGTCACCAGCTCTGAAGCGATACCGAGGAAGCCCGGACTGGCCTCAATTCTGGATTGATTTTGCTCGGGAAGTTGACGAGCTTTGATAGTCGTCAGAGGTAGGAAGGTAGCCCGACCAGCTCGATTTTTCTTGAGAAAATCAATGGCTCTAGTCGCTGCCCCCTCGTCCTCAACGATGATATGCTGGCTGCTTGCCCCTAGCGCAATTTCCAAAGCAGTCTGGTACTGAGGATCGAAGCTCAATTTCTCGCTGACCGCTCCGACAATACCACCCAGACGATCAGCCTCCTGCAGAACGCTTTTTACACCTGCATAAAAATTGCTGTGATTTTTGAGGATGGCTTCTAAACTGGCTGCACGGGCTTTTTTATTTTTCAAATCATCCAGCAGGGCAAACATGCTGGTCTGCTCATCTTGATAAGCAGTCGCCAACTTCTCGACCTGCCCCTGCTGCTTCTGGTACTGATCTAGCAAGGCTCTGAGAGCAGCCTGTGCCTCTTCTAATTCCGCCTGTCGAGCCGCTTCTTCTTCCCTACCAGCTTTTAAATCAGCCTGCAGTTTGTTAAACTCAGCCTGTTTGCTGGCAGCTTGGCTCCGCTCATTCTCCAGTCGATTTTCTAGCGAGGTCAAGTCATTGGACAAATCCGCTTCTTCTTGCATGAGCTTGACGTAACGATCCCGCAGATTTTCAATCAGCTGGTCTGGATCATCTGAAAAGTCCGCCAATTCTGCTTCCAACTGGCTCATGACCTCTTGATTTTCAGTCAACTGGACCGCTAAAGCAGCTAGATGAGCTTCCTTGGAGGCAATATCAGCTGTCAACTGCTGGCTTTTTTCTCTCAACCCAGCCAAACGTTCTTCATTTTCTAAACGGCTGCTAGCTGCCTGACTAGATTCCAACTTAGCTAGGTCTATCTGGCGTTCCAAATCACTGATCAAACGAGTCAGTTCCAAAAGACTGGCCTGATCGTCAGACAGTTTTTGATTCACTTCCTGACGTTTGATCTTAATCTCTTGGTTTTCACGCTCCAACTCATCCCGTTTCGTATAATAGGCTGCTAGCTCCTGCTTGATGCTCTCCAAATCAGCCTCTGCCGCCGTCAAATCAGTTTTATTCGCCTTGATTTGAGCCACCAAGACATCCAGATAGAGCTCCTGACGTTCTTGATCCAGTTCTAAAAATCTCTTGGCCGTCTCAGCCTGCTTTTCCAGTGGCTTGACTTGACTATCCAGCTCGTAGATAATGTCTTCCAAGCGATCAAGATTGTCTTGAGTCTGTGCCAGCTTGCTTTCTGTTTCCTTGCGACGGGTCTTATATTTGAGCACTCCAGCAGCTTCTTCAAAGATTGCCCGACGCTCCTCCGGTTTGCTGTTAAAGATTTCCTCTACCTTCCCTTGGGAAATGATAGAAAAAGAATCCCGTCCTAGCCCTGTATCCATGAAAAGGTCATGGACATCCCGCAGCCGAACTTTTTTACCGTCAATCTTGTACTCGCTATCACCACTGCGATAGATATGACGCTCGACGCGGATTTCCTTGCCTGCCTGCTTGATAAACTGGTCCTGATTATCCAAAACCACAACGACCGAAGCATAGTTGAGGGGCTTGCGGTTCTCCGTCCCTGCAAAGATGACATCGGGCATCTTGCCGCCCCGCAAACTCTTAACACTCGACTCACCCAGAGCCCAGCGCAGGCTTTCCGTAATGTTGGACTTGCCTGAGCCATTGGGACCGACCACAGCAGTCACACCCTGGTCAAAAACCACCTTAGTCTTATCTGCAAATGACTTGAAGCCCTGAATTTCAATTTCCTTTAAAAACATTAGTGACTTTCCTTTTCAAATGCATCCTTGGCAGCTTCCTGCTCAGCCAGTTTCTTAGAACGACCTTGTCCCTGACCCGCTTTCTGACCATTGATCAACACAGCCACAGCAAAGTTTTTAGCATGGGCAGGCCCTGTCTCATCTGTGACCTGATAGACAATCTCCACATCGCCATTAACCTGCAGGAGTTCCTGCAACTTGGTCTTATAGTCTGTCACCTGCTCAAAGTCACCCGCTTCCACCTTGGGAATCATAACTTGATAAATAAAGTCCTTGACAGTCTCCACATCCTTATCCAGAAGGAGGGCACCCAAAAAGGCCTCAAATAAGTCACCCAGAATGGTATCCCGATTGCGACCTCCTGACTTCTCCTCACCGCGACCCAGCTTGATAAACTGATCAAACCGACAGTCCCGTGCAAAGCCAGCCAAACTCTCCTCCCGAACAATCATGGAGCGTAGTTTTGATAAATCTCCTTCTGGCTTTTTGGGGTATTTTTTATATAAATACTCAGAAATAATCAGCTGCAGAACAGCGTCTCCTAAAAATTCCAGGCGTTCATTGTGTGAAATTTTTAAGAGGCGGTGCTCATTGGCATAGCTGGTGTGAGTAAAAGCGGTCTCTAGCAGACTACTGCCTTCAAACACCAGCCCAAACTGCTCCAGCAGTGCATCTTTTAAATGTTCCATAGTTTCTTTTTCATGCTAGGCCAAGGCAGAGCATGAGTCCCATCCATCCTTTCTAAAATGATGTTCTTTGTGAACTATCTACCATTATACCAAAAAACAAGTGCGTTGGCACTTGTTTACTTGTCTTCTTAGCCTAATTCCCAGCCTATTATTTATCTGGGATGACCTTGAAAAGGTAATAAGTAATAAAAATTGTCAGGGCGAATAAGAAAATTTTCACCCAAATAATAGGCGCGAAGCTAATGGAAATTCCCATCAAGATATAGATGGACACGATAATCTTTTTCTTACGCTCTTTGGCAATCGAGCCAGTCTCCCGAAAATCTGCGACATAGATTTGATACATTTTGGTGTGATAAAGCCAATTCTCAATCCGCTTGGAGCTGCGTGAAAAGCAAGCAATAGACAAAAGCAAAAATGGGGTCGTCGGCAAGATAGGCAAAAACATTCCTATCACTCCTAAGGCCAAAGATAGGCAGGCAATCACAAAATAAATCAGGCGCATTTAGTTCCCTCACATACATTTTCATAGTCGTTCTTCATTTCAATCCTTTAGCTTCCTTTCTCGTATAAAAAACATAAAACTAGTTTCCCATAAAAAGCAATCCTTGTCAATCCTAAAAAAGAGGTTGGGACAAAAGTCCTAGCCTCTCAATTGTCTTTGGATTGTCGAGCAAGACGCAGTGGTTGAGTGGGCTCTACTACGCTGATTTCATCAGCTTTTACAGCCCTACTCAACTGTGCGGAGGTGGGACGACGAAATCGAATTCTAACGAATTACCGATTTCTGTCCCACTCTCTTTCTGAGCGACTGATGATTAGATAGTTACCAAAGGCGTTGCGGTGTCAGGAGAAGTATCGAAAACCTGAAAATCATGACCTACTGGCAGGTCAGCTTGAGCCAGTTGATTGACCATGGTCATATGAGCCAGCTCCTTGATATTATTTTCCTTACTCAAATGCCCCAAATAGATGCGCTTAGTGCGATTGCCAAGGGTGCGAATCATGGTCTCTGCGCCATCTTCATTAGATAAATGCCCCAAATCAGACAGGATCCGCTGTTTCAGACTCCACGGATAGGCACCGCTCCGGAGAATCTCGATATCATGGTTGCTCTCAATCAAATAAGCATCCGCATTCTCAATCACTCCAGCCATGCGATCACTGACATAGCCCGTGTCTGTCAGCATGACAAAGCTCTTGTCATCCTTCATAAAGCGATAAAACTGCGGACAGGCTGCATCGTGGCTGACTCCAAAGCTCTCCACATCCAAGTCGCCAAAAGTCTTGGTTTTACCTAACTCAAAGATATGCTTCTGACTGGCATCCAGCTTGCCCAAGTCCTTTTCCATCGCTCGCCAAGTTGCTTCGTTTGCATAAATATCTAGATTGTATTTACGCGCCAAAACCCCTACACCATGGATGTGATCCTTGTGCTCATGGGTAACTAAAATAGCATCTAAATCCTCTGGTTTGCGATCAATTTCACTTAAAAGGCTCGTAATTTTTTTCCCTGATAGACCAGCATCAACAAGCAAGCGTTTTTGGGCTGTTTCCAGATAAAAGCAATTGCCGCTCGAGCCTGATGCCAGAATACTATATTGAAATCCCTTAGTCATGTTCACTTTCTACATTCTCTTCATTTTCCCAGTCATCTACACGGACAGCATCGTTATCATATGGAAGGACAATGGTAAAGGTAGAGCCTTTGCCATACTCACTCTTAGCCCAGATAAAGCCATGATGCTGCTTGATAATTTCTTTAGCAATAGCTAGACCCAAGCCCGTTCCTCCCTGAGCTCGACTACGGGCCTTGTCCACCCGATAGAAACGATCAAAAATCTTTGGCAGATCCTGCTTGGGAATGCCCAGACCTTCATCTGAAATCGAGAGAATCAACTGAACATCTGTTGTTCTCACAGAAACTGTAATCGTCCCACCATCAGGCGAATACTTGATGGCATTGTTCATGATATTATCAATCACCTGGGTCATCTTATCCGTGTCAATCTCTACCCAAATCGGCGTAATTGAATAATCCCTGATAATCTCATATTTTTTGGTCTCATCCTGATTTTTTATCTTATCAAAACGGTTGAGGATATAGGTGATAAAGGCCGTAAAATTGGTCAGCTCGACATCCAGATGGCTGGTATCATTATCAATCCGCGACAGGCTGAGCAAGTCCGTCACCATCCGCATCATCCGATTGGTCTCAGTCAGCGAGACCTTGACAAAGTCTGGTGCAACAGGCTCTGACAGAGCTCCATCATCCAAGGCTTCCAGATAAGATTTTACACTGGTCAGAGGCGTCCGCAATTCATGACTGACATTGGAAACGAAAAGTCGGCGCTCCCGCTCTTCCTTGTCCTGCTCCGTCGTATCATGCAGAACCGCTACCAGACCAGATATAAAACCTGACTCCCGTCTAATCAAGGCAAACCGAACCCGCAGGCTTACGTATTCGCCGTTTTCGTCTTGAGAATCAATGGTCAATTCTGGAACATTGGTAATCAATTCGCGCAAATCGTACTCATCAGCAATATCCAGCAAATCTAAAATACTAGTATTAAGCACATCATCACGTTTGACCCCCAGCTGCTTGGTCGCCATGTCATTGATAGTGATAATCTGTCCTCGACGGTTGGTCGCAAGTACGCCATCCGTCATATAAGACAGGATACTGGATAGACGCTTGGTTTCTTGCTCCAAATTTTCATGCGTCAGGCGAATGACTTCAGAAAGATCATTGATAGAATTGGTCATGTCCGTGATTTCAGGACTTCCCTGCATATCTAAAACTTCTGAATAATCTCCTGCAATCAAGCCTTTAATCTTTTGATTTAACTGGACCAGCTTTCGAGTATCCCGTCGATTTTCCAGCAGCAAGAGGGCTACAACGATGATAAAACCGACAACGATCAGTGAAAAGACAAAGTCAGGAGACAGAACAAACTCTTTTATTTTTTCAATCATTATTTCTTATGTAATAACCGACACCGCGGCGAGTCAAGATGTACTCTGGACGGCTTGGAGTATCTTCGATTTTTTCACGCAGACGACGAATGGTCACATCAACAGTCCGCACATCTCCGAAGTAATCATAGCCCCAGACCGTTTCCAGTAAGTGTTCACGTGTCATGACTTGACCGACATGGGTCGCCAAATGGTGCAAGAGTTCAAATTCACGATGGGTTAATTCTAATTCTTTGCCGTGTTTTTTCACCACAAAGGCATCTGGAAGAATCTGCAAATCCCCAATAAACAATTCCTTTGGACTGCTCTCATCCACATGACTATCTGGGATGAGTTCAGAACGGCGCAGCAAGGCCTTGACCCGAGCCAGCAATTCACGATTTGAAAAGGGCTTGGTCACATAGTCATCAGCACCGATTTCCAGACCGATTACCTTATCGAACTCGCTATCTTTGGCCGAAAGCACAATGATTGGCACATTGCTGGTCTTACGAATAGTCCGAGCAACATCAAGTCCATCCACTTCTGGCAACATCAAGTCTAGAATCAAGATGTCTGGTTGCTCCGCTTCAAACATTTCCAAGGCTTCTTTACCATCAAAGGCAGTCAGCACTTCATAACCTTCTTTGGTCATATTAAACTTTATAATGTCCGAGATTGGTTTCTCGTCATCTACAACTAATATTTTTTTCATTTTTTACCTTCATATCTATACGATTTTTAAGCTTAGACATCTATTATTTTTGTATTTGTCCTATTGCTCCATAAGCACTATTATATCAAATTTTCCTTAAAAAATACTATTTTCGCACACTATATTCCAAGATTCTTGTAAAAATTTCACCCTAACTTTCTTTCTCTCAAAAATTTCAGCCAAGGATAAGGAATCCTCGCTAAAAGTCTTGATTTTTTTCACTTTTTCTGCAAAAATAGAGGCATAGAAAGAAGGTTGAACTATGACAAAAATCAATCAAATCATCACTTATCTTGAAAATGAAAAACAGGATGTAGCTGTTATCTCCGATCCTGTAACCATCCATTACCTAACAGGCTTTTACAGCGATCCACATGAACGCCAGATGTTCCTATTTGTCTACACTGACCATGAGCCACTTCTTTTCGTACCAGCACTAGAGGTTGAGCGTGCTTCCTCTACCGTAGATTTTCAGGTTGTGGGCTATGTCGATTCTGAAAATCCTTGGGAAAAAATCAAAGCTTCCCTACCACCTCAAACCTTCAAACAAGTAGCGGTCGAGTTTGACAATCTGATTTTAACCAAGTATCACGGCCTGCGTACTGTTTTTGATGGGGCTGAATTTGTCAATCTGACTCCTTACATCAACCGCTCGCGCTTGATCAAGTCAGCCGACGAAATCCAGAAAATGCTGGTAGCTGGCCAATATGCCGACAAGGCTGTCAATATTGGTTTTGACAATATTTCACTGGACAATACCGAAACAGATATCATCGCTCAAATCGACTTTGCTATTAAGCGAGAAGGCTATGAGATGAGTTTTGAAACTATGGTTCTGACAGGCAATAATGCAGCTAATCCGCACGGCATTCCTGGAGCCAATAAAATCGAAAACAATGCCCTTCTCCTCTTTGACTTGGGCTGCATGGTCAATGGTTATGCCAGCGATATGACACGGACCGTCGCTGTCGGCCAGCCAGACCAGTTCAAAAAAGATATCTATTATCTGACTCTGGAAGCCCAGCAAGCAGCGCTTGACTTTATCAAACCAGGCGTCACAGCTCATGAAGTAGACCGAGCTGCCCGCGAGGTCATCGAAAAAGCTGGCTATGGTGAGTATTTCAACCACCGCCTTGGACACGGCATCGGTATGGATGTCCACGAATTCCCATCTATCATGGAAGGCAATGACATGGTCATCGAGGAAGGCATGTGCTTCTCTGTCGAGCCCGGCATTTACATTCCTGGCAAGGTCGGCGTCCGCATCGAGGACTGCGGCTATGTTACCAATAATGGCTTTGAACTTTTCACCGAAACCAGCAAAGAGTTGTTGTATTTTGAATAGAAATTTTAAGCCTATATTAATGTTGAATGATTATTGGGCATGGCTAAAATCCTCTGGTTATTTGAACCATAATTGTTGAATATCGTTATAGCTATCTTAGTCCTTACGCATTTATAATTTCAAAAAAAACGATAGAAAACTTTCTGTCGTTTTTCTTGTTTTCTGGTAATTAGACTAAGTTATTTAACCTTGCTCACTTTTCCTGAAATAATATAGGATCTCAGAGACTCTCCAAAGAACTCAATTGCTCAGTTCTAACCAGATCTTACACCAGCAAGATGTTTTCATCGCTGAGAAGAGAAAGCGTCACAAATCCTTATCATATCAAAGTTTTTATCCCTTCTTGCCCTTCTGATTTAAAAATGTTGCAACTCTCATTAAATTATCTAAAAATTCTAATTTTAAACACTAAGGAGGTCTGGATGCTCTTCAAAAGGTCAGAAGATCACGGATTTTCTCGCTATGTCTGCCTGCTCTTGCTTCTCATCATTTTTCTGGCTTGTTCCCTCTTTTTTGCTGTCTCCTTGGGATCAGTCACTATTGACATACAAGATACTTACCAGATTATTTTCAGCAAGCTCGGAGTTTCCCTTGGCACAGGCAAACTATCCCCGTCTACAATCGCGATTGTTTGGAACATGCGGGTTCCAAGAGTGCTATTAGGAATCCTAGCTGGTGCTGGGCTGTCTGTCTGTGGCAGCGTCATGCAATCTACTGTCAATAATCCCATCGCAGAGCCTTATATCCTGGGAATTTCAGCAGGTGCAACCTTCGGAGCCACACTGAGCATCATCTTAGGACTCAAATCCATTACTGGCGCAGGCGCCTTTATAGGAGCTATTCTGGCATCGGCAGTGGTCCTTTTTATCGCATCCATGCAGGGAAAAATGACGACAAGCAGTCTGATTTTATCAGGAACAGTTGTAAATGCCCTTTTTATCGCCTTTTCCAACTTTATCATTTCTGTCGGTACCAACGCTGACAGCCTTATGACAATCAAGTTCTGGACTATGGGCTCACTGGCTGGAACTTCTTGGTCAGACCTTGCCTTGCCGGCTCTTGTTGTTGGTCTCTCCTTTTTGTTTTTCTGCTCCCAGTATCGTATTTTCAATACTATGATGATGGGGGACGAAGCAGCTTTGACACTGGGGGTACCTCTGCATTTTTACTGGTTCCTTTATATCACAGTTGTCGCAATAATGACTGCGGTCCTGGTTGCCTGCTGTGGTATTATCGGCTTTGTCGGACTAATCACTCCGCACATTGCTCGTAGATTAGTCGGTACCAATTACAAAAGGCTCTTTCCTATCGCTACTCTGCTCGGCTCTCTTTTTCTTGTCTGGGCAGATGTTTTGGCTCGAATTTTGGTTAAAAATGCCGAGCTGCCGATTGGGATCTTCACCGCTTTAGTCGGCGCCCCCTTCTTTATCTACATTGTAGCCAAAAGCCGAAAGGAGGTAAGCAACTGATATGGATCTAACTTGCCAAAATATCCACTATTCTGTCGGCCAAAAAGAAATCTTAAAAGGAATTTCGCTCAAGGTCGAGGGAAATCAGTTTCACACCATTTTAGGGCCCAACGGAAGCGGCAAAACTAGTCTGCTCAAAACCATCTACCGCCAAATCAAACCCGACATCGGGGACATTTATCTAAACGGAAGGCCACTTGAACAGGTCAGCATAAAAAAAGCTGCCCAGAAAATAACCGTTGTAACTCAGTTTAACCATCTTCAGTTTGACTGCACTGTCCAAGAAATCGTCATGCTGGGCAGGACGCCCCATCTGTCCCTTTTTCAAAAAGAGAGCGATAAAGACTACGCCCTTGTTCGTCATGCCTTGAGTCAGGTAGACATGCTGGAAAAGAGAGATCGAACCTATTTATCCCTGTCTGGTGGTGAGAAGCAAAGAGTCCTGCTGGCACGCGCTTTGGCTCAACAGCCAAGCCTACTGCTCCTAGACGAGCCGACCAATCATCTGGATATCAAATACCAGCTGGATATGCTGCGTATCGTGAAAGATCTGAAGATTAATGTTTTGGCTGTTTTACACGATATCCAACTGGCTTGTCGGTATTCAGACTATTTGTACCTCATGAAGGGAGGTGAGATCACATACCAAGGCGCTCCAAAGGAGGCCATCACCCATGATTCACTACAAGCCGTTTACGGTATTCAGAGCAAAGTGATCTGGAGTAAGGATCAACAGGCCATGATTCAATATCTATAAGAGTCTGTTTGCAACTTTATCTATACAAGCTTCAAGCCCAAGAAAGGAAGGCAATATGAAAAAACACTCAGTATCTTACTCGTTGCAACTGCTACACTGACATTAGCAGCCTGCAATTCTTCATCTAAGGAAAGTACAAAAGAAAGCTCAACTTCACAATCTTCCTCCAAAACAGAAAACGCGAAAAAGAGCACAGTAGAGACAAAATATCCAGTGACAATCAAAACTTACGATGCCGAAGGCAAGGAGATTGATCAGGTCTTTGAAAAGGCACCGGAAAAGGTCATCACCAACAACCTTTCAACGACTGAAATCTTGATTGAACTAGGATTGAAAGACAAGATCGCCGGTATGCTCAATCCAGATAACGACGTCACAGATAAATACAAGGCTGATATTGCTTCCATTCCGCAAGTCGGCGATAAAAAAACCGTATCACAGGAAACTGTGCTATCTTATGAGCCCGATGCTCTTCTTGGCCGAAACATGATGTTTTCCGAGAAGTCTCTGGGGACAGTCAGTGCCTGGAATGAAAACAAAATCCCTGTCTATACACAGAAGGCTTCCCTGTCCAATACTAAGCAAGACCTAGGCAATATCGTTGAAGATGTCAAGAATATAGGAACCATTTTTAATGTCCAAGACAAGGCCAATCAGTATGATGACCAGCTGCAGGCAAGAATTGACACTGTCAAGAAAGCCAATAAGGTTAGCCAAGGCGAAAAGAAAAAAGCGCTCATCATGTGTGCCTATAACGATGAGACTTTCGGTGCTTATAAATCTGCCCTGCAGGAGAGCCTGCTTAACCAGCTCGGCTATACCAATGTAGCGACCGGAACCTCTGACTTGACCTTGGAAAATCTGGTCTCTATGGATCCAGAAATCATCATCTATGTAACAAGCGACCGCAACAAGTCCATGGATGAGCAAGCAGTTGATCTAATGAAAACCAATCCAGTTCTGGAAGATGTCCCAGCGGTCAAAAATCAGAAAATCATGACCATCTCCTATGATGAGTTCATGGATTATGGTCCTGCTGTAATCGACTCACTCGAGAAAATCAATGACTTTATCAATAAATAAGACCTTTGTCTGGGAAGGTATCACTGTCAATATTGCCCTGCCCCAAGATTATGACGGATTACGACCTTGTCCAGCAATCTTGCTAAATGATGGACAGATAAACTACCTAAGCAAGCTTTCTCCATCGGTAATCTTAATCGGACTGATATCGAACAACAGGCTGGACGATTATACACCGTGGAAAGCCAATGCTCTAAAGCCTGGAAATCCTGATTTTGGCGGCAAAGCAGATCGCTACCATCAGAAACTATTCAACGGTATATTAGCAGAAATCAGACGGCACTACCTACTGGATGATAAGAGAATTGCCTATGGTGGCTACTCTCTCGGTGGACTAGTGGCTGTTTACAGTCTCTATAGCAACTGCAAGATCCCCTGCGTCTTTTCTATCTGCGGTTCCTTTTGGTACCCTGGTTTTACCGACTATTGCCGGACCCAGAACTTGAAAAACAAGGGCTGTCTGGTTTATTTGCAGAATGGAAAGAAAGAAGGCACGAATCACTCAAACCGACTTTCCAAAGCTCCTTTTTATGCTGCAGAAATTCATCGCTTGATTCAGACAGAAATCCTTACCACCTACTCCGTCTTTGACCCTTACGGGCATCATGAAGCCCTCAAAGAGCACTATGCTGCCTTTGCCGACTGGCTGACCACACAATGGCATATCGACTAATGAAAAACCCCTTTGTCACTTACAACAGCTGACAAAGGTTTTTTTAGTTCATTAATGCAAGCAAAAGACTCTCACCAGTACAATGGTGAAAGTCTTGAGTAAAAAGATTTATTCCGTTTTCTCCCCAGCTTCCAACTCCAGTAGAAAAGCTTTTTTATCAAGGCCACCGGCATAGCCAGTCAGCTTGCCGTTGCTTCCGACAATCCGATGACAGGGAATCAGAAGGGAAATGGGATTATGACCAATGGCGCCACCAACTGCTCTAGCAGAGCCAATTTTTCCATACTCAGCCTGCAATTCCCGCAAAATATCTGAATAAGTAGCCGTTTGTCCATAGGGAATCTTCAGCAGCACTGTCAGAACCTTGCTTCTAAACTCAGTAACTTGAGGTACCAATGGAATTTCATCTGTTGCGGGATTTTCTCCCTTAAAATAAGCATCCAGCCAAGCAGCAACATGCTGGCTAACTTCTGTCTCCTCCTGATGCGCTTGCTCCAGATTATAACCTGCCCCAAAATATTTCTGGCCCTCCAACCAAAGTCCCAACAAGGCATTTGCGTCCGTCAAGATAAGAATCCGGCCAATCGGCGATGTATAATAATTCTTGTACATATTTTTTCTTTCTTTTTACTTCTTGATATGTCTTATTATACCACTCTTGTCTTAACTTTAGCCACAATCCCATCTGGGTCTGTGACTTCTAGCTCTTGGGAGCTAATCCATCGGACTGGCGCCTGCAAGTCCAGAGCATTTTCATAAATAGCTACTAGATCTTCTTTTCCTTCTACTTGCGCTTCAAAATAGGCTAGTCCCATTTGCTTAGGTTGGCGATGATTCAAGTGAGAACCTCCCCATTCATTAACTGCTAAATGGTGATGGTAGTTTCCTGATGCCAGCCAGCTAGCAGAAGGTACAGAAAATTTATCCTCCAAGCCTAGAAGCTTTTGGTAAAAATGACTGGCAGCTCTGCTATTTTTCACAGATAGATGGACATGGCCCATACGAGTGCCTTCTGCAATACTAAACGGTTGGATTTTCTGACCTAGTTCATAGATTTCTTGAGCCGCGAGCGCTTCCGTCACTCCGATAATGCGGCCGTCTTCCCGAATATCCCAATCAGTCTGAGGCTTGTCCCGATAAAGCTCAATGCCATTGCCTTCTGGATCCTCCAGATAAATGGCTTCACTATAACCGTGGTCCGCCCCTCCAACCATAGAAACTTTATTTTCTGATAAGTGCTTCAGGATATCCGCCAAGGCTTGACGGCTTGGAAGCAAAAGCGCCAGATGATAAAGACCATAAGCCGACTTGACTGACTGCCGGTCACTGGTCGCTAAGAGTCTCACCAGCGCTTGTCCGTCCCTGCCCAAAGCCACCTGTCCGTCCTGCTCTTCCAAAAGTTCCAGCCCTAAAACACGCTGATAAAAATCCTTTTGTCTTGCTAGGTCGGCTACATAAAGTGCCACCTCTCCTAGATAAATCTTACTTTCATATTCAAAAGTCATATACTTTCTCCTCTCTTTAATTTTAAATGTCAGCAGTTTTCCTGCTCAATCTTTTTTTATTTTCTCAAAACAGAGATAGGTCCCTTGATGCGGATGCCTGCCTTTCCATTTGCTCCGAAAGATTATTTTAAATTGTAATTATTTTTGTTACATCTATTAGTATAGCAGGTTTTAATGTAATGTCAACAATTACATCTTGAAAAATTCTTAACAAAAAACAATCTGCTCACTGGGAAACAGATTGTTCTTTAATTTCTTTTTCGGTCGCTGCGACGACCTCGTCAAGGCTGGTCTGAGCCAATTCAGCTTCCATAGCTGCCTGAATAGCCGCCAAGCGGTCATCTAAGACATTGTGAATGTTCTTGCCGATAGGACAGTCTGGATTGGGCTTGTCATGAAAGCTAAAAAGCTGGCCGCTCTTGCCCAGACACTCAACTGCGCTATAGACGTCCAACAGGCTAATATCTTTCAAATCTTTGGTAATCTCTGCTCCTCCAGTCCCACGAGCAACAGTAATCATCCCGGCATTCTTGAGCTGGGACAGGGTCTTGCGGATAATGACCGGGTTGACTCCGACACTGCCAGCAAGGATATCACTTGTCAATTTTTGTTTTTTCCCCTCCAAAGCCAGTACAATGAGCATATGGGTGGCAATGGTAAAACGGCTAGAAATCTGCATTTTTTCTCCTCCCTCATCATTTTCTCTCACTATTATATCTCAAAAATGGTGTAACTTCAAGAGTTACGACTGGACTTTAAGAAAGCTGCAATCTCATCTGCATAGCCTTCCCGCTCACTGATTTCCCGTAGCAGGTCGTGATTATGGGTATGGTGGATACCATTGACCAAACTTTCCTGATAAATCTCATAGTAAGGCAAGTGGAGCTCCCGAGCCAATCTCAGCTCCTGCTCCACGTCATAGGCCACGCGCCGCAGGTCGACATCAGCCAGACCAGTCTCATCTATCTCTAAAATGGCATACTGGGCTCGCAAGTCCTGACGCAAAGCTGAATCTAGAAAGAACGGCTGACCAATAGAGCCAGGATTGATAATCAGCTGACCCTTAGTCCCATAACGAAGAAACTGCTGGTGAATATGACCATAAACAGCGATAGCACAGTCATTTCCTTCAAAAAGGCGGTCGAAATCGCTCTGCTCGCCAATATGAATCAGCTCCCGCCCCCAATTCTTATCTGGTAGATGGTGGCTAACCGTAATCTTCAAGCCTTCTACTTCTATCAAGACCTGTAGAGGAAGTTCCTGCATGCGGTCAATCTCTTCAGGACCGACTTCCTCTAGGACAAAATGGCAGAGCCGGGTCAGGTAGAGATGGCTGGGACGTGTCAAGTCTAGCTTTTGGTGCAGGGCATACCAGAGACTGTCCTCCCAATTCCCCCTGACCTGGAGGCTGATGTGCAGCTGCTCCATCCTGTCTAGGATATTTCTGCGACCGGTTCCTGGCAGGAGCAAATCCCCCAAAAACCAATAATCTGTCACCTGCTGGCTTTCCGCATCCGCCAGTACTGCTTCCAAGGCTGTGCTATTCCCATGCACATCGGATAATAAGGCAATTTTTCGTATCATCGTATGTCTTTCTCTTTCTTTACAAGGAATATTATATCAAAGTTCAAAAAAACTTCCACCCATCAAGTGAGTGAAAGCTTTAAAATATCTTTTATCAATCAACCGATTTGAGTGCTTCCAGCATATCCACCCTTCTGAGGCGGTAGTTGACAAAGAAGCCAAGTAAGGTCAGGATAAGAGTCACTGCTGTTAGAGGAAACAGATAGACGGAGAGACTTACTTGAGTATTTAAGCTAATAATGCTAGGCGCAACCTTCTCAATCAAAAAACGATGCAAGAAGAAACCGCCCAGAAGCCCAACTGCCATCCCAATTACTGACAGAATAATGGTCTCTCGATAGATATAGAGAGTCACTTCCTTATTATGGAAGCCCAGAACCTTGATAGTGGACAGCTCGCGAATCCGCTCAGCGACATTGATATTAGTCAGATTGTAGAGAATGACAACTGCTAGAAGAACGGAGATCACCACCAAAATAAGCATCGTATTATTAAGAGAATCAGCTAGAACGTTGAACTGCTTCACCATGCTAGCATTTTGTGAAACACTCTTGACAGACTTGAGGCTCATAAATTCATTGGCCTTGTCGACAATATTTTTACTAGAAGAATCCTTGAGCCGCACTAGATAAGTATTTTTATCGGGCTTTTTCCCGTAAATTTTCTGGTAGTCCGTCGCCTTCATAAAGGCAAAATGGCCAAAATGATTCTCATTGACTGCTGCAAGCTTGACAGACTTGCCACCCAACTCTATACTGCCACCGGGGCTAACTCCAGCTATGCGGGCCAATTTATCCGAAACCACTGCACCGTACTTGAGAGTCAGCTTTTGCTGGTTGTTGGGACTTTCCAGAGAAATAAAAGGTTCAAAATTTTCTTTGTCCGTGACCATCAAAGTGATTGTTTCTGTCTCTTTTCTTCCTTTGTATTTCTCTGACAAGGTTTCACTGTGGATTTCCTGATAGGCAGCAATCGAGTCATCCGACAGCATCTTTTTCAGCTTGTCCTGCTCAGCCTGATTCTCTCCAGGATTGACAGCGACAATCAAGTCGTATCGCAGAATCTCCTCAAACTGACGTTTTGGAATACCACCAATAGAAGATTGGAGTCCTAGGCCGGCAAAGAGCAGGGAAACAGAGCCCGCCACACCAAAGATAGTCATAAACATCCGCTGTTTATAGCGAAAGATATTGCGAACAGTGACCTTCTGAGTAAAGCTAAGGCGCCGCCAAATAAAGGACAGTCTTTCCAAGAAAATCTTGGAGCCCTTGACTGGTGGCTTGGGCAAAAGCAAGTGAGCTGCTTCTTCTGTCAGCTCTCGTCTTGCCACCAAATAGGCAGGGAGAACGCTAGAAAGAAGGGAAAGCCCAAGGGCCAGTAAACTATAGGAAATATAAAAATATGCATGAGGGGCAGAGAGCACCATCCCTCTGGTAATAATAGAAGAAATCACTCCCGACAAGAAATAATGTCCCAGCAGAATCCCTATGAAGGTACCTAGACTCCCCGCCACCAAACCGTAAAGAGTAAACTTGCGAATGATATCATGGCTATGATAGCCTAGAGCCTTAAAGACACCTGCATTTGTTCGCTCCTCATCGACAAAGCGCGTCATAGTGGTAAAGGTCACCATAGCTGCCACCAGATAGAGCACCACCGGGAAGATATTGCCAATCGACGCAATACTATTCATGGAGTTTGTATACATATGATAGCCATTACCACCTGGCAGCGACTTGCGGTCATAGCTATGATAGGCCGGCTCTTTCAAACGATTCAGGTCTGCCTTAGCATCAGCTAGCTTGTCCTTGCTAGCTGATAAGTCTTTCTCTGCCTGTGCGAGCTCTGCTTTTTTCTGATTGAACTGGAACTCAGCTTCCTGAATCTGCTGCTGGCTCTGGCTGAGCTGGGCAGGAGGGAGGATAGAAGCGGCTTGGGCTGCTGCTAGCTGGCTTTTTTTCTGGTCTAGCTGACTCTGAGCTTGTTCTAATTGTTTTTTACCTTGGGTCAGTTCGCTCTCAGCCTGAGCAATCTTATCTTGGCCCTTCTGAATGGTGCTTTTGGCATCTACCTCTAATCGCTTAAAGCGAGCCGCTCCGTTATCTTCCAGACTCTTGTCCAAAGCAGTCTGGTGCTGCTCCAAACGCTCCTGATAGCTTGTAGAGAAAGGAGGCAGCTTTTCTAAATCATGATAGCGCAGGCGGGCAATACTGTAAACATCTGTATCAAAGACCTTGGGGCTGACTACAGCATAGGCTGATAAAGCCCCGCTACCACTAGTCGCATTGCCCAGATTTCTATCAGACCAGAGCTCTGCCGAGTTGACAAAACCCACAATCTTATAAGTCTTGTTTTTCAGAACTGACGGCCTGCCTGCCTTCTCGATCAGATCAATCTCCTGACCAAGCTTATATTTCTTAGACCAAAAACTAGCTAGGGCAATTTCTTGCTCATTTTTAGGAAGACGGCCTGAGGTCACTTGAAAGTTTGAAATATCCTTAGTATCTGAGAATACTCGGAGAGCCTCCTCGTCTATGGTGACATCTGTCAGATAGCCAAACTCGACATCAGCTCCCTTAATAGCTTCCAGCTCTTTCTGATCCTCCTTATCCAAACCATAGTCCGCCATAACAGCCAGGTCCATGGTTCGCTGTTCTTTCAAGTAATCTGTTGCTGTTCTGCGCATATTGGGTGGAGCGACCTTAAGTCCCACGAGAGCTAAAGACCCCAGCATCATGAGGATTAAAATAGATAGGAAACGTCCTTTAGAGCTAGTGAAGGAGCGCAGAATATCTTTCCAATAAATCTTTCTCTTCATATCAATACTCCAATGCACTTATGTCCTGAGGCGATTCATTCACCGTAACACTTTTGACTTTCGCATCGTGCATACGGATGACCCGATCAGCAATGGGAGCTAAGGCTGCATTGTGGGTCACAATAATCACTGTAGCTTCTTGATTGCGGGACATATCCTGCAGGATTTGTAGCACTTGCTTGCCGGTATTGTAGTCCAGAGCTCCTGTCGGTTCATCACAGAGCAAAATCTTGGGATTCTTGGCCACAGCCCGAGCGATGGACACCCGTTGTTGCTCCCCGCCTGATAGCTGGGCCGGAAAATTATTGAGGCGTTTTTCCAGTCCCACTGCGGTCAGAGCCGCTACTGGATCTTGAGCGTCCTTGACGATTTCAGAAGCCAATTCAACATTTTCCTTAGCCGTCAGGTTGGGCACCAAATTGTAAAACTGAAAGACGAAGCCTACATCATTGCGACGATAGTCCGTCAGCTGGTGGGAATTGTAGTCAGCAATATTCTGGCCGTCTATCAGGATATCTCCCTCATCATTGGTATCCATACCTCCGAGGATATTGAGCACCGTAGACTTACCAGCACCAGAAGCACCCAGGATAATGACCAGTTCCCCCTTTTCAATCTCAAAAGAAATATCGTTGTTAGCGACAATTTCTGCCTCACCTACCTGATAACGTTTAAAGCTATGCTTCATTTCAATATAAGCCATATCGTTTCTCTCCTTTTCAAACCCCATCTCCTTAAATCGACAAGGTGTTGATTCTAAATCACAGATATTATATAATGAGCTTAGACAAAAAGCAATAATCAAAAATCAACAAAGTGTTGATTTAAAAAAAGGAAGAAAAATGGTCCAGAAACGAAAAACTAGTACTAAGGAAGACATCAAAGAAGCCTTGATTCAGCTACTATCAGAGGAAAGGTTTGATAATATCTCCATCAGCAAACTCTGCAAACGGGCAGGGATTAATCGCGGCACCTTCTACCTCCACTACCAAGATAAATATCAGATGGTTGAAAGTCTAAAAAGCGACATCATTTCCCAACTTTATAGTTATAGTCTTTTTGAAGAAGAAGGCGAATATTCCAAACGGTTCATGATAGCCAAATTTCATATACTGCGTGCTAATGAACGTCTGATCAATGCCCTGACTAGAAGCCATTATATTGACTTTCGCGGAGCTATTCGGGAATTCATAACCAGTATCATTCTGAGCGACAAGCAAAAAGCTGCTACCCAGCGTTTTTTAGAGGAGAACTTTCATATCCCTCAGAAATACGCCTTGGAAATCTTCCTATCCAGTGTTGAGGGGATTATTTCTCTTTGGATAGCCGGCGGAGCTCAGGAAGAGCCTGAAGAAATTACTCAAATGATCCTAGCTACCTACAATTATGATTATTGGAAATCATGACCAGCACTCCATTTTTATAGATGAAAACTCAAAAAGGCGCAGATTCATCTGTGCCTTTTCTTAAAACGTTTCTGGTGAGCAAATAGTTTTTTGGTGATGCCCACTTAGATAAAGGCAGCAAAATCCTGTCCTATTTCACCATATCTGGATCGTAATCATAAAATCCTGTATCGAGGAAACGATTCTTCGGATGCAATTTGTGAAGTAGCTCATCTAGCAAGAAAGCTTGGTCATGGCTAAATTCACCTTTTTCAATCAGATCTCTTGCCTGAACAAAGAGCTTAGCAATCTCAACAAAATTCTGACCAGGAGTATAGAGACCTTCCAATTTCCAATGAGTAAAGCCGTGGTCAACCAATTCTGTCAACTTGGTCATCAAGTCCAAGTCATTATTGGCAAAAATATGAGTCCCATGCTTGTCCTCAAAGATCGAATAATGGCTCTGAGGATCGCTCGGTTCCGCAAGAAAGAGATCCCTCTCTCTTGATTTTTCATCATCAATGTGTGTAAAGTTATAATAATTTTGCAAAAGTGGACGTTTAGAGTGGTGGATAACGCTCGCACCATAAACTAGGACTTCCGCTGGAATTTCAAGGATTTCTGGCATTTTAAAGAGTTCTGCCGATGGAATTTCCCGCGCCAAAACAGCTTCCGACACCCCAGCATTCTTGCCCCAAAAATTAATCTGACGGCTGCTAGTAACCATGGTTGAAGCATCATAAATCGTTTTCAACTTATAGCCATCCCGCTGCAAGACGTAGAATACACCTGCATCCCCAACGGTGATATAGTCTACCTCAATCTCCTGAAGAAAATCCAAATAAGGCTTGATCTGGTCCATCATATCCTGATGCATCAAAGCATTGACGGCAACGGTCATTTCTTTTCCTGCCTGATGAACCATCCGAGATATACGATTTAATTCGTCGTAAGTGAAGTTATGCGGTAAACGAAGGCCGTATTTTTCCTCTCCGACATAAATACGATCTACTCCTGCTTCCAATAAGGCTTGAACTTGTTCTATACTTTCAGCTGTTACTGTAATAATTATCTTTTTCATATCATTATTATACCAAAAAAATAGGATTTATGATTTCTTAATTCGATTTTATTCGTTTTGTAACTATCTTGTAATATATCTAATCATAGAAACATGATAGAATGATAAGGTATTACTAGGAGAGAGACAATGGCTGTAAGAGATTTTAAACAGTTTGAATCAGTGCCACTGCATGATTCGACAGAACAAACTAAGGAAATATCCTATCAAGAATACCTGCCCCAAGCAGAATCAGCATCACAATTACGTGAGCTATTTTTCTTTATAAATATCGCTTTATTCTGTATTTTGACAGTCTTTTTTAGCTTTATGTTTTTGTCTGCAAAAATGAGCACCTTTCTATCTTTCTCACTTGCTATTGTCCTAAGTCTTATGATTATTCAAGGGTATCGCACTGTTCGGAGAAAAAGACATTGATTTTCTACGAATTAAATCAAACGAGATCAAAAGATCTCGTTTTTCTTTTCTTTACCAAGCGTAATTTGGCTCCTGACAAGCACACATAGCTGCCAACAATTCTTCTGGAGTTACCTTTTTCAGCCCTCCATAGACTGGATCCTGAACGGTGTAGGACGGATCAATGTAATAAACTGCAAGGACATCACTGCCGTCTGCTGATAATTCATAGCCCGTACCCACAACATTGTGTTCACCCTTGTGACCTGGGTAGATGGAGGCATTATCAATCGTATAGTAGAGCGGATAGCCATCATCAATATTCTTGCGCAGGCGCTCCTTAAAGAGCCGCATATCTTCAGAATTCGAGCCGCTACTAGTCACTGTAGCAAGATGATAGCCCGCTTGGCCTGCCGGCACTTCCGCATAACCAAATAAATATTGATTTAAGACACGGATTGCATTGACATTATGGGTACCGAAAGTCTCATCGGTCCCCATCGCTCGTGCCAATTCTTCCTGACTAGCCTGAACGCCCCTGTAAGCTAGAATCATACTGACAGAGGTCGGTGCGCAAGTATTCCAAGCTCGCTGGATCTGCTTGGGAACTTCCAGCCGTTTTCTGATTGGAGCAGGCGCTTCTTTGCTAGAAGGCTGTGTCTCCTCTTCTCTGACCTTTTCAGTTGTCTGACTGGAGCTTTCTGACTCCGCCGAAGCAGAACTCTGACTAGGGCTGGATTTATTTGCACTAGATTGACTACTGCTAGCTGTTTTCGAGCGGGCTTGACTCGTGCTCGAAGCCTTAGAAAAAGAGTCAGAGCTTCCAGACTTAGGGGACTCTGAAGCTTTCTGTCGAGAACAAGCCAGTAAGCAGCAGCCCAGACCTAGCAAGGCAAATACTTTTAAATGTTTCATACCAACACCCCCTTTTACATATATGATAGCGCTTTCACCGTAAAATGTCAAGACGCTGAGGATAGAACTAGAGAGTAATAAGTATCACTTCCTAGCTCCACACGACTACTCATCAGATACTGCAGGAAATGTCTACTTCGAATAAAAACGAGGCTAGAACTCTTTTGTCCCAGCCTCAGACTTGTGTATTTAGTTTGAACTTACTTATCTTCTAAATCAATGATGATTTCTTCTGAAGGGGCTTTTTCTCCTTCTTCCACCACGATATCAGAAATTTCTTCTTCAAGAATTTCCTCTTCTTTTTCAAACTTTTCTTTGATTTCTTGGAATTTATCCTGCGAATAGTCTACTACTGACTTGGTTGTATCCTTGACAGACTCCAATACTGTTTCAGCTGTAATTTCGCCATTTTCAACCTTTTCCTTGGTTTGGTTGATGGCCTTGACAGCCTGATCTGAAAAATCCTTTACTGATTGGACAACTGCTTCGTGAGTCTTATCTGGATCTTCACGATAGTCTACAACAAAGTCTTGAACTTTTTCAGTAATTTCTTTACCTTTTTTGCTAGTTAGAAAGTACGCTGCAGCTGCACCAGACACAGCACCTAATAAAAGTGATGAAATTTTTCCCATAATAAACCTACTTTCTTATTTTTTAAATAATTTGCCAACAAAACGAAGGGCCGTTAGACCTGCTGTTGTTTTGGCTGTCGTGCTTCCTGCTGCGACTGCCTTTTTTCCTAAAACACGCGCCTGATCATTTAAATCAGAGACTGATTCGGATAGGTCTGCCACCGCATTGAAAAGCGGATCAATCGTTGCTACTTTGTGGTTGATATCATCTGTCAACACATTGACTTTGGCAATCAAATCATTGGTTTGATGCAGGGTAACATTGACATCAGAAGTCAACACTTTGATCGTATTTTCTGTCTCATCCAGCATTTTTGCAGCCTTATCACCGAGAGTTTTGACGGTGATGGTCATATAGATTAGAAAAACAACCAAAGCGACAGCAACTAAAGTATAAGCAATTTCAAGCATAGTATTCTCCTCTCACTCTTGATAATAGGGGGCTTGTTTTTTTCTTTGGTAAATCATAATGCCGATGCCTAGTAAAATCAGAGCTGCAGACAGCCACTGAGATACACGCACACCCAAGAACATGAGACTATCAGTCCGCATACCCTCGATAATCATTCGGCCAAATCCGTACCAAATCAGGTAAAAGGCTGCCAATTCTCCCTGACGGAAGAATTTAGGCCGGCGTCGTAAAATCATCAGTAGGGCAAAGCCAAGTAAATTCCAAAGGGATTCGTATAAGAAGGTTGGCTGGCGATAAGCGCCATCTATGTACATATTGTTGCGGATAAAGGACGGCAGATAATTAAGATTTTTGACCACTGCTCCATAGGCTTCTTGGTTAAAGAAATTACCCCAACGACCGATACTCTGGGCAATCAAGACGCTAGGCGCTGCAATATCCAAGAAATCAACAGGATTGATTAGCCTTCTCTGTGAAAAGAAATAGAGGACAAGCGCACCGGTAATCAAACCACCATAAATAGCTAAACCACCATTCCAAATCTGAAAAATCTCAATCAGAGAATGCTTGCCATAATAAGACCATTCAAAAATCACATAGTAGAGTCGCGCTCCAAGGATAGCCAAGGGAAAGGCAATCAGAATGAAATCAAGAATATCATCTGGAATCATCTTTTTGCGTGGCGCTTCCTTCATGGCCAAGTAAACGGCTAAAATCAAGCCAGTAACAATGCAGATTGCATACCAACGAATACTAAAGGGGCCGACTGTAAAAGCTACTGGATCAAGCATCTTTCACCTCATTCTGACTAATCAGATTAGTCAGTCGTTCTTCAAAAATCTTAGTGGCATCAAAGCCCATTTCCTTAGCCCGATAGTTCATGGCTGCGGCTTCAATCACTACAGAGATGTTGCGTCCTGTCTTAACTGGGATGCGAATCCGAGGAATTCTGACGCCAGAAACTTCCAGTTCTTCTGCATTATTACCCAGACGGTCAAAGGTCTTATTAGTATCATAATTTTCCAGATAGACGGCAATCTGTACCTGTGAAGAATCCTTAACCGCACTAGCTCCGTAAAGGCTCATCACATCGATAATGCCGACACCGCGAATTTCTAAGAGATGGCGAAGAATCTCAGCAGGCTCTCCCCAGAGGGTCATTTCATCCTTGGCAAAGATATCAACCCGGTCATCCGCCACCAAACGATGGCCACGCTTGACTAACTCAAGGCCAGTTTCACTTTTACCGATACCACTGTCCCCTTGAATCAGCACTCCCATCCCGTAGATGTCCATCAATACGCCATGAACACTAGTTCTGACCGCCAAACGTGAATCAAGGAAACTAGAAATTTCCCCTGATAGACGGCTGGTTGATGTGCGGCTGGTGAGAATCGCGATTTGCTTTTCTTCAGCTGCTCGCCGCATTTCTTCAGGAATCTCCAAATTGCGCGCCACAATGACAACTGGCGTTTCTGGCTGAAACATTTTCAGAAGGACCTGATGACGGTTGTGGGACGTCATCTTCATCAGATAAGACCACTCCTTCATCCCAATCAGCTGAATCCGTTCTGGCGTATAGTAGTCAAAATAACCGGTCATTTCAAGGCCCGGCCGCGAAATATCCGATGTCGAAATCTCCTTTTCTAAGAGGTCATCACTGCCGTAAACGATGCGTAAACGGACTTTTTCAATCAAATCTTTGACCTTTACAGACATTCCCTGCTCCCTTCAAATTTATCTTTCTCTATTATAGCAAATTTTTACCCTAAAAGAGTTTTTAAGATTGGAAATTAAGCAGGATTTTTCCCTAGATGCTTGTAAAAATATCTGCCAGCCATCAAAAAGGCCAGTCAAAATAACTAGCTAATCCATTTTTTAAGAACTCTTTTTTGATTTTGAAAGCAAGGATGGCTCTCGAGAAAGGCTGGTATCTCACTTAGAGGCAGCCAGAGATGAGCATCGGTTTCGCCTACCTGATAGCGAACTTGGCTCTTGTCCCCAGATACCACCGCTTCATAGAAGTCAAAGTGGCACTGGTCTTCGACAGAGCACACCTGCTCCAACAGTCTGATACTGTCGGGAATCAGGCCTGTTTCTTCTTCTAGTTCCCGCAGGGCGGCTGTCTGACTATCCTCTCCTGCCAATACACTCCCTCCCGCGCCAAACTCATAGTAGCCGGGATATAAAGGCTTGCTGGCAGAACGGCGCATAACTAGAATATCTCCATCTTCATGGCGAACCAAGACATTGACACAAAGATGAAACTGACCTTTAGGAACAGGCTCTCCTCTGACTAAAAGATAAGGCAGTATATTTCGATTGAAGTCATAAGCATTCCAAACTTCCATTGCAACTCCTTTGGGCAATATAGCCATTAAACCACAGAAAAGTCAGTCCACTAAATGAACTGACTTTTAAATCAACATTTACCAAAACCAACCATCATTGTCGTTGATAGGTTCAGCTTCTTTTATCTTGCGAGGGCCGGTCCCGTACATTTCTTCTTCTAGATCTTCCTTATAGGGCATAACCATGGTCAGCAAGACATAAATCAAAATCCCCAAACCAAAATTCACAACTGTAAAGATGATAAACAGGAAACGCAGCAAGCCAAGATCAAAGTTAAATTTGTCGGCCAGTCCGGACAAGACTCCTGAAATCACTCGGTTTCTTCTCAATTTATAAAACTTAGTTTTCATGATGATTGACCTCAACTATCATTCTTTCTTTTATTTTATCATAGCGAAAGGACAAAAAAATCAGCCTGAAGGCTGATTCTGCATATGTTAGTATTTAATTAGGTCAATCTCCGTTCAATTTCTCTTTTAGAAATGCCAATCTGCCTCTACAGCGACCGCAACGGTATTTCTGAAGATTTACTCTACGTCTGCGACGGATAAGCACTCCGCAACTCAAGCATTCGTAGATGAGAAAGGCTTGCGAGTTGGACAATGAAGGAGCGTAACGCAGACCATCCACCTGCTTGAGTAATTCTTTAAAATCCCTATCTCCATGGCGGTAACCTCTACCCTGATAATAGAGGTGATAGTGAACCAACTCATGGCGGACAATTTTTCGAAAGGTCTCCAGCCCAAAAGTTTCATAGATTTTTGGGTTAAAATCCAGATGGCCATCTTTGGGAAAGAAGCGTCCTCCAGTCGTACGAAGCCGATTATTCCAAAAAGCTTGGTGGTGGAATTCCCAGCCAAAATCTTCCAGCGAAACTTGCTTAACGTAGTTAGTTAGATTCATTTGGCGCTATCAGAGAGAGGTTGACCTTCTCCCGCTCCACATCCAGCTTATCCACCCAAACAGTGACCAGATCACCGACTGACAGGACTTGACTTGGATGCTTAACAAAGTTTTTACTGATCTTAGAAATATGAATAAGACCGTCTTCGTGGATACCGATATCCACAAAGGCTCCGAAATCGACGACATTGCGGACAACGCCTTCCAGTTTTTGACCAATACGTAGGTCCTTGATATCTAAGATATCCTGCCGTAGCACTGGCGCGTCAAAGGAATCTCGCAAATCCCGACCAGGCTTAAGCAAATCAGCAATAATATCTTTGAGGGTTTCTTCTCCCAAGCCTAGCTCTGCAGCCAAACTAGCAGTCTGCACTGCTTTTAATTTGGCTTGGGCTACTTCATCCAAACTGCTGATTTCCAGACGCTTAAAGAGCTCATCCACTGCCTTATAAGACTCTGGATGAACGCCTGTATTGTCTAGCAAGTTATCACTTTCGGGAATACGCAGGAAGCCGGCTGCCTGTTCAAAAGCCTTTGCGCCCAGACGCGGCACTTTCTTGATGGCCTCACGAGACCGAATCAAGCCTTCCGTTTCTCTGTACTTGACAATATTTTCTGAGATAGTTTTATTAAGACCAGCTACGTGAGACAGAAGGGCCGGACTGGCGGTGTTGATATTGACCCCGACTTGGTTAACCACGGTATCCACGACAAAGTCCAGACTTTCAGACAGCTTTTTCTGGCTGACATCATGCTGGTACTGACCAACTCCGATGGACTTAGGATCAATCTTAACCAGCTCTGCCAAAGGATCTTGCAAACGGCGAGCAATGGAAATAGCTGAGCGCTTTTCAACCGTCAAATCTGGAAACTCATGACGAGCCAGTTCACTAGCAGAGTAGACAGATGCTCCGCTCTCATTGACGATGACATAGCTGACATTTGGATGAGATTTCAACACTTCTGCTACAAAGGCTTCGCTTTCTCGGCTGGCCGTTCCGTTTCCGATGGCAATAATTTCCACGCCAAACTGCTCAATCAGATCTGATAACTCTTTCTTAGAAGCTTCAATCTGAGCTGGCTTTGCTGGCGCTACTGGATAGATAACATGAGTCGTCAGCATCTTGCCTGTCGCATCCACAACAGCCAGCTTAGCCCCTGTCCGAAAGGCTGGGTCAAAGCCCAGTACTACGCGACCTTTGAGAGGGGCGATCAGGAGGAGATGACGGAGATTCTCTGAGAAGAGCTGAATCGCTCCATCCTCAGCAGCCTCAGTCAGCTCGGTCCGAATACGGCGCTCCATGGCTGGAATGATTTTCTTTTTAACCGCTTGCTGAATAGCTTCAAGAATATAGGCATTTTTCACCTTGAAGCGTACTTCAAAGAAACGCAGAATTTTCTCAATATTGTGCTCAAAACCAACCTTGAGAATACCTAGCTTCTCACCACGGTTAAGAGCCAATGTCCGGTAGCCTTGCATGGTCGCTACTTTTTCAGAAAAATCATAATAAATCTGGAAGACCTGCTTTTCATCCAAATCACCATCTTTGAGACTAGATACGATAGAAGAATTGGTCTGAATCTCATGGTAGGTCCAAGCCCGCAGCTTGGTATCTTCAGAAATCGCCTCAGTCAGAATATCCACAGCCCCAGCAAGAGCAGCCTCTGCTGTCGGAAAGGCTTCACTGGTAAGTTTCCCAGCTTCTTCCTGCAGATTAGGCACATCCTGTAGGATTAAGCGAGCCAAAGGAAAGAGACCAGCTTCACGCGCAATAGTAGCCTTGGTACGACGCTTCTCCTTGTAAGGCAGATAAAGCTCTTCCACATCTGCCAGCTTTTCAGCAGCTTCAATCTCAGAGCGCAGAGCATCCGTTAGTTTTCCCTGCTCCTCAATCTTAGCTAAGACCGTCGCTTTACGCTCCGCCAAAGCAGTCATGCTCTTATCTAAGTCAATGATCGCCTTAATCTCGACCTCATCTAGATTTCCTGTCATTTCCTTACGGTAACGAGCAATAAAAGGAATTGTATTTCCTTCAGCAGTCAGATCTAGGACCTGTGATACTTGGCTTTCTTTAAGGCCCAATTTCTGGGCTATTTTTTCAATATTTAAATTTTCCATAACGCTTCTATTATATCATAATATGAAGCTGAACAATCTATAAAGACTAGTTTAATCCATCTTTTTCTTTCTTGGATAAATCCGCTGTCTCAGCTCCATCGTGGCTGAAAATATCATTTTTTTTCTTTTGGTAGTATAATAGAATTATTATTTTAGAAATGAGGTACTTTTATGGCTGTTAAATTTACTAAAACAGACGATTTAGACAAGATGTTCGAGGAATTTGCCACTCTACCCAAGCTTGAAAAAGTCGAATTTCCAGATGACAAAAAGAAAAAAGAAGCAGAAGACAAGGCTAAAAAAGCATGAGTTTCTTTTCTAACCTTCCTTCCAGTGTCTTACAGGCTGGAGCTATTTTTCTCTCCATTATCATCGAGGCATTGCCATTTGTTTTGATTGGAAGTATCATTTCTGGCTTTATCGAGGTGTATGTCACGCCGGACAAGGTTTATCGTTTTCTGCCCAAGAACAAATGGGCTCGGATTTTCTTTGGAAGTTTAATCGGTGTTGTCTTCCCTTCTTGCGAGTGCGGAATTGTTCCCATTATAAACCGATTTCTGGAAAAGAAAGTTCCCAGTTACACGGCTGTGCCTTTTCTGGTAACGGCCCCAGTCATCAACCCTATCGTGCTCTTTGCGACCTACTCAGCCTTTGGAAATTCCTTCCGAATGGCTCTGCTGCGTGCTTTAGGTTCTATGGTCGTGGCTATTCTTTTAGGGATTTTTCTGGGCTTCTTTGCAGACAGCAATATTCAAAAAGAAAATCGCAAAGCGGTTCATGAGCATGATTTTTCTCATCTCAGCAAAGGACAAAAGCTTTTTCAGGTCTTTGTGCAGGCCATTGACGAATTTTTCGATACCGGTCGCTATCTGGTCTTTGGCTGTCTCTTCGCCAGCATAGTACAAGTCTATGTCCCAACCAGAATCCTGACCTCTATCAGCTCGACACCAGCTGTTGCCATTCTTCTCCTCATGCTGCTGTCCTTCCTGCTCTCACTGTGCAGCGAAGCTGATGCTTTCATCGGAAGCTCCTTGATCGCTAGCTTCGGCTTAGCGCCAGTCTTAGCTTTCTTGGTCATTGGGCCTATGCTGGATGTCAAGAATCTGCTGATGATGAAAAACTACTTTAAGACACGCTTTATCTGGCAATTTATCAGTCTGGTTACCCTCGTCGTCTTTCTTTACTCTTGGCTTGTGGGGGTGGTGCTATGATTCGATTTCTAATCTTAGTCGGCTACTTTGAGATTACTATGTATCTGCAGCTGACGGGCAAGCTCAACCAATACATCAATCTTCACTATTCCTATCTGGCATACTTGTCTATGATTCTGTCCTTTATCTTGGCAGTCGTGCAGCTGATCATCTGGATGAAGAAGATGGAGGTTCACAGTCATTTAAGTACTCTCTGGGCCAAGCTAGGCAGCGTGCTGCTCCTTGTCATTCCGCTCTTTGTAGGAATTTTCTTTCCAACTGTAACCTTGGATTCGACAACAGTTTCTGCTAAAGGTTTTCATTTCCCGCTGGCTGAGGGAACTTCTGCAGCCGTCCAGCAGGACGAAGGCACAACCAGCCAATACCTAAAGCCTGATACCAGCACCTACTTTACCAAAGGGGCTTACGAAAAAGAAATGCGGGCAGCTGCCAAGAAATATGTCAAGCAAGATACCATTCAGGTCACAACCGAAAATTACATGGAGGTCATGGAGGTCATCTATGATTATCCCGACGAGTTTGTAGGCAAAACGCTGGAGTTTACTGGCTTCGTCTACAATGACCCCAGCGACCAAAAGAGCCAATTTCTCTTTCGCTTTGGTATTATCCATTGTATCGCTGACTCAGGTGTCTATGGACTCTTGACGACTGGAAATACCCAGCATTTTGAGAATAATACCTGGATTCATGCCAAGGGGAAACTTGCCATGCACTACCATAAAAGTCTGGGACAAAGCCTGCCAACTCTAGAAGTTGAAAGCTTTGATAAGGTAGAAAAACCGGACAACCCTTACGTTTATAGAGTATTTTAGAGTCAAACACCTGTGAAAATCCATTTTCATGGGTGTTTCTTTTATATGCAAGCCTTGCAATTCATTCTTTCCCTTTTACTAAGTTGTTATGACCAACTTTTATAAATTACAAGATCCTTGATTAAAGTTGCTATTTAACTTTTTTCTCTCCTCTCTTAGAAAATCATGCTACAATAATACTATCTCATTTGAAAAGGAGTTGTTTTTATGAATCAAGAAAAAGTAAAGAAACGAGATTTGCTTTCTATTCTGGCTGTGGCCTTAGTCACCTTTGCTGGAATTCTTTCAGAGACCAGTATGAATGTGACCTTTCCCCACCTCAGCAAAGTATTTGGTCTGAGCCTAGGAGTGCTGCAATGGATTACGACTGGCTATCTGCTGGCCGTCGCCATCACCATAACTTTAGGCGCAACTCTAGCCCACAATTGGACGGAGCGTCGCATCCTCTTTACCTCGCTTGCCATCTTTACCCTTGGTAATCTGATTGCTATGATTACCCCAGACTTTACTTTCCTTATGCTGGGACGGATCCTTCAAGGGGGAGCGACTGGGATTGCCATTCCACTTATGTTTAATCTCATCGTGGAGCGGATTCCTCGGCAGAAAATCGGATTTTATATGGGGTTGAGTGGCCTAGTTATCAGTCTGGCACCAGCCATCGGCCCGACCTACGGAGGCTTCATGATTGGCTCCTTCGACTGGCACATGATCTACAGCTTTATCATGCCAGTTCCCATCCTCTCTTTTTTGCTAGCTTATGTTAACTTGGAAAATTCAGCAGGAAAAAGCAATCGTCCCTTTGATGTACTAGGCTTTCTCTCGCTTGCAACGGCTCTTTCCTTTTCTCTGATGACCATCTCCAGTTTGGAAGGTGGCGATAGTGTCAATTGGCTCTATCTAGCTATTTTCCTCCTTTCCTTTGCCTTTTTTATCTGGCGGAGTCTGACTGTTCAAGATCCATTTCTAGACATCCGTATCTTGAAAGAACCAACGATTTTCTTTGGAATTCTACCTTTTCTGATCTTTCAATTTTCCAACCTATCCAGCAATTTTCTCATTCCCAACTTTCTCGTGCTGGTCAAGAATGTCTCAACCGCTCAAGCTGGATTTTCCCTCCTTCCAGGAACTATGATCGGGGCTTTCATGTCTCCTTTTCTGGGAAAATTATACGATAACAAAGGCCCTAAACTATCTCTCTTTGGCGGTAATAGCCTAGTCTTTCTCGTCATGATTGTCTATAGCTTCTTTACAAACTGGCTCAATCTCCCACTAATCTTAGGTTTTTATATCCTCTTTACTCTGGGCCGAAACATGGCCTTCAACAATACCATGGCCCTTTCCGCCTCACAAGCTAGCAAAGGAAAAATAGCAGATGTAACTGCCCTCTTTCAACTAGCTCAGACCTTCGCAGGCGCCTTGGGAACAGCAATTGCAGCCGTCCTGCTCAATCAAGCCCCCGACACCACAACTGGTGTCCACAATGTCTTCAGCCTGCTTTTAGTCCTAGTGGGTGGCAACTTTATTTTCTACTATTTCCTCTTTCGCGCTATCAAGAAGAAAAGCCAATCCTAAACTCGTATCCCGACTTTCCCTCGGGGTATTTTCTTTCCACCAAATCCGAATTTTTCAAATACAATTTTTCTGAAAATTGTGATAAAATAGAAACAATCACATTTAGATAGGTAATAGATATCATGTCTTCAAAAGTTATTATTACAATTTTCGGTGCCAGCGGAGACTTGGCTCAAAGAAAGCTTTATCCTTCTCTCTTTCGACTTTATAAATCTGGCAATCTTTCGAAACATTTTGCCGTAATCGGAACTGCCCGCAGACCTTGGAGCAAGGAATATTTCGAGTCGGTCGTTGTCGAGTCTATCTCAGACCTAGCTGACAGTGCCGAGCAGGCTCAAGAGTTCGCCAGCCACTTTTATTATCAAAGCCATGATGTGCAAGATACCGAGCATTATATCGAATTGCGCAAGCTGCAAAACAAGCTTAACGAGCAATACCAGGCAGAAAATAATAAACTCTTCTTCCTTTCTATGGCGCCGCAATTTTTCGGAACCATTGCTAAGCATCTCAAGTCTGAGCAAATCGTTGATGGAAAAGGATTTGAGCGCCTGATTGTCGAGAAACCTTTTGGGACAGATTTGGCAACTGCCAGCAAGCTCAACGAAGACCTACTGGCAACCTTTGACGAAGAACAGATTTTCCGTATTGACCACTATCTGGGCAAGGAAATGATTCAAAAGATTTTTGCCATCCGCTTTGCTAATCTGCTGTTTGAAAATGTCTGGAACCGCCAATACATTGATAATGTGCAGATTACCTTTGCTGAAAAGTTGGGAGTTGAAGAACGCGGTGGCTACTATGATCAATCCGGTGCCCTCCGTGATATGGTGCAAAACCACACCTTGCAACTTCTCTCTCTACTGGCCATGGACAAGCCAAAAAGCTTTACCAAAGACGATATCCGAGCAGAAAAGGCCAAGGTATTTGAGCGCCTCGTTCAGCCAAGCGAGGAAGATTTGAAACGTTTCTTCATTCGCGGCCAGTACAAGTCTGGCAAAATTAACGGCCGAAAATACATTTCTTACCGTAGCGAACCAAATGTCAATCCTGAGTCTACTACTGAAACCTTTGCCTCTGGTGCTTTCTTCATTGATAGCGACCGCTTCCGTGATGTTCCTTTCTTCTTCCGAACTGGGAAGCGTCTCACCAAAAAAGGCACCCATGTCAATATCGTCTTCAAGCAAATGGACTCTATCTTTGGTGAACCTCTCAAACCAAATGTCCTAACCATCTATATCCAACCAACTGAGGGGATTTCACTCAGTCTCAATGGTAAGGAAGTTGGAGAACTCTTTAATCTAGCTCCGATCTCATTGGATTATCGGACAGATGCTACAGCTTCAGGAGCCTCTCCAGACCCTTATGAAAAACTGATTTTTGATGTCCTCAATAACGACTCAACTAATTTCAGTCATTGGGACGAAGTAAAAGCCAGCTGGCAGCTTATCGATCGTATCGAAGAACTTTGGAGTCAAAATCAAGTACCACTCCATGAATATCCTGTCGGATCTATGGGACCAGAAGCCTCCTTTGAGCTACTTGCCCAATTTGGAGCAAGCTGGCAATGGCAACCTGATAAAGAATAATACATGCAAAAAAGATTGGAACATTCTCCAATCTTTTTATACTTCTTAAACATCTGCTAGTCTTTCTACTATAGCCATTCCTTATAACGTTTGATATAGCAGCCTTTCACAAAGGTTACACTAACCATATAAAGCACGATAATCAAGAAAAGGAAAAGGAAATAGGTGCCATTGAGCGGGGCAGTCTTCAGAACTGACGCAAAGAGGCTGTATGGCAAGGAAGTAATAAAGAGCGCAGCTGCCATGGTCGTCACAATGACGGAAAGGGCGGGACGGCTTTGTACAAAAGGCAGTTTAGGTGAGCGCAGCATGTAGATGACCATGGTCTGGGTCCACATAGACTCAATAAACCAGCCTGTTTGGAAAAGAGTGATAAAAATTGCTGCCTGTTCAGTACCAGCTTGATAGCTGCCTCCTGTGATCATAGGCACAATAATAAAGTAAAGCACCAGATAAGTCAAAACATCAAAAACGGATGAGATAGGCCCGATCCAAGCCATAAAACGGGTAATAGAGCTAGCTGACCAAATATGAGGTTTCTTGAGAAATTCACTATCTACATTATCAAATGGCAGAGCGATACAAGACAAATCATAAACTAGATTGAGGACAATCAAATGAACTGGTGCCATAGGCAGAAAAGGCAGAAAAATGCTGGCAAAAAGAAGAGAAAAGATATTTCCAAAGTTGGAACTGACCGTCATCTTGATATACTTAGTCATATTGGCATAGACCTTGCGTCCCTCTACCAATCCTTTCTCCAGAACCATGAGATCCTTGTCCAGCAAAATGACATCTGCTGTTTCCTTGGCAATATCGACAGCTGTATCAACAGAAATACCAACATCTGCTACCTTCATAGAAGGCGCATCATTGATACCATCACCCATGTAGCCAACCTTGTGGCCATTGGCTTTGAGTTGAAGAATAATCCGGGCTTTTTGATCAGGAGAGAGCTTAGCAAAAACTGTCGTGTTCTCCACTGCCTGACTCAATTCCTCATCAGATAAGGCATCTACCTCCACACCTAGCAAGATATTGTCTACATCTAAGCCAACCTTTTCACAGACTGCCTGGGTTACCTTATCATTATCACCGGTCAAAATCTTAGTAGCAACGCCATACTCAGCCAAGGTTTCAATAGCTGGCGCTGCAGATGGCTTAGGTGGATCTAGAAAAGCTAGATAGCCCGTCAAGATCATATCGGACTCATCCTTCACTTCATACTCATAATCTTCTTCTAAGTCTGACTTGTAGCTAACACCAAGCACGCGCAACCCCTGCTCATTGAGTTGAGCCACTTCCGCAAGGATTTCCTGACGGATCTCCTCAGTCAGTTCTGTAATCCGATTCTTATATTCTACATAGCTAGAGATGGCCAGCATTTCCTCCAAGGCTCCCTTGGTCACCATGCTGATGACATCCTCATCATCCTTGACGATGACACTCATGCGGCGGCGTTCAAAGTCAAAAGGCAATTCATCAATTTTCTTAAAAGTTTGGTCTAGATCACGAACAATCTCATGCTTTTCTGCTTCTTTCTCCGTCCGGTTAATAATGGCCCGATCCATGAGATTTTTGAGACCGGTTTGATAATAAGAATTGAGAAAGGCACGACGGAGCACTGCCAAGTCCAAATCACCATGAATATCCAACGGGTATTCTAACACAATCTCGTCTTGGGTCAGTGTGCCCGTCTTATCCGTACAAAGGATATCAATAGCTCCTAGGTCTTGGATGGCATTCAGTTTTTTAATCACGACCTTTTCCTGAGCCATAATAATAGAACCTTTAGCCAAGCTCGCTGTGATAATCATGGGCAGCATTTCTGGGGTCAGGCCGACTCCAACGCTGAGGGCAAAGACACCTGCTTCCAACCAGTCGCCGTCTGTCAGGCCGTTGATGAAGAAGACAACTGGCACCATGACTAGCATCAGACGAATCAAGAGCCAGGAAATACTATTCATCTCGCGCTCAAAAGAGGTCGGCTCATCGTAGGTGTTCAGTGTCTGCTCAATGGCACCCATCATGGTCTCATCACCAACCACCAGGACCAGAGCCGTAGCTCTCCCAGAAATAACATTGGTTCCCATAAAGGCCAGCGACTCTGTTTCTAAAAGGCTATCGAAATTTTGCCCATCCGCCTTGTTCAGACAGAGCTTTTCTACTGCGTCACTTTCCCCTGTTAGGCCAGACTGTTGTACAAAGAAATCGCGGGAATCCAGCAGCAAGACATCTGCGGGAATCATGTCTCCAGCACTAAGCTTGATGATGTCTCCTACAACAAGCTCATCAATCGGAAGTTCCTGCTCTGCTCCTTCTCGAATTACCGTAGCTGTATTGACAATCAACCGAGATAGATTGCTAGCAGCACGGTCGCTCCGCAATTCCTGAATAAAACGAATGCCTCCGGAAATCAGCACCAGAACGACAGTGATGATGGAAGTCGTTGGGTCTTCCTCACCGGGCTTGGCCAGCCAGACATTTGTCACTAGGGACACCAGAGCAATCACCAGTAAGATGACTGTAAATGGGTTAATAATAGACTCGTAAATTTTCTTGAAAATAGAGTCTTCCTGCCCCTTCGTAATGATATTTTCACCATAGAGGTCACGATTTTCTTCGACTTGCTCTTCTGTCAAGCCACGAAAGGAAGTCTTGTAAAATGCCAAAGTTTCTTTTACAGGAAGCTGCAAAGCTGCAACTAATCTTTCTTTTACTGTTTTCATTGGTTTCTCCTTTATGTATGATTGATAATTTTCATACACAGGGACCAATCACTTTATAAGGACAGAACGACACAAATCAGCGATTGGCTGTGTATGTGCGGTTCCGGATGATCGTCAATTTGCATCGTGCTGCTCCTTTCTTAGTTTATAAAAGCAGTTAATAATTCCAAGATGCCTGCAAGACATCAAAAGTAGCATTCATCTTCTGGGTCCACTCTTGCAAGTCGGGAAAATTTTCTCTCAAAGAATATCCAATGACTTCTTCGCGTAAATTCCACCAATCTACAAGAGCAACTACTTGGATTGTTGCAATATTTAAAGAAAGTCCCTGCTCAGTAGCCAACTTCTCTAATAGGGCCAAACTCCGGACATTTCTCTCTTCAATTTGCTGATGTCTGTCTTTCCACCAATGTTCTTTTTCATGAAAAATTTTTTCCGCAACCATCGGCATTGTATTTTCCAAGATTCCTTCAGCAACGGACAGTATGTTTAAAACGTGCCACTTCTCTATCCCATTAGGAAAAAGCGGAGTTTCCTGACCTAGCTCGTCTAAATATTGGGAAATTAAATCACTACCATACAACCATTCTCCATTGGAAGCTTGAAAAGCAGGAATTCTACCTAAAGGATTATCTTGATTGTGCGGTGAATTTTTGTCGAAAGCCACCTGAACCTTCTGAATATCCACTTGCTCCTCTAAATGATGATGTAAAATTGTAGCATAGACTTTACGCGCAAAAGGACTGGTACTAGAATACCAAAATTTCATTACTATTCCTCCTTCTTTTTTCTTAAGAGGCAGGCAATCAACTATTTGCATTCTTGAAATATTTTCAGCAAAAAAAGAATACCCTGCCAATTCTGGACAGGGTTGTTTGCATGTCAGGTTATTCGCTTCATTGTTTTAAACACAGATAAAACAAGCATTCACCGTTCAAGCTTTAACTCCATAAGGCGATGAAATGAGCTTAGTCTTGACCTTTGCGATCAGGACTGTTGACCAACGAGTAGTGTCTCCACTGCTTTGCGGTAGTCATCCGTATCCTTATGGTAGCCTCACCTACCGATTGACACTATTACTATACTCCTCTTTAGAAAGATTGTCAATAAAGAGAGCTATTTTTATTTTATTTTGGCAAAACTTCCGCAATCCGTCGACAAATCTCTTTAATCATAGTCTTCGGCGCAGCTGTATTGAGACGAGCATGTCCTTTGCCTTCTTGGCCAAAATCACTTCCCCGATTCAGGACAACCTTAGCCTCTTCTCGGAGCAAATGGAAGAGCTGGTCATCTGTCAGGCCATAATCTGAAAAGTCCAGCCAAATCAGATAAGTCCCTTGAGGCTTCATGACCCGCAGGCGCGGCGCTTCCTTGGCAAAATAATCAACAACAAAATCAATATTTTCTTCCAAGACAGCCTTGAGCTCCGTTAACCAAGGCTTGCCATAACGATAGGCAGCTTCTGTCGCTAGAAAACCAAGACCCGAAATTTCATGCTGATTATTGGCCAGTTGGCGCTTTTGAAACTTTTGTCGCAGGCTAGGATTCTCAATCACTGCATAGGAATTTTTAGTTCCAGCAATATTAAAAGTTTTAGTCGCACTGGCTAAAATCAAGCTAAAGTCCTTAAAGTCAGGTGAAACAGTATTGAAAGACTGGTGTTTATGTCCAAACAGCGTCAAATCTTGGTGAATCTCATCTGAAACTACGAGAACGCCGTACTTTTGGCAGAGACGACCAATCTTCTCTAAAACGTCCTCTTCCCAAACTCGACCACCAGGATTATGCGGATTGCAAAGCACGTAAATCTTGACTTCATTGTCTACAATGTCCCGCTCCAGCTGCTCAAAGTCAATCTGAAAGAGACCGTCCTGTTCTATCAGAGAATTGGTGATAAGCCGACGATCATTGAGCTTGACACTGCGGGCAAAAGGCGGGTAAACAGGAGTATTGATCAGAACGGCATCGCCTTCCTTGGTAAAGGCTTGGATAGCCGTTGAAATAGCAGGAACAACCCCTTCTATAAATACCAAGGCTTCCTTGTCAAAGGTGTAGCCATGCTCATCCCGCTCCCAAGCTAGAACGGTATTGATCAGGTCTTCACTAGCATAGGTATAGCCATAGACTAACTGATCCGCATAATCATGGACGGCTTGCTGAATTTCAGGCAGGACTTCAAAATCCATATCTGCAATCCAGGCAGGCAGGACTTGACTGTCTTTCTCTGCCTCTTTCCATTTATAAGTATGCTGACCAATCCGATTGGGTGCTGTTTCAAAGTTATAATTTCCCATATTAGTCCTCCAAGGCCACACGTAAATCGTCTACCAAATCTCGACTATCCTCAATTCCAATTGACAAGCGCAGCAAATCATCAGTCAAGCCATAAGAATGACGCACCTCCACCGGAATGTCTGCATGAGTCTGGGTCGTCGGATAGGTAATCAAGCTCTCTACTCCTCCTAAACTTTCCGCAAAGGTAAAGACTTTCAGGCTATTTAAGAGATGAGGAATCTTGCCTTCGTCCACAACTTTAAAGGAAATCATACCACCCTTGCCTGGATAGAGGACCTCTTTGACCGCAGGAGATTTCTTCAAAAAATCAACCACTTCTTGTGCATTCTGAGTAGAGCGCTCCATACGGAGAGCCAGTGTCTTGAGACCACGCAAAAGCAGATAGCTGTCAAAAGGAGACAGGACTGGTCCAGTTGTATTGAGATTATAGAATAGCTTGTCATAAATAGCAGCATCATTAGTCATGATAGCTCCGGCCAAGACATCATTGTGCCCACCCAGATACTTGGTCGCAGAGTGCAGAACAATATCTGCTCCATCCTCCAGCGGTCTTTGATAAATGGGGCTGTAGAAGGTATTGTCCACAATGACAGCTGCTCCTCGCTCATGAGCCGCTTGAGAAATGCGGGCAATGTCAAACTCTACCATAAGAGGATTGGTCGGTGTCTCGATATAGACAATATCTATATCCTCTGTCAGATTATTGAGTAGTTCTTCTTCAGTATTGGCATATGTAAAGGCAAAGCGCCCTTCTGCTTCAGCTTGGGCAAACCAGCGGAAAGAGCCGCCATAGAGATCCCGAACAGCCAAAACCTTGCTGCCGACCGGAAAGGCACTAAAGGCCAGCACAATAGCCGACATACCAGAGCTAGTCGCTAGAGCATAGTCCGCACTTTCGATAGCAGCCAGAGTCTCTTCCAAGCTAACCCGTGTTGGATTCTTGGTCCGAGTATAGTCATAACCTGTTGACTGGCCAAACTCAGGGTGCTGGTAAGTCGTTGAAAAATGCAAGGGGGTTGTTAAAGCACCTGTTTTTGTGTCTGTTTTCACTCCCGCTTGAGCCAACAAGGTATTTAATTTCCGTTCTCTCTCCATTTAACCGTTCCTCTTTTTTAAAATATTCTACCTTTCTATTGTAACATCTTAAGAAAGTCTTGAGCTTTTTTCTTTTCAAGAGCTAGCTATAGTCTGAAACTATAGAGTAATAATTCATAAAAAAAGAGTCGCTGAACGACTCTTCGTTTCTTATTTCATTCTTAATCGTTGGCGTAAACTATCTGCCTTTTGTCCGATAAAACGGTCTATGAGCCGAACCTTGAGAGACAGTACGATATAGACGAGCATTCCGACTCCTCCAACGGCAGCGACATAGATAAAGCTGTACATCCGATTAGTTGGCTGGAAGATAAAGCTTAGTAGATACTCGACAAGCAGAACCAAGATAACCATGGCAATTGTGAGAATCATACTCAACAGCAGACGCTTCAAGAGGTTCTTAGGATTCAAACCAACAACCTTTCGGATTTCTCTAAACATGAAGAAGATTGGCAGTAAAAGGCCGACGGTCGTTGAAATCAAGGGACCATAAGCATGGAAGAGATTGATCATCGGCACCTGCAGACTAAGCTTGACAAGAACTCCATAAAAGAAGTAGAGAATGGCTTTCTTGTTTTGGAACAGAGCTTGAATCATCGGAGCCAGAACTGTATAGGTGCTGAGAATGATCGTCTGCAACATAGCGCAGATGAAGAGCCCCAGTGCTAGACTATCTGGCTTACCATAGAAAACTGTATAGAGCGGACTAGCCACCAGAACTGCTCCCACTGTTGACGGAAAGATAAAGAAGAGCAACATACTAAGATTATCTTGCACTAGGCGAGCAGCCGAGCGAAAGTCACCCTTGACATAATTCTCGGTCAAGAGAGGAATCCCGACACCACCGATAGAAGTTGCCACCGCAATTAAAATCATGCTGATTTTATTCGGATTAGCTGAGAAGTAGGCGAATTGTACTAAGAGCTCTGATTTCGTGTAGTCGCTAATCTGGGTCATGATATTGATAAAGGTCGCCTGGTCAATAATCTGGAAAAGCTGAATAGCTGAGCCTGTAATGATAAAAGGTATGGCTTCTCGTATAGTATCCCAGAGGAGAGAACGGCCACTAATTCCCGCAGACTTTTTAGGCTTTCTCAAGATAGAGCGTAGCATACCCGTTTTTGCTAGATAGAAAAGTAAGACGAGCATGCTAGCTAGCATCCCGACAAAAGCAGCAAAAGTAGACTGGGTCACAGCCTCAACATAGTCGCCTGAACCAATTTTCATAATGAAATAAGCTGTCAGCAGCATCCAGATCACCCGAATCACCTGCTCCGAAATCTGGCTGATGGCATACGGTTTCAAATTGTTAAACCCTTGGAAAAAGCCTCGGATGACACTCATGGACGGGAAAATTAGCACAGCCCAAGACAAGCTCTGCATGACTGGAATTAGATCCGATCCGCCACCAGATATGGAGGCGAAAGTCGGTGCCATCAAGTACATGATGCCTGCAAAGATCAGTCCCAATGCCAACATGAACTTGAGAAACTCTCGAATGAGAGCAAAGCTATGCTCTTTCTTGTCAATGGTATTGTACTTAGCAACCTGCTTGGCCACAGCCACTGGCACTCCTGCTGTGGAAACCAGCAGGAACCAAGCATAGATATTGTAACCCATTGTAAAGAGACCATTGGCCTCCGCCCCATGCTGTCCCATCCAGATGTACCAAGGAATGATATAGACAGCCCCGAGAAGGCGGCTGATAAAATTACTAGCAGTCAGCCAGGCAGTGCCCCTTAGCATCTGTTGCTGCTGACTCGTTGTTTCTTGGCTCATAGAAAACCTCTTCTATTTGTTCTTCTTTTATTATAAACTTTTCCTTGCCTCTTGTAAAACATAGCCTTTAGGTTTACAATAGAGATATGATAAAAATTGAAACTATACTAGATATTTTAAAAAAAGACCAGAATTTTCGTGAAATCATCGCTGATGGACGCTACCACTTCAACTATCAGGGCTTAACCTTTGACAAGATTAGCTATGATAGTCGTCAAGCTGATAGCAGAACCCTCTTTTTTGTCAAGGGCGAGCAGTTCAAGCGGGAATTTTTAGAAAAGGCTGTAGCAGCTGGGCTAGGGTTTTACCTGAGTGAGACTGATTTCGAAGTCGGAATTCCAGTGCTTCTGGTCAATGACATCAAACAAGCCATGAGCCTCATTGCTATGGAATTTTACGGTCATCCAGAGCAAAAACTCAAACTTTTGGCCTTCACTGGTACCAAGGGCAAGACCACATCGGCTTATTTCGCTTATAATATTTTAAAACAAAGCCACAGACCAGCCCTGATTTCTACTATGAATACCACCTTAGACGGTGAAACTTTCTTTAAATCAACCCTGACAACTCCTGAAAGTTTAGACCTCTTTGAGATGATGGCTCAAGCTGTAGCCAATGGTCGTACCCATCTTATCATGGAAGTCTCCAGCCAGGCCTATCTTAAAAAGCGGGTCTACGGCCTGACCTTTGATGTAGGTGTCTTCCTCAATATCAGCCCTGACCATATCGGACCGATTGAGCATCCTACTTTTGAAGACTACTTCTACCACAAACGGCTCTTGATGGACAATAGCCGAGCTGTTGTCGTCAATAGCAGCATGGACCATTTCCAAATCGTAAAAGAGCAAGTCGCTTCTATGGAACACGATTTCTATGGAGCAGACTCCGTCAACAATATTCAGCAATCGCAAGCCTTCTCCTTTGAAGCGCAAGGAAAGTTGGCTGGTTCCTACGATATCCAGCTGATTGGTCGCTTCAATCAAGAAAATGCTATCGCTACTGGCCTAGCCTGCCTAAGACTTGGAGCTTCTTTGAAAGATATTCAAGCTGGTATTGCCCAGACACGAGTGCCGGGGCGCATGGAGGTCTTGACTCAGTCAAACGGTGCCAAGGTCTTCGTGGACTATGCCCACAATGGCGACAGTTTGGCTAAGTTGTTGTCCGTCGTACAAGAGCATCAAAAAGGGCAGACCGTTCTTGTACTAGGAGCTACTGGCAATAAGGGAGAAAGTCGACGCAAGGACTTTGGTCTCCTACTCAACCAGCATCCTGAAATCAAAGTTATTTTGACCGCAGATGATCCAAATCGTGAAGATCCGATTGCTATCGCAAAAGAAATTGCTAGCTACATCTCCTTTGAGGTGGACATGATTGCTGACCGAGAGGAAGCGATCAAAAAAGCCCTCAGCCTGACCAGTGCTGAAGGCGATGCAGTCATCCTTGCTGGCAAGGGAGCAGATGCCTACCAAATCATCAATGACCAAAAGGTTCCCTATCCTGGTGACTACGCACTGGCAGAAAAATACATATAAAAAGGACTCGAAAGTCCTTTTTATTATCCATTCCACATCACTAAGACGTAGAGCAAGCTGCTACCCACCATATCCGCAAAGGCGTGTGCCAAAAAGAAAGGTAGTAAGTTTTTAACCTTGTATTTATAAAAGAAATAATAGAACAGACCGAAGACCACGCCAATCAGAAAAGCAGAGACTAGCCCCTGATAGGTATGGACAGAAAAGCGAACCAGCGTTGAAAATGCTAAAACCCACCATTTGCTCTCTTCTTTCACCGATGTGAGCAAGCCTAAGAAAAAGAATTCCTCATAGACACCATTGAAGAGAGAATAGAGAATGACGACAGGTCCCAGCGCAGCTAGTTTACGAAAAACTTCGACAAAGGTCCAGTCGATATGCTGCAAAATTTCTAAGTCGAAATAATTATAGGAACCGACTAAAGCTGCTATCAGATCAGAAGTCAGACCGACAACCGCAAAAATCAAGGGCGCCCAAAGAATAGACCAAGACAAGCGTAGTTTCAGCTGTTTAAAATCATAATGACGGATACCTAGATAGAGCAGAGCCAGCACCAGCAGGAAAACTTGCAATTTCAAATTACTCAGTAAAGCCAAACTTTCATCTTCAGGTCTGGGCACGATTGCTTGTCCTACAGAGCTGGACATAGTAAGCCAATTTATTGTTGAGGAATAAATAAATTGACCAAACATAATAGCGGCTAAAATCAGCATATCGAACCATCTAAGGTTCTCCAGTGGTTGCTCGGGATAGATTTTTTTCAACATTGTCATTCTAATTCCTTTCCCAAATTCTATATACTACTATAGCACAGAATATGGCAAAATAACAGGTGGGGCTGTCTAATTTTTCCCTCATTCTAAAAAATATCAGTCTAATTGGAACATTAGGCGTTCCTTGTCAAAGCTAGCCTGCAACTCATACTTACCAGCTTCATTCTGACGAATGTAACCTAGAATCACCAGACTATCGACAAAAATGTCTCGGCGCTTCTGCAGGAGCTCATCCTTTCGGACATACTTGAGGAGGAAAGTCGTCATATACTTAAGGGCATACTCTGGATTCACATCTCCCAAAATAGCATAAAGGGGCTTCTGGGCTTCAGACAGCGGATACTGTCGTTGCATTTTATAGAAATAATTAGACAAGGTCAGTTTATCTCTCTGAAAATCGGTCTTTTCCAGTAAAATAGCGGCGTTTGTCTGATTGGCAAGCTGAGTCTCAAAGCGCAAATTCAGTAATTCCTGATAAAACGGACTATCATCTCGGATAAAAACTTCCTGATCCAAAGATAGATTTTTTAGTTTCTCCAAAAGCGGGACTTGCTGATAATAGCGCTTATTCTCCCGCCGAATATAGCCCGCCTTGATACATTCCTCCATGAAGCGATCTAGATTGAGAAAGCTCGCAAACTCACGTTTGATTTCTCTTAAAATCACATCATCCTGCTGATCCAGATAATTGATTAGTTTTTCAAATAAGGGCTGTCGTGTCAGCCGAGTCGGATTGAGAATTTTAATCATGGAGCTCTCCTTTATAGATAAGCTTGGCTGATTGAGCCAACTGACTGGGATTGGTTCCAGGATGTCCTACAGGCACTGCTAAGCCCAATTCCTCATAGTAAGCCTGCCAAAACGCAGAAACCACATTTTCACCATCAGCAAACTGCATGGGAATGGTCTTAAAAATTGGCATAATCTGAGCAATATATTCCGAGCAGTAAAATCCCTCGCTCTCAGCATAAAAACTAACATTATAAGGCTTTCCAAGATGGGATTTGGCTTCTTTGAAGGCGGCAGAGGCATCTATCTCTGGATAAGCAAAGACATGATAGATGTCCTCTTCTTCCAAAAACTGGCTCAAGGGTTGATGGGTCACTCCCTTGTCCTGCGTCGCATGGTAAACCTCACCATCAAAAAAGATACCCACATGGCTATAGGAGCCCGTTGCTGTCCGAATTGCTGCTGCCATCTCAGATTGCCCGACTGTGAACAATAGATCACCATTTTGTAAATCTTGAATCTTCATTTCTCTCGTCTATCAAAAAAGGAGTCGAAACTCCTTTACATATGCGGAAAACCAGTGTTTCCTATTTTGAGCTGCCACTCAGGAAATTAAGCATTAAAGCTTTCAGTCAACTGAGGTACCACTTGTTTCTTACGTGAAACGGCACCAGCCAAGAAAGCATGGTTATTTTCAAGTTTGAAGTTGAAAGCTGCTTCTACCTTGTCCATGTTTGCGCCAATTACAAGGATTTCTGAGTTTGAGTTGATAATGTCTGTAATCATCAAAACAAAGTCAGAATAACCATTTGCTTCATTAGCTGCTTGCATTGCTGCTTCGATTTCTGCTTGGCGTTCTAAAACTTCAGAAATATCAACAGTGTTGACTTGGGCTACACGGACATTGTTTCCGTTGAGTTCAAAAGTCTTGGCATCAATGTCAATCAATTCTTCAGCAGACTTGCTGGCCAAGTTTGTACCAGCCTTCAGCATAGCGAGACCGTATGCTTCCAAGTTCACACCGGCTAACTCAGCCAACTCAGGAGCAATATCCTTATCACTTGGGTGTGTCGTTGGAGATTTCAAGAGAAGTGTATCTGAAATCAAACCAGATAACATCAAACCAGCAAGCTCTTTAGGAACAGCTACACCGTGTTCTTTAAACATACGGTAAACGATAGAAGACGCTGACCCAACAGGTTCCAAACGCATGTAAAGTGGGCTTGCAGTTTCAAAGTTAGCTACACGGTGGTGATCCACAACGCCATAAACTTCCACTTCAGCAATATCTGAAACAGATTGTTGGAATTCGTTGTGGTCAGTCAAGATAACTTGCTCTGCACCTTCCGCTTTAGCAGATGTGATCACGCGCGGCGCTTCTACTCCAAAATAGTTCAATACAAAGGCTGTTTCTTCATTTGGAGTCCCAAGAGCTACTGCTTCTGTATCCAAACCGTAAGCTGTTTTTGCAAGATAAGCAAAGGCTACAGATGACCCAATGGCATCTGAGTCTGGATTTTGGTGACCGAAAACTAAAATTTTAGACATGATGAACCTCTTCGTTTTTAATAATATTTATTCCACTTATTTTACCACAATTATGGATATTTCACAAAAGGAGAAGGATATTTTCTTGAGAAAAATTGTAGTATCAGCTTGGAAGCAAAAGCTGATCAGTCAAAAAATAATGGTCCAACCTGACCTCTGATAGAGGACATTCCAAACTAGATAGTTTCCGCATGAACTGCGATAAAACCCAACTATAAAAATACTTGTCTTATCATTTTTATTTCCTGTGAAAGGAATTTTTTTCCTAAAAATAGCCCTATCATAAGATAGGACTGAAAAATTTATCAATTTAGCGATATAGGCGGTTGTCACCACTATTTAAGTGACTGTCTCTTCTCCCGTTTAGCCAAGAGAGGTAAGATGACGCCTAAACTAATCAAGACAATCGGTGTCAAGATATTTGTCATCAGAGAGAAGCGCCAACCAGCTGGATCAACCGCATAGTCTACTTTGGGAACCATCCCTAAAATACAAGCAAAAGCTGTGAAAAAGAAGCACCAAGCTCCGATGATAAAGCCAAATTTTGGATTTTTAGTAAGTTTGTATTCCGCATCCTTGTATTTCTTCCAAGCTTTATTGAGCAACATATAAGCTACAAATACCCAAAGATAACGCATCGGCATAACGATGGAGTTAAGATTAGTCATCCATTTAACCAGACCATCAATTTCCTTGATTCCAAAGATTGGTAGGACAATCAAGAAACTTACCAAAATCCCTGTCAGGATATAACCGTTAATCAGTACACCTTTTGATGTCCGTTTGCGTAGCCAGCTTGGAACAAATTCTTCGTCTGCATTATTGAGCAAGATTTGTAGAGGCGCGTCAATTGAGAAGGCCAAGGCCGCAATCTGTCCGACCATATTAGTCAGGGCATAGATGACTACCAGTACATTACCTACACCCCAGTAGTTACCCAGCATTTGGAAAGCTTGATAAGCACCGTTGCGCATCAAATCTTCAGGAATATTGCTACCGTCAAAGAGCATACCCATAGCCAGAGAGCCTAGGATAGCAGAGGCACCAACCATGATAGCCATGACAATCATGCCCTTTGGAAATTCCTTAGCTGGATTGCGGGTTTGGTTAACGTAAGGCGAGATTTTCTCAGCCCCACCGACCGCAAAGACCAAAAGTGAGATAGTTGTAAAGTATGAAAAATCAAAATTAGGAATATAAGTGCTGAGCTTGTCCATATTAGCCGTAGCAAACTGCATATCCGGCTCTATAAAAGGCGCACCGACCGCTAAGAGAACAAAGAGGAAGGACATAATCAACATGGCACTTCCAGCCAAGCCCCCAATCACTTTAAGTGTGGACAGCCCCTTGGTAGACAAGTAGAGGAAGGCGCCGAAAATTAGCAAGCTAAGAATAACAATCCAGTGAATATCAAGACTGCTCAAAAAATTGCCATTTCCTTGGATAGCCCATCCTAAAGGAATCAGAACTCCCTGTGGCTTTTGAGCCAAGTAGGGAATATGCACCACCCAGTAAGTCCAAGCCGCAAAATAAGCCAAGCGCTTGGTAGAAGTCTTCTCCACCCAGTCGCTGACACCACCTCCGCTTTCCTTGAAAGTCGAGCCTAGCTGCCCCACGATGAGGGCATAAGGAATAAAGTAAATGGCCAAGATAAGAATCCAAGAAACAACGACCGAAATCCCTTGTTGGGAGTAGTTGTTGACCACATTTCCCAGACCCCAAACCATATTAAAGGCAATCAGGGACACCATCAGCCAAGTCAGCTGGTTCTGATCTTTTTTCATCATTCATCTCCTTTGAATATAAAATAAATAGCTACATAAAATTATACCATGTTTTTATATTTTTGTAACCGTCTTCAGCATATTTTGTCCAAAAAAAGAGCTACCCGTAGGTAGCTCAAATTCTATTCTTAAAGTGAGTTCACATCAACCTTGATACCAACACCTTGTGTAGTAGTGATAGTCAAGTTAGTTACATAAGTACCTTTAGCAGTAGCTGGTTTTGCTTTTTGGATGGTATCATTGAATGCTTTGAAGTTTTCAACCAATTTTTCAGCATCAAATGAAACTTTACCAATGATAGCTTGTACGTTACCTGCACGGTCTGCACGGTAAGTAATCTTACCACCTTTAGACTCTTCAACTGCTTTTGCAACGTCCATTGTTACAGTACCAGTTTTAGGGTTTGGCATCAAGTTACGAGGTCCAAGGACACGTCCAAGGCGACCTACAAGAGCCATCATGTCAGGTGTAGCGATAACTACGTCGAAGTCCAACCAACCATCGTTGATTTTAGCAACAAGGTCATCTTCACCAACGAAGTCTGCACCAGCAGCTTTTGCTTCTTCAGCTTTAGCACCACGTGCGAAAACAAGAACGCGTGAAGTTTTACCAGTACCGTGTGGCAATACCATTGCGCCACGGATTTGTTGGTCAGCTTTTTTAACGTCGATATTCAAGTTGTAAGCAACTTCTACAGTTGCGTCGAATTTTGCAAAGTTAGTTTCTTTTGCAAGTGCTACAGCTTCTTCTACGCTGTACGCTTTTGTGCTGTCGATTTTCTCAAGAGCAGCACGAAGTTGTTTGCTTTTTTTAGCCATTTTATCTTTCTCCTTGTAAGTGGTTCAATCGATTTTCATCTCCCACGTCACTCGTCAATCTGATCAAGTGTAATGCGGGCAAATGGGAATAAGTTATTGATTAGTCAACAACAGTGAATCCCATAGAACGAGCAGTACCTTCAATCATACGCATTGCAGACTCTACGTTTGCAGCGTTCAAATCTGGCATCTTAGTTTCAGCAATTTCTTGCACTTGCGCACGAGTAACTGTTGCTACTTTTGTTTTGTTTGGTGTACCTGATCCCTTTTCAACACCGGCAGCTTTCTTCAAAAGAACTGCAGCTGGTGGAGTTTTGGTTACGAAGGTAAATGATTTATCTTCATATACAGAGATAACAACTGGGATGATCATACCAGCTTGATCAGCTGTACGAGCGTTGAACTCTTTAGTGAATCCCATGATGTTGATACCGGCTTGACCAAGCGCAGGACCAACCGGTGGAGCTGGTGTAGCTTTACCAGCAGGGATTTGCAATTTTACAAGTTTTTCGACTTTTTTAGCCATTTTTAAATCCTCCTTTGTGGTTTTGGCGGTAATTAGAGATTTTTACCTCCCACAAGTATGCTTTTTGCATACTTTTCTATTATACACTAATCTTTCTAAAATGCAAGAAAAAATTCTCGTCTTTTCTCATTTTTATGGTAAAATGGTTGTATGATATTATTAAAAATTGCTTCTGTATTATTTATCTTTTTAACACTTATCTTATCGATTATCGCGGTGAAGGTCTTCAGGCTAAGAAAATTTGGCTTGAATTTTGCAGATTTGGCTTTCCCTTTTTTTGCTATAGAGTTGTATATCATTTCAGACAAAGCCTTCTACCATAGTCTTTTACCCCACCTATTATTCGTCTTGTCTGGCCTGGCTATCGCTATCACAGCCTATTTTCTCAGGAAAAAGCGGACTTTCTACTATCCCAAGTTCTTTAAATTCTTCTGGCGGGCTGGTTTTATCTTGACCTTCTTTATGTACCTAGCTATGGTCATCGCTCTCTTTTTATAAATGTAAAACACAACCCATCGGTCATAACCGATGGGTTTTCATATATGAATCTTATGACTTATTCTTCTGCTGAGAAACGAAGTCCCTCCGATTCCCTTAGTCTTATTCATGAATCTCCATAGGCAGGCCATCGGGATCAAAGAAGAAAGCCATCTTACGGCCATCAAAGTCGTCATAACGCAGCTCGGTATGGGGAATCTCCAAACGGTCAAATTCCGCTAGCGTTTCTTCAACATCTGTCACTCGGAAAGCCAGATGCCGCAATCCGGTATGCTCTGGAGCTGGCAAGGCTGGCCGCTTGGGAGCCTCTTCCTTGATGAAAATTTCCAGCGTCAGATTTCCCTTGTGGACATTAAAGAGAATGTCCTGCTTGTCGGGTCGATGGTGCTCATCCAGCATGTCAAAACCCAACTTGTCCACATAAAAGGTCTTAGTTTTGGCATAATCATGGCCAATAATCGCAATATGGTGAATGCTATCTAGTTTCATAACTTTTTCCTTTCATTCTTTAGTAGAGAAAATCTGGCGGCAAACTGCTGGCAGATTTGTTTTCATCAAATAATTATCTTGCTAGCAAACTAGTGAAAATAAAGATTAATTAGTCTGCAAAACTTTTCTCGGCTTGGTCCCCTCTGCTGGTCCGATAACACCTGCTGCTTCCAGTTCTTCCATGAGGCGAGTAGCCCGATTAAAGCCGACCGAGAGTCGCCGCTGGATCATAGACGCGCTGGCTTTCTGAGTCTCAATGACCAAGGCCTTAGCTTCCTCAAAGAGGGGATCGCCTTCATCGTCGCCTCCGCCAGACTCCATATCGTTTTTAGATACTTCGCCAGGATCAAAGCTATCGTCATAGTCAGCTTCAGCTTGGTTCTTGACAAAGGCTACGATACGCTCCACATCTTCATCTGAGATAAAGGAACCCTGCAGACGAACTGGATGGTTTTCATCAATCGGCTTAAAGAGCATGTCTCCTCGACCCAAGAGTTTTTCTGCTCCATTTTCATCTAGAATAGTCCGACTGTCTGTTCCGCTAGACACAGCAAAGGCAATCCGAGAGGGTACATTGGCCTTGATCAGACCCGAGATAACATCTACAGATGGCCGCTGGGTAGCCAGAATCATGTGAATTCCAGCCGCACGCGCTTTTTGTCCCAGACGAATAATGGCGTCTTCCACTTCCTTGCTGGCCACCATCATAAGGTCAGCCAGCTCGTCCACAATGACGACGATTAAAGGCAGGGGAACCTGCTTGTATTCTGACTGAGCATTGTACTCGGCTACTTTAGCATTGTAGCCAGCAATATTACGAGCACCAACCTTAGAGAAGAGTTCATAGCGGTTTTCCATCTCGTCTACGACCTTCTGCAGGGCGCGGCTGGCCTTGCGAGGATTGGTCACGACAGGGATGAGCAAGTGGGGAATGTCGTTATAAACAGATAGCTCCACCATCTTAGGGTCCACCATCATAAACTTAACTTCATCTGGTCTGGCCTTCATGAGAATACTAGCGATAATACCATTGACGGCCACAGATTTACCAGAGCCAGTAGAGCCCGCTACCAAGAGATGGGGCATCTTAGCCAAGTCAAAGGAGCGAACAGAGCCGTTGACAGCCTTACCAAGAGGAATTTCTAGGAGCTTGCTAGCATCCGTCTTCGACTGTTCCCAGAGTTCTCGGAAGGTCACAGTCGCAATTTCAGAGTTGGGTACTTCGATCCCGACTAGGGATTTTCCAGGAATCGGCGCTTCAATCCGTACATCCTTAGCAGCTAGAGCAAGAGCCAAGTCATCCGCCAGATTAGAGATCCGATTGACCCGAACGCCGACAGCTGGCTTAACCTCGTACTTGGTGACAGAAGGCCCGATTTCAGCCCGCTCAACAGTAACCTTAATCCCAAAGCTAGCAAATGTTTCTTCCAAAATCTTGATGTTTTCTCGGACAATCCACTTTTCTTTGGACTGATTTTTGGGTTTATCAGGCGCAAAGAGATTGATGGTCGGTAATTTATAGTCTAGACTTTCTTTGGTCGTAAAATCTACCTCTACGTCCGCCTCTGCTTCTTCTATTTCCTCGTCTCGGCCAAAATCTAGCGGCTCATGAGGATCATAGTCTCCCTCTTCAGCATAGTCCGCCTCGTCAAAGTCCATAGGCGAATAGGACAAGTCCTCGGCATCTAGAATCTCTCCCGTTTCAGGATCCACTTCAGCTCCTGCCTGCTCTACCTCAATGGCTTGCATAGCTGCCTGTGCAGCTTTCTCCTCCTGCTCAAGAAAACGAAGCTGACGTTTTTCTTCCTCTTTTTCCCTCCAGTTTTGGAAAGCCACACTAAATTTCTCAGCAAGATCATAAAGCGACCATGGACTCATGAGCAGAGCCCCTAGCAAAATCAGGAGCAGACCAATAAAATAAGAGCCGATATTTGAAAAGAGAAAAGAAATCGGAGCATAAAGAGCCGCCCCAATCAGCCCCCCACCAGCAAATGAGGTCACTTTAAAGGCCATCAAATCTGTCAAGACTCGCGTAAGCGTTGTGGATAAAACCTGCCCTTTCAAATGCAAAACATGAACAAAATAGGCTTGAAAGATTAAGCTTAGTCCTAAGAAAAAGCTGATAAAGCCCGAAATCTTCCCCTCATGTTTGTGCAGCCACTTAAAGAAAAAGAGATAAAACAAGGCAGCTAGAATCGCCACATAAGCCAGACTCCCTACCAAAACCCGAATTAAATTATAAATGGTGACTCCAAAAGCCCCCAGCTTCAAAGCAGCAAACAACAAAGCAATAGCCAAAACAAAGGTGATTATCATCCGTCGAATCGCTTTCTGTCTTTCTAATTCCGCTTTTGTCGGCCGTCTCGTAGTCCGACCATTTTTTGTATTTTTCTTATTTGCCATAACTTTCATTATACCATATTTTAAGATCTTCTAAAGAGAAAACTAGCTGCCTTTTGCAACTAGTTTCTGCTTTATTCTTCTGGCAAAATTAACCAGAAAATGAGGTAGGGAAGAAGTCCAATCCCATAAGCAAAAAAGGAAACTCCCCAGAAGACACGGATGATAACCGGATCTATATTAAAATACCGAGCTAGGCCTGAGCAAACTCCCGCAATGATTTTATCGTCAGCACTTCTTGTTAAACGTCTTGCCATAATCAAGCCCCCTTCAAACGAACGACAAATTTTTATCAAACGAAACCAATGATTCTTATCTTATTTTACCATAATTTTTCCTCAAATAATTGTCGGAACTTCACTATCGTCTTCAAAATTTCCGATCCTTTCTTCAATCGAGAAAAGTTTCTGGATACACCCTAGTATACAACGCGAGAACGGACCAAGCAAGAGAAAGTTAAGGGAAACCGCCATTACAAAATTTGTTCCCCAAGCTCCCAAATAACGTTCCACTAACAAGGATGCACCCCAATCTTTTGCCAGCGCTTGTGATAGTCTTTCAAAAAACGAACGGCCAGTTCTTTGACCAATAGCTCTACTAAAAAAGCCGTTATAAAACCAGATGAACAACATAGCTTCCTTCAAATCTCTAGGCATAAACGTTCCATTTCTGATGTATCACTTTCAATCTATCATAAATATTTTTTTCTCGTATGCAGAAATTTCAAGAAAATGTTTTTATAGCTCAGATTGGTAATCTTTAGCTATTTTTGCTAGACTATTTAGAAGAAAACAGCGGAAAGGAGAATAGTATGCGAGCAGGCGTGATTATCTACAATCCTTTCTTGGATAAGGTTTTGCTGATTCACCGCTGGAAGAATGGACAAGAGTATTTCGTGATTCCAGGTGGGACTATCGAACTGGGAGAAGGACCTCTAGCAGCCGCCTTACGGGAAATAAAAGAAGAAGTCAATCTTAGTTTTTCTGCTGACCAGCTACACACAGCTTTTTCCCTGAACAATCAGGGCAAGGAGGAGCATTATTTTTACGCTGAACTATGTACGGTCGAGACTCCACTCATACAAGGCGAGGAGGCACAGCGCAGCAGTCCCCAAAATATTTACCAGCCCAAATGGCTTAGCTTGCAGGATATTTACAGCCACAATCTGCGCCCAGAAAGCCTCAAATCCCTGCTCTTGGAATTTCTGACGCAGGAAAGTTTGAAAAACTAAAGCACTTATAGTAAAATAGCAATAGTTCATAAACTTATGCTCAGAAAGGTTCCTTATGAAAAAAATCATTCTTTTTAGTCTTTTATCCGCACTTGTTCTAGCAGGCTGCTCCGCTAAAGAAGATGCTACTACCAAGTCCTCCAGTGCTCCTAAGCAGTCTTCTGCTACCGATACCAGCTCTGAGACAGCTGAAATTCAGAAGCTCCGTGAGCAATACAAGGATGCCATGACCAATGAGAATGCCAACTTCCCACAACTATCTACAGAAGTTGCTGAAGATGAGGCTGAAGTCAAGATTATCACAACACAAGGAGACATTCGCCTCAAGCTGTTTCCTAAATACGCTCCTTTAGCTGTCGAAAATTTTCTGACACATGCAAAAGAAGGCTATTATGACGGTGTGATTTTCCACCGCGTTATCAATGATTTCATGATTCAGACAGGAGATCCTAAAGGAAATGGCACGGGCGGCGAATCCATCTGGAAAGGCAAAAATAAGTCTATCGACTCAGGAAATGGCTTCAAGAATGAATATTCCCCTTACCTCTACAACTTGCGCGGTGCATTAGCCATGGCCAATGCTGGAAAAGACACCAACGGCAGTCAATTTTTCATCAACCAAAGCAAGAAAGACTTATCCAAACAATTACCGACCGACACCTTCCCAGCTAAAATCATTGAAGCTTACAAAAACGGCGGAAATCCAAGTCTTGACGGCGGTTATACTGTCTTTGGTCAAGTCATTGAAGGCATGGACGTAGTAGATAAAATCGCTGCCACAGAAACTGGCGATAAAGACAAGCCCAAAACAGATATTAAAATCGAAAAGATTGAAATTATAAAAGAATAGAACCAGAGTCAAGTAAAGCTTTGGTCATCTTATGAGTTATGCCTTAATAGCAACAAAACAAACAACCAGTCCCCAAAAACGAGGACTGGTTTTACTATGCATTTTTCTAATTATCCAGCAGCTCAACTCCACTTTTAAAGTGAAGTATATAGCTTCTAACTTTTGAGAATAAAGTAGATGCTGAGTCTGCAATTAGATTTTACTGGACATAATTACCACCTGTAAAATGATAATACTCTTCCAGTGTGAGACCAGATTCGGAAATTTCCTTGGCCTCTTTTCCTACATAGCGTAGATGCCAACTTTCAGGCACATAGCCAGTAGAAGCCTCCTTGCCAACAGGATAGCGTACTACAAAACCATATTTATAGGCATTGTCCAAGAGCCACTGACTAGCCCCAGCTTCTTCAACCAGATTGCCGCTACTATCAATTAAATCAAACGCTAAACCAGTTTGGTGCTCGCTGTAGCCCGGTCTTGCCGAATAACGATCAGCCGCAGCTTGTCCATCTCGATTCACATAACTTTGATAAAGGCCGACCTGAGTTTGATAGCTACGAAAGCCGCTATATTGGTTGCTGATAGGATAACCTTTGGACTGCATATCTGCGATTAACTTAAGTAGTTCTGCTTTAGCAGTCGGATCCTCACCTGGATTGTAATCAGCTGATAATGGATAGTGTTTATTGGCGATGACTATTTCGTCATATTTCCCTTGAACGCTATAATAGCTTCCGTTGTAAGAAACATTTTTATCGACAGTTACGTCCTGCTTTTGCTCCTTCTTAGACTCCGCACTATCCGATTCACTCCTTGTATCTTGGCTAGATGACCGGTCTTTTTCAGCCTCCTTTTTTTCAACAGATACCTTTGAGCTACTTGCCTGCTTGTTTGTACTACTTTCAGTCTTGTCTTTGGCTGCTGAGCAAGCACTTAAAACCAAGACTGCCATTGCTAGAAAAATAAGTTTATTATATTTCATTGTATTCCACTAACTTTCTGAAACTTCAATATTATAGATTGCAAAGGAATTTCCGGTCGGCTTCAAATAGTAAGTTTTATTTTTTCGATTGACACTATTTGGAGTACTATCAATATAGTGAACTGTATAGTCTTCATAAGTCGTCACAATATAGGAGCCGTTCTCCTCTCTCACTTCACGGATATCCAAAGCTCCTGGATCGTAATAATCAATTTTCGCCTTCTTGACACCGCCACCTGTAGTCCACTCAACCATCTCTTTGTATGCTGGACTAGAAGTATCATAATATTGAGCATAATAATTAGAACGATTAGAGACCGATCTGAAAACAGCCGTGCGATATTCGCTAAGAAAATTAGTGATTTTTGCCTTGTTAGCTTCTAGCTTTTTAGTTTCTTCATCCTTTTCTTTGATCTTATCTGTCACTTCTTTTGGTAAAGATAATACAAGATCAAGCGTGTCTCCTTTGACAACAATACTTTCCTTGTTGGTTACAAAAGTGCTACCAGCAACAACAAACTTAGCATAAACTTCCAGTTCTTGATGTGGTACAACTTGAATATCTGTTTCCAAACTACTACCAATTTCCTTGCCATTTACAACAATTTTAAGGTCCGTTGCATTTGAAGCTTCTGCTGGCATAGTAATCTTCAATCGTTTCTTTTCAGACTTAAGATCCAATTTAATTTCATTATTCTTAGCAGTTGCTAAATCAAGCTGTATCTTACTCTCAATTTCCCCAACTTCCGTCTTACCTTTAAGGGTGAATTCCTGCTTGATAAAATGATATTTGCCAATATTCGTTTCAGCATTCTTACTCAAAGGAAGGCTTTTCTTATCTCCTGCTTTGATGCTCGCATTGTCTAAGTTCGTGTTAACCTTCACCTCTACTGGATAAGCCACTATTTGATATTCCTGGAAAATTCCAAATTTCTTGCTCTTTTCAGTCACACCTAAAAGTTTATTCTGATTGTCATCAATATAAGCTGATTTTCCCTTTGATTTAGCAATATTATCCAACTCGGTCTCAATATTGATTTCTTGACTTTCTAAGTGTTCGACTAAAGCCCTCGCGTCTGCGCGTGTCCACCTATCTGAATTCGTAGAGAGAAGGTTTGCAATTCCATCATAATCCTTTTTAGTAACTGCTTTTGCGAAATCATCCGTAACAACTTTAACACCTGTCACGGAGCTCAGATATAGAAAGGCTGCCACCAAAACAGAAAGCAAAATAAGAGGAAAAGCAATCAGCATGATTTTCTTCTTTGACATTCTTTTTTCTGCTTTTTTATTGCTTTCTGTGACAATTCCGAATCCAATAATTCAGATCGGATAGGCAGATTAAGAAAACCTTGATTTCGTGCTTCTAAAAATTCATCTTTAGTCGGCTTTCTGCCAATATTCGTCTCGAAAGCTTGCAACCAATTTTCCCGTTGCTCTTGGTATTGATCAGGCTCTGAAATCTCTTGCTTTTCTTCTTTAGGAGAATCCACAGCAGATTCTTCTTTGAAAAACTCTAGGGCTGGCTCCTCTTGCCCCAAATTTTGTTCCTGGTTCATCGAGCTTTGCTTCTCTTCAGCTACACCATCGTTACTCTGGCCTGCTGGAGCCGCAATAGAAATAATCTTTCTGGGATCAAAATCAGAACGTTTTCCTTCTAAAAATTCATCTGCGGTTGGCTTTCTACCAATAACCTGCTCAAAAAGGTCAACCCACTTTTCTTTCGTTGTCATAAATCACCTCCTAAAACCTTACATCATCATAAGACTCATCAGCAATGAGAAAGCGATGAAAGTAAAGATAAATGTAATCACACCATTGACAACAATTGCCAGTAAATATTTATAAAAAGGATCCATTGACGTGCTAGATTTTGAATAAATCAAAGCAAAGGTTGCTCCGACCCCAATTAACACCAAGGCAAGCCATGCTAGAAAGAGTGATACAGACATAATGCCTAGCAAACTAAATAAAGCAGAAAGAGCTACAAAAGGAAGTACAATAGCATAGAGTCGGCCATACCAATCAAATGCCTTATTAAAGCTAAAGCTTCCATCCTTATAAACCATGCGTTTTACAGCAAAACCTCCTAAAATAATGGAGAAAAGAACGAGGGCTGCCGCTATCAGTGAGACCAAGAAAAGTCTAAAATCAAAAGTCGGACCACTGTAGAAGCCAAAACTGACCGAATGAATAATATTATAAAAGTTATAATTCACCACAATAGCTGCAAAGAAAACAGTCAAGCCTAGAGAAAGATAGCCATTTAATTTACTACTTTCAACTTCTGAAGTAGGCGACTTCCAAGCAGAAACAAGCCAAGCCCAGAAGCCTTTCATTATTTAAGAAAATTCACTTGGTTGCACAGGCTGTTGCTGACTATAGTAGGCCTGTGGACCTTGCTGGAAATTCTGCGCATTGAACTGGCCTTGCGGATTATTTTGATAAGCTTGCTGATTGAAGCCTTGCGGACCAGAAGATTGAGGCTGAGCAATAAACTGGTTAGGTTGCCCACCATTTGGCTGTTGATAAGGATATCCCTGTTGAGCAAATGATTGTGCTTGATTAGCAAATTGATTTAGGTTTTGCTGTTGCTGAGGAAGCTCTTGATATTGCTGTCCAGTTGTCTGAGTGAACAATGCTTGCCCATTCTGTTCCTGAAAATTATTTTGCGGCTGAGAATAATATTCACCGTTTGAAGCTCCTCCTTGTACTGGAACAGAGTCTGATATGATTGAGCCAGTTTCACTTCCAACTTGGTTCGTACTTGTCACCTCAGGTTCAATAAATTCACCAGCTAGCAAAGCTTGAGCAATTTCTGTATCCGTTGCTGAACGACCATTCACAGCTTCAAAATATTCGAGCCAATCTTGCTTTAACATATAAAAATCTCCCATCAATAAATGATTATCCTCATATTAGTATACAAAAAATCAGGTAAAAATTCAATCAAGGCAATAGGCACGCATAAACACCAAAAAATATGAAGTAAGCCAAATACTTTAATCAAAAAGCAAAAGGACCACATCCTATATGGATACTATCTAATTTACGAAAACTTATAAATTATAGAGACATTATAGAAAAGCAAAAAACCAGAACCCATAAAATATAAAAAACAACAGCATATAGCCGTTGTCTTTTATGAATTAGCATATCGGGAAGACAGGATTCGAACCTGCGACACCTTGGTCCCAAACCAAGTACTCTACCAAGCTGAGCTANTCAATCACTGCGTCTTGCTCAACAATCCAAAGACAATTAAGAGGCTAGGACTTTTGTCCCAGCCTCCTTCATATTTCATTAGTTTGGATAGATGTATGTTACGTATCCTTGTGCATTTGTTGGGTCAAACCATCCACGGTGATTACCGATTGATTGGTTACCAGCATAGTTTGCTTCTGATACTTGAATGTTGTTAGCAGATTGCACTGCTGTTACAACTGCAACGTGTCCGTAGCCACCGTCGTTCCAACATGCGATCGCTCCAACTTGTGGTTGTGATCCTGTACGGAAGCCTGCTGCTGCTGCACTAGCTGCCCATTGCCCACCATTACCCCAGTAGTCGCCAGCCCATGGTGCCAAAGTCTTAGCACCCCAAGTACATTGACCTACAGGATAAGTTGATGCTGAAAGGCTATATGATGGAGTTGCGACAACTCCTGATGTGGCAACTGCTGCTTCTGCTGCAGGGGTTCCACCTGTATTATTTACAGCTTGAACTTGTGCTGCGAAGCTTGTATTTCCTGAAGCAAGGATCGCTTGTTGTTGCGCTTGTTGCTGATTCTTATATGCTGCTTCTGCCGCTGCTGCCTCAGCCGCCGCTTTTTCAGCTGCTGCTTTTTGTTCTAAGAGACTATTTTTCTCATTTTCAGCAGTTGCTTTTTCAGCTTCAAGGTTCAGTTGAGCAACCTTGAGTTCAGCCTGCTTAGTTGTCAACGTTTGAGCATCGTCTGCAAGTTTTTGTTGGTTTGCAATGACTGTATTGATAGCTTCATTGTTAGCAACTTGTTTTTCAGCAATCTTTTCTTTATCTTCTTTTTGTTGTTCCAGCATTTTGTTGTTAGCCGAAACGATTTCGCTCATCGCTGCTACACGAGAGATAGCTTCAGTGATGGAAGCAGAGTTGATGATTGTGTTGATATAGCTTGTTGCCGTACCATTTGTTTGAGCACTACGTGCTTGATTTGCAAGAGACTCATTACGAGCAACAATATTCTTTGATAACTCTTCAATTTCAGCAGTAAGTTTCGCAGATTCAGCATTCAATTTTTCATTTTCTGCTTGAAGCTCTTCTTGTTGATTTTGAATAGCTGAAACTTGTTTTTGAATTTCATCAACTTGTGCTTGTGCCGCTTTTTGTTGATTTGTTAAACTGTCAATTTTACTATTTTGAGCTGCAATTTTATCATCTGTACTATCAGCCTTAACACTCACTAGCGCAGCACCTTGAGAAAGGATCACTGCACTCAATAAAACTGATGTAAGTAGCTTTTTCTTCATAAAAATATTAACACTCCTTCTTACTAAGACATTATATAGTATATCAAAAAAATTCTGGCTATATATTACGCATTCGTTACATTTCTATTTCTAATTCATCATAAATAGACTTTTTCAAACAAAGGCTGTAACAATAGGAAAAGAAAGGCATTAAATACTAAAGTTGGCACCAAAGCATAGATGATAAAATCAGGAAATGTAAAGCTCGCTAGGTGTAAGAATGATGCAGAAACAAAGCTGATCATTTCAAAAAAGAAGACAATCGTAATGATGGCCAAAACACGTGTCCAGCGATTTAGCAAAAATACAGAAAGAAAATGATAGATGGCAACTGTCAGTAGAGGCAAGATAAAGGTGAAAAGCCCAATCACATGTAGATAATAAACATCGTAAAAAAGGCCTAGAGTAAAGAAGAGGAAAAAAATATATTCCTTTGAAAAGTTTAAAAACAAGAAAACCGTAAAAAACAATAAAATATGACTTGCCGGATGCCACTTCTCAGCAAAAAGATCTACAAGACCTCTTGATAATTGACCATCAATGAAGAAGATCAGAAATAGAAACAAAGCTGTAAAAAAAGTTCCTCTTAGAATTTTCATACTAATTTCTCACCAACAGAACCGCTTGAATATCAGACAAATCCGCAGCAGGCTTCACCAAAACTTCCTTGTTTAATTGGTCCTTACCAGCTGATATTGATAAAACATGACCAACCAAGACATTCTCGGCATTATAAGTGCCTAGACCACTTGTCGTAACAGTTGCTCCTTCTTCAATTCCATCCACTGTATTTAACTGGCTGACGATAAAAGCTGACTTTTCAGTGTCAAAACCAACAATGATGCCATAGGCAAAGCCAGTCTTTGTCTGAATTTTAATGGCAATAGAACTATCATTCTTTTCATTTGTAAGCAGACTAACAATACTTGAAGATTCAGAGACACTAGTAACCGCTCCGATCAAACCACCATTAGAAATAGCCAACATGGAGGTTGTCACATCGCTTGACTGTCCCTTATCAAGAGTTAATTCATTCTTCCAAGTAGATGGAGAGCGAGAGATAACTTCTGCAGTAATCTTGACAGCACTTTGATCATTATTACGTAACTCTAAGAGAGAACGCAACTGCTCATTTTCCAATTTCAGGGCATCAGAAACATTTGCTTTCTCTTCAAGATTGTAAATCGTTCCTTTTAACATCTCATTTTCTTGGTAGGTATCTATTAAATGAACTACCTTTTTCTTCTCGTTAGCTATAAAATTAAAAGGAATAGCCACCACCCGATCAACACTGGACAAAAAATCACCAGTTACAGAAACGACCCATGATGAAAGAGGAGAAAGTATCAAGCTCACCATGACAATTCCCAATAGCAAAATAGAAATCAAAAATTTAGACATCTTTAATTTATTCATTCCAATCTCCGAAATCAGCAAATCCCTAAAAAAACTGATTATCTAAGTCTAGATCTAATCAGATCAACACAGAAAAACGAGTTTAAACAAACAATAAGAAACAATTTTAGAAAATAAAAACATAATAAAACAAGAAAAGGAGATAGCAGATGCTAAACTCCCTTATTTACGGAGAATGGGGGATTCGAACCCCCGCGCCGGTTACCCGACCTAACGATTTAGCAAACCGTCCTCTTCAGCCTCTTGAGTAATTCTCCACTATTTAATGGGCACGAGTGGACTCGAACCACCGACCTCACGCTTATCAGGCGTGCGCTCTAACCACCTGAGCTACGCGCCCAAGTTATAAAAACTTGGTATGAACTTCTGTTCAAAGCGGGTGACGAGAATCGAACTCGCGACAACAGCTTGGAAGGCTGTAGTTTTACCACTAAACTACACCCGCATCATAGATAATGGTATGGCGCGAGACGGAATCGAACCGCCGACACATGGAGCTTCAATCCATTGCTCTACCAACTGAGCTACCGAGCCAAATTGCGGGAGCAGGATTTGAACCTACGACCTTCGGGTTATGAGCCCGACGAGCTACCTAGCTGCTCCATCCCGCGATATTCTAATCTAAGGAGGATGTGGGATTCGAACCCACGCACGCTTTTACACGCCTGACGGTTTTCAAGACCGTTCCCTTCAGCCGGACTTGGGTAATCCTCCAAGATATTTAATATGGACCTTGTAGGACTTGAACCTACGACCACTCGGTTATGAGCCGAGAGCTCTAACCAGCTGAGCTAAAGGTCCAACAAGATCATTATAGCGGCGAAGGGGATCGAACCCCCGACCTCCCGGGTATGAACCGGACGCTCTAGCCAGCTGAGCTACACCGCCAAATATCGGGAAGACAGGATTCGAACCTGCGACACCTTGGTCCCAAACCAAGTACTCTACCAAGCTGAGCTACTTCCCGATCATAAGTAAAAACGGAGTCATATGACCTCGTTTCCCTTCATGCACCCTAGAGGAGTCGAACCTCTAACCGCCTGATTCGTAGTCAGGTACTCTATCCAGTTGAGCTAAGGGTGCTCTATATCACGATAATCAATTATAACAAAAACACATAAAAAAGTCAAAACTTTCTTATGCACCCTAGAGGAGTCGAACCTCTAACCGCCTGATTCGTAGTCAGGTACTCTATCCAGTTGAGCTAAGGGTGCCCTGTCGCATATCCGCTATGCCGAGGACCGGAATCGAACCGGTACGATCGTTACNCCTGTCGCATATCCGCTATGCCGAGGACCGGAATCGAACCGGTACGATCGTTACCAATCGCAGGATTTTAAGTCCTGTGCGTCTGCCAGTTCCGCCACCCCGGCCTCAAAGCGAACGACGGGATTCGAACCCGCGACCCCCACCTTGGCAAGGTGGTGTTCTACCACTGAACTACGTTCGCATCTCTATCCAAAAAAATGCCGGCTACATGACTTGAACACGCGACCCTCTGATTACAAATCAGATGCTCTACCAACTGAGCTAAGCCGGCTCATTTATATTTCTATGCGGGTTAAGGGACTTGAACCCCCACGCCCTAAAGCGCCAGATCCTAAATCTGGTGCGTCTGCCAATTCCGCCAAACCCGCGCTTATGACCCGTACTGGGCTCGAACCAGTGACCCTTTGATTAAAAGTCAAATGCTCTACCAACTGAGCTAACGAGTCTTTCTTCTTGAAACTGTCTAACAATTCCAACGGTCCCGACGGGAATCGAACCCGCGATCTTCGCCGTGACAGGGCGACGTGATAACCGCTACACTACGGGACCTATATGGGAGTTAACGGGATCGAACCGCTGACCCTCTGCTTGTAAGGCAGATGCTCTCCCAGCTGAGCTA
>NZ_VSJJ01000008.1 GCF_008369405.1 Streptococcus cristatus
AAAGAAAAAGTAGTGAGTACTCTCTCCCGTCGGAGATTTCTTCACTACTAATCTTAGTATGTTTGTCAATCTGATCAGCGTGGTCATCCAACCAGTTGATAAACTCTTCTGAAAAAAATGTCATTTACTCCCCCCTCCAAGGCTAAGCATAAGGCTGCAATTCCGGATTAATTGGCGTGTTGGCCAGATTATTGGCATAGTTGCAGAGGGTCGCAAGACTGACCCCCAGAACTACATCCAGGGCATTCTCATGTGTATAGCCCGCTTCTAGGAAGTCTGCCAAAGCTTCATCTCCGACCCGTCCCTTGGTATTGATGACAGCAATGGTAAATTTAGCAAGCGTATCTAGCTTCGGATCCGTATCAATCGGAGTACGATTGCGCAGAGCCTCCAAAAGATCGTCATTCATTTGAATCTGCTTGATCGAAAAGGCTGTATGCCCCGCCACACAGAAGGCGCAGCCGTTGGTAACTGCAGCTGTAATCTGCACTACTTCCCGCTCAGTCGGTGTCAGGCTGTTGCGGCGATTGATAGCTCCAACTGTCCGATAAGTTTCCAAGGCCGTTGGTGCATTGGCCAAAAGACCGATAAGATTGGGAATGTAACCACCGTTATCTTTTTGAACAGTTTCCAGGACCTCTTTTACCTCGGCAGGTGCGGACTCAATTGTGTGGATAGTAAATTCTGACATATGAAACCTCATTTCTTTTGATTAGCAACTATCTTAACATAGGTTTAACAGCTTGTATAATATATATTTTATATGACCTCTATAAAGAGAATATATTGCCACATGTCAAACTAAAATATATTACCACCTTAACTGTCTCCATACCTCTCTCAAGCAAGAAAAAGAAGCCCTAAGGCTTCTGACTAATATTTTCTAAAACGCTGATAACGTTCTTCCAAAAGTTGCTCAAGGGAAAGTTTAGAAAGTTCCGCTAATTCGGTACTGATTTCTTGCTTGACTGCAGCTAAGAGCTCATTTTTATTAAAGCCACGTTCGGGGATAACCTTATCAACGACCCCCATCTGAAAGAGCTCATGCGAGGTGATTTTCATCATCTCTGCCGCCTCCATTGCTCGGCTGCCATCCTTCCATAAAATGGAAGCAAAGCCTTCCGGACTGAGAATGGCATACATAGAGTTTTCCAGCATCCAGACCTTGTCAGCCACTGCCAAGGCCAGCGCCCCACCAGAGCCACCCTCGCCGATGATAATGGCAATAATGGGCACTTTCAGATCGCTCATTTCCATGAGATTACGGGCAATGGCTTCGCCCTGTCCGCGCTCCTCAGCACCGACTCCAGGATAGGCACCAGCCGTATTGATAAGGGTCACGACTGGACGGCCGAATTTCTCAGCCTGCTTCATGAGACGTAGGGCCTTGCGATAGCCTTCCGGATGGGGCTGACCAAAGTTCCGTCGCAGATTGTCCTGCAAATTACGACCTTTTTGAATACCGACCACCGTGACTGGCTGACCATTTAAGGTTCCGATACCACCAATGACAGCACCATCATCACGGAAACCACGATCTCCGTGCAATTCCACAAAATCATCAAAAATGCCTTGGGCAAAATCCAGAGCCGTCAGACGGGACTGATCACGCGCTGCTTTGATAATCTGACTGATTTTTGTCATTGGTCACCTCCATGAAAGCTCAAGAGAGTAGCAATCCGATCTCGCAATTCACCACGTTTGACAATCGCATCAACAAAGCCGTGTTCCAGCAAAAACTCTGCCTTTTGGAAGTCATCTGGCAATTTTTCCCGTACAGTAGACTCAATGACCCGACGACCAGCAAAGCCTACCAAGGCCTGCGCTTCTGCCAAGATAATATCCCCTTCCATAGCAAAAGAGGCTGTGACACCGCCTGTTGTCGGATCTGTCAAAACAGTCAGGTAAAAAAGACCAGCCTTTGAATGACGTTGTACAGCAGCAGAAGTTTTGGCCATTTGCATCAGACTCATGATCCCTTCCTGCATGCGAGCACCGCCAGAAGCCGTAAACAGAACGACTGGCAATTTATGCTCTGTCGCATACTCAAAGAGACGGGTAATCTTTTCACCGACAACCGTTCCCATGGAAGCCATGATAAAGTTGGAATCCATGATCCCAAGGGCTGTTTTTTGTCCCTTGATACTAGCTGTCCCCGTCAAAACGGCCTCATCCAGACCAGTCTTTGCCCGTGTCTCCGCCAGTTTTTCTCGATAATTTGGAAAACGCAAGGGATCTGTCGTCTCAATACCTGTGAACAATTCCTCAAAGCTTCCTTGATCCACCGTCAAACTCAGACGCTCAAAAGCTGAAATCCGAAAAGTATAGCCACAGCTTGGACAGACACGCTCTGCCCCCAAATCTTTTTGATAAATGGTATGCTTACAACCTGGGCACTTAGAAAAAAGCTCATCTGGAACTTCTGGTTTTGGCTGAGGCAAGGCGCGCGAGGAACGATTAGGATTGATCCGAATATATTTATCCTTTTTTGAAAACAAAGGCATTGCTTACTCCTTCATTAAATTTTAGAGTGATTCTGCTTCTTTCAAACAAAATCACTCCTTGTCATCTATTTTTTCTCTTGATAAGCTGGAAGGAACTTCTCCATGAGAAAGGCTGTATCATAATCACCAGCAATCACATTAGGATCTGAAATCAAATCCAACTGGAAACTGCTATTGGTCACAACACCGTCAATTTCTAGCTCATAGAGAGCCCGTTGCATCTTCATCAGGGCATCAAAGCGATTTTCCCCATGAACGATGATTTTGGCAATCATGCTGTCATAGTAAGGGGGAATAGTGTAACCAGGATAGACCGCAGAATCCACGCGCAGTCCCACTCCGCCACTTGGCAGATAAAGATTGGAAATCTTGCCTGGGCTCGGTGCAAAGTTAAAGGCTGGATTTTCAGCGTTGATCCGACATTCAATCGCATGACCGCGAATTTCAACATCTTCTTGACTGAAGGATAGCTCTTGACCATCCGCAATCTTAATCTGCTCTTTCACAATATCCACACCGGTAACAAACTCAGTCACTGGATGCTCAACCTGCACGCGAGTATTCATCTCCATAAAGTAGAATTCGCCCTTGGCTTCATCCAGCAGAAACTCAATCGTTCCGGCATTTTCATAGCCGACTGACTCAGCAGCCCGAACAGCTGCTTCCCCAATCTGCTGGCGCAGGGTTTTCCCAATTGCCACAGACGGACTTTCTTCCAGCACCTTCTGATTATTCCGCTGCAAAGAGCAATCCCGCTCGCCCAAGTGGACCACATGCCCCTGCTGATCTGCCAAAATCTGCACTTCAATATGGCGCGCCGGATAGATGACTCGCTCCATATACATGGCACCATTCCCAAAGGCTGCTTTTGCTTCGCTAGAAGCAGACTCAAAGGCTGCTACTAAATCCTCAGCCTTTTCAACCTTACGAATGCCCTTGCCGCCGCCGCCAGCAGAAGCTTTAAGCATGACTGGATAACCAATCTTTTCGGCGACTTCCAAAGCTTCTTCAGCGGTATGGACTTCCCCATCAGAACCCGGGATAACTGGCACTTTCGCCTTAATCATCTGAGCCCGAGCATTAATCTTGTCCCCCATCAAGTCCATAACAGCACCTGAAGGTCCAATAAACTTAATGCCGACTTCTTCGCACATAGTCGCAAATTTAGAGTTTTCGCTCAAAAAACCAAAACCAGGATGAATGGCTTCCGCACCTGTCAGAACAGCAGCAGATAGGACCGCGTTCATATTCAGGTAAGAATCCGTAGACTTGGCTGGCCCAATACAGACGGCTTCATCAGCCAGTAAAGTATGGAGCGCTTCCTTATCAGCCGTTGAGTAGACGGCGACCGTATCGATTCCCAGCTCGCGAGCTGCACGAATAATTCTGACCGCAATTTCCCCACGGTTAGCAATTAAAATTTTACGAAACATGGTGAAATCTCCTCTTTCTTATTGACCAATCGCAAAGGTCAAGGTTCCACTGGCTGCAAGTTTTCCGTCAACTTCGGCCTTGGCCTCCACCACTGCAATGGTGCCACGACGCTTGATAAACTTAGCTGTCATAATCAATTGATCTCCTGGTACAACTTGCTTTTTGAACTTAACCTTGTCCATTCCTGCATAGAAGACCAGTTTGCCCTTATTTTCTTCTTTAGATAATTCCAGCACACCAGCCGTTTGAGCCAGAGCTTCCATGATCAAGACACCTGGCATAACTGGATACTGGGGAAAATGACCGTTAAAGAAAGGCTCGTTGATCGTCACATTTTTCAGAGCGACAATCTCATCTTCGCTGACTTCTAATACACGGTCCACCAACAACATAGGATAGCGATGCGGAAGCGCCTCTTTTATTGCATTGATATCAATCATTTGATGCGTACCAGCCCTTTCCCAAACTCAACCATTTCTTCATTCTGAACCAGAATTTCTGTCACCAGCCCATCTTTAGGAGCAGGCACTTCGTTCATTACTTTCATAGCCTCGATAATCATCAGAGTTTGACCTTTTTTAACTTGGTCTCCTACACTGACAAAAGCTGGTTTATCTGGACCTGCTGCTAAGTAAGCCACGCCAACCAAAGGACTTTCCACAACATCACCTTCAGCAGCTGGAGCCTCTGGAGCCACCTCAGGTGCTGCAGTTGGAGCTGCTTGGGGAATAGTCTCAGTTACAGGTACACTCGCTGGCTGCACAGGAGCTGCACTGACTGCTGGAGTTGCTGCGACTGCAGCAGAACTTTCATTCTTGCTGAAAGTCAATTCATCACTTTGATTTTTATAAGAAAATTCACGCAGGCTTGACTGGTCAAACTGAGCCATCAAGTCCTTAATTTCATTGATATTCATCTAGCCCTCCCAACGCTTGAATGCCAGAACCGCATTGTGACCGCCAAAACCAAATGTATTGGAAATCGCATAAGGAATTTCCTGCTCCTTGCCTTCCCCAAATACAACATTTGCTTCAATATAATCTGATACTTCTCTTGTACCAGCTGTTTTTGGTACAAAGCTGTGGCGCATCGCTTCAATAGTCGCAATCGCTTCGACTGCACCAGCTGCCCCGAGCAGGTGACCGGTGAATGATTTAGTAGATGAAACAGGAACATCCTTACCAAGAACTGCAACAATAGCACCACTTTCACCCTTTTCATTAGCTGGAGTTGAAGTTCCGTGGGCATTGACATAAGCAACATCTGCTGGGCTAATCTCTGCTTCAGCAAGAGCCAATTTAATCGCCTTAATAGCACCCTGACCTTCTGGATGCGGAGAAGTCATGTGGTAAGCATCACAGGTATTTCCGTAGCCAACTACTTCAGCAAGAATCGTTGCTCCACGTTTTTCAGCATGCTCCAGACTTTCAAGAACCAGCATACCTGAGCCTTCCCCCATAACAAAACCATTCCGGTCTTTATCAAAAGGAATAGACGCGCGAGCAGGATCTTCTGTCGTGGAAAGAGCCGTTAAAGCTTGGAAGCCAGCAATCGCAAATGGTGTGATAGAAGCTTCTGAACCACCTACCAACATCACATCTTGGAAACCAAATTTGATAGAGCGGAAGGCATCGCCAATCGCATCATTTGAAGAAGCACAAGCTGTATTGATTGATTTACAGACTCCATTTGCTCCGAAGCGCATAGCCACATTCCCAGCTGCCATATTTGGCAGAGCCTTTGGCAAGGTCATCGGTTTGACACGTTTCGGACCTTTCTCATGCAAACGAATGACTTGATCTTCGATTTCCTTAATGCCACCGATACCAGATGCAACGATGACACCAAAGCGGTCTTTGTCGATTGCTTCTACATCAAGATTAGCATTTGTTACCGCTTCTTGAGCTGCATACAAGGAATACAAAGAATAATTGTCAAAACGATTGGTATCTTTCTTGATAAAGTATTTATCAAAAGGAAAGTCTTGGACCTCTGCCGCATTATGAACAGCAAAATCGCTGTGATCAAACTTGGTGATGGGACCAATCCCAATCTTACCTTCTTTTAAACTATTCCAAAATTCTTCTGGTGTATTTCCGATGGGAGAGGTTAATCCATAACCTGTTACAACAACTCGATTTAGTTTCATAGTGAACTCCTTTATGATGATTGGTGAACTTTCAAATCCAAATTCATTTGAAATTACTGCATGGTCAGCCCGCCGTCAATCGTGATGACTTGACCGGTAAGATATTCCTGTCTCGCCAAGAACAAGGCAACATCAGCCACTTCTCCGGTATTCCCGAACCGTTTCATTGGGATTTGAGCAAGGGAGGCTTCTTTGATTTTTTCAGGAAGCCCGTCTGTCATATCCGATTCGATAAAGCCTGGGGCAATTACATTGACACGGATATTGCGCGCTGCCACTTCACGGGCAACCGACTTAGAAAATCCAATCAAGCCAGCTTTAGAAGCTGCATAGTTGGCCTGACCGACATTACCAGTCAAACCGACAACACTTGATAAGTTAATGATTGCTCCCTGGCGAGCCTTGGTCATTGGTTTCAAGACAGCTTGTGTCATATTAAAGGCACCAGTCAAGTTGACCTTCAGCACTTGCTCGAAGTCTTCCTCTGTCATCTTAAGCATGAGCTTATCTCGAGTAATCCCAGCATTGTTAACCAAGACATCTACAGACCCTAAAGCCACAATCGCCTCCTCAACCATTCGCTTGGCATCAGTACCATCAGACACATCGCCTGAAATAGCCACGACCTTGATCGGATAACCAGCAAACTCAGCTAAAACGTCATCTGAAATTTGACCGCGCCCGTTCAAGACAATATTGGCACCTGCACTTGCAAACTTATGTGCAATGGCCAAACCGATTCCACGGCTAGAGCCAGTAATAAAAACATTTTTATTCTTTAATTCCATTGGTATTCCCCATTATTTTTCTAGTAGGGCTGTCAAAGTGTCTACACTTTCAACATGATGAACAACTGCTGATTTATCAATTTTCTTCATAAAGCCAGACAGGACTTTCCCTGGACCAATCTCGATAAATTCTGTCGCACCAGCTTCCTGCATTTTAGCGATACTGTCATAGAAACGAACTGGCTCCATGACCTGACGGGTCAACAATTCTTTAATTCTACCAGCTTCCATAATATCCGCTTCTGTATTGCCAACTAATGGAAGCTGAAATTCAGCAAATTCCGTTTCAGCCAAAGCTTGAGCTAATTGCTCACTAGCTGGTTTCAAGAGAGCCGTATGGAAAGGACCTGAAACATTCAGCGGAATCAAGCGTTTCACACCTGCTTCCTTGAGTAATTCCACCGCCTTGTCCACCGCTGCCGCATCGCCCCCAATGACGATTTGACTAGGAGTATTGTAGTTGGCTGGAGAAACCAGTCCCAGCTGACTAGCCGTCTGACAGGCTGCCTCAATGAGAGAGACCTCTGCATTTAAAACTGCTACCATTTTACCAGAGCCAGCAGGGGCAGCTTCTTCCATAAAAGCTCCGCGTTTAGCGACTAGAGCTACCGCTGTTTTGAAGTCCAGCGCACCAGCAGCTACCAAGGCAGAGTATTCACCCAGAGAAAGACCAGCCACCATATCAGGCTGGATTCCTTTTTCAGCCAGCAAGCGATAAATAGCAACAGAAGTTGTCAAAATTGCTGGCTGAGTATAGCGAGTTTGGTTAAGTTTTTCCTCATTCTGGTCAATCAATTCCCGAACATCATAGCCCAGAACCTGGCTAGCTTCCTCAAAGGTCGCCTTGACCACGCCATACTGATCATAGAGGTCACGAGCCATCCCCAGATACTGGGCCCCCTGACCGGCAAAGAGAAAGGCTGTTTTAGTCATTTCTAGTCACTCCTGCCCAACGTTTTGCTTCTTGCTGAATCTTTTCAGCAGCGCCATAATAAATATCCTTGAGAATTTCTTCTACTGTTTCTTCCTTGCTAACCAAGCCGGCAATCTGACCGGACATGACCGAACCATTTTCCACATCGCCACGGACAACCGCATTGGCCAAGGCACCAGCTCCCAGATTTTCAAAAACAGTCAAATCTGGATTTTCTTGCTTGAAGGCTTCTTTTTCTGCCTTTTCGAAATCACGAGTTAGCTTATTCTTGATAGCACGAACCGCATGGCCGAAATGCTGAGCAGAAATTGTCGTATCAATATCCCGAGCCTTCAAGATCATATTTTTATAATTTTGGTGGGCATTGGATTCCTTAGCAACGACGAAGCGTGTTCCAACCTGAACAGCTTCAGCTCCCAACATAAAGCCAGCTGCCGCCCCTGGTCCATCTGCAATACCACCAGCTGCAACAACTGGGATATTCACAGCCTCTACAACCTGACGTACTAAAGACATGGTAGTCAGTTTACCGATATGGCCACCGGCCTCCATCCCTTCTGCAATAACCGCATCCGCTCCGATTTTTTCCATCCGTTTAGCTAGAGCTACACTTGGTACAACTGGGATTACGGTAATGCCTGCTTCGTGGAAGCGAGCCATGTACTTACTTGGATTGCCCGCACCAGTCGTCACCACTTTTACACCCTCCTCGATCACCAAATCCACGATGTCATCTACAAAAGGCGACAAAAGCATGATATTGACACCGAAAGGACGATCCGTCAAAGACTTAATCTTGTCAATATTTGCTTTAACTACTTCCTTAGGCGCATTTCCGCCACCGATGATCCCAAGACCACCAGCTTTTGAAACAGCACCAGCCAAGTCACCATCTGCAACCCAAGCCATACCACCTTGGAAAATAGGATATTTAATATCTAATAATTCTGTAATTCGTGTTTGCATAATACCTTCCTCTAATCATTGCTTAAGTAATAGCTTGAGCCTAAACCGCTAGATAGCAGCCTTTTTACTTTGAAATTCAAACTATTACCTAAACAAGAGAGAATATCTTGCGATACTCTCAAATCTTTATTATTTTGTTTTTTCTTCTACGTAGGCAACCAAGTCACCAACTGTTTTCAAGCCTTCTTCAGTTTCGATTTGGATGTCAAATGCATCTTCGATTTCTGAAATTACTTGGAACAAATCCAATGAATCTGCTTCAAGATCATCGAAAGTTGACTCAAGTGTAACTTCTGATGGCTCTTTACCAAGTTCCTCAACGATAATTTCTTGTACTTTTTCAAATACTGCCATGGATAGACTCCTTTAAAAAATATATTTTTTATCTATGTGTTTCCACATGATTAACTAAATTGTAACAATAAGCGTGCCCCATGTCAAACCTCCACCGAAACCTGACAATAAAATAGTCTGATCTCCGTTCAGCTTAATCAAGTCCTGTTGGACACACTCAGATAATAAAATCGGGATGCTAGCTGCACTAGTATTGCCATATTCCATCATATTAGCAGGTAGTTTTTCCCGAGAAACTCCGAGTTTCTTAGCCATTTTATCTAAAATTCGGATATTGGCCTGATGCAAGAGCAAATAATCAAGCTCCTCCACTGAAAATGGACTCTCTTCGATGGTATTTTTGATAGACTGTGCCACATCACGAATAGCGAAATCAAAGATTGCTCGGCCTTCCATTTTCAAATAGCGGTCATCAACTTGCTTTTCCGAAAACGGAGAGGACAAACCAAGTCCACCACAAGTCAAACTCTGACCTCTCAAGCCATCAGTAAACTGACTTTCAGCCCAAAAATGCTGCTTTTCTGCCGCTTCAAGCAAGACTCCCCCAGCCCCATCACCAAATAAGACTGACGTCGCACGATCCGACCAATCAACGACTTTTGATAGCGTTTCGCTACCGATGACCAAACCTCTTTGATAGCGACCAGAGGAAATGAACTTTTCTCCAGTTGATAAGGCAAAGATAAAGCCACTGCAAGCTGCCGTCAAGTCAAAAGCAAAAGCCTTGGTAGCTCCAATATTGGCCTGCACTCTAGCTGCGGTTGACGGCATCATAGAATCCGGAGTGATCGTCGCAACAATGATAAAATCAAGCTGATCAGCAGACAGTTGAGCCTTTTCTAGCAATTGCTCAGCAACCTTTGTAGCTAAATCACTTGTTAACTCAGTCCGAGATAAATGTCGCTGTTTGATACCTGTTCGACTTGAGATCCATTCATCACTTGTATCCATAATCTTGGCCAGATCATTATTTGTGACAATCTGCTCTGGAGCATAATGAGCTACTTGAGTAATTCTTGCATAGTTCATCATTTTAGCTCCTCTAAAAAATTATACAAGTTTTGCAAACCTTTTTGCATTGCATTTTTTTCTTCTGAGGACAGTCCTTCCACTACTTGCATGACCATGCGATTGTGGAATCGTTTATGAAGGCGATACAAGAGCCTCCCCTTCTTAGTCAAACTCAGATGAACTACACGACGGTCAATGGATGAACGGCGACGCTCGATATACCCTTTACGCTCCAGGTTATTCAAGCTGGTTGTGACAGTCCCCAAAGTGACTAATAATTCCTTTGAAATATCGCTTGGAGTCGCATTAGGCATGGTACCAATAACATCAATAGTGTGCATTTCTTTAATAGAGACGTCTTTAAATTGACTGCCTCGGAGGCTGGACTCTTCAATAACCAGAACATTATTAAAAATGGATGTTAAATAATCATTGACTAATTGATAATTCAAACCAACACCTCCTTCATAAATACTTTGACATTCAAATTTTATCAGATCTCAAAATAATTTGCAAGTCCTTTTGAAAATTTATTTGATTTTCAAACAATTTTCTTATCCTGAAAATCGTTACTTACCTGTAAATTGTGGTCGACGCTTCTCAGTATAAGCTTGGACACCTTCTTTGAAGTCCTCAGTGAAAGCAAGAGACTTCTGTAAAGATAATTCCAACTCCGCATATTCTTTCCAACCGCTGAAGAGGCTCTTCCAGACCATTTCTTTCATGGCTCTGTAAGAATTCAGCGAGCCACGTTTTAGTTTCTTCAGTAGCTGTTCTGTTGTTTTTTCCAATTTTTCTGCTTCACAGACTTTATAGAGCAAGCCATAATCCAGGGCCTTCTCTGCGGTCAGAGCCTCTCCAGTCATAACCAAATGGGTTGCCCGAGTCACACCAATTGCCCGAGTCAGTAAATACAATCCACCAGCATCTGGCGCTAGCCCCACTCCCACAAAAGCTTGGATGAAACGAGATTTCTCTGTCGCAATACAGAAATCGGCAGCCACAACCATATTGGCAGCAGCGCCTGCAACAGGTCCGTCCACACTCATGATCACTGGCTTAGGTAGACGTTTCATAGCAAAGGAAATGTCATTGACCAGCTCTGCAATTTTTACCAAGGATTGAATATCGTCAGCACTGACAGCTCTTTGCATCTCAGCTAGGTCGCCACCGACAGAAAAAACCTTCCCATTGGCATTGATCACTAAAAACTTCACGGCCTCATCATTTGCGGCCAGCTCAATCGCTTCTAATATCTCCTCACACATCGGAATATTGAAACCATTGGAAACTTCAGGACGATTGAAAGTAATGGTCGCCACTTCATCAACTACTTTATAAAGAATACCATTAAAAGTCATTCTAACTCCATTCCCGACTGGATAGATGCAGCCGTTTTGTTTTATTCTTAAATAATTTGATATTCAAATTATAGTTATTCTAGCACAAAAGTTTTAAGAAAGAAAACAAAAACTGGAAAATTTGATTTCATATTCGTTTTTTGGAAAGAGGGTTGGATGAAAAAGCGCTTCTGATAGATTTGCAAAATTTTCAGAATTTTGTTATAATTTTCCTAAATTATGTTTAGGAGTCTCCATGAAAGTTGTTAAATTCGGTGGAAGTTCGCTCGCTTCTGCTTCACAGTTAGAAAAAGTCTTACATATCGTAAAATCTGACGCTGAGCGTCGCTTCGTTGTCGTTTCTGCACCAGGAAAAAGAGATGACCAGGATACAAAAGTAACCGATGCCCTGATTAAGTATTATCGCCAGTACATTGCAGGAAATGATGTCTCCAAGGAGCAAAATTGGATTATTAAGCGCTACTCCGATATGGTCTCTGAGCTAGGTCTAAAATCTACGATTATTGAAAAAATCTCTAAGAGCATCATCTCCCTAGCTACTCTGCCAATTGAAAACAATGAATTTCTTTACGATACTTTCCTAGCAGCTGGTGAAAACAACAATGCTAAGCTCATTGCAGCCTACTTTAACCACAATGGCATCCCAGCTCGCTACGTCCATCCTAGAGAAGCTGGACTAGTGGTTTCAAGCGAACCAGGAAATGCTCGGATCCTTCCTTTAAGCTATGATAAATTAGAAGAACTAATCCATTCCGATGAAGTCCTTGTCATCCCTGGCTTCTTCGGTGTCACTCAAGATGGACAAATCTGTACTTTTTCTCGTGGCGGCTCAGATATTACAGGATCAATTATTGCAGCTGGTGTCAAAGCTGATGTCTATGAAAACTTCACTGATGTAGACGGCATCTTTGCTGCTCACCCTGGGATTATTCATAAGCCACGTTCCATCGCCGAGCTTACTTACCGTGAAATGCGAGAATTAGCCTATGCAGGTTTTACGGTTCTTCATGATGAAGCCCTGCTGCCAGCCTATCGTGGAAAAATTCCACTCGTTATCAAAAACACTAACAATCCAGAACACCCTGGTACGCGTATCGTCCATAAACATAGCGAAGATCATCCCCCTGTTGTTGGAATCGCTGGAGATTCTGGCTTTGTAAGTATTAACATGTCCAAATACCTCATGAACCGAGAAGTTGGATTCGGTCGCAAGGCGCTACAGATTTTAGAAGATTTGAACATTGGTTGGGAACATATGCCGACAGGAATTGATGATCTTTCTATCATCCTTCGTGAACGCGAATTGACTCCAATCAAGGAAGAAGAAATTCTGCGCCAGCTTGTACAAAAGGCAGAAGTAGACTACGCTGAAATTGAGCATGATCTTTCTATCATCATGATTGTCGGCGAAAAAATGAAGAGTCACATCGGGGTGACTGCTACTGCGACTAGAGCTCTTTCTGACAATAAAATCAATATCCAAATGATGTCACAAGGTTCAAGTGAAGTTTCCATCATGTTTGTTGTCAATAAGAACCAAGAAAAAGAGGCCATCCGTGCTCTGTACAAAGCATTCTTTGGCAGCTCAGAAAGCAATGAATAAACCGAATAAGTAAACAACAAAGACCTAGCTCTATTCGGAGCTAGGCCTTTCCTTATTCTTTCTTGTTTATAATAATCCTTTTTTCTTTTCCAAGATTAGGTCTTTGACAGATATCAACAGGACAGCCAGCAAAATCATGCCCATACCTACGAAATCGAGCAGATAAAAGCGTTCATTCATAATGATAAAGGCAAAGAAGACCGCTGAAATTGGCTCAATCGAGGCTAGGAGGCTAGATTTGACAGGACCGACCAGACTTGTTCCCTTCAAAAAGACAGTGTAAGCAAAGATTGTTCCGATGACAATGATGCCGACCAAGGCTAGAAGGATATCCAAACGGAATTGCCACTGATGCTGGAAAATACCGCTGAAAGGAAGTAGCAAGATACCTGCAATGGTCATCCCAATCCCGATAACCAGCATGCTTCCCCACCTTTTAATGAGCCCAATCGGCAAAAGAATATAAAATGCATAAGTAAAGGCTGAGAAAATACCTAAACATAAGCCTTTTGGCGTCATCGAGAGCTGATTGATCTGACCGTGAGTCGCAATCAGAAAGGTTCCTCCGATAGCCAAAATCATAGAGCAGAGCTGAGCCACAGTCGGTGTTACTCTGTCTTTGATACAAGCGTATGCCAAGACTCCCACTGGACAGAGATATTGTAAGACCGTTGCTGTTCCTGCATTCGTCTCATGAATGGCCGCTAAATATGCATATTGATTGATGAATAAGCCTAGAATTGCAAAAATTAAAATGTGTAGTAGAGAATTCTTATCTTTCCAAATCTTTTTAAAAGAATCTTTATTTGTCGCATAAGCCAACATCATCAAGACCAAACCTGCTAGCAACAAGCGCACATTGGTTAAACTCATCGCCGAAAAACCGTTCTCCATCAGATATTGACCACTTGTTCCCGATAAGCCCCAGGCAATCCCCGCAACCAAGGTATAAATGGTTCCCCTTAAAACTTTTGACATCCCCAACCTCTTTCTGTTAGCTTTGATCATTATAACATAAACCATAAAGAAAAATCAGTCAGTTTTGACTGATTTTTTATGATTCAACATAGCTCAAAGACGGCTAAGCCTCTATCTCAAGAAGTAAATAAGGCAAGCCTAAGATCAAGCCAATAACTCCTAGCATAGCTCGCATTCCAGAAGCTGTGACAAGTACCTTCTGACCATCTTTTACCTGAATCTTATGCGATTTCATAAAACTTTGTCCAACCTGTAGTTCAACACTCTCTCCCTCAAAAGGCAGCGTTTTACTTTCATCATTCGCAAGTTTATCCACAAGTTCGCCATTTAGATAGACTGCAACATTTTGAGCTACTCCAACCATACCCGTAGAACGCGTAATTGTAAATTTTGACATCAAAAAATCCTTTATTTCAATCCAGCCCATCAACCAAAACTTTTATGTTTATTCTGCAATTCTAGCAGAGTAGAAAGGAAGAAGGAACATTAAAACAATATAAAGAATCAAGAGAATCGCACGAAGCAATCCACCAAATAGAAAAGCAACTACTAAAGTTCCCAAACAAATAGAAAAATTAGTAAAATTTGTTTCAATCAGCAAGGTTTGCCCTGCTTTAACTGTCACTGGCTTAGTTTTCATAGGAGCTGCTCCAGCACGGACTTCTGCTTCATTAGCTGCGATTGGAAAAACAGCCTCTTCTCCGTTTTTGAGTGCACCAACTTTCTGACCATTGATAAAGATTGGAAACTTCCCAATAATCCCTACAAAACCTGTTCCGCGTTTAATCTTAATTTCTGACATAAAGACTCCTTTGTTTTTTAATTATTTTAACATAACTGATGGCTAAAGAAAAGATAAAAAACCAGCCTCACGGCTGGTTTTCTGCTTATTTCTAAAGCTTTTCCAACTCTTCGTTCAGCAGTTTTTGTGCTACTTGTGGGTTGGCTTGGCCCTTAGTGGCCTTCATGAGCTGACCAATTAAGGATTTGGCCGCATTCTTATTGCCACCCTTATAGTCATTGATAGCTTTTTCATTGTTGGCAAATACTTCTTGGATAATAGGAAGAAGCTGGGCAGGGTCTGAGATTTGAATCAGGCCTGCTTTTTGTACATATTCCTTAGCAGAGCCACCATTTTTAGCCAGATGAACAAAGACCTTCTTGGCAATCTTAGAGGAAATCGTACCGTCTGCAATCAAAGCAATCATCTCAGTCAGATTCTCAGGCGTCAGCTCAATCTCAGAGATGGTCTTGCCTTCGGCATTGAGGTATTGAGCCACTTCCCCTTGAAGCCAGTTAGAGACAGATTTAGCATCGCCTCCTGCCGCAACAGCTGCTTCAAAGAAGTCTGACACAGCCTTCGTCGCTGTCAGCTGCTTAACATCGTAGTCAGACAAGCCGTAGTCGCTCACATACTTGGCCCGGCGCTCTTTTGGAAAGGCTGGTAGGCTGCTGCGTACTTGCTCAATCCAAGCATCTTCAATCTCAAAGATAGGCAGATCAGGCTCTGGGAAGTAACGGTAGTCCGCCGATCCTTCCTTAACCCGCATGAGCAGGGTTTCGCCAGTCGCTTCATCATAACGACGGGTTTCCTGGCGGATTTGACCACCGCTACGTAGGATTTCTGCTTGGCGTTTTTCCTCAAAAGCCAGACCCTTGCGAACAAAGTTGAAGGAGTTAAGGTTTTTCAGCTCAGTCTTGGTACCAAATTCTTTCTGACCGTAAGGACGGATGGAAATATTAGCGTCGACCCGCATAGAGCCCTCTTCCATCTTGACATCAGAAATGCCCGTGTACTGGATGATTTCCTTGAGGGCTGTCAGGTAGGCATAAGCTTCTTCTGGACTTCGCATATCTGCTTCCGATACAATCTCAATCAGCGGCACCCCTTGGCGGTTGAGGTCCACATAAGAGTAGCCATCGTTACCATGGGTATTCTTTCCGGCATCTTCTTCCAAGTGGGCCCGCTCAATACGGATTTTCTTGGTCGTTCCATCTTCTAGTTCAATCTCAATCCAGCCATTGTAGCCAATCGGCTCATCAAACTGAGAAATTTGATAGGCTTTGGGATTATCCGGATAGAAATAATTCTTGCGGTCAAAGTGCATCTTCTGGCGAATGTCCATGTTCAAAGCCAGAGCAGCCTTGATACCATAGTCGATGACCCCCTTATTCATAACAGGCAGGACACCTGGGAAGGACCAGTCAATGATATTGGTGTTGGCATTTGGATCTTCACCAAAGTGAGCTGGAGCCGGTGAGAAAATTTTTGAATTGGTCTTCAATTCAACATGGACTTCCAGTCCGATAACTGTTTCAAAGTTCATTATTTTTCACCTCCAAAGATAACTGGCTGCTGTTTGTGGTAGTCAGTCGTCGCTTCAAATGCTGCGGCTGCCTGATAGATGGTCGCTTCGTCGAAGTGGTTCCCAATCAACTGCAAGCCGATAGGAAGGCCATCTGCAAAGCCAGCTGGGATTGAAATGCCCGGCAGACCAGCCAGATTGACTGGAATGGTCAAAAGGTCAGCCAGATACATAGCCACTGGATCTTGGTTTTGACTGCCCAAGTCATAAGCAACAGTTGGTGCAGTTGGACCTAAGATCAAATCATATGTTTCAAATACCTTGGCAAAATCTTGCATAATCAAGGTCCGAACCTGACCAGCTTTCTTGAAGTAGGCATCGTAGTAACCAGATGACAGGCTGAAAGTACCCAGCATGATGCGGCGTTTCACCTCTTCACCAAAGCCTTCGCTACGAGATTTGACATAGACATCTTCTAGATTTTCAATGCCTTCTGCTCGGTAGCCATAGCGAATACCGTCAAAACGCTGCAGGTTAGAGCTAGCTTCAGAGGAAGCGATAATATAGTAAACAGCCACACCGTACTTACTGTGGGGCAGGCTAACTTCTTCAACAATCGCACCTAGGCTTTCCAAGTGCTTCGCTGCTGCCAGTATCGTTTCCTTGACCTTGCTGTCAATTCCCTCACCCATGTATTCCTTAGGCAAGGCAATCTTCATGCCCTTGATGTCTTGGCCAATCTTGCTAGTAAAGTCTGGCACTGCTTCTTGTGATGATGTAGAGTCCTTAGGATCATTACCAGAAATAACATTCAAGAGCTGAGCATTTTCCTTAACCGTCTGAGAGAAAGGCCCAATCTGGTCCAAAGACGAACCAAAAGCAATGAGGCCAAAACGAGAAACTCGTCCGTAGGTTGGCTTGAGGCCGACTACACCGTTAAAGGAAGCCGGCTGACGAATAGAACCGCCCGTATCTGAACCAAGTGACAGACGAACCTGACCAGAGGCAACCGCTGTCGCTGAACCACCAGATGATCCACCGGGAACCTTGCTGCTGTCCCAAGCATTCTTAGTCGTTTTAAAGTAAGAGTTTTCGCTGGATCCACCCATGGCAAACTCGTCCATGTTGGTCTTCCCGACGATAATCATATCCTTACCGTAAAGCTTCTCCACGCTGGTCGCATCGAAAATCGGCTTGTAGTTGTAGAGCATTTTAGATGCAGCTGTTGTCAAAATTCCCTTGGTTGAGATATTGTCCTTAACCGCCAGTGGAATTCCGCTCATAAGATTATCGGCATCAATGCCCTTGGCATCCAGAGCCGCTGCCTGAGCCAAAGCTTCTTCTTCACTGATAGTAATGAAACTGTCCACGGCAGCTTCACGTTCTTTGATGTCTGCCAAAGTCGCCTGAGTTAACTCTACTGCAGAAATTTCTTTCTTGACCAGCAAATCATGCAACTCTTCAAGGGTCTTGTGATTAAAAGTCATTAGGCATCTCCTCCGTCATCTAGGATGGCAGGCACTTTGATGTAGCCCCGCTCTTTTTCAGGTACATTTTGGAAAAGCTCTTCCCGATTCCAGCCAGACTGAGCCACATCTTCTCGCATATAATTGATATTGGCTGCCACATTAGAAGTGAAAGGCACACCCTCCGTATCCACTTCATTGAGCAATTCGACCATGTCGACAATTTTAGACAAGGTTGTCGCAAACTCAGCTGTCTCTTCTGGTGAAAAAGCCAGTTTTGACAGTTTTGCAACGTGACTTACTTCTTCTTGAGTAATCTTCATCTCTGATTCCTTTCATAAGATAGACGAGCCTGAATACCGACCGAAAACGATAAATCTAAGAAAGATCTTTGTTTTCGAGGTATTTAACTCGCATTGTTTTGCTAAGATAGGGGCACCAAGCTCTCATAGCTGCGACCTCTTTCTTTGGCTGCTTCCTGCTATTCTTCAGGAATTCGCATCATTTCATTTTACCATATTTCAGGCTAATTCTTCAATTCCAAATGCAGTTCTTTGAGCTGTCTTTGGTCCACCAAACTTGGGCTTTCCAGCATAGGATCAAAGCCAGTACCATTTTTTGGAAAAGCGATGACTTGGCGGATATTTTCTTCCCCAGCCAAAATCATAACCAAGCGATCTAAGCCCAGAGCCAAACCGCCGTGCGGTGGGAAGCCGTACTCTAAGGCTTCTAGGAAGAAACCAAAGTCCCGCTCATAGTCTTCACGGCTCATGCCCAATAGTTCAAACATCGCTTCCTGAGCCTTCCGGTCATGGATCCGCAAGCTCCCTCCACCAATCTCATAGCCGTTCAAGACGATGTCGTAAGCGTGACTGCGGAATTGGTCTGGCTCCTGTCCATCTTCAAAAATCCCCTGTGTGAAAGGATGGTGCATAGCTTGATAGCGGTTTTGGTCTTCATTCCACTCCAGCAGCGGCCAGTCCACAACCCAGAGGAAATGAAGCAGACTCGGATCGATCAAATCCAAAACTTTTGCCACTTCTATCCGCAGATGTCCCAAAGCTTCCTGACCACGACGCTTCTTGGCCATGACCAGCAGGATGAGGTCTTCATCTTTGGCCTCAAAACGTGCCAGTAAATCCTGACTTTCAGCTTCAAAGGTGCTAGCCAAATCCCCAACCAATTGACCATTTTCAACCTTTAGACTGGCAAAACGACTGCAACCAAATTCCTTCATTTCTTGATAAAAATGACTGAGCTGTTTCTTGCTAAAAGCACTAGCCGCATCTGGCACACAGATTCCCATCACTTCCTCTTGGTTATCCAAGGCTTTCTTGATGAGAAGAGAGTCATTTTCTTGGCACAAATCCGTCAAATTCTTTAGCTCCAAACCAAAGCGCGTATCTGGCTTATCAGAGCCGAAGCGGCTCATAGCCTCTTCATAGCTGATAGTCGGAAAATCTTCCGTCAACTCTAAACCATGAGTTTTCTTGACAACAGCCTTGAGCATGGCTTCAACCAGAGTTCGGATTTCTTCCTCGCTGGCAAAACTTAACTCCAAGTCCACCTGGGTAAACTCTGGCTGACGATCGCCCCGCAGGTCTTCGTCACGGAAACAACGAACAATCTGATAATAGCGCTCAAGGCCAGCTCCCATCAGCAGTTGTTTGAGCATCTGTGGACTCTGCGGCAGCGCGTAGAATTGATTTTTAAAGATCCGACTAGGCACCAAGAAGTCTCTAGCGCCTTCAGGAGTTGACTTAGTCAGATAAGGCGTCTCCACTTCCAAAAAGTCCAAACCGTTTAAATATTCCCGAATAGTTGATGTGACCTGGTGACGCAGTTTGAGGTTATGTGTCATCTTCTCACGCCGCAAGTCCAGATAGCGATATTTCTGGCGCAGGTCTTCCCCTGTATGGGCATGCTGGTCCAGCTCAAAAGGCAGAACCTTGCTGCTAGCAATGACTTCAATCTTTTCAGCTCGAAGCTCCACCTGACCAGACTTGATGGCCTTGTTGACAAAGCGCTCTTCCCGCTGAACGACTTGCCCCGTCACTGCAATGACATCCTCTTTGCCAATTTCTTCTAGCCTAGCAAAATCTTCAATCTCACCGCCAACGAAGACCTGAAGCAAGCCCTCGCGGTCCCGCAATTCAATAAAGGCTAGCTTACCGTGATTGCGGATATTAGCCACCCAGCCAGTTGCGGTCATGGTCTGTCCGACCTGCTCTAAACCGTAGTTTCCGATAAAAATTTCTTTCATATTCTTTCCCTCTCAAATCCATTTGCAAGCCGCCCTCTCCTTAGGCATATTAGCAACTCTCTTCCAGTATCTCCACTTTTCCCTTTGCAAAATAAAAAGCTTCCGTCTCTGAAACAGACGAAAGCCGTGGTACCACTGTTATTCGCCGCCCTAAAAGGCAGCCTCTACGCTCGTAACGTGAGCGACGTTTATGCTTGATCACACAAAAGATTACGAAGCATGTTCTTCGGTTTTTGCTTTCTTGGTGCTGCTCTCAGCTATCAGCACTCTCTGTGCAAGTTAGCAAGCCTACTCTGCTTCTCTTTTACTCTTAAATTGTATCTATTATAGTCGAACCCAGAACATTTTGCAAGTGGTTTAGGGCAAATTTGTGATTTTCCTCTGAAATAGAAGCCACAGCCGGCTCTACCACTTGGATCTGATACCCCAGATTATAGGCATCAATCGCTGTATGCAAGACGCAAATATCCGTCAAGACTCCAGTCAAAATGACCGTATCTACCTTTCTTTCCCGCAATCGAATATCTAAATCTGTGCCAGAAAAGGCAGAATAATGGCGTTTATCCATCCAAAAGACCCGAGAGTCCGCTTTGTGCTTGTCATAAAAATCCGCCAAGGGGCCATAAAGATTACGACCGCTCGTTCCCTTGATATTGTGGGGTGGAAACAGCTTGCTTTCTGGGTGAAAGTCATCATTTTCATCATGGGCATCAATAGTAAAGAAGATATAGTCGCCTCGGTCAAAAGCTGCCTCGGTCACTTGAGCAATAACTTCAGAAATCGCCTGAGCAGGCGCTCCTGCTGTTAACTTACCCTCATCTGCAACAAAATCAACTGTATAATCAATGGAAATCAGTGCTTTAGCCATTAGTAGTCCCTCTTTTTAATTTCCTCAAAAACATCTGGGATCAGCACTTTCAGATAAGTCCCTTTCATTCCCAGCGAGCGGCTTTCAATAATCCCAGCGCTTTCCAGTTTGCGCAAAGCATTGACAATCACTGAACGGGTAATCCCGATACGATCAGCAATGACAGAAGCCGTCAGTTGGCCTTCATTGCCATTGAGCTCACCCAGAATAGCTGAAACAGCTCTCAGCTCTGAGTAAGACAAAGTATTGACTGCCATGGTCACTGCCGTTCGGCGGCGGATATTTTTCTCATCTTCTTCCCGCTGGAAGTTCAGCAGCTGGATACCGACCACTGTGCTGGCAATCTCAACCAGAATCAGGTCGTCATCCAAAAATTCTTTATCATTGCGCCAGATAATCAATGAGCCCAAGCGAATCCCTGAAACATGAATCGGCGCGATAGTGGTCAGGCCATCTGGAAAGTCATCCTTAGTTTCCACAGGAAAAATGGTCAAATCATGCGTGACAGGCAGATTGGCCTCTGTCTCATAGACCATGTTCGCTTCTTGGACGTATCCTTTAGGGAAAGTCTTGTCTTGGAAAAAGGCTTCTACACGATCATTATTTGTCTTGTAGCGCATAAAGTAGCCCAAGAGACGGCCCTTGCTGTTGATGATGCAGGCATTGCAATGAATAATATCAGCAAGCTGGCGAGTGATCGCATTGTAAGGAAGTTCCTCCTGAAGTTGCTCTTCTGAACGTTTCAAGATAGAAGTAATCTTCCTTGTTTTTTCTAATAGTTTTGCCATACATTTACCTCGTATTTAGTCTCCTTGATTGTATCATAATCGACCGAAATTTTCAATAATTATCTGAAAATTGTGTATTGAAAAAAAATTCGCTACAATTCAAAGAAAGTCAGAGTTTAGTAATAGAAAATGACAGGAAAATCACCTCGCTCAAAAGAAAAACCATTTAAAACAATTCGGAAAAAATCGTTTTAAACGGTTTATGATTCAACATTTAGACTTATCTGCGGTATTGGCGCAGGAAGCGTGTCATTTTTTCTTGGATCTGAGCTAGCTCATCTACCCGAGGCAGATAAACGATTCGGAAATGATCTGGATCCTTCCAGTTAAAGCCTCGTCCATGGACAAGGAGGACTTTTTCCTGCTTGAGGAAATCCAAGACAAACTGCTCATCATCATCGATACGGTACATTTCTCGATCAATCTTCGGGAAGATGTAAAGACCCGCCTTAGGTTTGACTGCAGACAAACCTGGAATATCTTGAATGGCATTGTAAATGAAGTTTCTTTGTTCATAAATACGGCCACCTGGCAAAAGCAATTCATCTACAGACTGGTGACCTCCAAGCGATGTTTGCACAACCTGCTGGGCCAAGACGTTGGAGCACAAGCGCATATTGGAGAGCATATTTAGTCCTTCGATATAACCCTTAACATGATTCTTAGGACCAGATAGCACCATCCAGCCAACTCGGAAGCCAGCGATACGGTGGGATTTTGACAGGCCATTCATACTGACACAGAAAACATCAGGAGCCAGACTAGCTACAGGCGTATGGACATGCCCATCCATGACCATGCGGTCGTAGATTTCGTCCGCGAAGATAATGAGATTATTTTGACGCGCAATTTCCACAATCTCTAACAAAAGGTCGTCAGGATACAGTGCTCCTGTTGGATTGTTAGGATTGATGATAATGATAGCCTTAGTACTAGAAGTGATTTTTGACTTGATGTCGTCAATATCTGGATACCATTCTGCCTGCTCATCACAGACATAATGCACAGCATTCCCACCAGCCAGACTAACTGCAGCCGTCCAGAGCGGATAGTCCGGCATCGGTACTAAGACCTCATCTCCATCATCCAAGAGTCCCTGCATAGACATAACAATCAGCTCGCTGACTCCATTTCCAAGGTAAATATCATCGATATCAACATTAGGGAAATTTCTGAGCTGGCAATACTGCATAATCGCCTTACGGGCTGAGAAAATCCCCTTAGAATCAGAGTAGCCCTCACTATCACGCGCATTCATAATCAAATCATGAATGACCTCGTCTGGAGCGGTGAAACCAAATTCAGCTGGATTTCCTGTGTTCAGGCGGAGAATTTTTTCTCCATTAGCCCGCATCCGCATTGCTTCTTCCAAAACTGGTCCACGAATATCATAGGCTACGTGCTCCAGTTTACTGGACTTATTAAATTCTTTCATCCTATTTTCCTCAATTCATCTGAATGATTTTATTATACCACCAGAAAAAAAGATTGACAATTAGGAAGAATCTGGGAAAGCTCCTTTCAACTAAAATAAGGCTTCTAATTTGGGAAAATACACTTATCCATCAAAATAATTTCACTTAATTTCTGAATTTCATTTGTAGCTTTACTTTTTTTCTGAAAAGGTTTACAATATAGATAAAGATATAAGAACTCGAATCTAAGATTCGACAAAAGATGGAGGTAGCTTTATGACTCAACAAAAATATGAAAACATCATGGTCGCTGTTGACGGCTCTCGCGAAGCAGAACTCGCTTTTGAAAAAGGTGTCAATGTGGCGCTTAGAAATGCTTCTCGCTTGACGATTGCTCATGTAATTGATACACGGGCTCTTCAAAGCGTATCAACCTTTGATGCTGAGGTCTATGAAGACCTCCAAGAAGAAGCGCAAAAGTTGATGACAGAGTACAAGGAAAAGGCGCTAAAAGCAGGAATTAAATACGTTGATATCGTCATTGAATTGGGCAATCCTAAAACTCTCCTTGCGACTGACATTCCCGACGAACACAAGGTTGACTTGATTATGGTCGGAGCTACTGGTCTCAATGCCTTTGAACGCCTCCTAGTCGGCTCATCATCTGAGTATATCCTCCGCCACGCTAAAGTGGACTTACTGGTCGTTCGTGACAAAGAAAAAACATTCTAAAAATATCTAGTAGGCAGCTGCGATAGCTGTGCCCTACTTCCCTCATAACTGTAAATTAAAATCCCTCATTAGGTTAGCCTAGTGAGGGATTTGTGCTTTAAAACGATAACAATATTATTTCAGCTTGCCTTTTAAATACTGGCCAGTATAGCTGGCTGGATTAGCTGCGACTTCTTCCGGTGTACCCGTGGCAATGATGGTTCCACCACCGACACCGCCTTCCGGTCCTAAGTCAATGATATGGTCAGCTGTCTTGATAACATCCAGATTGTGCTCGATAACGAGTACTGTATTGCCATCATCCACGAAGCGAGCTAAAACCTTGAGCAAACGAGCAATATCCTCTGTATGAAGCCCTGTCGTCGGCTCATCCAAGATATAGAAGGACTTACCAGTCGAGCGCTTGTGAAGCTCGCTGGCCAGCTTCATCCGCTGGGCTTCACCACCCGACAAGGTTGTGGCTGGCTGCCCTAGAGTCACATAGCCTAGTCCCACATCCTTGATGGTCTGGAGTTTGCGGGCAATCTTGGGAATATGCTGGAAGAATTCCACTGCATCATTGACCGTCATGTCCAGAACCTGAGCGATATTCTTTTCCTTGTAGTGGACTTCCAAAGTCTCGCTATTATAGCGGGTGCCGTGACAGACCTCGCAGGCCACATAGACGTCAGGCAGGAAGTGCATCTCAATCTTGATAATCCCATCACCCGAGCAAGCCTCACAACGGCCACCCTTGACGTTAAAGCTGAAACGGCCCTTCTTGTAGCCGCGAATCTTGGCTTCATTGGTCTTGGCAAACAGGTCGCGAATATCGTCAAAGACTCCAGTATAGGTAGCCGGATTAGAGCGCGGTGTCCGGCCAATCGGACTTTGGTCAATATCAATCAGCCGATCCACATGTTCAATACCACTGATTTTCTTGAACTTACCTGGTTTGGCAGAATTGCGGTTGAGTTTCTGGGCGATGGCCTTTTTAAGGATAGAATTGACCAGCGTTGACTTACCGGATCCAGAAACTCCGGTCACAGCGATAAATTTGCCCAAGGGGAATTTAGCCGTGATATTCTGCAAGTTATTTTCCTGAGCACCTGTTACTTCAATAAAGCGCCCATTTCCTACACGGCGTTCCAATGGTACTGGAATCTCGCGCTTGCCTGACAGGTATTGCCCTGTAATGGATTTCTTGTTCTTAGCTACTTGCGCAGGAGTACCAGCTGCGACGATTTCACCGCCGAAAACACCGGCTCCTGGTCCCACGTCAATCAGCCAGTCAGCCTCCCGCATGGTGTCCTCATCGTGCTCAACCACAATGAGGGTATTACCCAGGTCGCGCATCTTCTTGAGGCTGGCAATCAAGCGGTCATTGTCACGCTGGTGCAAGCCAATAGAGGGCTCGTCCAGGATATAGAGGACGCCACTTAGGTTAGAACCAATCTGGGTCGCTAAGCGAATCCGCTGACTCTCACCTCCTGATAGAGTCCCAGCCGAGCGAGACAAAGTCAGATAATTAAGGCCAACGTTATTAAGAAAGGTCAGGCGATCATGAATTTCTTTGAGAATAGGCCGCGCAATCGTAGCTTCATTGTCAGTCAAGCTAAGCTTGTCCAACTGAAGCAAATGATCTGCAATGGACAAGTCTGAAATTTCACCGATATGCAAGCCTTCTTCACCGCCAACCTTGACAGACAAGGCCTGAGGACTGAGTCGGTAGCCGTGGCAAGCCGCACAAGTCAGCTCATTCATATAAGCCCGCATCTGCGTCCGAGTAAAATCACTATTGGTTTCATGGTAGCGACGGTTGATATTGGTGACAACCCCCTCAAAAGGAATGTCAATATCGCGCACGCCGCCAAATTCATTTTCATAATGGAAATGGAATTCCCGCCCATCTGAGCCAAAGAAAATCAGCTGCTTTTCTTCCTCAGTCAGTTCCTCAAAAGGCTTGTCCATATCAATGCCAAAGGCTGCCATAGCCTGCTCCAGCATCTGTGGATAATAGTTGGAGGAGATGGGATTCCAAGGCGCTAGCGCTCCTTCGCGCAAGGTCTTGCTGGGCTCTGGCACGACCACGTCTAGATCCACTTCCAGCTTGACTCCCAGACCATCGCAGTCCGGACAGGAGCCAAAAGGCGCATTGAAAGAAAAGAGGCGTGGCTCTAGCTCTGGCACCGTAAAGCCACAAACTGGACAGGCATAGTGCTCAGAAAAGAGCAGCTCTTGACCATCCATGGTATCAATCACCACATAGCCCTCAGCAATCCGCAGAGCTGCTTCAACCGAGTCAAAGAGGCGGCTACGCACTCCTTCCTTGATGACAATTCTGTCTACCACGACTTCAATATCATGCTGCTTGCTCTTAGAAAGCTCTGGCACTTCTGTTACATCGTAGACATCGCCATCCACGCGCACCCGGACATAACCGTCTTTCTGAATCTTATCAAAAACGGTCTTATGCTGACCCTTTTTCTTGCGGATGACCGGCGCTAAAATCTGCAGTCGCTGACGCTCTGGCAATTCCAATACCTTATCAACAATCTGCTCGACAGACGAAGCCTTGATAGCCCCGTGGCCGTTGATACAGTAGGGCGTTCCGACACGAGCATAGAGCAGGCGCAGGTAGTCATTGATTTCGGTAGCTGTTCCCACTGTTGAGCGGGGATTTTTGCTGGTCGTCTTCTGGTCTATGGAAATAGCTGGGCTGAGACCATCAATCGAGTCCACATCCGGCTTTTCCATATTGCCCAAAAACTGCCGAGCATAGGCCGATAAACTTTCAACATAGCGGCGCTGCCCCTCAGCATAGAGGGTGTCAAAAGCTAGACTGGACTTGCCCGAACCAGACAGACCGGTCACCACGACCAGCTTGTCTCGGGGAATTTCCACATCAATATTTTTTAAATTATGAGCTCGCGCTCCATGAATCACAATTTTATCTTGCATCTAGTCCACACTTTACCTTTAAACTTCCTCTATTATAGCAAATTTTTCTGCAAACTTTTGCCCAAAAAACTGGAATTTGTAGTATAATAAGACGGTGCTTAAAAATGATTCTAGGAGGAGATATGAAACAAGTATTTTTATCAACAACAACCGAGTTCAAGGAGATTGATACACTTGAATCGGGAACTTGGATCAATATGGTCAATCCTTCCCAGAATGAATCTTTAGAAATCGCAAACGCCTTTGGCATTGACATAGCTGACCTACGAGCACCACTCGATGCTGAGGAAATGTCTCGGGTCACCATCGAGGATGAGTACACACTGATCATCGTAGACGTACCCATCACTGAGGAGCGGAATAACCAGACTTACTATGTTACTATCCCGCTTGGTATTATCATCACAGAAGAAGCTATCATCACGACTTGCTTGGAAAAGCTACCCCTGCTGGATATCTTTATCCACCGTCGCTTGCGTAACTTTTATACCTTCATGCGGTCACGTTTTATCTTTCAGATTCTCTACCGCAATGCCGAGCTGTATCTGACAGCCCTGCGTTCCATTGATCGCAAGAGTGAGCAGATTGAAAGCCAGCTGCACCAGTCAACTCGAAATGAAGAACTGATTGAGCTCATGGAGTTGGAAAAAACCATCGTCTATTTCAAGGCCTCCCTCAAAACCAACGAGCGCGTGATCAAAAAATTGACCAGTGCCACCAGCAATATCAAAAAATATCTGGAAGATGAGGACTTGCTGGAAGACACCCTGATTGAGACTCAACAGGCCATTGAGATGGCTGATATTTATGGAAATATCCTCCACAGTATGACAGATACTTTTGCGTCCATTATTTCCAACAACCAGAACAATGTCATGAAGACACTGGCTCTGGTAACTGTTGTTATGTCCATCCCGACCATGCTCTTCTCAGCCTATGGGATGAACTTCAAAGATAATGAACTACCTCTAAATGGCGAGCCCCATGCCTTCTGGATTATCATGTTTATCGCCTTTGCTCTGAGCGGCTCTCTGACCCTCTACCTCTTCCATAAAAAATTATTCTAACCACCAGAAAGGACGCTTATGTCACAAGTAGTATCAGACAAACTAACTAAGAAAAATAAGGAATTCCTCCACATAGCCACTCACCAACTCCTCAAAGATGGCAAATCCGACGAAGAAGTGAAGGCAATCTTAGAGGAAATCATTCCAAACATTTTAGAAAATCAAGCCAAGGGTATCCCTGCCCGTGCTCTCTATGGGGCACCAACTTACTGGGCTTCTTCTCTCACTGCTAAAGAGCGCTATGATGCCGAGCATCCCAAGCAAAATGATGATCCAAAATGGATGATGCTGGATTCCGTCCTCTTCATTTTCGGTTTCTTTACCGTTCTAACTTCTATTGTTAATTTGGCATCTTCTCGACCGTCTGTTTACGGCATGACGACACTTGTCTTTGGTAGTATTGTCGGCGGTCTCGCTTTCTACGCCCTCTATCATTTCGTTTACCGTTTTTACGGACCAGACACTGACCGTAGCCAGCGTCCACACCTACTCAAATCTATCCTTATCATGCTAGTAGCCATTGCTCTTTGGACTCTTTCAATCGTTGGTTCTAGCCTACTGCCCGACTCTCTCAACCCACATTTATCAAACATCGTTGTTGCCATCATCGGAGGGATTACCCTAGCACTTCGTTTCTACCTCAAGAAACGCTTCAATATCAAGAGCGCAACCATGGGGCCAGCCAAATATTAAGCAGCATAGAGAGGCTGGGACAAAAGTCCTAGCCTCTCAATTATCTTTGGATTGTCGAGCAAGACGCAGTGGTTGAGTGGGCTCTACTACGCTGATTTCATCAGCTTTTACAGCCCTACTCAACTGTGCGGAGGTGGGACGACGAAATCGAATTCTAATGAATTACCGATTTCTGTTCCACTCTCATTTTGCACTTTTTGAAAAGTATAACACCAACTCATCGTTATTCTCGCACGAAGCATAGGGCGTAAGTGGCTGATTTTGAAACCAAACTCCTGACCCATCTGGCATATAACCACGACCCACATACAGTCGTTGTGCTGGACCATAGCCTTTATGCAGGCCAACTCCCAAGCTGACCACATCTGAATAATGCTGCGCTACTTGCTCTGCTTTGTCCAATAAAGCTGTGCCAATTCCTCGCTTTTGGAAACTTTCAAAAACATTAAAATCCGTTAACTCAGGATAAAGGCCAGCAAAGGGGCCATGCTTTGCCAATGGAATAACTGTAATGTAACCAGCCAAAGATTCCCCAACAACCGCCACCAAAACTTGGCGCTCACCCGCCTCTTGCTCCAGAAAGTAGTTTTTTAAAATCTCTCTCCGGCCAGGCCAGCTTTGCTGGATAAAAGCGTTCGATAAGCCTTCAATATCCTCAAAAAACATCTTTCTGATGGCTAGTGCTTCTGTCATGGAAAGCCTCCCATATCTTTATAGTTTCTTCTATTATAGCACTGTCCCTTTCTGTCATCAAGACAGCAAAAATCCCTGCTAGAAGCAGGGACTCATATTAGTCTTCGTTTACGAAAGGCATCAAAGCCATTACGCGAGCGCGTTTGATAGCTGTTGTTACTTTACGTTGGTTTTTAGCTGAAGTTCCTGTTACACGACGAGGAAGGATTTTCCCACGTTCTGAAACGAAACGGCTAAGAAGCTCAGTATCTTTGTAATCAACATATTCAATCTTATTTGCTGCGATGTAATCAACTTTTTTACGGCGTTTGAATCCGCCACGACGTTGTTGAGCCATGTTATTCTCCTTTATATTATAGTTCTAGTTTTGTCCATTATTAGAATGGTAAATCATCGTCTGAGATGTCCATCGGGTTTGAATTGCCGAATGGGCTTTCATCACGAGAAAAATTCGGTACTTGGTTGAATGAGTCAGCATTACCATAGCTTGGTGCAGAATTTCCACCGAAGCCACCGCCACCAAAGCCAGCTGAAGCCTGCCCTTCACGGCTTGCACGACTTTCCAGAAGCTGGAAGTTGTCTGCAACAACTTCTGTGACATAGACACGCTGGCCTTGCTGATTGTCGTAGTTACGAGTCTGAATGCGACCAGTAATTCCGATTAGAGCGCCTTTTTTGGCCCAATTAGCAAGGTTTTCTGCCTGCTGACGCCAGATAACAACATTGATAAAGTCCGCTTCACGCTCACCACTTTGATTTTTAAAGTTGCGATTAACAGCCAAAGTAAAGGTCGCGACCGCTTGGTTTTGCGGTGTATAGCGAAGTTCAGCATCACGGGTCATACGTCCCACAAGTACAACGTTATTAATCATAATTTACCTTCTTAAGCGTCAAGTTTGACGATCATGTGACGAAGAATGTCAGCGTTGATTTTTGAAAGACGGTCAAACTCTTTAAGAGCTGCATCGTCTTTTGCTTCAACGTTAACGATGTGGTAAAGTCCTTCACGGAAATCTTGGATTTCGTATGCAAGACGACGTTTTTCCCAGTCTTTTGATTCAACAACAGTTGCACCGTTGTCAGTCAAGATAGAGTCAAAGCGTGCTACCAAAGCGTTTTTAGCTTCTTCTTCAATGTTTGGACGAATAATATAAAGAATTTCGTATTTAGCCATTGATATGTTCCTCCTTTTGGTCTAATGACCCCAAGTCGCTGCAAGGGGTAAGTGAGGTTCACTCACAAATAATAATTATACTAGATTTCCTAGCAAATAGCAAGAATAAATTTCGCTTTTCTTTGAATGATCTGCCTAAGCATTTTATCAGCTATACAAAGCACACCATCCAGTGATTATTGCACCTGTTCAGCTCCTTCTTTTAAGCGACCGTAAAGCAGATAGGGAACGGATCTTAATTCTTGAAGGTTGCGGCAGGACAGGGCGCACATCAATAGACCTAACTCTTCTTTCCAGCTGTTCACAATAGCAATGACCTCTTCGACTGAGTGTTTTTCTACCAAGGCTAACATGGTTCGAGAAAGGCCAACTGCTTTGGCTCCAAGAACCAGAGCTTTAACCATGTCTAGAGGATGGCGAATACCGCCACTAGCCAGCAACTCCACCTTGTCCACCCAGTCCTGCGCTGCCAGCAAGGCTTGGGCTGTGGTCTGCCCCCAACCGTTGAGATAGTCTCGCTGACCGCTCCGCCGATTTTCAATATAGGCAAAGCTAGTACCACCACGACCAGAAATATCAAAGGTAGAGATACCTAGTGCCTGAGCCTCTTCAATTGTCTTCCGATCCATGCCAAAGCCTACTTCCTTGAGAACAAGGGGAACTGGAAAATCTTTTCCATAGGCTTCCAAATGCTGCTTCCAAGTTCTGAAAGTCCGCTCTCCCTCAGGCATCAGCAATTCTTGCATGACATTGACATGTAGCTGGAGAAACAAAGGTTTCAAATCCGACACCGCCTGCAAGCCTGCTGCTACTGGTTTGTCAAGTCCGATATTGCTGGCCAAGAGTAGACTAGGCTTATCCTTTGCCACGGTATAAGAATCATCATCTGGATTTTTCAGAGCAGCACTGTAAGAACCTGTCACAAAAAGGATGCCGCAGGCCTCCGCCACTTTAGCCAGTTTTTCATTGATTTCTCGCCCTTTTGGACTTCCACCTGTCATAGCATTGATATAAAATGGAAAATCCCAGTCACGCCCAGCGAAATGAGTGGATAAGTCAATCTCGTCCAAATCATAGGATGGCAAAGAACGATGAATCAATTCTATATCATCAAAGCTATTGTAGCCAAGGGGCTGTTCTAGGGCGTAGTTAATATGATCATCTTTACGACTTTGGCTCATGAGCACCCATCCTTTCTCGGTAGAGTAATTCCAGGCCAGCTTCTTGCCAGCGTTGGATCAAGGTTTGGCTATCTTCGGTAGCAAAAGACAAGGCGAAACCACAGTCTCCACCGCCAGCTCCACTGCTTTTAGCGACACAATCCAAGCCCTGACTCGCCTCTCTTAAGGCCTGTAATTTCTCCGTATAAATCAGCGGACTGAGCCTGTCTAAGAGTTGGCTAGCAGTCGATAGACTACTCTTTATAGCTGTCTTATCCGCAGACTCAAAAGCTTCTTTCAGACAATCCACCTGAAGCTGGGTTTGAGTCAAGAAATTTTTGTTCAAACTCGACTTAACCTGCTTGACAAGGTCACTCGAAATAGCTGGTTCTCCCGTCCAACCAACCAGAAAATCACAGACTAAACCAGGCTGGATGGGCTTGATTTCATAGCTCCAATCTTGCTCCAAAATCTCTAATAGACTTGTGTCAGCCAATCGCTGGCGGATTGCCATCCGGTCAAAAGAACGATAATAAACCAGTTGCTCATAAGCAATGCAGGCCAGATCTCCCATGGAGCCATTATCCCCCCGCTTGAGAAGTACTACTGCAGCTAGTCTAAAGAGGAGGTCAGAGCTTAGTTTCAGCTGATAAAAGGCAGCCATAGCCTTGATCGTCAAGACAACCACGCTGCCACTAGAGCCCAGCCCAAACTTACGACCGTCTTTCTCCATTTTTCCCCTGATCGTCAAAGCAAAAGGATACGATGGTACTTGCAGCAAGCTAAGATAGTCATGCATCAGCTGAATGGTCTCCTGAATCAAAGCATAGTCCGCATCTGGTGCTAGACTGGCTTTGTGGCTAAAGAGATCCGAATCCAGCTCATAGCTATCCGCCACCTCAATCTCTGCCCGCATATAGATGGGAATATTCTTAATCAAAGCCGCATGACCAGGACTCAGAACAGCGTATTCTCCCGCTAGATAAAGCTTTCCGCAGGTCTGGACTTGCATCTTAGTTTTCATCAGGCAATTCCTTGGTTTTGGAGACAATCAAACGGTACTGATTCTCAAAGAGGGGCACCAAGCCTTCCAAGTCCTCTTCAAGACAGAGAACCTTGACATTAGGACCAGCGTCCATGGTGAAATAGCAACGATGTCCTTGGTTTCGAAGCTGGCGAACAAGATCCATCGCAGCATAGCTTTCCTCTGTCAGATAAGTAAATGGAGGAGTAGCTGTCTCTGTCGTTGCATGCATCCGCAGGGCATTCTCCTCGGTCAACTGCCCAATTTTCTCAAAATCATTATCCTTTAAGTAGGCCAGCATATCCTGATAGTCCTGAGCTGACTGGTCAATCCAAGCCTGAAAATCTTTGGAAGTTTCAGCACAGAGCTGCATGCCAAGTCGACTAGAAATGGGCTTTTTCTCATCATGAAGCACCAACATAATCATAGCTAGCTTAAGGTCGGTTTGCACAGGATAAATTGCTCCGCTATCCTTGTCCCATGCTGCCAAAGGACCAAAAAAGGAGCGGGCTGACGAACCTGAAGCAAACTTGGCCAACTGAGCCAGTTCCTCAGTATTGTAATGAGTTTCAAAATAAGCATCACAAGCCTTGACCAAGGCAGATAAGCCGCTGGAACTAGAGGATAAACCTGCAGCTGTCGGCATATTGTTACTGGTATCAATCCGAACCCAATCACTTGGCTCCGTCCGGAAACGGTCAATAATTCGACTGACTTTGGCATGCTCTTCTGGGCTTTGCAGTTGCCCATCGATATAAAATTCATCGCCAGCAGCCTCAGCCGCAAGCGGACTTAACTGGGTTTGGGTGTACATGTTCTCTAAAGTCAAGGAAATACTGCTGGTAGCAGGAATCATCCGCTCGGCATCTGCCTTGCCCCAATACTTGACAATAGCAATATTGGCGTAAGACTTGACACTTACAGACTTTCTATCCATATATTACTGGCTCCTTTCTCTCTCAAAAGACGGGCTAGGTCTTCCGCCTCTTTCTTTTCTTTTATTAGCACAATCACACAGCCACCTAGGCCACCGCCGCTCATTTTAGCTCCGAGAGCTCCATTTTCAAGCGCCAGCTCAACCAAGTCATCAGATAGCTGGCAGGAAACTCCCAACTGGGCTAGTTTGCCATGCGCCTTGGTCATGGCCTGGCCCATGGTCAGCAAATCCTTGAGCTGGATCGCCTTTTCAACGATTTTTGTCAGATTTCCCAACTCCTGTAAAAGGGGCAGAGCCTCCTGACCCAAGCTTTCTACCTTTTTGATAGCTTCCCGCGTATGTCCGTGAATACCCGTATCCGCAATCAGCAGATAAGCGCCCAAATCTAGCTCAATCTCTGAAAATCCGACATTGCGGATAAACTTGATAGCTACATCACTAAGGCAGGTCTTGGCATCCAGACCGCTAGGATTCATATGGGCAATCATCTCTGCCCGATTGGCCAGAATTTCAAGCGTCTCATAATCCAAGGCTTCTTCGAAGTAGTCAAAAACTGCACGAATGGCTGCAATGCTGACAGCGGCAGACGAACCCATGCCCCGTTTTTCTGGCACCATGGAATCCACCTGACAACGAATCTGAGCGCCTTGCTTCCCTAAGTGCTCCAGACAGGCAAATACAGCCATGGACAAGGTATCTTGCTCGTAGAGAGTCCAAGGCTTCTCAGAAGGGAATACCTGACAAGTCACTTCAATATTGTTGAGAGGCAAAGCCAAGGCTGGATAGCCATAGACCACCGAATGCTCTCCCATAAGAATAATCTTGCTATGTGCCCTGCCGACACCCTTCTCTTTCGTCATACTTTCTCTCTATTTCTTCCTTCTATCTTCTATATTTTAATATACTTTTGGAAAAAAAGCGATTTTTTCCTGTTTTGATCGGCCAAGGCAAGTCGAACAGTCAAAAACTCCAAGCAAGTGCTGGAGTTCTATCCTATTTCATCATCAGTGACTGGACTTTAGCTTCGGTAGGGCGGCCACTACCACTCTTTCCTGATTAAATCCATCAGTTCATTGCGGTCTAAAATCCACTGGGCACGTTCATCCTTTTCATAGGTGCGATTGGACAGAAAGATTGCAGCTTTCTGCTCCGCCCGATTGTACATGATAAAAGTACCCGTATAGCCAGTATGATCCAGCCATTTCCCCTCCAAATTCCAAGCCAGACTGCGCGTCTTGCCCGGCTCTGAAGCAAAGTTTTGGCTCAATTTCTCTGCAAATTCATCCTGCAAATAATGCTCTAAAAAGATCTGCAAATCCTCAAGTGTTGAAAAAAGCCCGGCACTTCCAGCATGCTGGCCTAAGACACGTGCTTTGGGATCATGAACCACACCCGCTTTAACACCACGAACAGTCGGAACCGCAGAAGCTACTGGTCCAAAACTGGTTTTCCGCATCGCCCATGGCTGAAAAATCTTTTCTTCAAATAACCTGTCCAAATCCTCCCCATAGATCTCCTCCAGCATAAAGCCCAGCAGGAGAAAGTTGACATCTGTATAATGGAAGGTTTTGTCATCCAGCACTGTCAAGCTATTGAGAGCCGCCTTTAATTCTTGAGCATCGAGCCTATCCCGATTGGGAATAAAGGGATCGAGCCCAGAAGTGTGGGTCAAAAGCTGGCGCAGGGTCACCCGATCATCATGAAAGGCAGGATAATATCGCCGCAAAGGCGCATCTATATCCAAGTCACCACTCTGAAACAGAAATGCTACCAAGGTCCCTACGCCAACCACCTTGCTGACACTGGCTAGGTCATAAACTAGACCTGCTCGCGTTGCTGACTGATTGGCTGGGTCTGCCAAACCCAGATAAAAACTCTGCCAGTGTCCATCACGATAAAGAGACAAACTAGCCCCAGGATAAAGCCCCGCAACAAGCTGCTGATCTATCTTTTCTAAAATCCGCTGGGTCATAGTTGCTCAAACCATAGTTCAATATTACTTTGATCTTGGCTAACCAAGAATTTTTTAGATTTAGGGACAAAAAACTCCTGCGTCGCAAAAATCGATGACAGTTGTTCCACATCAAAATCGGCCACCAAACATTTGAGCATAGCCAAATCCCAAGTTTTCGTATTATCAGCTATCAAATCTTCTCCTTGGGCTTCCTGTACATCTAGGAAATCCAAGACATTGCTTACTGGCTGATAGAATTCCTTGACAGCCTGCAAATCTGGAGCACGAAGCTCAATCTTTTCCACTTCAAATTGACTCAATCCGATAAAATCGTCCTGCACTTCAAATGCAGGAGTTTCTTGGACTGGTTGCAGACAAGTCAACTTCTCTTCCGCATGGAGCAAGATACGATCACCTTCTGGGGAAGTCGCTTCAAAAGCATATCCTTTCTCCCCACGATACAAATTGTCGACTTGGATTCCTCGAGCCAGCAAAGCCTCAATTTCTGCCGCTTTTGCCACCTTGATTACTAAGCGAGCCAATTTCTTTACTCCTTTAACTCGACGAGAGCGCATGCTTGGAGATTCTTCTAAAACCAATCTTTCTGTTCTGGTTTGATCACCCAAAGACAACTGGGCTCCTTCTTCTAATAGGGATTTCATCCCCAGCGTTTTAACATAGAAATCTTGATTTAGGTTCCGATTATTTACTTTTATTACTGGAACGATTCTTGCCACATGATTTACACTCATAACTTCCTCCGAACCATTTTATTGTAATAGATTTTCATATTTTTTACAAGAAATTATGCGCAAACCAACAATTTTCAGAACATTTCCACTATCCTAATCAAACAAGTCAAAAAGTATAAAATATATGGCAATTCCCCACTACTCAAAGGTTGACAAAAAAGACTGAGATTGCTCTCAGTCTTTCGATAGATATTATCCGTAAATTGCTTTAAACAAAGCTACTGCTGTGATACCTGCAAGAATTGGTGCCACAACTGGTACCCAAGCATACCACCATTTTGAATCACCCTTGTGTTCACCAAGGATTGATTTTGGCAAGATAAAGTGCAAGATACGAGGTCCAAGGTCACGGGCTGGGTTAAGACCTGGTCCAGTAGGGCCACCAAGTGAAGTTACCAAGGCCATAACAAGGAAACCAAGTGCCAAGTGAGCAACAGCAGATGAACCATTTGTTGCTTGTGCAAATGTATTATGAATCAAACTTTGAACATCAGATTCCGCTACTTTTTGACCAGCTTGAGCTGCTTGAAGAGCTTGTTGCTGCACATTCTTCTCGATAAGGACCTTCAATTCCGCACCGAAGTGAAGTTTAGTCATGCCCATCGCTGCAAAGAAAAGAACAAAGGAACCAACAAACTCATTGATAAAGCCATTGATTGTCGCTGCTTTACGAGATTCAGCTGTTCCGTGATCTAGACTTGAAATGGTTGAGAAAGTACCTAAAATATTATTAGCTTTTTCTGTTTGCAAGTAGTAAGGACGGTGTGTCGCCACAACCAAAGCCTGTCCAAAGATCGCACCCAAAACTTGAGCAATAATATAAGGAGCTACCTGAGCCCATGGGAAGTAACCGCTAATCGCAAGTGCTAAAGTGAAGGCAGGGTTGATGTGGTTACCTGAGGTATTTCCAAACATCAAAGCTGGAATCATAACCCCCATACCGTAACCAACGGCAATGACTAACCAGCCACTTTGATGACCTTTAGTTCCTTTTAATTCAACATTGGCAACAGCACCATTCCCCAAAATAATAAGGATGGCTGTTCCTAAAAATTCCGTGGCATATTTAATAGCCCAACTGAAATCCATCTAATTTCTCCTTTAAAATTTTTTAGACAATCTATATTTTATCAAGTATAATGGATAATGTAAAGGTCATTTTAAACAAAAATAAGAAAAAGAGGGAAAAATATGCGCTTCAATCAGTATAGTTATAGCAAGACAAATCCAGACACCATGCGCCAAGAATTAGCCGACTTGGGCTTTATTTATGAGCCACACCTTTCTGACAAAAACAATCTCCAAAACTTTCTAAGACGCTGTTTCTTTCTCTATCAGGATACCGACTACTTGCTTCGAGCTTGGGCCGCTGATAGAGAAACCGACTTGTTGACCTTCTTCGAGTCAGACCGCGAACTAACAGCTGAGGTCTTCTATATGACTGCCTTTCAGCTCTTGGACTTTGTACCTTTTGTTGATTTCACCGATCTTGAGAAATTCCGAACAGAAAGCAACTTCCCTATCGTCTACAGCAATCTGCTAGAAAACCTCTACCAGTTACTCAACACTCGGACAAAAAATGGCAATCTGCTGATTGATAAGCTAGTCAGCGAGGGTTTGATCCCCGAGGACAACACCCACCACTACTTCAACGGCAAGAGCCTAGCAACCTTTTCCAGCCACGATGCCATCCGCGAGGTAGTTTACGTGGAATCACGCGTGGATACTGATGGAAACGGTCTGCCAGATTTGGTCAAGGTTAGCATTATCCGTCCTCGTTACCAAGGGCAAATCCCTGCCGTCATGACCGCTTCTCCTTATCATCAAGGAACCAATGATCCTGCCAGCGACAAGGCTCTCCATAATATGAATGTGGACTTATTAAAAAAAGAACCTCGTCAAATCACAGTCCAAGATCCTGAGCTCAAATTGCTCCAACTAGATTCGCCAGATTCTGCTCAAGAAGTCTCTGAAGCCGAGGAAAAACTGGGCCATATCGGCACCTACACGCTGAATGATTACTTGCTGCCCCGCGGCTTTGCCAATCTATACGTATCTGGTGTAGGGACCAAAGATTCTCAAGGACTGATGACCAGCGGCGACTATCAGCAGATTGAGGCCTACAAGAATGTCATTGACTGGCTCAACGGCCGCTGCCGAGCCTTCACCGACCACACTCGCCAACGGGAAATCAAGGCTACTTGGTCCAACGGAAAAGTGGCTACGACCGGTATCTCCTATCTGGGCACCATGTCCAACGGGCTGGCAACGACTGGCGTAGATGGTTTGGAAGTCATCATCGCCGAAGCTGGGATTTCTTCTTGGTATAATTACTACCGCGAAAACGGTCTCGTCACAAGTCCTGGCGGCTATCCAGGAGAGGATTTTGAATCCTTGACCGAACTGACCTACTCCCGCAACCTGAGGGCTGGTGACTACCTGCGCCATAATGATGCTTATCAGCAAAGTCTAGAGCAACAGCGCAAGGACCTAGACCGGCAAACCGGAGATTACAATCAATTTTGGCATGACCGCAACTACCTGCTCCACGCAGATAAGGTCAAGGCCGAAGTCGTCTTCACCCACGGCTCTCAAGACTGGAATGTCAAGCCCCTCCATGTCTATAATATGTTTCGGGCCTTACCGCCCCACATCAAAAAGCATCTCTTCTTCCACAATGGTGCCCATGTTTACATGAACAACTGGCAGTCCATTGACTTCCGCGAAGCCATGAATGCCCTTCTCAGCAAGAAACTACTGGGTCATGCTTCAGACTTCGAACTGCCGCCAGTCATCTGGCAGGACAACAGCCAAGCTCAAAACTGGCTGACTCTGGAGGACTTTGGTGGTCAGAAGAACTACGCTCATTTCCAACTAGGTAAAGGCACTCAAGAGATTCAAAATCAGTATTCAGAAGAAGACTACAATCGTTTTGCCAAAAACTACCAAAGCTTTAAAAACGAACTCTTTGACGGCAAGGTCAACCAGATTACTCTGGATTGGACTTTAGAAGATGACCTCTTCCTCAACGGAGTCACCCAGCTCAAACTGCGCCTCAAATCCAGCACGGACAAGGGGCTGATTTCCGCCCAGCTACTGGACTTTGGACCAGCCAAACGCCTCACTCCAATTCCGACACCGCTTGAGCCTAGAGTCATGGACAATGGCCGCTACTATATGCTGGACAATCTGCTTGAGCTGCCTTTTACTGAAACACCACACCGTGTCATCACCAAAGGCTTCCTCAACCTGCAAAATCGGACAGATTTACTGACGGTCGAAGAAGTTGCCCCTGACCAATGGATGGAATGTAGCTTTGAACTGCAACCAACTATCTACAAGATGAAAAAAGGCGACCAGCTGCGCCTCGTCCTCTACACCACTGACTTCGAACACACCGTCCGTGATAAAACCAATTATCAGCTGACGGTAGATTTAGAGCAATCTAGTCTAGACTTTCCGACCATGACATCACTTTCATAAAACCTAAAAGACGCTGAAATTCAGCGCCTTTTTCTTTTATCGTAGATTAAAATATTTCTCTGCATATTTTTTATAATCCGGCTTTTCCTTGCGGTTCATAGCAAAGAGCATACTGCCTGTGAGATAATCATCGTCTGAATCAGGGATTAGCATAATAGCAACATTTTTATCTTTCTCAGGAAAGACGATAGAAAATATTTTGCCATTATCTTTCCGAGTCAGGCCATAATAACTCACCCCATTTTTAAAACCAACAGCATTTTGAGTATACTTATACTCTTCTTCGTTGACAATGATGGTCTTGTCTTTTATTTCAATGGTCGTTTGTTCACCGCTAACGTCCTGCACATTCCATTTTCCCTGAATTTTAGGGCTACCACTACAACCGATTAGGATGAAGAGGGATGAGAACACTACCAACAGCAAACCTTTTATCTTCTTGTTTTTCAAGTTGTCTTCTCCTTGGGATATAGATTCATGACCATTCTACTATAAAGACTAAATCTTTGTCAAACCTTCTAGAAATGTTCTTCTTGCCACTTTCCCCAAAAATGATATAATTGAAGAGTGAGGATTACCAAGGGGCTCAGCCCTTGCAAGAGAAAGGAAAGAAAATCTTATGATGAACATGCAAAACATGATGAAGCAAGCCCAAAAACTTAAAAAAGACATGGACATTGCTCAAGCAGAATTAGCCGCAACTGAATTTGTTGGAAAATCTAGCCAAGATTTAGTTGTAGCAACTCTTACTGGTGATAAAAAGGTTGTCAAAATTGACTTTCAGCCTGCTATCGTAGACCCAGAAGATATGGAAACTCTATCTGATTTGACTAGCCAAGCTATCAATGCTGCTATCGATCAAATCAACGAGGCAGCTAAGCAAAAACTCAGCGCTTTCCAAAGTGGACTTTCTTTCTAATTCTGCTAAGCCCTTATAAAAATCAACTCCCAAAAGATGAACCACTCATCCTTTTGGGAGTTTTTTTGCGTAAAAAATTGGAGAAAAGGTCTCAGCATTTTCTCCAATATAAATCTTCTTAATGTCTAAAATGTCTCACGCCTGTAAAGACCATAGCCAAGCCATATTTATCCGCAGCTTCGATGGATTCTTGATCACGGACAGAGCCACCCGGCTGTATGATGGCCTTGATTCCTGCTTTAGCGATTTCTTCTACGTTATCCGCAAATGGGAAGAAGGCATCGGAAGCAAGAACAGCGCCGTCAAGGCGGTCTTTGGCTTGTTCAATGGCAATACGCACAGAGGCCACACGGTTGGTTTGACCTGGTCCAACACCCAGAGTCATGTGGTCGTTGGTCACAATGATACCGTTTGATTTGACATACTTGATAGCTTTCCAAGCGAACTCTAGGGCAGTTGCTTCTGTCTCAGTCGGTTGGCGTTTGGTCACCACTTGCCAGTCAGCTGGGCTTTCTTTGACCACGTCTTGATTTTGCACCAGAAGTCCACCAACCACGCCTGTGTATTCTGCTTCCACTTCGCTGGCTTCTTGTGCATCAAATGGCAAGGCAAGGATGCGCAAGTTTTTCTTTTTGTTGGTCAAAATGGCTAGCGCTTCATCCGTATAACTTGGCGCGATGATGATTTCAAGGAAAACACCGTGCATCTTCTCAGCTGTCGCAGCATCCACCTCACGGTTGAGGACGACAATGCCACCAAAGATTGATACTGGGTCAGATTCATAAGCGTAGTCCCAAGCGGTTTCGATGTCATCAGCTTGACCAATTCCACATGGATTCATATGTTTCAATGCTACCACGGTTGGACGGTCTTTAAAATCACGGATAATACGGATAGCTGCATCTGCATCGCGGATATTGTTGAAGGACAATTCCTTACCGTTGAGCTGTTTCGCTGATGCAATCGAGTAGTCAGTCGGCAAAGCTTTTTGGTAAAAGTCTGCATCTTGTTGAGGGTTTTCACCGTAACGCATAGCTTGCTTGAGGTCATAAGTCAAGGTCAGTTTTTCAGGTTTTGCTTCTCCCACTTGAGCAGTGAAGTATTCCGCAATCAAGGCATCATAAGCCGCTGTGTGACGGAAGACCTTAGCCGCCAGACGTTGGCGAGTTTCGTAAGTCGTTTGGTCATTGGCTGACAACTCTTCCAAAACCACAGCATAGTCAGCAGGGTCTACCACAACCGTCACGCTAGCGTGGTTTTTAGCCGCTGAACGAAGCATAGATGGCCCACCAATATCGATGTTTTCAACTGCGTCAGCGTACGTCACATCTGGTTTGAGAATCGTTTCCTTGAAAGGATAGAGATTTACTACAACAAGGTCGATGAGCTCAATCTGATTATCCTTAGCAGCCTCTAAGTGGCTAGCCAAGTCACGACGAGCGAGGAGCCCACCGTGGATATTTGGATGAAGGGTCTTGACACGACCGTCCATCATTTCTGGAAAACCAGTCACATCATCGATTGCAATGGTCTTCACTCCAGCATTGTCAAGGGCAACCTTAGTACCACCTGTTGAGATGATGTCCCAACCGAGTTTTTTAAGTTCTTGGGCAAATTCGACAATGCCCGCTTTGTCTGAGACGCTGATTAAGGCGCGTTTAGTCATGTTTTTTCCTTTCATTGTATCAAGAGGTGCTCTCACACCATTTAAATTAAAGACTGGCGATTATAATCTGTAATCTGATCTCCAAGTTCTTTCAACAATTTCCTAACCTCCAGCTTACTTGTTTCACTTTCATAAATACTTCGCCGTTCGGCGTCTGTTGCACCAATTAAGGTTACAAATTCCACTTTTCCATGCGGAGTATCTAGAGGCTTAGCTAAATCATCAGCAGCAGTCAAGAAGCCTGTCAAATTAGATTTCTGTTGGGCATCAATTCCTACCGTTTGCTTGGTATAGATGTATTCTTCTGGCAAAACCACTTTACCCGTTTTAAAAATATATCTTGCCACATACTGTAGCAAACCACAGCCATTTTTAATTTCTTCTTCGTCATTATCTGATTTCTTTAACTTAAACGTTAATTCAATCCCATAACCACTGTATTCTGGATCTGAGCTTTCCTTTGTATATAATTCTAACAAGCCATAGCCAACAAAATGCCAAAAATCTCCTGCATCGTAAACACTGATGCCATCAAGTGGATCTGGACCGCCTAGCATATACTTGATAACTGTTCCATAATGAAGAGGACTGGGCTGATCAGGGTATAAACGATTAAATTCTGCATCAATCGCTTCCCATCCTGGAGCGCTATCATCTGTATTTTCAACTTTAATAACAATCTTGTCTTCATCTTTAGTTGACTTCTCTTCATCAGAAGATTTCTTCTTAAAAAAATCAAACAACCCCATAAATTCTCCTTAGCAGATGACTTTTAATCCTTGCCACAAAATCAGCTATGATTTCCTTCTTATTTTCGTGCAACTCCCAAGCTATCCAACACTTCTGGATACAGCTTGTACTCCGCTTCATGAATGCGAGCTTCAAAGCTGTCAATGGTATCATCAGCTAGCCTTGGTACACGGACCTGCTTGATAATCTTTCCAGTATCTACACCTGAGTCCACCCAGTGAATGGTCACTCCACTCTCAGTAACACCAGCATTCCAAGCATCTTCAATCCCATGAGCTCCTGGAAATTCTGGCAGGTAGGCTGGATGAATATTGATGATTCGGCCTTCATAAGCCTCCAATAAGGTTTGCCCAACGATTTTCATGTAGCCGGCGAGGCAAACCAAGTCAATCTGGTGTTCCTCCAAGAGTTCGACAAGGGCTGCTTCGTAGTCTACCTTGTTCTCAAACTCCTTGAGTTCAAAAGCATAGGACAGGACGCCGAGCTTTTCTGCACGCTCTAGCACATAGGCGTCACGATGGTCTGAAAAGACAAACTCCACTGGAAATTCTTCGGCAATCATCTGAAAATTTGAGCCATTACCAGAGGCAAAAACCGCTATTTTTTTCATTTGATGATGACACTTTCGTTTTCTTTCTTGACGATGCGACCAATTTCATAGGCTGGTTCATCCAATAATTCTTTGACACGCTCTACATTTTCAGGCCTAACTGCCAGCATGAGTCCCACACCCATATTGAAGATTTCAAACATTTCTTCGTGTTTGATTTCACCGTATTTTTCAAGGGCTTTGAAAATCGGAAGAACTGGAACCTTGTCTTCTTCGATTTCTGCCGCTAGGTCATCCGCAAACATACGAGGGACATTTTCGATAAATCCACCACCTGTGATGTGGGCAATGCCGTTGACCAAGCCTTCCTTGATGAGTGGCAAGACAGCCTTGACATAGATACGAGTCGGCTCAAGAAGAACGTCCTTGAGTTTCTTGCCTTCCAATTCTGGCAAAACTTCCTCACCTGTGTAGTCCGCAAAGACACGACGGACGAGTGAGTAACCATTTGAGTGAATCCCACTTGAAGCAAGTCCGAGAAGAACATCACCTTCTGCCACTTTTGAGCCGTCAATGATTTGAGATTTTTCAGCCACGCCGACCGCAAAACCAGCCAAGTCATAGTCATCTTCACCATACATACCAGGCATTTCAGCCGTTTCCCCACCGATAAGGGCTGCTCCAGCCTGCACACAGCCTTCTGCTACTCCAGCAACGACTTGTTCTAGCTTGGCTGGTTCATTCTTCCCTGTCGCCACATAGTCTAGGAAATAGAGGGGCTCAGCACCTGCAGCGATGATATCATTGACACACATAGCCACACAGTCCTGCCCAATCGTGTCATGCTTGTCGTACTTGATAGCCAGCATGAGTTTGGTCCCGACACCATCAGTCCCTGAAATCAAGACAGGCTCTTTGACACCTGTTTTTGAAAGATCGAACATACCACCGAAACCACCAAGAGCTCCCATGACACCTGCGCGTTCCGTACGAGACACGTGCTTTTTGATCCGCTCAACAACTTCATAACCCGCTTCAACATCCACACCAGATTGGGCATAAGCATTTTTATTTGTCATTTCTTTATTCCTTTTCTTTAATGGAGAATCGTCTTCCGCCTATTTATAGAAACTGGTCTTGTCACCCAAACTTCTACGGTATTCTTCTTCATAGTCGTAAAGAGGTGTTGGATAGTCGCCGTCAAAGTAAGCGACACAGAGACCACCATTCGGCGCATCTGTTTCAATCCCGATAGAGTTAATCAAGCCATCAATCGAAAGATAGGTCAGGCTATCTGCACCAATGATTTGGCAGGTTTCTTCAACCGTATGATTGGCCGCAATTAGCTCCTGACGCGTCTGGATATCAATCCCGTAGAAACATGGATACGCTAGGGCAGGGCTACCAATCGCAACATGAACCTCCGTCGCCCCTGCTTCTTTCAATAGCTGAACGATGCGACGAGAGGTTGTCCCACGAACAATGGAATCATCAATCATGACGACACGTTTGCCTTTGACAACGCCTGAAACGGCAGACAGCTTCATCCGCACCCCTTGCTCCCGCAATTCTTGAGTCGGTTGGATAAAGGTACGTTGGGTGTATTGGTTCTTGATGAGTCCCATTTCATTTGGCAGACCGGATTCTTCCGCAAAGCCCATGGCTGCGCTAAGTGATGAGTTTGGCACACCGACCACGATATCCGCCTCATGCTTGAATTCACGCGCCAACTGGGCACCCATACGTTTTCGAGCAGTATGGACATTGACCCCATGGATATTGGAGTCAGGACGGGCAAAATAGATATACTCCATAGAGCAAATCGCGAGCTGAGTATCACTCGTGTAGCTATCATACTGGATACCATTGTCGTCAATAATGACAATCTCGCCTGGTTTCACATCGCGAATCCACTCAGCACCGATTACTTCAAAGGCACAGGTTTCAGATGAAACCACGACTGCTCCATTGGCCATTTTTCCGATCGAAAGAGGACGAAAACCATTAGGGTCAAGGGCTGCAATCAACTTATCTTCAAACAGCAAGAGATAAGCGAAACCACCTTTGACAAGACTAAGCGCTTCCTTGATTTTGCCCATCAAGTTTGGATTGTGGCTACGGCGAATGAGATGAGCCAAGATTTCCGAGTCCGAAGTCGCGCTGAAAATCGCTCCTCTTTGTTCCAATTCTTGCTTGAGAGATTCTGCATTGGTCAGATTCCCATTATGAGCCAAGCCAAACTGCATATCATGAAAGCGGAAAAGGAAAGGTTGGATATTGTCTACAGAAGCTTCTCCCGCAGTCGCATAACGCACGTGTCCAATCGCTCCAGTCCCTGTCAATTTATCCAAATTAGCAGGATCTCTGAAGACTTCTGATAAAAGCCCCATATCACGATGGCGCTTCAATTGTCCATGGTCATTGGAGAGGATCCCTGCCCCCTCCTGACCACGGTGCTGAAGACTGTGGAGCCCAAAATAGGTCATTTTAGCAGCATCTGGATGCCCCCAGATACCAAAAACGCCACATTCTTCATTAAGAGATTTTACTTCGTATGTCATTTTTTATACCTAATTTTTATTTCCCTGTGAAATAACGCACAGCTGACGCGAACAGATGCTGGTCTTTATTCCCTGGGATGTTTTGGAAGAGACCGTCTTCATAACGTTCTGAGTGGCCCATCTTACCGATAATTTGACCGTTCTTGCTGGCAATTCCTTCGATAGCGTTGACTGAACCATTTGGATTGTACTTGGAATCCATAGTTGGTTTTCCGTCAAAGTCCACGTATTGGCTAAAGATCTGACCATTGTCACGGAGCTCCGCAAATTCCTCCGCCGTCACGACAAACTTCCCTTCACCATGCGAAACAGGAATAGCGTGGATATCACCGACTTGCACCCCAGCCAACCATGGCGAATTAGTATTGGCAATGCGAGTTTCCACCATCTTGGCCACGTGTTGGTTGGCATCATTGTAGAAAAGGGTTGGGCTGGTACTGTTAGCATCCTCAAAGTTCCCGTATGGAAGAAGACCTGATTTGACCAAGGCCTGGAATCCATTACAGATACCAATAATCAAGCCACCGCGAGCGATAAAGTTATCAATGGCTGCACGTACTTTTTCATTGAGCAGGATGTTGACGATAAACTTAGCTGAACCATCTGGCTCGTCCGCAGCTGAGAATCCACCTGCAAAGAAGAGGATGTTAGCCTTGCCGATGTTGTCAACCATGGTTTCAACTGACTTGACAATGGCTTCTTCATTGAGTGTCACGAATGGCACCAAGTTAACCTCTGCACCTTCTTTTTCGAAGGCTTTTGCTGAGTCATATTCTGAGTTGGTTCCTGGGAAGACTGGGATGTAAACGACCGGTTTTTCAATAGTTTCTTTGGCTTTGATGACTGCGTTAGAAGCGGCAGCTGGAACTTCTTCCAATTCTTTAGCTTGAGCAAATTCTGTAGGATAGACTGCTTCCAATGTCCCTTGGAAAGCATTATCGAGTTTGTCTCCATCTAGCTTCACACCATTGACAAGGAGAGCAAAGTCTGCGCTTGTTTGACCGATTTTCTCCACTCCAGCGATTTCTTCAGGAGATGTGAAGACAAATCCACCTAATTGAGCTGTCAAAGCCGTTTCAAGATCAGGCAAGATTACCTCTGCACCGATATGATTTCCAAAAGTAGCAAGAGCTAAGCTTTCAAGGACACCACCGTATTTAACAGCTGATGCAGATGTCACTTTGTGATCTTTTCGAAGAGCTTCAAACTGAGCGAAGTTTTTCTTAATCAAATCGAAGTCGATATCAGCAGAAAGAGCTTGACCTGGGATGTAGTAGATGTTTTCACCAGCAGTCTTGAACTCAGGAGAGAGCACCTTGCGGCTATCTGCTGTTGTCACCCCAAAAGCAACCAGGGTTGGTGGCACCGTCAATTCTTCAAAGGTCCCAGACATAGAATCCTTACCACCAATAGATGGCAAACCAAGTTGGATTTGTGCTTCGATAGAGCCTAGAAGAGCTGCTACTGGCTGACCAAAGCGTTCAGCTTGCTTGTCCATCCGCTCGAAGTACTCTTGGTAAGAGAAGCGAGCCTTATACCAGTTAGCACCAGAAGCCACTAGACGAGCTGTCGCTTCGATAACCGCATAAGCAGCACCATGATATGGAGACCATTCTGCTAGATAAGGGTTAAAGCCTTGGGCCATGACAGACGCGGTATGAGTCACACCGTGCTGAACTGGCAATTTTTGCACAGATGCCTCAGTTGGTGTGAGTTGGTAGCGACCGCCAAGTGGGTGATTGACCGTAGAACGACCAACTGAACTATCAAAAATGGTCTGCAAGCCTTTTTGACTCGTATGGTTCAAGTCAGATAGAACCGCAAGGGTATCAGCTTCAAGTGTGTCAGCGCTTGTTGTGCGCTCTTCTGGAAGCTCGACATCCTTGTCTACCACCTTAGCATCAACGACCACGCGCACACCATTGGTATCAAGGAAACGGCGTTCCAAGTCGACAATGGTTTCACCATTCCAGTGCATAACAAGATTTGGTTTTTCTGTCACTGTTGCCACAACAACAGCATCAATATTTTCCTTGTTACATTCAGCAACGAAGACATCTACGTCCTCAGGACGAACCACGACTGCCATCCGTTCTTGCGATTCAGAGATGGCAATTTCTGTCCCGTTCAATCCTTGATATTTAAGGGGCACCTTGTTGAGGTCAATTTCAAGACCATCTGCCAATTCACCGATAGCCACACAGACACCGCCTGCTCCAAAATCGTTGGATTTCTTGATAAGACGAGTGACATCCCCATTACGGAAAAGACGTTGGATCTTGCGTTCCTCGATGGCATTCCCTTTTTGAACCTCAGCACCTGCAGTCTCCACAGACTCAACCGTTTGAACCTTAGAAGACCCTGTCGCACCACCGACACCATCACGGCCTGTCTTACCACCAAGAAGAATAATCACATCGCCCGCTTCCGGTTTTTCACGAACAACATTTCCCTTGGGAGCCGCTCCGACAACAGCACCAAGCTCCATGCGTTTAGCTACAAAGCCTGGGTGGAAGTATTCACGAACGTAAGTCGTCGCCAGACCAATTTGGTTCCCGTATGAAGAATAACCATGAGCCGCTGTTTTAGAAATAACTTGCTGTGGCAACTTCCCAGCGCGAGTTTCAGCGATTGGCGTTGTAATATCACCAGCACCTGAGATACGCATAGCTTGGTAAACGTAGGAACGGCCTGACAACGGGTCACGAATAGCACCACCGATACAAGTAGCCGCTCCACCAAATGGTTCAATTTCTGTTGGGTGGTTGTGGGTTTCATTCTTGAACATGAGGAGCCATGGTTCTTTGACACCATTGACATCTACTTCAATTTCAACCGAACAAGCATTGATCTCATCAGACACTTCCATGTCATCCAAACGACCATTGGCACGCTCATAACGACCGAAAATAGTGGCCATATCCATCAAGGTTTGTGGTTTTTCAGAGCGCCCCAACTCCTCACGCATGGCAATATACTTATCATAGGTCGCCTGCAATTGCTTTTGGAATTTAGAAGCTGAGAAATCAATCTGTTTCAACTCAGTTTCAAAAGTCGTGTGACGGCAGTGGTCAGACCAGTAAGTGTCCAAAACCTTGAGTTCTGTTTCCGTCGGCACGCGCCCGATTGACTTGAAGTAGTCTTGGATAAAGAGCAAATCATCCACTTCCATGGCCATCCCTTGCTCAGCCTTGTAGCAGGCAAAGTCTTCTGCTGTATAGCTTTCAAAGAAAGTCAATTTAGGAATTGTCTTGTCTGACTCTGAAAATTCCTGCTTGGCAATCCCTGTCGTGATATCCTTGAAACGAGAATCAACTGGATTGAGCAGGTAGTTCTTTACCGCTTTCAACTCAGTCGCTTCAATATCTTTATTGACCAAATAAAGTTGAGCTGTGTTGACCGTTACATCGCTTGAGCTACCTAGCAAGAGCAAAGCTTCTTGTGAAGAAGCTGCACGCTGGTCAAACTGCCCTGGCAAGCTTTCAATAGCAAAGAAAGCATAATTGGCAAGATCAGCCTGCACAGCCGCTTCATCCAAGACATGGTCTGTCACCTGCTCAGAGAAGATGTGTTTCTCTGCAGGCATAAACAAATCCTCTGCCAAGTCAAAGACATCATAAACTTGTACGATGCGAATACTTTTCAAAGTTGACAGTCCCAAGTTATGCTGGAGCTCTCTTACCAAACTCTCTGACTTGACCTGAAAATCAGCCTTTTTTTCAACAAAAATACGTTTATCCATCAATTCTTATTCCTTTATTTCAGCTCTTGCAATATTCTCAAACAGCCTTTAGGTTGTTATTCCAATTCCTGCAACTTTTCCCAAACAATCTCGTAAACATCTGTCAATTCACCCAAGCCACGACGGAGTGAAAAGGTCTGGGAGACCTTTTCAGCCTGAGTCCTTACATCTGAAAGACGAAGGTTTTCCGTTTCTAACAGCTTATTTCAATTCCTGCAATTTTTCCCAGACAATCTCATAAACGTCGGTTAATTCACCTAGTCCCCTACGGAAAACATCCTTATCCATGTGGTTGCCATCCGCATCCCACAAACGGCAGTTATCTGGTGAAAATTCGTCTGCCAAGATAATCTTGCCATCCTTGTCAAAACCAAATTCCAGCTTAAAGTCAATCAATTTAAGACCAATTTCAGCAAACCAGGCTTTCAAAAGCTCATTGATACGACGCGTTTCTTCCTTCAAGTAAGCAATCTGCTGGTCATCCGCAATTTCAAGGAATTTCACATGTTCATCATTGATAAAGGGATCATCCAAATCATCGTTTTTATAGTAAAATTCGACGATCGGCGTTTCCAAGGCGATCCCTTCTTCCACACCAAAGCGTTTTGAAAATGAACCAGCTGTGTAGTTACGAAGTACGACTTCCAAGGGAATAATGTCAACTTTTTTATTAAGCTGATCTGTATCTGAGATTTTCTCAATAAAATGCGTTGCTACACCAGCAGCGTTCAACTTTTCAAAGATAAAGGCTGAAATCTGATTATTCAAGACTCCCTTACCCGCAATCTGCTCCTTTTTGACACCATTAAAAGCAGTTGCCTGATCCTTGTAGCGGGACAAAATCACCTGCTCATCTTCTGTCGCAAAAATATCCTTTGCTTTCCCCGAATATAACAACTTATTTGACATTTTATTATTCGCCTTTCGTGCTTTTATGCTTTAAGTTTATCACTTTTAAATATATTTTACAAGTATTTCCGTACATTGCGGACGTGAAAACATGAAAAAGATTGGAAAAACAACATTTAAAAGCTGAAAATATCTTGTTTCCATACAAAAACAGGACTTTTTCAAGCCCTGTTCTAGATTTCTTTAATATAAGTCCAAATAATTATCAACTTCCCATTGGGAAACAAAGGTCGCATAGCTAGCCCATTCAATCCGCTTGGCTTCAACAAAGCTAGTGTAGATATGATTGCCTAAGGCTGCTTTAACCACCTCGTCTTCGGTCAAGGCCTTAACGGCATTGTGAAGAGTAGAAGGCAGGTCAGTGATACCCGCTTCCTTGCGCTCCTCAGCTGTCATGACATAGATATTTTCTTCGATTGGAGCTGGCGCTTCAATTTTATTTTCCACTCCATGCAGGCCAACTTCTAAAAGCACTGCCATGGCGATATAAGGATTGGCCATGGGATCTACTGAACGCAATTCCAAGCGCGTTCCCATACCACGCGATGCTGGCACCCGAACCAAAGGCGAGCGGTTTTGCCCAGCCCAAGCGATATAAACTGGTGCTTCAAAGCCTGGCACCAAGCGTTTGTAGGAGTTGACCGTCGGATTCATGATAGCCGTATAATTATAAGCATGCTTAATCAAGCCACCCAAGAAATAGTAGGCCGTTTCAGATAACTGCATTCCTTTTGGATCCTCTGGATCATAAAATGCATTATTTCCATCTTGGTCAAAGAGGGACATATTGCAGTGCATACCAGAACCAGCAATACCAAACTTGGGCTTAGCCATGAAGGTCGCATAGAGGCCGTGCTTACGAGCAATGGTTTTCACCACCAATTTGAAAATCTGAATCTTATCACAAGCGCGAAGCACTTCATCATATTTAAAGTCAATCTCGTGCTGACCGACTGCCACCTCATGGTGACTCGCTTCCACTTCAAACCCCATCTTAGTCAAAACATTGACAATTTCTCGACGGGTATTATCCGCCAAGTCTGTCGGCGCCAAGTCAAAGTAGCCACCCTTGTCATTCACTTCCAGTGTCGGATCGCCATTCTCATCCAGTTTGAAAAGGAAAAATTCTGGTTCAGGACCAAGATTAAAAGACTTGAAGCCCAGTGCTTCCATATGTTTGAGAGCTCGCTTAAGGTTACTACGAGGATCTCCTGCAAAGGGAACATGTTCTGTCGTATAAACATCACAGATCAAGCCTGCTACACTGCCATTTTCATCTCCCCAAGGAAAAACTGTCCAAGTATCCAAATCAGGATAAAGATACATGTCAGATTCATTGATCCGAACAAATCCCTCGATAGACGAACCGTCAAACATAGCCTTATTTGATAAGACCTTTTCAAGCTGCTCATCCGTTGCTGGAATTTCAACGTTTTTCATGGTTCCCAAAATATCAGAGAACATAAGACGGATAAAAGTGACGTTCTTTTCTTTTACTTCGCGACGAATATCAGCTGCTGTAATGGGCATGGGTAACTCCTTATAGTTTTAAAAAATAGTTTATGGCCGACGCATGTGACCAAAGGTTGGCAGAGAAGAGCCAAAACGACCTTGCTGTAAAATATCATTGTGGAGAGCTCGACGGACTTCCTTTTCACTAATCGTTTTGTGGGATTTAGCTTCACGCTCAGCATATTTCTTTTTGATAGCAGCGATATTATAACCTTCAGAAATATAATCCTTAATTTCCAAAAGTCGGTCCATATCATTCAGGGAATACATTCGGCGATTACCCTCATTCCGAAGGGGAGTGATGAGGTTTTGCTCCTCATAATATCGAATCTGACGGGCAGATAAGTCCGTCAACTTCATAACGCTACCTATGGGAAAGACTGCCATATTTCGGCGAAACTCTTTTTCCTTCATTTTTTTCCTCTCTATGCACTATTATAACTAATTTTTTTTGTATGTCAACAATCAATGTGAGATTTTCTTACACATTTTAATTTATAGATTTAAAGAAATTCTTAATTCTATCTACATCCGAATTTACAACTATTGCGACAAAGACCCCCATAAAGGTTTCAAAAACTCTAGCAAAAACGTATAAAATAGTATCTTCCGGACTAATGGAGAGAGTGATAATCAGCATAGCTGAAACACCACCAATCACCCCAGCCTTATTGTTCATAGCAACATTGGTCATGATCGTCAGCATCGTACAGATTGGCACAAATACCAAGGTCACCCAAAATTGCCCATTCAATAAATTTCCCAACAGATAGAATAGCAAGGCATAAAAGCCCCCGACACTATTTCCTAAAATACGAGAAGTTCCGAAATGAACACTTTTATCAAAATCTTCCCGCAAACTAAATACCGCTGTCAAAGCCCCAATCTGGAGCCCCTTCCAGCCAAACATACCAAAGATGAGCAGGATAATAAAGACTGCTATTCCTGTTTTCAGCGTCCTCATGCCCAAGCGGAACTTGGATTTGTCAAATTTGTACTTACTAAAATAGCCCATGCCTTTTCCTTTTTAAAAGTAAACTATCTTTATTCTAACATATTTTTCAACAAAAAGGCTCTGTTCATCCAGTTTATTGTTAACCATCTAGCAAAAAGACATAGCCAGCTCCCTCACTTTTCTAGATACATTTCCCATTCTTGATCAGCTATTAAGAAAATATAACTAGAAACTTACGAGGACAAGAGAAAAGAGGCTGGGACAAAAGTCCTAGCCTCTCAATTGTCTTTGGATTGTCGAGCAAGACGCAGTGGTTGAGTGGGCTCTACTAGGCTTATTTCATCAACTTTTACAGTCCTACTCAACTGTGCGGAGGTGGGACGACGAAATCTAATTCTAACGAATTACCATTTCTGTCCCACTCTCTCCGTTACAAATATTATTTTTCAGTCAGTGCTGCAAGTCCTGGAAGAACTTTACCTTCAAGGAGTTCCATTGATGCACCACCACCAGTAGAAATCCATGAGAACTTGTCTGCACGACCAAGGTTGATCGCTGCGGCAGCTGAGTCACCACCACCGATGATTGATTTCACGCCTGGTTGTTTCACGATAGCGTCCATGACACCGATTGTACCAGCTTGGAAGTCAGGGTTTTCAAATACACCCATAGGTCCGTTCCAGACAACAGTTTTCGCACCAGTCAAAGCTTCGTCAAATTTAGCGATAGATTTAGGACCGATATCCAAACCAAGGAAGCCTGGATCTACTGCTTCACCTTCAGTGTCTTTCACTTCAGTGTAATCAGCAAATGCGTTTGCTTCTTTTGAGTCAACTGGCAAGATCAATTTGCCGTTTGCTTTTTCAAGAAGAGCTTTAGCGACATCCAATTTGTCTTCTTCTACAAGTGAGTTACCGATTTCGATACCTTGCGCTTTGTAGAATGTGTAAGTCATACCACCACCGATAAGGACTTTATCAGCTTTTTCAAGCAAGTTTTCGATAACACCGATCTTGTCTGAAACTTTTGAACCACCAAGGATAGCTACGAATGGACGCTCTGGAGTTTCAACTGCTTCTTGGATGTAGGCAATTTCGTTTTCAAGAAGGAAACCAGCAACTGCTTTTTCAACGTTTGCTGAGATACCAACGTTTGATGCGTGTGCACGGTGAGCTGTACCGAATGCATCGTTTACAAAGATACCATCTCCAAGTGATGCCCAGTATTTACCAAGTTCAGGATCGTTTTTAGATTCTTTCTTGCCGTCAACATCTTCATAACGAGTGTTTTCTACCAAGAGAACTTGTCCATCTTCAAGAGCGTTAACAGCGGCTTCCAATTCAGCACCACGTGTAACGCCTGGGATAAATTTAACTTCTTGTCCCAATTTAGCAGCCAAGTCAGCAGCTACAGGAGCAAGTGATTTACCTTCTTTATCTGCTTCTTCTTTTACACGTCCAAGGTGAGAGAAGAGGATAGCACGTCCACCTTGTTCAAGGATGTACTTGATAGTTGGAAGTGCTGCAGTGATACGGTTGTCGTTAGTAATCACGCCATCTTTTACAGGTACGTTGAAGTCAACACGAACGAGAACTTTTTTCCCTTTCAATTCAACGTCTTTAACAGTCAATTTTGCCATTTGGAAAGACTCCTTCTTTTTTTATACGTGTTAATTATATCACAAAATCTACAAAAGTGATAGCAAAAATTAATGGCTTTTCTTTTTCTCCAATCAAAGATAGATGAAAGACTACACGATTCTCATTTTTCTGATAAATGCTAATGATGTTGCATGAGCAAGGTGGTTTCCAATAGCCACTCCTTCAAGCTGTTCTGTAAAACAAAAAAAGAGATCCATTCGGATCTCTTCTTCATACAATTGAATTATTTAGCGATTTTTGCGAAGTATTCAAGAGTACGTACAAGTTGTGCAGTGTATGACATTTCGTTGTCGTACCATGATACAACTTTAACCAATTGTTTGCCGTCAACATCAAGAACTTTAGTTTGAGTTGCGTCAAACAATGAACCGTAAGACATACCTACGATATCTGAAGATACGATTGGATCTTCTGTGTAACCGTATGATTCGTTAGCCGCTGCTTTCATAGCTGCGTTTACTTCATCAACAGTAACGTTCTTTTCAAGAACTGCTACCAACTCAGTAACTGATCCAGTCGGAGTTGGAACGCGTTGTGCAGAACCATCAAGTTTACCGTTCAATTCTGGGATTACAAGGCCGATAGCCTTAGCAGCACCAGTTGAGTTAGGAACGATGTTAGCAGCACCAGCGCGAGCACGACGAAGGTCACCACCACGGTGTGGTCCGTCAAGGATCATTTGGTCACCAGTGTAAGCGTGGATAGTAGTCATCAATCCTTCTACAACACCAAAGTTGTCTTGAAGTGCTTTAGCCATTGGAGCCAAACAGTTTGTAGTACATGAAGCACCTGAGATAACTGTTTCAGTACCATCAAGAACGTCGTGGTTAGTGTTAAATACGATTGTTTTAACATCGTTTCCACCAGGAGCAGTGATAACAACTTTCTTAGCTCCACCTTTAAGGTGTTTTTCAGCAGCGTCTTTCTTAGCAAAGAAACCAGTTGCTTCAAGAACGATTTCTACACCGTCAGTAGCCCAATCAATTTGTTCTGGGTCACGTTCAGCAGAAACTTTAACGAATTTACCGTTAACTTCGAATCCACCTTCTTTAACTTCAACAGTACCATCGAAACGACCTTGAGTTGTGTCGTATTTCAACAAGTGTGCAAGCATAACTGGATCTGTAAGGTCGTTGATGCGAGTAACTTCAACACCTTCTACGTTTTGGATACGACGGAAAGCAAGACGACCGATACGACCGAAACCGTTAATACCAACTTTAACTACCATTAGTGATTTCCTCCTTATGAGAATCAAAAAAAATTTTATGTGAAAAGAGTAACTTGAATCACTACAAATCACCTTTCAACATATCTATTATATACCTTATTGAGCAAAATTGCAACTGATTTCATTATTATTAACAAGTAACAAATTCTCTTTCATGTATTTTCGATATTTTTCATAAATTTCATATTTTGATCCATAAAGAAAAAACGCCCGCTAGAAGCGAGCGTCATGTAGTGAATTATTCACCACGGTGTTTCTTAATGATTTCTTCTTGTACTGACTTAGGTACATCTTCGTAGTGGTCAAATACCATCATGAAGGTACCACGTCCTTGTGTTGCAGAACGAAGAACAGTCGCATAACCAAACATTTCAGCAAGTGGAACATAAGCACGAACAATTTGGCTGTTACCATGCGCTTCCATACCGTCAACACGTCCACGACGAGCTGTTACGTGTCCCATAACGTCACCAAGGTTTTCTTCAGGAACAGTGACGGTTACAAGCATCATCGGCTCAAGGATAGCTGGTTGTGCAGTCTTAGCAGCTTCTTTCAATGCAAGTGAAGCCGCAACCTTGAAGGCTGTTTCAGATGAGTCGACATCGTGGTATGAACCATCGTATAGTTTAGCCTTCACGTCAACGATTGGGTAACCAGCAAGGACACCGTTAGCCATTGACTCAACCAAACCTTTTTCTACCGCTGGAATGAATTCACGTGGAACCACACCACCGACGATAGCATTTTCAAACTCGAAGCCTTTTCCTTCTTCGTTTGGTGTAAACTCGATCCAAACATCACCGAATTGACCTTTACCACCAGATTGGCGTTTGAAGAATCCACGAGCTTGAGTAGAAGCACGGAATGTTTCACGGTAAGATACTTGAGGTGCACCTACGTTTGCCTCAACCTTGAACTCACGACGCATACGGTCAACAAGGACATCCAAGTGAAGCTCACCCATACCAGAGATAACTGTTTCACCAGTTTCAACGTTTGTTTCAACACGGAAAGTTGGATCTTCTTCAGCCAATTTTTGAAGGGCGATACCCATCTTGTCTTGGTCTGCTTTAGATTTTGGTTCAACCATCAATTGGATAACTGGTTCTGGAACATTGATTGACTCAAGGATGATTTTAGCTTTTTCATCTGTCAATGAGTCACCAGTTGTAGTATCTTTCAAACCAACAGCAGCAGCGATATCACCTGAGTAAACAGTGTCGATTTCTTGACGGCTGTTAGCGTGCATTTGAAGGATACGTCCAATACGTTCACGTTTACCTTTAGAAGTGTTCAATACGTAAGAACCTGATTGAAGCACACCTGAGTAAACACGGAAGAATGTCAAACGACCTACGAATGGGTCAGTCATGATCTTGAAGGCAAGAGCTGCGAATGGCTCTTCGTCAGATGCTGGACGAGTTTCTTCTTCATCTGTATCTGGGTTGATACCCTTGATAGCTGGGATGTCAAGTGGACTTGGAAGGTAGTCGATAACTGCATCAAGCATCAATTGAACACCCTTGTTCTTGAAGGCTGAACCACACAATACTGGGAAGAATTCAACATTGATAGTCGCTTTACGGATACCAGCTTTTAATTCTTCGTTGGTGATTTCTTCACCTTCAAGGTATTTCATCATCAATTCTTCGTCAGTTTCAGCAACTGCTTCCACCAATTTTTCACGGTATTCTTGAGCTTGCTCAAGGTATTCAGCTGGGATATCTTCTTCCAAAATATCTGTACCAAGGTCGTTAGTATAGATTTCAGCCTTCATCTTGATCAAGTCGATGATACCACGGAAATCATCTTCAGAACCGATTGGCAATTGGATTGGATGAGCATTTGCTTGAAGACGGTCATGAAGAGTGCTTACTGAGTAAAGGAAGTCAGCACCGATTTTGTCCATTTTGTTGGCAAATACGATACGTGGAACTCCATACTCAGTTGCTTGACGCCAAACTGTTTCAGTTTGAGGCTCAACACCTGATTGTGAATCAAGAACGGTAACCGCACCATCCAATACACGAAGAGAACGTTGTACTTCGATTGTGAAGTCCACGTGCCCTGGTGTGTCGATGATGTTTACACGGTGGTTGTTCCATTGAGCTGTTGTCGCAGCAGATGTGATAGTGATACCACGTTCTTGCTCTTGCTCCATCCAGTCCATTTGTGACGCACCTTCGTGAGTTTCACCGATTTTGTGGATTTTACCAGTATAGTAAAGGATACGCTCAGTTGTAGTTGTTTTACCAGCATCGACGTGAGCCATGATACCGATATTACGAGTTTTTTCAAGTGAAAATTCGCGTGCCATGAGGTTAGTTTCTCCTATTTTTTTATTTTACAATATATTATAACATTATTTAGAAAAAACGGATAGGCAGGACCTACCCGTTCTCAATGTTTATCTTGTTTTTTGTTGGTTTCAACTTACAAGATGATCAGTTGAATTATAGCTAAGAATAATATTTTTAGCTAATTTGAACCCGAGCGAGGCCCTGCGCAAAAAAGACAAACTGCTTTGTGTTCTTCAAACACTGCATCAGTTTCCTATTTTTGCCTTGTGCCTTTAGCGCTCTTGGTATCATGATCTTACCAACGGAAGTGTGCGAAGGCACGGTTAGCTTCAGCCATACGGTGAGTATCTTCGCGTTTCTTAACTGCTGCACCAGTGTTGTTAGCAGCATCCATGATTTCTTTTGCAAGACGATCTTGCATAGTGTGTTCACCACGACCACGTGAAATTGTTACCAACCAACGAAGTCCAAGTGTAGTACGACGTTCTGGACGAACTTCAACCGGTACTTGGTAGTTTGAACCACCGACACGGCGAGCACGTACTTCAAGAACAGGCATGATGTTTTCCATCGCTGTTTCAAATACTTCAAGTGCATCATTTCCAGTAGCTTCTTTGATTTGCTCAAAAGCTCCGTAAACGATAGAAGCTGCTGTACCACGCTTACCATCAAGCATAACGCGGTTGATAAGACGAGTAACTAATTGTGAATTGTAAAGCGGATCTGGCAATACTTCGCGCTTAGGCGCACGGTTTTTACGACTCATTTATCTTTATCCCCTTTCCTTATGCTTTTGGACGCTTAGTACCGTATTTAGAACGGCCTTGTTTACGGTCAGTAACACCTGCTGTATCAAGCGCACCACGAACGATATGGTAACGTACCCCTGGAAGGTCTTTTACACGTCCACCACGAAGAAGCACCACGCTGTGCTCTTGCAAGTTGTGTCCGATACCTGGGATGTAAGCTGTGACTTCGATCAAGTTGCTCAAACGTACACGGGCAAATTTACGAAGGGCTGAGTTAGGCTTCTTAGGTGTCATAGTTCCGACACGAGTTGCAACACCACGTTTTTGTGGTGAAGATACGTTTGTTTGAACTTTTTTGTGGCTGTTGTAACCAACGTTCAAAGCTGGTGATTTAGATTTTTCTACTTTTGATTTACGCGGTTTGCGAACCAATTGGTTAATTGTAGGCATCTACATTCTCCTGTATTTTTTTAATTTTGGTGATGATACACTTGGTGACAGCTACCATCTGCGTGTACTTTTGCAACATTTGTCAGCACGTCTCTGTACACTTTTGAGAGACCAAAAGTAAAAAGTACCGTTTATCATTATAACACAGAAGCATATCCTCGTCAATAGCTTTTCATTATTTTTTACTTATTTTCACATTCTTTTATAAGCATGGCATCTTGCTATTTATAAAGTAAAAAAACTCTCAAAGCATGCTTATCATTGCATCATAGAGAGTTCTTTTTACTATCTATAAAAAAGACGGTTTTAAGCACGAATACCTATTTAAAATCAATGGGAGGTTTCAGCTTCGGAGGGAGTTTCAGCCGGAGAAGAAGTCGGGCTGGGAGTAGGATCCGAGCTTGTAGCAGGGGCTGGGTTATGATTTTCCTGTTGTTGAGCTGGTACTTCATTCACAACAGCGGGAGCGACATAGGCTGGTGCAGGAGACGGAGCAGGCTGCTGGTCTGATTCAGATTCAGCAGCTTCTTCAGGTGTTTTCATTGCATCTTTCACCGCTTGAATCCTAGCTTGGAACTTAGCTTTGGCTTCCTCGTCTTTTACCTTATCAACCGCTGCTTGCGCTTGATTCACATTTTCATCCGTTCGTTCTTCTTCCGACTTTTTAACAGCAGCTTCAGCATCTTTAATCGTACTATCTTCTGATGATGCTTTATTTGTAGAATTAGAACTGCTAGAGCTTAGACGTCTACTGTAACTGACTGGTTTAGTGGAGCCCGTATTCTTCTGGGCTGGTTTTAAGAACAAAAGACCAGAAACCAAGATGGCTACTAGAACCAATATAATTCCAGACTGAACAAAGATAGAACTTCTCTCTAATTTATCAAAAATATTTCTCATGACTCTTTCCTAAAGTTAATCAAATATATTTCCAATCTCAACATCTATTGTATTTGATTTGACATCGATATTGGTCACCTTCAGCAGTGATTTGTAATCTAGATGATCGCGACTTGCTTGGGCATTGTCCGCAAAGACTGCCACTCCTGCCAACTCTGAATCAAACTCAGACAGAAGGCTAATCATCCCATTAACCGTTCCGCCTCCCTTAAGAAAGTCATCGACAATCAGCACTCGACTGCCAGCCTTGAGACTACGTTTTGAGAGGAACATTTTTTCAATCCGATCTCCACTAGAGCCAGAGACATAGTTGACACTTACTGTTGAGCCCTCAGTGATTTTCAAATCGCGACGGACAATGACAAAGGGAACATTCAAGACATTCGCGACAGCATTGGCAAGCGGAACCCCCTTGGTCGCAACTGTCATAACCGCATCAATCTTTTGATCTTTGAAAGCTTTGGCAATGATGCGACCGATATTATTGAGGATAGATGGCGTACTAAGCAAATCTGACAAGTAGATATAGCCGCCAGGCAGGATTCGATTGCTTTCAGATAGTTGATCGCGGAGATCTTGAACGATGACTTTTGCATCTTCTTCTGCAATAGAAGGAGTGAAGACAACACCTCCTCCGGCACCCGTAATGGTCTCAATCGTACCAATTTCGATTTCTTCAAAGGCGCGTTTGATAATCACGATGTCTTCTGAAATAGAAGACTTTGCAGATTCATATTTTTCTGCAAATGTATTTAAACTTGTTAATTGGTAAGGATGGTTAATCAAGTAATTGGAAATAACCACCATGCGCTCACTTCTTCTTAATTTCATTTTTTCACCAATTCGACTCCATCAAAATCAGCCACAAACTAATCTATAAGCTAGAATTTTCTCACACAGAGCACAAATCAGCTCTTCCGATTCCAAAGTTTGGAGTGATTTCTTTGAATATTTATTTTATTTTTTTCATTATATCATACTATATCAAAAAAACGAACATTATACTAAATATAATGCCCATTTTTCGTATTTCACTTGTCAATTTTTGGTTTATAGAAGGAACGATTTTCCAGCGCAAATATTTTATTGGTCATTTCTCCTGGAGCAACGAGAGACAGAGCCGTAGTCATCATCATCATTTCGGCATCCAGATTGTCAATCATGTGCAGGATTTCGGCCTCCATAATCTTTGGACGAACGGGACTGCCGTATTCAAGAAGACCGTGGTGACTGAGAAGGACATGTCGCAAAACGATGACATCTTCTTTTGTATCATCGATTTTCAGCTCCGCCAAGGTCTTGGTCAATTCCTCATCAATCAGTGCGATATGCCCAATCAAATTGCCTCGGACGGTGTATTCCGTATTGTCCGGACCACTTAGTTCAATGACTTTGGCCAAGTCGTGCAGCATAATCCCTGCAAAAAGTAGGCTTTTATTGAGCTGAGGATAGATGTCACCAATCGCATCTGCTAGTTTGACCATGGTAGCTGTGTGAAAAGCCAGCCCTGACTCAAAAGCATGGTGATTGGTTTTAGCTGCTGGGTAGGAATAGAATTCCTTATCGTATTTGCTGTAAAGTGAACGGATCACGCGCTGCCAGACTTGATTTTCAATTTTGAAAATCATTTGCGCCAAGTATTCCCGCAGTTCTTTTTGATCAACCGGTGGTTTTTCTTTGAAATCAGCAGGATTGTTGGGCTCACCAGCTTTTGGCAGGCGCAGGGTCAACTGATTAACCTGAGGGGTGTTATTGTAGACTTCGCGACGACCTTGCATATGCACGACTTTCCCCGCTGTAAACTCTGCCACATTATGGGGCTGGGCATCCCACAATTTCCCCTCAATCACTCCAGTGTCATCTTGGAAAGTGAAGGCGAGGTAATTTTTCCCGGCTCTGGTCTGGCGGACTTCGGCTGACTTAATCAGATAAAATCCTTCAAACAATTCATCCTTTTTCATTTGATTAATTTTCATAGTCTTCCCTTTCGTCTGGAATATCTAGCAAGTGTAACTGAAGGTCTTGGTCAGACAATTCAATATGCCGCAACGTTCTTTCAATGGCATTGGTTCGGCGAGTCAGTAACTCATCGATGCTGCCAGAAGCGTTCTTCAGGTGCTTCTGAGCCTTGGCTAAAATGCCGCCAAATTTATTGAATTCCAGCTTGACACTGCCCAGAACCTTGCTGATGTCATCTGCACTACGCTGGATGTTCAGGGTTTTAAAGCCAACTGAGAGAGAGTTGAGCAGGGCTGACAAGGTAGATGGACCCGCCACGACAATCTGCTCATCTCGCCGCAGGCCGTCGAAAAACTCTGGATTGCGAACCACTTCGGAATAGAGGCCTTCCGTTGGCAAAAACATAATCCCAAAATTAGTCGTAGCTGGCGGAGCTAGGTATTTGCTGTTGATATCCTTGGCAAAGCGCTTGACGCTAGCTAACAGCGACTTACGGTAACCTTCAATTTCTTCCTTATTGCCAGACTCATAAGCCTCTTCCAAGCGGTAGTAATCCGCCAGAGGAAACTTGGAGTCAATAGGCAGGTAGACATAGTCCTGCTCCGTCTGTCCCGGCAATTTGATAGCATACTCCACGCGCTCACTAGAACCTGCCACTGTGGCAAATTCTCGCTCATACTGGCTAGGTGTCATGATGTCTTCGATAATTTGTCCCAGCTGGAGCTCGCCCATAATGCCGCGGGTTTTGGTATTGGAAAGAACCTTATTGAGACTGCCGACATCCCGAGCCACCGTCTGCATCTCTCCCAAACCACGATTGACAGACTCTAGCTGCTTGGACACCGTCTCAAAGGAGGTCTGCAGGCGACTCTGCAAAGTCTTCTCCAATTTTTCCTCAACGGTCTGGCGCATCTGCTCCAGCCGCAAGTCATTGGACTCCTGAATTTGGCGCATCCGCTCATCAGTCTTGTCTCGATTTTTGCTGAAACTATCCGCCATTTCTGTTCGTAAATCCGTCAAATGTCGATGCAAATCTGTTCGAACTTCTGCTAGCCGATCTCCCAGAATAATTTCCAGATCTTTTTGCCGAAGAGCCTCCTGCTGTCTTTCCTGATCAAAGCGGTAATCCAGCTGGTCGGACAGATGATCTTCCTGCTCTTCTAACAAGACTTTGATTGCCTGCTCCTGCTGCCCCTGTCTCTGCCAGAAGAAATAGAGAAAGACCAGATTGATGATCAGCAGGATGATGATGATATATTCCATATCAACTCCTATCTTTACTGTAAATAACAACCGTATAACCCCTGTCAAAGGATAAAAATACAGGTCTATCTATAAATTCGTTAGAAGCATAGACTTTTTTAAAGAAAAAATTCCTTTCATTCAAAGGATATTTGGCTCCTTCAATGGTCAGAGCCACATCCTCTGTCGGCAGAAAGGCCAGATAGTCCATGCCTTCCACTGGCTTAATTTCATGACGACCAGAGGGCACATAGCGGATGCAATTCTGGGCATCCACTAAAGTCAGCTGCTCCATATAGGGAGCGATTTTATCATTGCTAGGCAAAAAAACATTGGCCAGAGCATGGTCTAGACGACCGCCAAAGGCGCCGAAAATCGTCAGATAAGCATCTGGATAGCGCTCAAGACAAGCCAGAACAGCCAATTCCAAGTCCGTATCATCCTTTTCAGGCTGAGCCTGAATGACTTCCTTGGCGCTAGCTTTTATGCGCAGCAATTCTTCATCAGAAACAGAATCAAAATCGCCAACCGCTAAGCCCAGAGGCAAGCCCTGCTTTAAGAGATAAAAGGCGCCGCGATCAACTCCGACAAAAACATCAAAATCTCGATTGACCGCAGTCAAATCACCGCCAGCAAACAGAGCAATTCTAAGCATCTAGCGCATCCCTCAAGGTCTGAACTTGACGGCTGACATCACCTTTGAAGACATAGCTGCCTGCTACGAAAACATTGGCTCCAGCCTCTCTAGCCATCTGAATCGTCTTATCATCAATCCCACCGTCAACCTCAATATCAAAGTTCAGTTGATTGGCCTCTCGCAGAGCGACTAGTTCACGAATCTTACCCATGGTTTCGGGGAGGAATGCCTGACCACCAAGACCTGGATTCACTGTCATGACTAAAACTTGATCCACTAGAGTCAAGACATTTTTAATCGCTTCGACTGGCGTTCCAGGATTGATGACGACACTAGGCTTGACACCTGCTGCACGAATCTTCTGGAGAGCCCCATGAATATGCGGTGTCGCTTCCACATGGATGCTGATAATATCTGCGCCCGCCCGAGCAAATTCCTCAATATGATGCTCAGGATTGGACACCATGAGATGGCAATCAAAAACCATCTTGCTGTGGGGACGCATACTGGCTACAACACCGGCTCCAAAGCTAATATTAGGCACAAAATGTCCATCCATCACATCCAGATGAGCATACTCTGCCCCGCTAGCTTCTAGCTTTTTCAGCTCAGTTTCAAAATTAGCATAATCCGCACTCAAAACAGAGGGAGCAATTTTAAATGTTTTCATGATGTTTCCTTTCTTTATTTAGGAAGTTTTTTAGCTGTCTTTTTATAGGTCTCACGGCGATTCTCGATTTCACTGAGAAATTGCAGGTAGTTTTCGAAACGAAAAGCAGCAATTTGCTCGGCTTCTACGGCTGGTTTGACAGCACAAGCCGGTTCATGCGTATGGGTACAAGTGCGGAACTTACAGTCCCGACTGATTTCGGCAATTTCTGGAAAGGCAGCATTTAAGTCTTCTGCCTTGTCCACTTCATAATCTAGCGAAGAGAAGCCTGGTGTATCCGCAATCTTTCCTCCGTTAAGATTATAAAAGCTGACCGCCCGTGTCGTATGGCGACCACGCCCCAGACTTTCAGAAATTTCTCCTGTTTCTAACTGCAAGTCTGGTGCAATTTTATTGAGCAGAGTGGACTTTCCAACACCCGTCTGGCCCATGAACACAGTGATTTTCCCCGTCAGAAGTGGCAGTAAATCCTCGACAGACTGGACCACCTGATAGCCAATCTGCTGATAGACCTGAACATAAGTAGCCAAGCTCCCTTCATCCTCCAGCAGATCCAACTTACTCAGATAGATGAGGGGGTGGATGCCCTTGTGCTCCAAAAGCACCAGAAAACGATCCAAGAGATTGGCATTGAAGTCTGGCTCTTTAGCACTCATGATGACAACTGCCTGATCAATGTTGACAATGGGTGGCCGCACCAAACTATTTTTACGCTCGGCTATTTTTAAAATATAGCCCTCAGAGTCCTTGTCCGCTGAAAATTCGACATGATCGCCAACATAAGGCGTTTGCCCTTTTTTGCGGAAATTCCCGCGCGCTCTCGTCTGATACACCTGCCCATCTGATTCTACATAATAAAAGCCAGCCAAGGCTTTGATAATTATTCCTTGCAAGACTGCTCCTTTAAAGTTAATACAATTATTATATCAAAAAATGATGAATTTAGCTTGCCAGTTTGATAGTAAAGGCGGAAAATTATTCCTCATAAGATTTTTTGTAAAATAAAGATATATTATTGCAAGCGCTTTCCAAAAGTATTATAATAGAGACGATGAATAGCAATGGTTACTACCTCATTTGAGGAAGAGGACAAGGCCGATTAGAAAGGAGAGTGAGCATTTAGAGGTTTCTTGTCCGTCTACTTTATTACTGGAACATCCTATGACGCAGAAGTTCCTCTAACCTTAGAAGTAAGTTCTGACTGCTTGGATGCCCCATGCTAGGCATAAGGAGGTTATTTATGAGCCTTTCATTTCTATCAAAGAGCAATCCGCTCATTTCCAATGTAAAAAAAGGGAAGTTTTTAACCCCTTGGTTTCTATCTCCCTTTATCCTCTACTACATCACCCAGTACATATCTCCGATTAGGAAGGCTTCAACTGATTTCTTTATAGATAAACAAAGTTGGATCCCAGACTGGTGGAATATTTTAGACCTTTTGTCTTTCCTTTACACTATCATTGCCTTCTTCCTTTGGGTCAGGTTCATTGAAAAGCGGCCGATACGGACCATGGGATTCTCCAAGGGAAATGGACTGTCAGAATTCGCGAAAGGTGTCTTGGTTGGTGCCATCATGATTACGACCGTTCTAGTAGTCTTCTTTATCACAGGAGATGCCAAATTTGACCGCATTCAGTTTAGTCTGCCCTTCCTCGTTTCTTGGGTCTTAGTTCTCATCGGCTATATTTTGCAAACAGCTGCGGAAGAAATTTATATCCGCGGATGGTTGGTACCAATCATTTCTTATCACAAAAATGCCTATTTAGCGATTCTGATTGCTTCAACCATGTTCTCTTATTTCCATTTGGACAATAACGGAGCATCTTGGCTTTCGACGCTTCACCTGTTTATTTTCGGCTTATTCACCGCTGTCTATGCCATGAAGCGTGGAAATATCTGGGGACCTTGTGGCTTCCACTTTGCTTGGAATTTCATTATGGGAAATGTCTATGGCTTCCACGTCAGTGGATACGACAGCGAGTCTTCCTTGATGTACTTTACAACTTCCAATCGTACCTTCATTACTGGCGGTCAATTCGGTCCCGAGGGAGGTATTCCGGGCTTAGTTGTCTTCATCTTGGCACTGTTATGGGCCATCTTTATCCTGAAAGATACTTCAAAAGAACAAGAATCCCTCTATCCGCAAGCTATCGAATAAATGAAAATACACTTGCAAACAATCACTGCTTAGACTTTGATAGCCACTTTTAATTTCTACAATTAGCTTTTAAAAACCACTCATAACTACTATTCTCCGTGCCTACCACATTCAAAACTTACCATTTTCGCTTGTTATTTTCAAAAAATATGTTATAATAAAAAGCAAGCGGAGGTGGTGGAACGGCAGACACGCATGCTTCAGGCGCATGTGCCCGTACGGGTGTGAGGGTTCAAATCCCTTCCTCCGCATCAAACAAGAACTCTTGTCCAAGTTGACAAGAGTTTTTCTTTTGAAAAATCATGAAAACCTCTTGAAATTTCTTTCAAAAAACCAGCTCTTTTCAAAAAGGGCTGGTTTTCAAATCTTATAAGCCTTGTTTCTTCAAGGCATCTGCTAAACGGGCAAAATCTGCCAAAGTCAAGGCTTCCCCCCGAACACTTGGAGACAATTCAGCTTGCTCTAAAGCAGCTGTTAACTTAACTTTAGTCTCCTCTGACTTCCCAAAATGACTGGTCAGATTGTTCCAGAGCGTCTTGCGACGGTGAACAAAGCTAGCCTTGGAGACCTTGAAAAAGAATTTCTCGTCCTTTACTGCAACGGCAGGTTGGTCTCTGCGCACCATCTTGAGAATAGCCGAATCCACATTTGGCGCAGGCACAAAGACTGTTCGCGGTACAATAAAAGCAACCTTGGCCGTCATGTAATACTGGACCGCAATTGACAAACTACCATAAGCCTTGGTATTAGGCTGAGCCGAAATCCGATCCGCCACTTCTCTCTGCATCATCACGACAAACTCACTAAAAGGAATCCCACTCTCAATCAAATGCATGAGAATCGGCGTCGTGATGTAGTAGGGCAGATTTGCCACTACCTTGATAGGCAGGTCTGGATTCTTAAACTCTGCTATGTACTGGGCCAAATCAACCTTGAGAATATCCTGATTGACCACTGTCACATTGTCAAAATCGCGCAGGGTATCCGCCAAAATCGGTACCAGACGGTCATCAATCTCAAAGGCCATAACCTCTGCAGCACTTTCCGCCAAAAACTCTGTCAAAGCCCCAATACCGGGACCAATTTCAATGACATTGACATTTTTGTCAATCTCAGCTGTATCCACAATCTTCTGGAGGATGTTGGTATCCGTCAGGAAATTCTGACCGAACGATTTTTTAAAAGTGAAACCGTGACGCTCCAGAATGGCACGGGTCACACTATAATCTGCAATTCGCATCTTTTCTCTTTTCTAATTATTTATTCATTATCTTTTAAGGATGTCATTTGCTCTAGCAGGGTGTAAAGTTTTTTCTGTTCTTCTTCCTCGTAAGCAAATGCATTAACCTTAACTTCTTTGTATTTTTCGTCATACAAAAAGCCCTCATAGCCATCTTCTGTAGATAAAGCTATATAGACTTTCGCCATTTTTTCAGGACTAATCGAAAATCTTGACTTAATTTTATAAAGATTTTTCATAAAAGTGCTGAGGTGATTGTAGCGCCGCATATCAACTTTGACATTGGTCACACGGATTGCCTGAACCTTGATACCTTTCCAATGTTTCCGCATATAAAGCGACAGCATCAACAAGGCCAGTTTATTCCGATAATAGGTCTTAGCAGGACTGTAATGTTTTTGACCGGATAAATTTTCAAAATCAAGCTTCATGAAAGGATAAAGCAATAGCCCTTGGGAAGAAATATTAATAATCCGACCACTTTCTGACTTTTCCAACAAGCCCTTCAACAAGATAGAAAGTAAAAAGGGAGCAACCACATTGGTCGCAAATTGCTTTTCCAATCCGTCTTTGGTAAGAATCGGCTTTTTGACCGATAAATCAAAATCAGCCGCATTGTTAATTAAAACATCTAAAGTCTCTTCTCTTTGGATATACTGTTCTACTGCTTTCCTGACACTCTTCATCTCAGATAAATCAGCCAAGATATAATCCACATGCAGATTTCCTGTTTGTTGACGGATTTTTTCACAGGCTTGCTCAGCAGCTTCTTTTCGCCGGCAAAATAGGATCACTGACCACCCCTTTTCAGCTAACTGTTTAGCAGCCTGGTAGCCAATACCACTATTGCCGCCCGTAATAATTACTTTTTTCATTTCTTACTCCGTTAGACTGAATATTTGAGAATGGCTTCTTCTACTTCCGCCAAAGTCACGCCAAACAGTTCCAACCGCTTGAGCAGCTGCTTGCCGTTAGAATAGCCGATGCGGAGCTCTTCGCCTAGATACTCTCGACGCTGACGGCTGTCACTTCCCATGAGTAGCCCCAGCCGCATGAGGTCATTCTTTGTCACATCAAAATCACTGCTTGACTCAAAATGGCTGGTTACCCCAGCGAGGGCTGTTTTTAAGTCTTCAAAACTCGCATGCTCAATGCCTAATGAGCGCCCTTTGGTCTTAGACTTGGGGGCTGCTTCGTCGCGCTTGAGGAAGGCATGTTGGACAGCGGGAATTTCCGTCATAATCAGACGGCGAATCCGCTCGCCATTGAAGTCAGGATCTGTAAAAACAATAACACCATGTAAGTCCTGCAAGCGACGAATCCGCTCGATATCCGCATCGCTGATGGCAGAGCCTCTAGTTTCATAGGTCTCAAGATCAAAATAGCGCTTGAGATTGGCTGTGTCATCACGCCCTTCCACAACGACCACTTGCGGGATTTTTATCTTCTCAGTCAAGCCCAAACACCTTCTTTGCATTGTCATAAGTCGCTTGCGCAGCTTCTTCGACCGTCAGCCCACGAAGTTCAGCAATTTTTTCTACCACATAGCAGGTATAAGCTGTTTTGTTTTCTCGGCCACGTTTGGGAACAGGCGCCAAGTAAGGCGCATCCGTCTCGACGAGGATTTTGTCCAAAGGCAGGTTCTGCGCAGCTTCTTGAATATCCGTCGCTTTTTTAAAGGTAACGACTCCAGAAAAGGAAATCATCATCCCTAGCTCGATAAAGCGCTCTGCCATTTCCAAAGAACCCGAATAAGAATGCATAATACCGCCTCGAGGGCCTACACCCTCACTCTTGATAATCTCATAGGTATCTTCTAAAGCGTCTCGCGTGTGGACAACAAAGGGCAGATCCAACTCTTTCGACAGCTGGATTTGGCGGCGAAACACTCGCTCTTGCACTTCCTTGGGCGCTGTCATCCAGTGATAGTCCAGCCCAATCTCGCCCAGAGCCACTACTTTTGGATGAGCAAGCTTGTCCAGCAGATAGGCTTCCACTGCCTCGTCATAAGTCCCAGCCTCAGTCGGATGCCAGCCAATCGTAGCGTAAATCTGCTCATAACTATCTGCCAACTCTAAAGCGCGCTCAATGGTCGGCCGGTCAAAACCGACAACATTCATATTGCTGACACCCATTTCTGCAGCCAGCTGAAGCTCCTCTATCTCTCGACCAGCAAACTCTTCCACATTTAAATGCGTGTGTGTATCAAAAATTTTCATGCTTTACTTCCTTGTATTTCCTGCCTTTCATTATACCAAAAAAGTCAGATAAAGGGGCAAGAGCTTTACTTTCTCTCCATCTATTCCAGCGGGTATTTGTTATTTTTTTAGCGCCTATCAAAAACACTCTTACTGTTTTTTGATAATTTTTTATTATTTTTCGATATTTTGTTATTGATTATCGATATATTTTGTGTTATAGTAAATAAAAATAGAAATTATTTGGAGGAATCCATGTCAAAGACAAGACAAAAAACAGCTGAAGATATAAGCATTGTGCTTACAAAAATCAGCCTCAGCATTTTATTTATTGCTTCCATTGTCCTGATAGCCATCGGGCCTTGGGTAGTCAGCCTAGTCATCGAATTTCCCTCACCTTTCTTTCAGGGAGAAAGTCGCTATTGGATATTGTTGCTCCTAGGCTATGTCTTGGGCTGCCTGGCTCTGACCTGTATCGTACATCTCTATTGGCTCCTCAGCCGCATCGGGAAAAATCAGGTCTTTATCAGACAGAATGTACAGTATATGCGCTATCTGGGCTGGGAAGTCGGAATGGTCGCCCTCATTTCTTTCTTTATGGGCTTGACAGTCTATATGCCCATGCTCCTCGTAGCCGTTTCTTGCTGCATTTTAACCTTGATTATTCGGGTTATCCGCAATGCTTTTGGCAAGGCAATTGAGCTACAAGAAGAAGTAGACTACACTATTTAGGAGGGACTATGATTCAGATAAATTTAGACCTTGTCATGGCTCAAAAACGGATTAGTGCTGGACGCTTAGCAGAATTGATTGACCTCACCCCTGCAAACTTGTCCATCTTGAAAAATAACCGAGCCAAGGCAATACGTTTTTCAACACTTAATGCCCTTTGTCGGGAATTGGACTGCCAACCCGGCGATATTCTTGAATATATCACAGATGAAACTGAGGAGGAATAATCATGGAAACACCATTACAAGAACAAAGGACGGGGCAACCCTACCTTCCTTTTGAAAAAGGCGAAGAGCGAAAAAGCATCTTCTCAGCTTTAAACATAAAGGAACTGAAGAATTTTAGAATCAGCTCTCTCATTCTCTATTTTTTAGCCTATTTTTATACCGTTGCCATTGACGGTAACAAGAGCATTTACTTTTTTCCTATTGCGATTGGTTTGATTAGCTTGACCGAGTGGTTAGTAAGAAAAACGCCGAAAAGCTTGCCTCAAATTGAAAAAGATGCCTCTGCTGGACTCGAGTCCAATCTTTTCCTGATTCTCAGCCTGACTCAGGCACTGGCTCTCAGTATCTGGGGCTTTCACCCGCAATTAGAGATGTTTCAAGCTTTGACTCTCCACATCTCCTTTTCTTTTTATATCCTATCACGGACGGGTTGGCTCAATCAAGGTCGCTTGGGAATCATGGTTTGGTACGATAGCATTCAGGTCTTTGTGATTCTACCTTTTAGAAACTTTTTCGCTGGTCTTCAAGTCTTTGCTCGGACTGGCAAGACTTCAGATGCGACTGCTGAAGACGGCGATTCTTCTAAAAAAACAGTCCAAAGCACGATGATCGCAAGTAGCCTTCTTATTGCTGGTATGCTTGTCTTCTTCGTTTGGTCACAACTTAGCCAAGTCTCTGATCGATTCGCTCTTTTCTTTAGTGATACAGCTGATGCCTTGCATCTTTTCTTTGACTTGATCTTTTCAAATCTTGATACAGACGCCATCGCCCTTCGCCTCTTTTTAGCTCTACCTATTGGCCTCTATCTCTACAGTCTGATTGTTGGCAGCTTACTGAAGCAAAAAGATATCAAAGTTACCTACCATAGTTTCCAAAATAGCATTCAGCCACTGCGGATATTTCCTGCTTTTACAGCCTATATCATCATCGGTAGTCTCTGCCTGACCTACGCTCTCTTTTTCCTCATTGGTTTAGGAGAATTAAGTGAACTCCTTAGTGCTGGCACTAGCCTCCAAACCATTTCTCCACAAAATGCCTCAACTGTTGCTGTTGCTGGCTTCTGGCAACTCGTTCGTGTATCCCTTCTAAATTTCGCTGTGCTAGCCGCCTTTTATTTGCTGGCTCAAAAACCTCTCTGGGACCAGAAAGGTACTCGTCTAGCCAGCACTGTCCTCTTTATTTTTGCCTTTTTACTGGCCTTGCTTGCCGGCTGGAAACTCTTTGGCATCTACATCTATCTTTATGGCCCAACACCATTGCGCCTGATTTCAGCCTGGTTTATCCTCGTTCTACTAGTCTGGTGTATCCTGACTCTGATTCGCTTCTACAAGCCCATCCAAGCGATCCGAATCGGTATCTTCTACGCCCTTATTAGTTTCACGTTGCTCTGCTATCTCTATCCCCTGCTCTTAGCTGCTTGATAGAAAGCGTACTTACATTCCAAATAATCATCAAAAAGAGGCTGGGACAAAAGTCCTAGCCTCTCAATTGTCTTTGGATTGTCGAGCAAGACGCAGTGGTTGAGTGGGCTCTACTACGCTGATTTCATCAGTTTTTACTGCCCTACTCAACTGTGCGGAGGTGGGACGACGAAATCGAATTCTAACGAAATTTCTCTCCCACTCTCTTTTCTTTTATTCAAACTAGCTAGTAAATACGCGAGAAACCACCTAGACCATCCCGCTTGTGTTCTCTTTCAGGCAAAGTTCCTATCCTGCACGGACTCTTTCATAGCACTACTAGACATCCTTAAAGCATATAAGCCTATTTTATCAAGAGCAATAGAAAAACCAGCGGTCTCGAGTCTCCACTGGTTTCTTTATGGTAATCGTTTGGATTATGCAGCCAAAACTTTGCGTCCTTTACGACGACGAGCTGCCAATACGCGACGACCGTTTTTAGTTGACATACGGTTACGGAATCCGTGTTTACGCGCACGACGAAGTTTACTTGGTTGATAAGTACGTTTCACGATGAATACCTCCTCATAGATTTTGTATTCGTTTAGCCGGCTATAAAGTGATCAGTTACTAAACATACTTTACTATTCTATCTGATTCTCTCCTGTTTGTCAATAGTATTGGACGAATTGTTTCTTTTTGGAAACGAAATCATTCAAATCGTGTCGCCTCATAGAAGGGAATCAAGGCAGTCATAGCCTGCTCAAGCTCCGATAAAACTTGCTGCTTGCTTGTAGCCTCGGAAAGATTGACATCATATTTGACCAAAACCTTGCGGACTAGCCCTGAAGCCACCTGCTGACTTAGATGTTGTCTATTTACCTCAGTAGCCTCGAAGCGGTGACTCACACCATCTATCTGGACGAAATAGTAAGCTGGCGGCTGGATGGGCAGATTCAAGACTCGATTTTGCTTGCTAAGGCTATGCTCGTCTTTTTTGCGCTCCATGAAGCTCACCTCTAGCGAGACCCCAAAATCTTCTGCAGTCCCATACAAGCGCAAGGCGAACATGGGCTCTGTGATGTCCCCATAGCCTCTTAGATAATTCCAAAAATGTGGGCGTAAGATCTGAGCCTGATTCATCCAATTGCTGGTCCGCTCCAGACTCAGCTTGGGATAAAGAGCCTGAAAGTCTCGGACCAAGTCTGCAAACTCCTGCCGAGCAGCCTGACCTCTAGCTTTCCAATCCAACATTATCTCTCGCAGATCCCCTGCCTTGTCTGGCGCAATGTATTTGCTGCCTTGAACAGGCAAAAATGACTCAATAGCTGGAAAAAGTGACATAGAATTTCTCCTTTCTATATTTAAAAACCAGCTGAGAGGCTGGTTAAGATTTATTCCGAATCAACATCTACAACAACGTAGCGGTTAGGCTCATCGCCTTCTGAATAGCTTGTCACACCATCAATTCTTGAGATAATCCGATGGATGATTTTACGTTCACTATTAGACATAGGGTCCGTATGCTGGCTGCGACGGTCTTCTAGAGCACGCTGAGCCAATTTTTGTGCATAGCTTTGCAAAACTTCTGCACGATGCTCCACATAGTCATTCACATTGATAGAAATGTAGAAACTCTTAGAATATTGATTGTAAAGATAGTTTTGAGCCAAGAGCTGCAAGGCTTTCAAGACTTTACCGTGGTAACCAATCACGCGCCCTGGCTCATTAGTATCAATTTGCATATTGATTGTCCGACGATTATGGCTGCTGGAAAGAGTCGCTTCAACATCCATTTCATCCACAATCTTCTGCACATATGCGGTCACACTTGCGACAACTTCCTCAATATCACAATTATCCTCAACCTGAATACCCAAGTCAAAGAAGGATGACTCTGCTACATCCGCACTTGCTTCTTCCTGACTAGGCCCTGTTTCTTCTAAAGAGCTGATTTCGTCAGTTTCTTCCGTATCCACCGCTTCATCACTAGCTTGATCGGCCTTTAAAACATCAATTGTGCCCGTTTCTTCCAAAATCGTAGTCGCATGCTTATCGTTTTTGAGAATTTCAGCCTTGACCTCTTCTGAAATAGCTTCGCCTTCATTTTCGACTTTTTTGATAGCTGCAACCACACGTCCCAAGTCAACCGTTGCTTCACTAACGCTCTGTACAGGCTCATTTTGCGCATTGATTTCCTCAGGCACTCCTTTAATTGCCTGCTGATTAGCCTTGGTCACTGTCGCTTCAGCAATCGGCTCCACATCTACCTGGGCAGGCTTCTTGCCAAACAAACCGAGAAAACCTTTCTTTTCACGCGAAACAACGGTAATATGTGCTCTCATTCGTGGAATATCCAGCGTTTTTAGTCCATTTTGAATCGCTTCTTCAACACTTGCTCCTGTAAAAATAACCATCTGCAAGAGTCCTCCTTTTTACTTTTTCTTTTTCTGTGCTTTTTGAAGGGCACGTTTTTTCTTCATTTCCAATTGGCGCTCTGCCTTTGCCTTTGCTTCACGTTCAGCAATAATCTTAAAAGGATTGCTTAAAAGCAAGGTCTGACCAACTTGATAGGCGTTGGAGACTGTCCAGTAAAGAGCAACCCCACTGGCTGCATACACCGCAAAGAAGAAAATCAATACCGGCATCAGGTAGGTCATCACTGCCGTCCCACCATTCTTTTCTGGCAAGGCTTTATTGGATAGCCAAGTGCTAAAGAAAGTAAAGAGAGCAGCGAGAATAGGTAGGATAAAGGTCGGATCCGTCGCACCTAGATTGAGCCAGAGGAAGTGACCTGTTTTCAAAAATTCAACCCGTGTCAGAGCTTGGAAAAGTGCCAAAAGCACTGGCATTTGGATAAATAACGGAAGAAAAGCGGCATAGGGATTGACTCCCATTTCTTTATAAAGCTTGCTGGTTTCCTCTGCTAAAGCGGTCTTACTATCCATATCTTTGCCTGGATATTTTTCCTGAAGCTTCTTGATCTGAGGCTGGACTTCCTGCATCTTTCTAGATGAGGTCGTCTGAAACTGGAAGACTGGCAACAAGACTGTCCGAATAATCAAGGTAAAAAGAATAATCCCGATTCCTGTACTTCCATTAAAGGACAAGAATTGAATCATCTCCGCAAAGAAATAAACTAATTTCTCCCAAAAATCACTTGAATTAGCGGTCACTTCGCTGGTGCCACAAGCCGTCAAAATAAGCAGCGAAGCCGCTAAAAGAAATCCCATTTTACTCTTCTTTTTCACAAATAAATCCTTCCTGATAAATTCTTGCAATTTTCAAGACATGCAATAAATTTTGTTCCACTTGGTGGTAGTCCAAAGTTTCAACTCCCTTGCGGGCAATAACAACAAAATCATCCTTGGTCAAGTCTGCCCGATGCTGAATCAAGACATGACGAATCTTTCTTTTGATACTATTACGGACAACTGCATTGCCCAGCTTTTTACTGACTGAAATCCCCACTCGAAAATGGCACTGTTCTTTTTCTAATTTATAAACGACAAACTTTCGATTGGCAAAATTCTGCCCAGCTTTAAAAATCGCCTTGAAATCTTTTTCGCTCTTGACGCGATAGTTTTTTCTCAAAACTCAACTCCATCCACCAAAATTAACTCTATTATACCATATTTTCCCAAAAAGCCAATAAGGGCTAGGTGCGAGACGAGCCCTCTTTTTGAATAGTTTTACCGAATGAAAGAAGGAACCATCCGCGCAGCTCCAAAAAAGAGTCTGGGACAAAAGTCCTAGCCTCTCAATTGTCTTTGGATTGTCGAGCAAGACGCAGTGGTTGAGTGGACTCTATTACGCTGATTACAAGCTTTTATAGCCCTACTCAACTGTGCGGAGGTGGGACGACGAAATCGAATTCTAACGAATTACCGATTTCTGTCCCACTCTCATTTTACACGGTAAAAAACGTCTGGGTGCTCTGAGATGCCTTGGGCAATAATGAAGCGATCTCGACTGCTATCAGTCGGATCCTGCCCGCTAACAGTCTCTCCAGCTGGCAACTTTCTCCCTGCTGGAATAATAGATAAGGCAGCACCTGTAAGATTGTTCCAACGAATGCTTGTGCGATAAATTCCATTTTCATCCAGACCAGCGTAAACCAGCTCCAACTTGGCAACATCTGACACCAGTCCCTTGGCATCAAATGTATAAGTGACACCATTGGCATCTTTCCAAGTACCAGCCATGCTAGAAAAATCCCCAGAAGCAATGGCCTGCATGTCTAAATTAGAGGTTGCGGCAGGCTCTTTTTCCCCCTTGCTTTCTGACTTAGCAGAAGACTCCTTAGTTGCTGGCTCCGAAGGCTCTTGACTGTTTTCCTGACCGCTAGAAATAGAAGTGTCCGAACTACTTGTTTCAGTAGACAGCTCTGTCGAACTTTTGCTCGTCTCAGACTTTTTGGAAGAAGCTGAGCTGGTCGAGGTCGAGCTAACTTTGGAACTGCTAGAAGGCGATGTCGGTTTTTCTTTCTTTTGGCCGCAGGCCACTAACACAGACGATGCCACCAGAGTTCCAGCCAAGAGAATCATCCATTTTTTCATCTTTAGCACCTCGCAATATTTTCCTGTTCTTGTAACATTATTGTAACACAAATGCGGCTTTTTAGAAAGCAAAAGGCTGGGACAAAAGTCCTAGCCTCTCAATTATCTTTGGATTGTCGAGCAAGACGCAGTGGTTGAGTGGGCTCTACTAGACTTATTTCATCAGCTTTTACAGCCCTACTCANGACTTATTTCATCAGCTTTTACAGCCCTACTCAACTGTGCGGAGGTGGGACGACGAAATCGAATTCTAACGAATTACCGATTTCTGTCCCACTCCCATCTTATTGAATTTTTTTCAACATATTGTCGATATGCTGGATAGATTTTTCGCGGCCTAATAGATAGATGGTATCTGGCAATTCTGGACCGTGCATTTCGCCAGAAACAGCGATACGGATTGGCATAAAGAGGTTTTTACCCTTGATACCTGTTTCTTTTTGGACTGCTTTGATTTGTGGGAAGATGTTTTCTGTCACAAATTCTTCATCTGTCATTGCTTCCAGTTTTGCTTTGAAAGCTTCTAACACCACAGGAACAGTTTCACCAGCCATCACTTCTTTCTCAGCTTCCGTCAACTCTGGGAAATCTGAGAAGAAAAGGTCTGTCAATGGAACGATTTCATCCACTGATTTCATTTGTGGTTTGTAGAGTTCTACCATTTTTTCAGCCTTGTCGGTCAAGCGTCCTGCTTCTTCCAAGAATGGTTTTGCCATTTCAAAGATTGTCTCAAAATCCGCATTCTTGATGTACTCATTGCTCATCCAGTCCATCTTTTTCTGGTCAAAGGCAGCTGGAGACTTGCTGAGGCGGTTTTCATCAAAAAGCTTGATGAGTTCTTCGCGAGAGAAGATTTCATGCTCGCCACCAGGATTCCAACCGAGAAGAGCGATAAAGTTAAAGACTGCTTCTGGCAGGTAGCCTTTCTTGCGGTAATCCTCGATGAACTGGAGAGTATTGGTATCGCGTTTTGACAACTTTTTACCAGTTTCAGAGTTGATAATCAAGGTCATGTGACCGAACTCTGGCGCTTCCCAGCCAAGCGCTTCATAAACCATGAGCTGCTTAGGGGTATTGGCAATGTGGTCATCCCCACGGATAACGTGAGAGATTTGCATATCGTGGTCATCGATCACAACGGCAAAGTTGTAAGTCGGATAGCCGTCTTTCTTTTGGATAACCCAGTCACCACCAATATTGCCACCTTCAAACTCGATGTCGCCCTTGACCATGTCCGTCCACTTGTAGATACCAGCTTCATTGACAGCCAGACGAACCGTTGGAATGATGCCTGCTGCTTCACGTTCTGCGATATAAGCTGCTTTTTCTTCTTCGCTCATACCGAGATATTCATTGATGTAGCGTGGTGTTTCACCTGCTAATTCTTGACGTTCGCGCTCAGCAGCCAATTCTTCTTCTGTAACGTAAGATTTGTAGGCTTTTCCTTCCGCTAGCAATTGGTCAATGTATTTCTGATACAATTCTAAACGCTCTGATTGGCGGTAGTTTTCATGTGTTTCTGGACTTTCATCCCAATCCATGCCCAACCAACGAAGGTTTTCAAGCTGTGAACGCTCACCATCTTCGACATGGCGCTTGCGGTCAGTATCTTCAATACGGATGATAAAAGTTCCGCCATGATGACGAGCATAGAGGTAGTTAAAGAGCGCCGTCCGCGCATTTCCGATGTGTAATAGTCCTGTTGGACTTGGTGCATAACGCACTCGAATATCTTTTGTCAATTTTCGATCTCCTATTTGGGAATAGCAGGGGGATCTCGCTCCTGCTTTCGTATTCAAACGTTATTATTATATCACATTCTCGATCCAGAATCCGCTGAATCGCATGATTTTTTAAGACAGTCTTTCTTCGAGGACAAAGTCAATTGGCAGCCAAGCTAAAACCTGCTCCATCTGCTTTTCCCAGTAGTACCATTCATGGTTGCCAGGACTGTGGCTGTAAGTAATATCCAGGCCCAAGTCTTGCAGATTTTTCACAGCCACCTGATTGGCCTCGTAGAGAAAATCCTCTTCACCGCACCATGCCCAAAGCTTGGTCTTTTTATCAGATTGCTTGGCTATGCTTTCCAGCGAATGAGGACTGCTGGTCCAGTCTTTAAAGTCTCCAAAAATCCCTCGCCAGTAGGCTGGTGTTGCTATTTCAACATCATCTGGATGACTATCAAGAAAACTCAAAGCCCCTGAAAGACTAGCCGCATATGAAAAACGGTTAGACTTGAGAGCCAGCTTAAAGGATCCGTATCCGCCCATGGAAAGGCCAGCGATAAAATTCTTCTCTCGCTTGTCAGACATATTGGGGAAAAAGCGCTTGAGGACCCGTGGCAGCTCTTCAGCGATAGCCTCGTAATAGTTAAAGCCGTACTGAGTATCGGTGTACCAGCCATTGCTGGTATTCGGCATGACAACAATCAGGTTAGTCGAGCGAACCAGACGTTCAATATTTGAGCGCTTGAGCCAGCTATTGTGGTTACCGTTCATACCATGAAGAAGATACAAAACAGGAATATCCTTATCATCTGGCTTGTCCACGCGCGACGCATCTGGATAGAGAACATTGACTCCCCACTCCATCTCCAAGGCTTCTGAATAATATTCTATCTGCATCACTGCCATCTTTTTTCTCCTCTCGTAAAAACTACTGTTCTTGACTAGGCAGCACAGCCAGCCACACTCCGAAAGCAAAGCCTGTTCTGCGACCGCCAAAAGATAAGAAAAAGCCGATATTCGACTTTCTCTCTGCAAAATACTGGGAAAGTTGCTCCCTCGAGTGACTCTAGCGAACTTCCATGACAACCGGAAGAATAGCCGGCCGGCGCTTGGTCTGCTCAAAGAGGAACTTAGCCAAACTATCACGAACCGCTCCCTTGAGCTCGCCCCAGTCAAAGCTTTCCTGAGCCAGATAGTCTTCCACTGTCTTATTGATCAGGTCAGTACTCTCCCGCAGGATGTCACGACTCTTCTTGACATAGACAAATCCCCGAGTATGAACCTTGGCTTTGGAAATGATTTTCTTCTCCTTACGGTTGACCGTAAGGGCCACGATGAAGATCCCATCTTCAGACAAGACTTTGCGGTCACGCAGGACGATATTGCCCACATCACCGATGGCATTTCCATCAATCATGACATCGCCCGCTGACACTGCTCCAGCTGGCACAAAGTCGCCATTTTCGTAGGCCATGATGCTACCACGCTTAGGTATCAAGATGTTTTCTGGTAAAATCCCGACTTCCATGGCTGCCTTGGCATGGGCGTCCAGACCACGGTACTCTCCCTGAATCGGGAAGAGGTACTTGGGTTGCAGTAAGTTGAGCATGAGCTGCAAGTCACGCGCATTGGCATGGCCAGATACACGCAAGTTTTGGGTAATCAGCTTGACCACGCCACCAGCTTGGTAAATCATGTTTTCCACACGCGCTACGACTGCTTCCTTGGCAATAGATGGCGTTGTAACGATATAAACCAAGTCTCCGTCTTTGATTTCTACATAACGGTGACGACCAATGGACATCTTACGCAGGCCATTGATAGGCTCACCCATCCGACCCGTCTCCAAGATAATCAACTCATGGTCCTCAAACTTAGACATTTCCTTAGGCTTGATCAAAAGGCGTTCATCCGCCAAGGATAATTTCTTGAGGCGGATAGCCGTACGAACGATGTTTTCAATATCAAAGCCTGTCAAAACGACGCGACGACCTGTTTCTGCCGCAGCTTCAAAGACCTGTTGGATCCGAGACAGGTTGCTGGCAACCGCTGCTACGATGACACGCCCATCCCAATCCGAAATCGTATCTGTAATCTCACGGCCAACCTCGCTCTCACTAGCCACTTGCACAGTGCTATCAGCGTTGGCTGAATCACTCAGGAGAGCTAAAACACCCTCACGGCCAATCTCAGCCAAACGGCCGAAATCTGTCGCATAAGATTCGCTGGCAGATTGGTCAAACTTAAAATCTCCCGTATAAACAATATTGCCTTCACGCGTCTTGACAACGATTCCCAGACTCTCTGGAATCGAGTGGGTCGTCCGGAAGAAAGAGACAACCGTTTCGCCAAATTCAATCTCGGTATTTTCATCGATAACATGAAAATCATTGAATTTCTTCACGGCGTCATTGTTTTTGACAAAGAGCTTGGCTAGCTCAATCGTCAACTCCGAACCAAAAACCGGTACCTTGGCTTCTGTCAAAAGATAAGGCAGCGCACCGATGGCATCCGCATGACCGTGGGTCAGAAAGACACCTGCAATTCGGTCTTTATTTTCAAACAAATAATCCATGTTGGGAATGACTACATCTACTCCCAGCTGCTCATTTTCTGGGTATTTGAGCCCAGCATCCAATACAAAAATGGAATCATCCACTTCGGCGACGTAGAGGTTTTTCCCATTCTCGCGCACGCCGCCCAAAGTAATCAGCTTAATAGTGCTTTTACTCATTTTTACTCCTATTCGATTTTAGAATCTCATGTATCAAAGATTCCTTGATTTTATTACTAACGGTCCTTGGCAAGCCAAGTCGAATTACAGTTTTGCAAACAAAGTTTGCACATCTTAGTCATTATAGCATTTTTTCACGCTTTTTTCAAAACAAAGGAAACTCATAGAACGAGCTAAAAATCTAAGAATCGGTATTTGATACAGCAAGTCTCTGGCCACTTCTTCCTTTCTGATTCAAAATGCGGAGAAAGACATCCTCCCAGTTTCATTTTAGAAGCTAGTTCTACTCACAAGATAAAAAATAATAGAGGCTGGGACAAAAGTCCTAGCCTCTCAATTGTCTTTGGATTGTCGAGCAAGACGCAGTGGTTGAGTGGGCTCTACTAGGCTGATTTCATAAGCGTTTACAGCCCTACTCAACTGTGCGGAGATGGGACAACGAAATCGAATTCTAACGAATTACCGATTTCTGTCCCACTCTCACTATCCGAGCGGGATGCCCTAAGCTTAATTAAAAGATTAGTTAGGAAACCGCCCTATCTTATATAGGCTGAATTGGTAGAAAAGCTTATTCAAAGCCATTGTTTCGGCTTAATTCTTTAAACCAGTGCCCTGATTTTTTGATAGTTCGTTCTTGGGTTTCCAGATTAAGCTCAATCAAGCCATAGCGGTTCTTATAGCTATTGAGCCAAGACCAACAATCAATAAAGGTCCACATGAGGTAACCTGTACAGTTGGCCCCGTCCTGAATGGCACGATGAAGCTGGCGCAGATGGCCTTTAACAAAGTCAATCCGATAATCGTCTTGAATCATGCCATTTTCACGGAATTTCTCTTCACCTTCGACTCCCATGCCATTTTCCGTCAACATCCACTCAATATTGCCGTAGTTTTCCTTGATATTTTGTGCAATATCGTAAATTCCTTGCTCATAGATTTCCCAGCCACGGTGGGGGTTAATCTTGCGACCAAGCATGACATAAGGCTCATAGAAATGATCTGGCAGAAGCGGCGACTCTGGATGCTTCAAATACTTAGGCGCCGCAACCCGTAGAGGCTGATAATAATTGACACCCAAAAAGTCTACTGTATTTTCCCGAATAGCCTGCAACTGCTCCTCAGTCGTAGTCGGCAAAAGATCGTGCTCGCGCAAAAGATCGACCAGCTCTACTGGATAATATCCCAAAACAGATGGATCCAAGAAAGACTTAGCTTGGAAGAGCTCAGCAATACGAGCTGCCTTCAAGTCCGCCGGATGCTGGCTACGTGGATAAGCTGGTGTCAGGTTTAGGATAATGCCGATTTTGTAGTCTGCTCCAACCTCATGGCAGGCTTTCACTGCTAAAGAGCTAGCTAGCTGGGTATGATAAGCCACCTTTACTGCAGCTTGAGCGTCCACTTTATTAGGATAATGCCCATCGTAGAAATAGCCAAACTCAACCGGTACAATAGGCTCGTTAAAGGTCACCCATTGGTCCACCAAATCACCATAGCTTTCAAAGCAGAAACGGGCATAGTCTACATAAGCATGGACTGTATCCAAGCTTTCCCAGCCTTCTTGTGCTTCCTGCAAGGCAAAGGGCAGGTCAAAATGATAAAGATTGACAATCAAACGAATGCCCTTGGACTTGATTCTTTCAAAGACCTTGCGATAGAAGTCAACTCCCACTTGATTGACTGGGCCACATCCATTTGGAAAAAGCCGTGACCATTGAATGGAAGTCCGAAAGGCCGTGTGGCCTGTTTCGACTAAAAGATCGATGTCTTGCTCCCAATTTTCGTAAAAAGTGGATGCCTTACCAGGTCCAATTTCATTATAAAAACGATGGGCTTCTTGGCTAAACCAATAGTCCCAAAGATTGTCTCCCTTCCCATCTCCTGAAATTCGCCCCTCCGTTTGCGGACCCGATGTAGAAGATCCCCAGACGAAGCCTTTTGGAAATTGAATCATCATTTATTTACCTCTCGATTTATCTTTACACCTCATTATATAAAGACCTTTTGCAAAAAGAAAGCAACAGTCTATTCAAATTTCTCCACTGATTAAAGGCATTTGTGATTGCGAAGACTAAAAGTTCATTCAAAAAACGCAGACAAATCTGTCTACGTTTCATTATTTTTATTGATTAATAAACTGTTTTCTCTGTTTCGAAATCAAAGAAATGCGCCTTGTTCAGGTCAAAACCAAGGTCAATTCCAGCACCTGTTTCTGAGTAGTCACGAGCATCTACCCGCGCGATAAACTCGCTGTCACCAACTTGACAGTAAAGGTGAGACTCAGAACCCAAAAGCTCAGAGACAGAAATAGTCGCATGAACCATAGAGTCTGGGAAAGTCTCTAAGAAAGCAGGTTCTGTATTAATGTCTTCTGGACGAATACCAAAGATCAACTTCTTGCCGTTATAACCCTTCTCACGCAGAACCTTCAGTGTTCCTTCTGGCACAGTCAAACGTAATCCAGAAGCAACGATTTCATTCCCCTCAAGTGTCACAGTGATAAAGTTCATCGCTGGGCTGCCAATGAAGCCCGCCACAAACTTGTTGACTGGATTTCTGTAAACTTCCTGTGGACTACCGATTTGTTCCACTCGACCAATGGTTCCAGTTCCAGCAGGGTTCTTGGTTGCTGACATGATAACAATCCGGTCTGCAAGCGTCATCGCTTCTGTCTGGTCATGGGTAACGTAAATGGTTGTTGCACCGATACGGCGGTGGATTTTGGCAATCTCAGCACGCATAGACACACGCAGCTTCGCATCCAAGTTTGACAAAGGCTCGTCCATTAGGAAAACCTTTGCATCACGCACAATAGCGCGACCCATGGCAACACGCTGACGTTGACCACCTGACAAGTCCGCTGGCTTACGATCCAAGAATTCTTTCAAACCAAGGATTTCAGCTGCTTCTTGCACCCGTTTGTCGATATTTTCCTTGCTATACTTGCGAAGTTTAAGACCGAAAGCCATGTTGTCATAGACTGTCATGTGCGGATAGAGGGCATAGTTCTGGAAGACCATGGCGATATCGCGGTCTTTCGGCGCCACGTCATTGACCACTTTACCATCAATCGACGCTGTTCCTTCTGTGATATCCTCAAGTCCCGCAATCATACGAAGAGTAGTTGATTTTCCGCAACCAGACGGACCAACGAAAACGATAAACTCCTTGTCCTTGATGTCCAAATTAAAGTCTTCAACAGAATAGTGCTCACTATTTGGATACTTCTTATAAATATTTTTTAGATTTAATTCAACCATAAGCTTCTCCTAACTCCTTTATCATATTGTAAGTTCTTTCTGCTTGATTATATCACGAATAGTCGGCTCTCACACTGACTCTTCTATATCTTTTTTTCTACTTTTTTTAGCATTCGATAGAAAAGAAATAGAGAGGTAGTCGTCTCAGCGATTTTCATCAGTCGACTTGCTTCCGATAGGCCTTAGGAGATTTGCCACATAACTTTCGAAAGACTTTATAGAAATAACCAACATTGCTATATCCAACTGCATAACAAACGTCTTCTATACTGTCATTTTTTGCGAGCAGAAGCTGCTGGGCAGCCTTGATGCGCTGCTTATTTAGCAATTCTGCAAAAGTAGAATTCGTCTCACGCTTGATCAACTGCCCCAAATAAACTGGATTGATATAGAGTTCCTTGCTGATATCTTTTAGGGATAAGTCTTTTTGATAATCACGACCAATCACTTCCAAGACGTTAGCAACATTCTCATTCATTCGATACTGGGCGAACAGATCTGAGAGCTGAGCCTTCAGATAATCCAATAAATCTTCAAAGGTATTCGTGCTTTCAATCTTTTTGATAATGGTTGTCATATCGTCTGGTTTCAAATGCTGAAACAGATGGTAAACATCCATGATAAACTGAATGAACAACTGCTTGGTAATTGAAACTTCAGGCGTATTTTGCAGCACGATGTCCTTGAGCAAGTCCAATTCGTCCAAAATCTGACCAATATTTCCTTGGATAATCACGCGATACATGGGCTCATAATAGCTAAAAAGCGGATTGGTTTCCTGCAAGCTAACCGTTCCATAAAAAAGACTTTTTTCTAGAGTGAGCTTGAAATTTTGAAGTTGTCGTTTATAGGGAGCTGTGAATTCTTCCAGATAGAGGGCTTCTTCCTTTTGCGAAGATAAAAACAAATAGCCTGTCTGCCCTAAAATACTATAAGGAATCGAAACAAGTCCTTTTTCTTGAGCAGATGCTCCCAGCCAAACACTATCGAAGGATTCGAGATAAGTAGCTATCTCATCTTCACTTGTCTCTTCTTTAAAAATCAGCTCTAGTTGATTATTGGAAGAACGGTCAAATTCCTTTTCCAATTTTTCTAGGATTGCTGCCAGTTCGACCTTATCGACTGGCTTTACCAGATAATCTGCTACCTGCAAATTGAGGGCAGTTTTGACATATTCAAATTCTTGGTAACCTGAGAGGATGATAAAAGCTGCATTAGGCAGAGAATTTTTCATCTGCTCAATCATCTGCAAGCCATTCATCCCTGGCATATTGACATCGGTGATGACTAAATCAACAGGATTATCCTTAATATAGGCGAGGGCCGTCTCTGCATCATTTGCCGTAGCCACGACCTCCATATTCCACTTTTCAAAAGGAATCAGCACCTTCAAACCTTCTGTGATCATGTATTCATCATCGACTAGTAATACTCTGTACATCTTTTTCTATTCATCCTTAATTTCTATAATGTAGGTTACTCCCTGATCCGTTTGAGATTTCAGTTGGATACTGTAGCGGTCACCAAAAAAGAGCAAGAAGCGTTCATGAATATTCCGAATACCAATGGATGTCCGCTGCTCTCGGTTCTGGGCATCCATAAGCTCTCGGCTGGCTAGTATCTCTTGAATCTCAGCCAGACGTTCAGCTGGTATGCCTCGACCGTTGTCTTGGATCATCAACCTTACAGCTCCGTCTATCTTTTGAGCCTTGACACTGATGACATTGTCCTGCCTGCGATAGTCGATGCCGTGAGCAAAGTAATTTTCAATCAGCGGCTGAATACTGAACTTGGGAATCATCATTTCTTCCAAGCCTTCTTCAATTTTGAAGCCATAGGCCACTGATTTGGGATGCCGAACCATACAAAGATAGCTATATTTCCGGCAAAATTCCAATTCATTTTTCAAACTGCTTCTGGATTCATCTGAGATATTATTTCTCAGCAGACTGCTAAATTCATAGATAATATCTGCTAATTCTTCCTGCCGCTGCATAACCGCATACATCCTGATAAATTCCAAGGTATTGTACATAAAATGAGGATTGATTTGCGCCTGCAAAGCCCTCATATTGGCATCTTTTTGGCTAATCTCCAAACGATAAATATCCCGAATACTCTTGTCCAGACTATCCAACATGGTATTGGTCGTTGTCGCAATCAGAAGCAACTCCTGCTCCTTGGTCTCTGTTGCAATACGCTTCTGATTGTCACCATCTGTGATGAGATGGAGTGTATCCACAATATCAACAACCTGCCTTTGGTAATTGAGAAAAATCCTCTGCAAAGCAGCATATAAAACCCCAACCAAAATCAAACCAGAAAAAATAATCAAACCAGTGCTGAAAACCGTCTTCTCTATCACATAATGCGCAGGCACTGCCGTCTGGACAGTGTAATTGTAGATAGTTTCTTTTTTGATCCAATCATTTTGGTCAATTCCTTTTGTATCACCAAAATGCAGAATTTCTTTTTTGTAAGGCGAAATAACGCTGAGAGCGAGTGGAACATCGCCCCGCGTATTATCGACAACCTTGTTGAAGACTTCCCCATCAATCCGAATGTAAATCGTTCCGATGACTTGATCGACTGCCTTATCATAAATCGCGATGGGAAAGGCATCGCGCGCAGGTCTAAATTCCTCAGCAGGAAGCTGTTTGCCACCTCTCGCTTGCCTTGTGGAGACAAAAACAGTTTTGTAATCATTTAAAGCAATATCAATGCCTGTAACAAATTCATTTTCAACATAAATATCATTGATATTTTGGTGGAGAGATACTTGAACATAAGTAGGTACATCTGCCGATAAGCGCCAACTAGCGTACTCAGAGGGACTCATGATAAAGTAGTTATAAACCCCATCCAATTTTGCTCGATTTTCAACCAGACTTTGAGCCAGTTGATTCGCTCGGCGGTTATAATAATCCATTTCGTCAGCCAATCGAGTCACTGCTTGCTGCGCAATTTGCTCAGTTTCCTTATAACGACTATGCCAATCAGAATAAGACAAAATGATACCCAAGCATCCTACAATCGCCACCATAATGACAGCATATACTTTTAGTAAAGAATGGAGCCAAAATTTCTTCATGATTTTTCTGTTATCAACTTAGACTGGATGGTTTGGTAAATTGGGTCTAAAACATCACTAACAAAAAAGTGCCAAAGCCCAATAAAAGCAAAGAAGAGCAAAGCCGGCATGAAGTAGCTGGCAATCAAGAGCAAGATTGTCCCTAATAAGAGTTTCAACATGGCTGAAATATTGAGAAAGACGCCAATCAAAGATAATTTCAAGCTATTTTTATAAGAAAACTCAAAAAAGACCTGCAATTTCAGATAGACTGCGTATACTGCTGGTGCCAAAAGCAAAAAGAGCAGATTTGCTATCGTCAATAAAAGGTAGAAAATAGTTTGGTGAGGAAGCTGGATAAGGAGATAAATCCCATAAGATAAAAGAGCCTGCACTACAAGCAAAGTGAAAAATACTTTGTTTGTAGCAAGGAAATTTTCTTTAAACAGATCCCACGCTTCTTTCCAGTGATATTTTTTATAGTCATAGCCATATTGCTGAAACAAAGTCATGAGCACACAACCGGCTGGAGCAAGTCCAAAAACAAGACCTCCACACAGAGCCAATACCCAAAAAATTGCGGATGCAAGCATAGCCATATAAACTCGTTGAAAAATCCACTCAACTAGTCTTCCCATTGTTTTTCCTTTCTGTTCTTTGCATTTTGTACATTATAAAATTATAACACATTTCAACCGTTTACAAAAATTCCTATTACTCCAAAAAAGAAAAATCCTCCCCAAAACGAGACGAGGAGGATTTATCATGTTGCTTATTTCTTAGAAGCAAGGAATTCGTCGTATTGTTTTTGCATTTCTTTCAATACTTTATCGTATGCTCCTTCAGATTTCAGTTTGTCCATCATCTTAGGAATTTCAACATCAGGATCAACTGTACCAGTGTTGATAGCAGTGTCGTATTCTTTCATTGTGTTCGTAATGCTAGATACTTCTGCCTTAACTGGGTCTACATTGAAGTTAAATCCAAGAGCTGGTGATTCTTGTGCTTCTGCAAGAGTCTTCTTAGAATCTTCGATTTGTTGATCAGTTACGTTTTCATTGATGTAAAGAATCCAGTTGTTACCTGTGTTCCAGCCAGACATGTGGGTGTTACCATTGTAGCCTTCCAAAGTACGAACGCGGTTTTCTTTACCTTCAACTTTTTCCCAGTTTTCGCCTTCTGGACCATATACAAGGCCGTTCAGCAATTCAGGATTTGTGTTAAGCAAAGTCAACAATTCCATTGATTTTTCTTTGTTCTTAGAGTTGTTTGAGATAACGAAGTTCGCTACTTGAGTAGTTTGGCTCTTCTTGTAGTTCTTAGTCAGTTGGCTGATTTCGATCTTACGGTTAGCTACACGAGAAAGCAAGCTGTTACCATAGTCAGCAGGTCCTACTGTTTCTTCACGAACGAACCAAGAATCTTCAGACAATTGATATGCAGTATCGCTAGTTGCTACGTCTTTTGGAATATAGCCAGCTTGATAGTACTTATGGATGGTTCTGAGGCTATCCAAGAAGCGAGGAACTTCGTAACGGTTTACAATCTTAGTTGTATCGCCTTCTAAGTCAATAACGAAAGGAAGTCCGTTCGTTACAGGATAATCGAAGTTATCAGATGGGATAAAGTTCTTACCGATAGCGAAAGGAACAACTTTTGGATCTTTTTCTTTAGCAGCTTTCAAAACTGGTTCCAAATCTTGGTAAGAATGGATATTTGAAATATCGCTGATACCATATTTTTCAAGAAGTGGACCATTGAAGGCAAAGTTTTGTGAAGAAGTCACATTGGCATTAACTGGAACAGCATAGATTTTACCGTTTACAGTGTTTCCTTTGATGTAAGCTGGGTCTAAAGAATCGTAAAGCTTTTTACCTTCTTTTTTATAAAGCTCAGTCAAGTCAGCATAAGCACCCTTTTGGGCATTGATGACATAGTTTTGAGCGAAGGCGATGTCGTAGTTTTCACCTGATGAAGTGATAACGTTCATTTTTTGTTCGTAGTCACCCCAACCGATGTACTCGATATCCAACTTAGCATCGATTTCTTTGCCGATAATCTTGTTAGCATTTTCGAGCAATTTGTCCAAATTATCTGGTTTATCACCGATTTGGTACATTTTGATAACCGTCTTACCATCATCCGTTTTAGATGACTTTTGGTTGTTACCAGTAAGACTACCGCAGCCTGCTAGGAGGCCTGAGAAAGCCAGAAAGCTAGCAGAAGCTAGAGCATATTTTTTCCAATTTTTCATAGAAAAATCTCCTTTTAATTTTTTATATACAAATTTAATAATGTGAGTTTTTAATGCTGTCAGTAAAAACTCTGAGACTAAAGGGGCAAGCTATTCTTTGACGCCTCCGATAGTCAATCCCTTAACAAAGTAACGTTGGAAGAATGGATAGACGCAAGCGATTGGCAAGGTTGCAATTACGACCATGGCCATACGACCAGACTCTTTAGGTAGAGATCCTGTCAAGCCTGCAAGCTGAGCACTCGCTCCCGCACTCTTAGACAAGTAGTCCATATTTTGCTGAATCTTCATCAGCAAATATTGAAGGGGAACTAAGTTGTCACTGCGAATGTAGAGCAGGGCGTTAAACCAATCATTCCAATAAGCGAGGGCAGTGAAGAGAGTGATTGTAGCGATACCTGGAAGAGATAGTGGCAAGCAGATTTGGAAGAAAATCCGAGTCTCGCTGGCACCATCAATCTTAGCAGATTCAATAATCGCTTCTGGGATCGTTCTCTTGAAGAAGGTTCTCATCAGAATGATATTGAAAGGACTAAGCAGTAGCGGCAAAATCAAGGCCCACACTGTATCTCCTAAACCAAGCAAGTTGGTCATAACGATGTAAGTAGGAATCATCCCTGCTTGGAAGAGCATACTTGCCATTGCAAACAAGGTAAAGAAGCGTTTGAATTTAAAGCTGCGACGTGAGATAGCATAGGCGTAAGTTGTTGTGAAAAAGACATTCAAACTAGTACCTACTACCGTAATCACCACTGTCACAAAGAGTGACTGCAAGAGTTTGTCTTTCAGGCTAAGTAAGAATTCATAGCCCGCCCAGCTAAACTGTGATGGCCAAAAGGCAAAACCATTATGAACCAAACTGCTTTCATCTGTCAGCGAGATGATGATGACAAAGAAGAAAGGCAGAACACAGGAAAGCGAGAAGATCGCTATCAAGATGTTAAAGAAAAAATCGGCTTTTTTACTAAAGGAGTGAATTCCCACATTATCGACTTTCTCTTTTTGAATTTTTGGGGATTTCATAAGTTCCTCCTTCTAAAAGAGAGCAGATTCTTTATCAATTCTGCGGACAATCAGGTTGCTGACGATAACGAGGATACAGCCAACAATTGATTGATAGAGACCCGCAGCTGACGCCATCCCGATATCACCTGTACCGGTCAATCCACGATAGACATAGGTATCCAAAACGTTGGTTACACTATAAAGTGATCCTGAATCATGCGGAACAGTGTAGAACAAACCGAAGTCCGCGCGGAAGATATTTCCGACTGCTAAAATGGTTAGTACTGTGATCAGAGAAGCCAAAGATGGCAAGGTGATATTACGGATACGCTGCCATTTTGTAGCACCGTCGACCGTTGCTGCCTCATAGTAAGTCGGATCAATTCCCATGATACTTGCATAGTACAAAATACTGCTGTATCCTAAGCCCTTCCAGATACCAATGAAAAGGATGAAGGCTGGCCAGAAAGAGACCACTGTGTAAAAGTTGATATTCGGATTGTGCAACAAATTGTTCAGCAAGCCCTTGCCAGGGTTCAAGAAAGCATCTACGAAGAAACTAATAATAACCCAAGAAAGGAAATACGGAAACAGCATGGTTGTCTGATAAATCTTTACCATCTTTTTCGAACGAAGTTCGCTAAAGATAATGGCAATTCCGACAGAGAAAATCAATCCTAAAATAATGAAACCGCCATTATAAAGAATGGTATTTCGTGTAATCGTATAGGCATCTCTAGAATTAAACAAGAACTTGAAGTTATTGAAGCCCACCCATTCACTGCTCATAAGGCTATGGATGAATCCTTCGCCGCTTAGTTTGAAATTCTTAAATGCAACGACGTTTCCTAAAACTGGTATATAGAAGAACAAAACAAACCAAATAACTCCTGGTAAGACCATGAGCAAGAAAATGAAGTTTTCTTTTAGTGTTTTGATAACCTTATTCATTCAAATCTCCCTTTCTATTGTTTTGATATCGTTTTCATATTTCTATTATATGCCTTTTTTTATTCTCATTTAAACTCCTAATTATAGAAAAAACTATACAAATTATTTATCTAATATACAGATAAAAAGTAGAGTAGAACCATGAAAACTTTGATCAAGCAAAGTGTTTACGTTGTGTAAATCGTTGACGCTGTAGCGATGAGATGCCATTGGTTGGCTGTTGTAGCTGTTAGACCTTGCTCCTTATAAAAGTCATTGAAAGGCAAGATTTCTTGCTCTAATTCTTCTACAGAATCAAGCTGACCAGTTGTGTATTGCTGCAGGCGCTCCTGCGCCCGTTTGATCCGCTTGAGCAAACCTCCAAAGCGGATATCAATAGTATCCAAACCGAAAATCTTGTTTTCTTGTTGCCATTGGCGGCTAAATTGCTCGGCAAAGTCTTCCACTTTTTGGTAAAGCAAAGGCAACTCTTTCTCAGCTAGTTCTGCCAAGCGAGCTTTATCTCCTGCACCATAGGCTTTTTGAATGCCAGATGTGACAGCAATCTTCAAGGCCAAGAGCGCATTCAACTGAGCCTGAGTTTCAAAGAGATAGCTATATTCACCAGCTTTGAGGCTGACTTCTTGCAAGGACTGAGCAGCAGCTTCAAAATGCTGCTTGTCTTCTTTCGGTCGGATATGGCGTTCCAGCAAAGGACATAGAATATCCTGATAGAGGATATAACGATTTGGATTGATACCGCTGAGGTTTTCTGGCAAGCCTGGCAAAAGATTGGCCAAGTCTACTTTCATAAAATCATCAAAGGCAAGGCCTGTGCTAACTAAGAAATGCTGGGCTATTTTATCTAAATCATTTCGATAGGCCAGTTCTGCCCAAATCTGCAGGGCAGGTAGGATTGAGAATTGAGAGGTTTCTCCTCCATTATCCCCCCAGCCGGTCACAATCACTTCCTTAACATGATTTTGGCGACAGGCTTTATTGGCTTCGATGGCTACCAAGCGACTGAAATGGTTGTGCGGTGTAAAGCCAATCCACTTCCAAGCACCGCCAGCAAAGGCAATGTCCTGACTGATTTTGTGATGATTTTGGAAGTTACGGTTGTATTTTTCCTCGCTATCCTGATAGTAATCCCAGTAAACCAAGGTCACACGGTCTTTGAGACGATCCAGAGAAACGCGAGTTTCCTCTGGAATTTCCACATCACGGTCGTACTGGCCATCTGCTGACATGAGCTTGAAGAACATATCGCTCCACATCTGACAGTGGAAACCGTACTTATCAGCGATATCCAGCACGCGCTCAAGATGTTGACACATGAGGAGGCTACGGTTTTGGAAACCATGCTGAATCAAATAACGTCCGAGCCCAACCAAGTGGGCTTCGTCCATCCCGATATTTATCTTACGTGTACGAAGTTGAGACATTGTCTTAAACATGCCTTCAATAAGGTCATAGACCTTTTCTTCCCCGATCAGTAAAATATCCTCCACATCTCGAAGCTCCTGCACTTCCTTGACACCCCATTTGACAAAAGCTGACAGATGGGCCAAGGTTTGAATACAAGGAACAAAGGTCATATCAAAATCTGCAGCATAAGCCTCAATCTCCTGCAATTCTGCAACAGTATAGCGACCTCTGAAATAGCCAAAATAGGGTTGGCCTTCGATCTCATAGGTATCTTCCATGTAAAGTTCAAAAGTGGAATACCCCATCAAGGCCAAGACTTCAATCATTTTCTTAGCCGAGGTCAGATTCAAGACGGCGTTGCGAGAGCAATCGGCCATATAGGCCAAATCCTCATAAGCCGCTCTTTCCTCGATCTCCACTTCATCCTGCCCTGCTTTAAGGGCGGCAGATAAGAGGGCTAAAGCTCGATAGAGCTGATGAGGCTTATGATAGCTGACCAGATAATGTCCCTGACGGCCTTCCACCTTGATGGAGACAGCAGAGTTAGGGACAAGACTAATTCCAATCTCGCCCAAGTTCAAATATTTTTCTAAGCGAGCAAGAGCCTTTTCTTGCTTGCTTGATAATCCTACAAATGTGGCCATTGGCCTTCCTCCTGTAACCAGTTTACTAAAGCGCCATAAAGATTGGCTTCCCCCTTATAGGTACACGCTAAAATTTCTGGCACCACCGAATACTCTTCATAGTGATCGACATAATAAGCAATCGCTGAGCGGACACCTTGGATGAAGTCTGGATTTTGACTAATGGAGCCGCCCAAGCTAATCACATCTGGATCGATGAGATACTGGATATTGAGCAAACCTTGTGCAAGATTGCGGTTCATCCGCTCGATAGCTTCTTGGCAAAGGGTATTTCCTGCCGCAGCTTCTTGGTAAATCTTGCGTCCATCCCAGTCGTTTTGGCCAGTTTTTTCAATAACATAACGCACCATGTTTCCAGTTGAGGCAAGTTGCGACCAGTTATTGAGTTTTTCAGCAGGTGCTAGGGTTGTCATATAGCCAAACTCCCCACCCAAACTGTTTCGGCCACGATGGAGCTTCCCATTGATAATCATAGCTCCACCAATTCCAGTGCCGATAACCACACAGGCTGCATTTTCCAGCTCTGGATGGGCCAGAAGTTCACTCAAACCAACACAGTTAGCATCATTTTCTAAGTGAACTGGTAAACCGTAAGAAGCCAGCTTATCATACCAAGAAAAGCCGTGAATATAAGGAACAGCGCTAATCCCACCAATGACTCCTGTCTCTCGGTCAACCGCCCCAGGCACACTCATGGCAATGCCTTGGTAAGCCTGCTTGGAAAGACAAGAATCCAGCCAAGTCAGCAAGTCATCTAAATTGTCTGGTGTAGCAAGCTCTTGCTTTTCCAGTATCTCTCCTTCTTTGGACATAGCCGCAAACTTGATACCTGTACCGCCTATGTCAATTGTTGCAATAAGCATCTTTTCTCCTTTCTCTGTTTTCTAGAACTTGCAAGGCAATAGGGCAAGGAACTAAATTTTCAAATATTTAGTCCATTGCCCTAGCCTCCTCTTTTTAATCTTTTGTCAAGAGCTCTGTGCGAATTTCCTGTGGTCCTAAGATTCCATCCTTTTCTGGAAGTACTTCTTCCAAAAGGTTGACTAGGGTTTGAGAAGCAGTTGTCACTTCTTGCTCTTCTTGGGTCATATTGTAATAACGAAGTACGATACCTGACTCGTCTTCAGCCACTTTCAGGGCTGTCGGGCAGATTTCTGCTAGATTCAGAGCAGGGTGGTCCAAGGCTTGTCCAGCCGTTGCAATACTTCCTTCTTGTTTGGAAATTTGCAGAGCTGTCAACGGTGTTTGGAAGGCTTTGGCCCGACGGTAAGCAGCAAATCGCTCTTGCGGTTGGTGACATTCTACCGTGTACTCGACTTGGAAGTCACGCAGACACTGGGCTTCTGGCGTTGGGAAGTAGCCCCAGTCGCCCAGCTCACCTGTTGCCCGCAGAATGGTTACTGCAATCGTATCATCGCCTAAAATCTCGTATTCATTTAGACCTTTATTGGCTACTGTAACTGCTTTTTGATCATCATAAAGACTGACGAAGGCTTGTTGGTGCTGCGGATTTTCTGGATTTTCCCATGACGCAGCCGGCTGGTTGTTACGGCGAACTACTTCGTAAATGCTGTCTGAATCGTTGGTTTTACTGCTGTTGTGAGTTTTGAAAAGAAGGCGGATGCGGTGATCCTTAGCAGTATTGGTAAAGCGAGTCTTAAAGCGCAATTGTGGGCTGTCCGCAAAGACCGTCAACTCAGTTGTCAAGATCATAGTTGTCAATTCTGACGAACGACCTGCTGAGCGCGTCATAAACTCAACGATGCCCTTTTGTTCTTGATCCAGTAGTTCATCTGCACTTACTGGCAAGGTCAATTCATGGCTTAATTCCACCTTGGCATAGCGGGCATTGTTTTCCAACACCTTGACACCAGTCAGTTTTGCATAGATTGGCTCTGTATTTTTTGGTTGGAAGTAGATATACTCATTTCCAATATCGCCCCGATCTTCAAAGCGGAGGAAGTCTTCATAGGCTTCGTGGGTCGTCTTATCATAGACGGTCAAATTTTCATCAAAGCTGATAGTCACAAATGGAGTGTCAATTACGCCATTGCGGTAGAGGCCTTCATGCTCTTCTTTTGCACCAGGAAGCAATTGGAAGGTTTTCCAAGCCAGAGGTGCTAGATGAATCGGCAATGTCACCCGCAACTGACGGGCAATATAAGCCTGACGGAAGCGGTCTTTTGGTAGGTCATATTGGAAATTAGCTCCCAAATCCTCGATTTTAGCTTCGACATAACGACCATCCAAATCCTTCACAATCAAGTCTGGAATCGTCAATTCTGCCATTCTTCGATAGGCTTCTGTCGGATGCGCTTCCTTGAAATCACAGGTCGCAAAGGTCACATCCACAGAAACGGTATCGATCTTATCATGGAGACCAGTATTGACAACGGTAAAGAGCAGGTCACTCTCAGCTTGGCGGCTATCTAATTTTTTCTTCCATTCTTCCAGCAAGTTACTTTTGACAAATTCGCCCACTTGATTGACCTTGGCGAAGCGGGTCTCCATTTCGCGGTGAACTTCGTCAACACTGCAGCCACAAATACTATCGTGCGGAGCGTTTTGCAAGAGAGTCTTCCAAGCATAAGTCAGCTGATCTTTGTGATTGTGACCGCCTGTGATAACAGTCAGCGGCTCAACCACCTGCTCTAGCAAGTTGCTGTTTTCTTGGAAAGCCTGCTTCAGATAGATGCGGGCTGAAGAGGTATTAGTCAAGGTGTACCAACCATCCGTTTCTTGGCTGGTTAACTCGCCTTGAACTGTAGACAATTCCTCAGGCAGAGCAGCTTCCACAGCTTGCATATAGTCATCAAAAGAACTGTGGACAAAGTTGATTTCTGGATAAAGCTCATTGGCTACTCGGATAGCTTGGCTGAGGTCGCGCTGAACTGGCTGGTGGTCACAGCCGTTCATCATCAGCCATTGATTAGTAGAAGCATAGCTCTTCACATCTGCTAACTTTTGATCCCAGAAAACTTTCGCTTCTTCTAGATCTGTTGGGATTTCATTTCCATTGCTGTACCAGTTGGCAAAGAGGATGCCTAGAACTTTACTGCCATCGGCACCTTGCCAGTACATTTCAGAGTACTGAGAAGTGAATTGCTCGTCCTCCAAAACTTGATTGTCAAAGCCGATTGGCTTAACCCCACGGCCGAAAGCAGCTATATGAATGCCTGATTGCTGCAAAAGCTGAGGCGCTTGTCCCATATTTCCAAAAGTATCTGGGAAATAACCAATCTGAGTGGACTTGCCCCATTTCTTGCACTCTTGCTGACCAATCAAGGTATTGCGGACATTGGCTTCGCTAGAAATCAAATAATCATCCTGCAAGATATAGAAAGGCCCGATTTTCAGCTTGCCCTCGTCAATATAGCGCTGCAGTTTGTCGCGATTTTCCGGACGGATTTCCAGATAATCATCCAAGACAATGGTTTGCCCGTCTAGGTGGAAGCTTTTGAATTCTGGATCATGTTCAAACAAATCAAAGAGATTGTCAAAAAGCTCGACCAGATGCATACGGTGGGATTCAAAGGGGAGATACCATTCGCGATCCCAGTGGCTGTGAGAAATGATATGTACAGTAATATTTTCCATTTTTGTTCCTTTATTTATTAATTCTATACCTCAATTTTTAAATCATAATAATCTAATACTAGTTCGCAGAACATCATGTTGGCCCAGCTGAACCATTCGCGAGAATACTTGGTTGGGTCGTCCACATGGAAGCTTTCGTGCATGACACCTGTGCCACCATCGCAGGCTACGAGCAAGTCCAGAATCCGACGTTTTTCTTCCTTATCGTGCGTGGTCAAGCCTTGAATGGATAGAGCAATCGGCCAGATATAGCGGTAGAAGGTGTGCGAGCTACCAAGTCCTGCAGCATATTTGCCCTCATAATAGTAAGGGTTTTCTGGGCTCAAAATGGTGCGGCGTGTCGCTTGGTAGACTTCGTCGTCAATTGAGCAAAAGCCTAGATAAGGCGCTGCTAAAAGACTTGGTACATTCGGATCGTCCATGATGCTGGCATTCCCCAGACCGTCTACCTCAAAAGCGTAAATCTTTTCACCCTTGGCATTTTGGGTATAGGCGTAGCTTTCAATTCCTTCTTTGATTTCCTTTTGCAGGCGCAGCGCATGCGGAACAATCTCCTCAGCACCCTCTAAATTCAATTCTTCAAAGATTTCTGCCACATAGCCCAAGACAACCGTTGCAAACATATTAGACGGTACTAGATAGCTGTAAATACAAGCATCATCACTTGGACGGAAGGCTGACCAAGTCATACCTGTCACTACAAAGTCAGGGCCTTTGCCATCATTGACCAAGGTATCTTCCTTGCGATCTGTATCACGGACAAAGCGATAAGAAGACTGGTTGTGGTCCTGCTCGATCGTCCAAACTCGTAGAATTTCTTTAACACCAGCAACAAAGGTGGCGTCTAGATGACTCGTTTCCCCCGTCTCTTTCCACAAGAGATAAGCCAGCTGCAGAGGATAGCAGAGAGAGTCCACTTCGTACTTGCGTTCCCAAATCCAACCAGACAGCTCTGTATGATCTGTTTCATGGTGACCTTTCCAGTTGTCAGCGATATTAAAGGCATTAGCATAAGGATCTTTGAGAATCAGCGTCATCTGACGTTTGACCAAACCCGCAATCGTTTGACGAATGTTTGGATCTTGCTTGGCTACAAAGAGGTAGGGCTTGAGCTGAGCACTAGAGTCCCGTAGCCACATAGCTGGAATATCACCTGTCAAGACAAAAGTAGACCCATCCTCTAAAATTTGGACCGTGTTGTCCAAGGTATCCGTATAGCAACGCTCAAAAACAGAAACCCAAGTCGGATGATCCTGAGCTAACTGGGCGATAGACTCCAACCATTTCCCAACAATTTCTTTAGAATAAACCATATTCATTCTCCTTTTTCATACTCGTTTACATTCTCTAGTATAGGCTAAACAGTTTTTAAAATATATACACAAACTAAAGGCCTTTCGATAATATATTTTTGCCTTGTCCGCTGCTTCCTGATTCATGTTATAATCAAGACAAAGCAAGCTGGATTGAAGGAGATTTTCCATGAAAACAATACTAGAAACGATTGATACCCGCTATGGAACGGACAATTCCCATAGCTTTTCCCACGGCAATACCCTGCCCTATACAGGGGCACCGTTTGGTATGAACTACTTCGTCCCCCAGAGCAGCCATACAGATGGCGCTTGGTTCTTTCAACCAGACTTGCCCATTTTTCAAGGCATTCGTCTGACCCACCAGCCCAGTCCTTGGATTGGGGACTTCTCTTGGCTCTTGCTCACGCCTGTTACCGAAAAGATCAGCAAGCCTGATATCTATCACCGCCAGTCGTCGTATCGACCAGACGAGAGCATTTTTCAGCCACATTATTTAAAAATTCACTCCAACCGTTATCAAGTCCGCACGGAACTGACTCCGACTACTTATGGAGCCTGCTTCCGCTTCACAAGCCGATTGACCCAGCCTATCAGCCTTATCCTGCACAGTGAGGCTCAGACTTATTTTCGAATGCTGGACGCCTACACGCTTATAGGTAGTTTGAAAGAAGAAACCAATCCAGCCAAGCAAGCTCTGACTATGCATGTCTGCCTGCGCTTTGACCAGCCCATTCAAGCCAGTCATGCCCTTGGAGAGGACTTGGTTCTAGACTTTGAGCAGGGACAACTACAATTCGTCCTAGCCACTTCCTTTATCTCGGAAGAGCAAGCCGTGACGAATCTGTCCCAAGCTGACTTTGATAGGGTGAAAGAGCAAACCAAGCAAGCCTGGGAAAGTTATCTCCACCGATTTGATGTTGTGGAGCAGAGAAAAGTTGACCGCCGCATATTTGACCAGACTCTTTACCGCCTTTTCCTCTTCCCTCAGACCTTTTATGAAATCGATGCTGAAGGACAAGAAATTCATTGGGACTTTACCCATCAAACTGTCCAGTCTGGAAAATTCTATACTAATATCGGTTTTTGGGATGGTTTTCGTACCAATTTTCCTCTACTAGCTCTTATCGCACCAGACATCTATCATGACTTTCTAGAAGGATTTCTGAATTTCTACAAAGAAACGGGTTATCTACCCAAGTGGCTGGCTCCTGATGAACGGGGCATGATGCCAGGCACCTTGATTGACGGTGTTATTGCGGATGCAGCTGCGAAACATCTCATTCCCGACCTAGAACAGGAATTGTTCCAAGCCATGCTAGACACAGCCGAGAAAGAAGATCCTTCCCAACGTTACGGCCGACACGGGGCTAGCGACTACCAAGCCTTGGGCTACCTGCCAACAGATTATCATGAAAGCGTCAGCCACACGCTGGACTATAGTTACAGCGACTTTTGCATTGCCAGCCTAGCCAGCAAACTCCACGAGGAACAAGTAGCCCAGCGATACGGCCAGCAGGCACGCCATTACCAAAACCTTTTTGACTCAGAAACGGGCTATATGCGTGCCAAAGACCGACAAGGACAATTCCGATCCGACTTTTCTCCTTACAGCTGGGGACGAGATTATGCAGAATGCTCTGCTATGCAAAATACGCTCAGCGTCTTCCATGATATCGAAGGCTTAAAAGAGCTCATGGGCGGTGAGGCAGCCTTTACCGATTATCTGACTAGGCTCTGTCAGGACCAGCCTTATTTTGATGTCAGAGGCTACGGCTACGAAATTCATGAAATGAGCGAGATGGTGAATGCTCATTTTGGCCAGCTAGCCATTTCCAATCAACCTAGTTTTCATATCCCTTATCTTTTCCGCTATAGTGCCAAGCCAGAATATACTAGTCTCCTAATCAAAAGCTTGAGAGAAGAGGCTTTTCAGGCTGGTTGGCAGGCTTTCCCTGGTGACGAAGACAATGGCAGCCTCTCAGCTTGGTATATCTGGAGCGTCTTGGGGCTCTATCCGACCTGTCCTGGCAAGCCTCACTATGACTTAGGCATTCCGCTCTTTGACCATCTGCGCCTCTACCTGCCACAAAGTCAAAAATGGCTTGATATTTACGCTCATGATAACTATCCCCACTTCCAGTTTGTGAAAAAGGCAGAATTAGACGGACGAAGCCAGCAGCGAGTTTCGCATGAGGACTTACTGGCTTCTGACAGGCTGGACTTCTACCTGTCTTGGTTGCCAAATTCATCCTCTACACAATCATAAAAACAGCAAAGGAGGCTGGGACAAAAGTCCTAGCCTCTCAATTGTCTTTGGATTGTCGAGCAAGACGCAGTGGTTGAGTGGGCTCTACTAGGCTGATTTCATCAGCTTTTACAACCCTACTCAACTGTGCGGAGGTGAGACGACGAAATCGTATTCTAACGAATTACCGATTGCTGTCCCACTCTTCTTTTCTCATTCTAACTTCCCTTGACCTCAATCTTGAGTCTGCTTTGACGACCATCCTCTCGGCTAGCACAAAGGTAAAAATTCAATTCTTGCTGACCTGTGAAAGCCAAGGTTGATAAGGTCAACTCTTTTCTCGTCTCACCTGGAGCAAAGGTCACATCCCAGATTTGATCCTCATAAGCTGTTCCGTGCGTTCCTGTGCCAGGCTCCGTAACCAGTCGGATCTGCTCCGCCTGCTCCAGTCCATCTAAACGACGCAGACGAATCTGACTTGCTTGCCCCCCGATTACTGTGTCCTCTGCTTGTAAAAGTACCAAACCAGAAGGCCTCTTCTCTTCCTCCATGATCGCTGATGTCCTGTACACGCCCAGCTTACTCAACAGTGGCAAGGCTTGAAAATCTGTCAAAATCAAGCGCAAGTAACGAGCCTCGACCATTTCGCCCAAAAGCAGACGCTTATAGCCAATCGTCTGACCACGGGCAAAGACAGTCCAAGCATTCTCTTTCTTCACTTCTAGGATAAAGCCTGCTACCCGTTGCCCTTTGGCAATCGGTTCTCTGATTTCTAGCAGATTAAAAGTGCAGCTGTAACCTAGGTCAATCTCCAAGACATAGGAAGCCTCCTCCGCATTCGGAGCCCAGAAGCTATCCCTTTGACCATCCGTCAAATTGCTTGCTGGATAGCCTGCCCTTTCACTGCTACTTGTGACTTCGGCCTCCGTAGCCAAGTCTTGATCGTAAAGGCTAGAGATAAGCTGATGAAATTCCTGCAGGCGCTGGACATCGACTTCCGCCAACAAGCCCTCCTTGGTCGGAGGCACATTGAGCAAAAGCGGTGTCCCCCGCCCCACCGAAGCCAGATAAATATCCAACAAATCCGCCAAGGACTTGGGTTGCTGACTTTCATGATAAAACCAACCCGAACGCAGGGAAACATCTGCTTCTCCAATAGAATAGTGCGTACCGTCTGGATCGCCATGGCAAAGATAGACAGGCGGTGTCTGCTCACTCAGCTTTTCCGGTCGAATCTTCTGCCACAAGGGATCGCCAGCTCGGCCACTTTCATTGCCAATCCAACGTAATTCAGTCGCTTCAGTTGAAAAAATGACAGCGTCCTTTTGATAGCGACGAATGGTCTCAAACCAAGCCTCAAACTCATAGGAAAGCTTTTGAGCCCCTTCTCCACGCGCCCCATCCATCCAGATTTCAACAAATTTCCCTTTATTGCCATAGAGCGGATTACTCAATATTTCTTCTAATTGCTGCTGATAGTACTCATTGTAGGATTCTTGAGTATCTACGTGATAGAGCGGACTGTGGGCATCCCAAGGCGACAGATAAAGCCCCAAATCCATATCATACCGACTGGCTGAGCGTGAAACCTCAGCCAAGAGATCACCCTTACCATCTCTCCACGGACTGGCAGCAACCGTATAGTCTGTATAACGACTTGGATAAAGAACAAAACCATCATGATGCTTGACCACGACAATGACCCGTTTAAAGCCTGTTTCTTTCAGAACTCTGATCCACTGGTCTGTATCTAGTTTAGTCGGATTGAAACGCTTGGGATCTTCTTGACCATTTCCCCATTCCTGCTCGTAAAACGTATTGATACCAAAATGGATAAAAGCTGCCAATTCATCTCGATGATAAGCCAGCTGGGCTTCCGAAGGCAAGGGACCATAATCCGCAATCTCTTCCAATTTTTTCATAAGTCTCGCTATTCCTCATTTCTTCCTAGTCAATCTCTTCTCTAGCTCCACTATAGCAAAAAAAGAAGACGCTAGCAACGCCTCCTTTTCGACTTCCTAAAAAGCCACTCTTTCTTCTATAATTTGTGGAAGACTGAAAATCCTGACCTAATCCTTGCAAATCGTTTTACTGATATCTCAGAATTCCAAATTCCTTTGAGTGCCTTTAAGATCCCCTAGCATGATAAGCTTGACAAACCTTAGTCAAAGACAATCAAGGACTTAATAGTCTTCCGCTCATCCATATCTTTATAGGCTTGGTCAATCTCTTCCAGTTTATAGCTGGAAGTAAAGACGCGGCCTGGATTGATGTCGCCATCAAGGACTGCTTTCAGTAAGAGTTGCTTGTCATAGGTAGTGACAGAGGCCGCACCACCTGCCACTGTGATGTTTTGAGCAAAGGTGGAACCAATCGGATGCTTTTCGCAATGAGGAACACCAACAAAACCTAATCGGCCACCATTATGAAGGACACCAAGGGCTTGGTCGACAGCCGCTTCTGTTCCGACACATTCAAGCGCGGCGTCGGCTCCGCCACCGAGGAGTTCGCGCACCTTGGCAATGCCTTCTTCACCACGCTCTGCAACGACAGCTGTCGCTCCTGATTCAAGCGCCATCTTTTGTCGGTCTTCGTGCCGACTCATGAGGATGATTTGGGAAGCTCCCCGCATCTTAGCCGCGATAACAGCACATTGTCCAACAGCGCCATCCCCGATGACAACTACCTTGTCGCCTGGTTTAACATCTGCCACACGCGCCGCATGGTAGCCTGTCGGCATAACATCAGCCAGCGCCAAGAAGGACTTAAGCATCCCTTCTGAATAATCTGATGGCTGACCCGGAATCTTCACCAAAGCCCAGTTGGCATACTCGAAGCGCATATATTCCGCTTGCACCCCATCTGACCAGTTATTGCCAATATGCCGGTCACAAGTCCCATCATATCCTACTCGGCAAGCGTCGCAGTCCCCGCATCCATGGGTAAATGGAGCAATGACAAAATCGCCTGCTTTCACAGTCCTTACTGCATCACCGACTTCTTCGACAATACCGATCGCCTCGTGACCACTGTTCATGCGCCCAGGCTTCACCTGCTCATTTCGATAACTCCAGAGGTCAGAGCCGCAGACACAGGTACGAACAATACGGATAATGGCATCATCTGGATCTAGAATTTGCGGATGATCCATTTCTACTAGTCCAACTTGACCAGCCTTGAGATAAACTGCTGATTTCATTGCATTTCTCCTTGTGTTTTGCTAACTGTATTATATCACTTTTCAGATAGACAGACTAAGAAAAGCCAAAAGAGCTGTGAGGAAATTTTCTTCTCCAGCAAGCGCTAATGCCCTACCTCATCGCTTTTTAAAAGCTGCTTTCTTGGTCTTTACTAGCTGAAGTCCAAACTCCACTAACAACTGCCCGAATCCATCAAAATGACCTCTAGCTTGACTCGGCTAGAGGTCTGACTTACCTTGCTGATATGGGAGCAATCAGTTTATCCTATTCGGAACTGACTAACAATTGATTGTTGATTATTTAATTTATTAAATTTTTAATTCCTTTAAGCGCTAATGATTTTCTTTTATCTTAGCATTAGAAATATTAATCACAAAGCAACTATCGGTTAACATCTCGAAGTCTGAAAACCATCTAAAAAGCTTCTACTTTCTATCCCACTGTCATAATCAGATAGGCTAAGCAGGCCTACCCAACGATTTAACCAATAGTCCAGTAAAGCAACGACTTATATGTTACAAATAAATATATCAGCAAAGCAAATCGAATGCGAAATTTAGTTTTTCCTTTCCCTATCTTTACTTATATTATACTCCTTCTACCAAAAGATTGCAAGCGTTTACAATCGAAAAGGTGAAAGATTTTTTGTGCATAATTTTATAAAGAAAAAGAGCCGAAAATATCAGCCCTTCACTCTATTCAAACAAGCCATAATAGTCCGCTATGGTCATCTTGGCTTTTTCTTCCTGCTTGAGGTCTTGGATTATCTGACCTTCCTTCATGACAATCAGCCGGTTGCCGTATTTGAGGGCATCCTCCATTTGGTGGGTAATCATGAGAGCCGTCAGCTGGTCTCTGCGGACAAAGTCGTCAGTTAGCTCCATAAGAGCTACACTTGTCTTAGGATCAAGCGCTGCCGTATGCTCGTCCAAGAGAAGTAGCTCTGGACGTTTAAGCGTCGCCATGAGCAGACTCAAAGCCTGTCTCTGACCACCTGATAGAAACTCAATCGGCGTATCCAAGTGTTTTTCCAGACCATTGCCAATTTTATCGATGGTCTTTTGAAACTCCTGTCGGTAGCTATTCAGCCGACGAGGAACTAGACCGCGCGATTCACCACGAAACTTGGCAATCAGCAGGTTTTCCGCAACTGTCATCCGAGGAGCCGTTCCCATCTTGGGATCTTGAAAGACACGCGACAGATATTTGGCTCTCTTTTCAGGAGAAAAGTTGGTCACATTTTCACCTAGTATATATATGTTTCCGCTGCTCAGAGAGAGCGTCCCGGCAATCACATTAAAAAGAGTTGACTTCCCTGCTCCATTGCCACCCAAAATCGTGATAAAATCATGCTCATGAATCTCCAGCGACACATCGTTTAGGATGACCTTTTCTTCATCAAAGCCGTTATTGACCCGCTTGCTGGCATTTTTTAATTCTACAATCGCTGTCATTTGCTTAACTTAGCTCCTTTAAAGAATTTATTTTTCAAGGTCGGAATCATGAGGCAGACCGCCAAGATAACCGCACTGTAGAGGCGGAGATAGCTGGTGTTGAAGCCAAGAGCGATGACGCCCCAAATCAGAAACTGATAGGCAATGGCACCAACTACAATGGTAATCAGGCGCTCAGCCAAGGTCAGGCTCTTAAAGAGAACTTCCCCAATAATTAGACTCGCCAAGCCGACGACAATAACCCCAATCCCACGGGACACATCCGCATAGCCTTCCTGCTGGGCAATCAGAGCACCAGACAAGGCAATGACGCCATTAGACAAGATCATGCCCATCAATTCCATGCGGCCAGTATTGATACCGAAACTACGCGCCATATCAGGATTGTCTCCAGTCGCGATATAGGCCTGCCCTAGCTTGGTATCTAGGAAAAAGAGCAGGGTTGCAATGACCAGACTGACAAAAATCAAGCCTGTCAGGAGATTGTTGATTTCCTCCGAGAAGGGCAAAAAGTCCTGAATCTGCCGAGTTCCCAGCAGACCTAGGTTAGCCCGCCCCATGATCATAAGCATAATGGAATGGCAAGAGGTCATGACCAAAATCCCTGATAGCAGGGTTGGAATCTTGCCCTTGGTATAGAGAAGCCCTGTCGCCAAACCTGCTAGACAGCCTGCCAGTACCGCAGCTGCCGTTGCCAAGAAAGGGTTCATCCCTTTGGTAATCAAGGTGACGGCTACCGCCCCACCTAGAGGAAAGGAACCTTCCGTCGTCATATCTGGAAAATTCAAAATCCGAAAGGTCATGAAAATCCCCAGACCCAAAATAGCCCAGACCAGACCTTGTGAAATAATGGAAAGAATCATCTTATTGTCCTAACTAAATTAAAATCGTATTCTATTTTAACATAAAAAAGCAGCCAATTTCAATGCCGAAATCCTGACAAACAAACTGGCTTACTAATAGTCACTGAACGACGGTCATCCGCCCTGTAGCAACGTCATACACCGCTCCTGAGATCTCCACATCATCCGGGATTAGGGGTGATTGGCGGAGAAGCTCCACGTCTTCCCGCACACTTTCCTCCACATCTGTAAAAGGAAGGAAATCCTGACCGCTAACATCAACACCCAGCTCTTGATTGAGAAAAGCAGCAAATTCTTCATTTTTAAAAGTCTGTGCGCCACAATCCGTATGGTGCAAGACTACAATTTCCCGCGTGCCCATCTGCTGCTGCGAAATAACCAGTGAGCGAATCATGTCCTCTGTCACCCGACCTCCAGCATTGCGCAAGATATGAGCATCTCCCAGCGCCAAGCCCAGAGCCTGAGCCACGTGGAGTCTTGAGTCCATGCAGGTCACGATTGCCACCTTGGTCTTGGGCTTAATCGGCAGGTGGGAGGTTCCATGCAGGTCCACATAGGCTTGGTTGGCCTTCATAAAATTTTCAAAATAGGACATTCTTTCCCCTTACTAGAATTTATTTGATGGGCAAATTATTTCCTACCATCTTATCATCTTTTAGGTATTTTGTCAGTTTTTAACTCCCTATAAAATAAAAATGTCCGCTTTTTATGAAAAAAATGAAAGAAAAATTTAAAAAAGATGCGGAAATTCATCCGCACCTTTTTATGACCCTTTTGCGATATAGCGACTGAGTGAGCCCGCAAAGCTTTGAAGATTGAGACTTTGAACATAGATTTCTCCAGTTCCTCGGAAGGTATTCACAACTCCCTCTCCCGTTCCGATAGACTGCCAGAAACCATTTTCTAGATGGATATTATAATCCAAGGACTGACTCCAAGCTACGACATGGGCATTGTCAATGGTCACTTCTTGGTTATTTAGTTCAATTTTCTTAATCGAACCAAAGGCATTGGCCAAAAGTGTGCCTTGCCCCTGGGTCGTCATGACGAAGAGACCACCTTGGCCGCCAAATATCGCCTTACCAACAGACTGGCGCTCCATGGTATAGTAAGCCGTACCATCAAGAGCCAGAAAAGCTCCGTCATTGAGCCGGTACTGCTTTTCTCCCAGATAAAGGGGAATAACTTGGCCGGGAACTTCTGGTGCTAATGCTAGAAAACCGTTATCGGACTGGGCGATAGCTTGAGTGATGAAGGTACTTTCACCCGACACCATGGAACGGCCGACTGCCTTGACAAAGCGGCCCAAACCTGAACCGTTAGCATTGAGCTGAGTGTTCAAGGTTACATTAGGCGTGTGATAGACCATACTGCCACGCTGGATAAAGACTGTCTCTCCTTGATTGAGGTAGAGGTCAACGAGTGGAAATTGCATGTTGCTATCCATGGAAAATTGCATAAGAGTTCCCTCCTTGTTTTTTTAAGAAAATTATAGCAATAATAAAATATTTTTGCAATCTAAAACAAAGAAATCATCAAGCAAAGACTTTTTTCAAGACTTCCCCAATTGTTGTCACACCGATGACTTGGATATTATTTGGAACCTTGAAGCCATTCAGAGAGTTTTTGGGAGCATAAATCTTGGTAAAACCCAGTTTTGCTGCTTCGTTGATGCGCTGCTCGATGCGATTAATCCGACGGATTTCACCAGTCAGACCAATTTCACCGATAAAGCACTCTTGGGGGTTGGTAGGCAAATCCTTGTAGCTGGAAGCAATGGCTACTGCTACTGCCAAATCAATAGCCGGCTCATCTAGCTTGACGCCGCCAGCAGATTTGAGGTAGGCATCTTGATTTTGCAGTAGGAGCCCCGCCCTCTTTTCCAGAACTGCCATGATGAGGCTGGCTCGGTTAAAGTCCAGTCCAGTCGTGGTCCGCTTGGCATTGCCGAACATGGTCGGTGTTACCAAAGCCTGTACCTCTGCTAAAATCGGCCGCGTTCCTTCCATAGTCACAACGATGGAAGAGCCTGTCGCACCATCCAGCCGTTCTTCTAGAAAGACTTGGCTGGGGTTGATAACCTCAACTAGCCCACCAGACTGCATTTCAAAAATACCAATCTCATTGGTCGAGCCAAAGCGATTCTTGACCGCACGTAAAATACGGAAAGTGTGCTGGCGTTCGCCCTCAAAATAAAGCACGGTGTCCACCATGTGCTCTAGCGTTCGGGGGCCAGCTAAGGTTCCTTCCTTGGTCATGTGACCAACGATAAAGGTCGCGATATTATTGGTCTTAGCCAGCTGCATGAGCTCAGCTGTCACCTCTCGGACCTGAGAAACAGAGCCTTGAACACTGGAAATTTCCGGCGACATAACCGTCTGTATAGAGTCGATAATCAGAAAATCTGGCTTGATTTTCTCAATCTCCGTGCGGATATTTTGCATATTGGTCTCGGCATAGAGATAAAATTCACTGTCAATATCACCGAGCCGCTCCGCCCGCAGCTTAATCTGCTCAGCTGATTCCTCCCCGCTGACATAAAGGACGGTGCCCTGATGAGAAAGCTGGGTGGATACTTGCAGAAGCAGGGTGGATTTCCCGATACCGGGATCCCCGCCAATCAGGACCAGACTGCCAGGCACTACGCCACCACCCAGCACACGATTGAACTCGTCCATTTCTGTCTTGGTCCGGTTGACATCAATCGAAGTGACCTCAGCCAGCTTCATAGGCCGAGTCTTTTCACCCGTCAAGGAAACACGTGCATGCTTGACCTCAGCAGCCTCTACCTCTTCAACAAAAGAAGACCAAGAGCCGCAGTTAGGACAGCGGCCTAGGTACTTGGGCGAATGGTATTCACAATTTTGACAGACAAAGGTCGTCTTTTTCTTAGCGATGATAAACCTCTTTCTATATCTCTATCTCACATTCAATCACTTGGCAAAAACCAATTTGCTCATTTGGCACAAACTGACGGATGAGCATGCGATGGGCTACAAGGACTACTGTCTGGTAGTCTCGATACTTTGCCATGCAGTCTACAAAACGAGCCTTCATCTCCTCAGCTGTTTCATACTGAAGAGGACTACTGGGGAGCAAGACTCCATCATTTTCTAAAAACAGGCTTCGAGCTTTTTCAAAGTTCTCTCTTCCCGTTTGATAAACCTGCCATTCATGCAGCAAAGGCTCCACTCTCAAGGGAAGGGCAGTAGCACAAGCCACATAGGATGCCGTTTCTAAAGCTCGCGTCATTGCAGAAGACACCAGCAAATCAGCTGAACGCAGTAAAGGATGCTGGCAAAGTTCCTGAGCCTGCCGTCTTCCCTGCTCAGATAAAGGCGCTAAATCCAGACCAAAACCAGTATAAGAACGCTCCTCTAACTCATGGTAATCGGGCTCACCGTGGCGCACAAAAATCACTTTCATCTCAATGCCCCGTCGATCCAAAGCCACCTGTCCGCACGCCATCGGCTACATCCCCATCCGCAATCAAAAATGGTGCGAAAACAGCTTGCACAATGCGGTCACCCACTTCCAGTACAACCTCTTGGTCTGTGATATTTTGCATCTGAGCAAAGATATGCCCTTCATTTCCAGGATTGCCATAGTAATCACCGTCAATGACCCCAACGGAGTTAATCAAGACCAAGCCTTTTTTACGAGGATTGGACGAACGGTCATAGAGATAAAGCACCTCGCTCGGCTGCATGTAGGCCTTGACACCCGTCGGAACCAGCTTAATCTCCCCCGGCGCAATGACGGTGCGCTCTGCCACTTTCAAATCATATCCAGCTGCGTGAGCCGTCTCTCTCTTGGGCAACAAATCTTCATTTGGAAAGCTGGAAACCAGCTCGAATCCACGAATTTTCATACATTTCTCTTTTCTATTTTTGCTGTCCCTATTATACTAAATTCGTAAGAAACAAGCAAAAAAACCGCCAATTGGGCGGTTCTCCCTAGTATAGATCTCTGATGACCTCTCCATCCTCCAGATGGGTAAACTGCTCCGTCAAATCTGACGTGAAAACCTGATACATTTCCTTAAAGCTCACGGCCAGCGAGTAGCGGTCAAGGTCTTTGCAGTCAATCCAGAATACCTCACCTTCTTCGGACGAGACCAGTTCTCCTTCAAAACGATTGGTTTTGTAAAGAAAAACGACGTAACGTTCATCCTTTTCGGTATAAAACTGCTTGACACCGCACAAGCGAGGCTCATAGATGGTCAGACCTGTTTCCTCCTTGATTTCCCGTATCACTGATTTGACAAAGGATTCACGATGTTCAACATGACCACCTGGAAAGCAAAGGCCGGTCCAATCATCATTTACTTTATTTTGTACTAAAATGCGGTTCCCATCGTAAACCATACACATATTTGTTAAAATAACTCGCTCTGCTCTTGACATCTCTGCTCCTCCATCTACCGACCGATTCGCTCGGCCTGCTGTGACTCATTATAACATAAAAGACATCCAATTGATGAAAATCTAGATTTCTTAGCCTTTCCAGCAAAAAAACCGCCGATTGGGCGGTTCTTATAGGGAGATTATTATGAAAAAGAAAAGTTTTAGGATTTCATCAAACAAAGTTAGGAGGTCTTCATTTGATGCTTATATTATATAAAGCTTATCTTAAAATTAGCTAAAAATAATTTAAGAATTTATAATTCTTGCAAAAGATATTGAAATAGTTCTAAATTGCCCTTTTCTTCGTTGATCAAAAACTCTGGATGCCACTGAAGGCCGATGATGCGGCTGCCATCCACAGCCTCAATCGCTTCGATGGTATTATCCCTTGGGTCAAAGGCAGTTGCGCGAAAATTGGGTGCCAAGTCCTTGATACTTTGGCGATGGACAGAATTAATTTGGCTGGCTTGACCAAATAACCGCTCCACAACGCTGCCTTTCTCTGTGCGAATGGAGTGCGAAGTACCAAATGGCTGCCCCTGCCAGTGATTGTCAATCTGCTGATTGAGCGTGCCACCAAAAGCAACATTGACCAACTGCAGACCACGGCAGATAGCCAAGACGGGCTTACCCTGACGAATAGCTTCCTTTAAGAGGGCTAGCTCAAACTCATCGCGAGCCAGATTGTAATCATCGCTATCGATGGTCTTTTCCTCCCCGTAAAACTGCGGGTGAACATTTTGCCCGCCTGATAGGATCAGCTTATCAATGGTTTCTATATAGTCCTTGACCAGACTTTTATCCCCAACAGGAATCACCATAGGTAGACCGCCGACTAGCTTGATGCTTTCGGCAAATTTGCAGGATACAGATGAATGAAGGTTTTTGCCCGCCTGATCCACTGGACAAAGATTAGCTGACACTCCAACAATTGTTCTGCACATAGATGATCCCTCCTTAACTTGATATAGAATATCTTACCATTCCACCTCTCAGCCGTCCAATAGTATTTTTTTAAGCTGGCCATAAAAATTTTTTATGTCAAGAACAGTTTTCCACAAAAAGGCATATAGTAGCGACAGGCAAGGAAAAATCAGCAGAAGCCCGCTGATTTCATTTTTGTAATTCAAGCATGACACTGACTGCCGTCAAGGCATAAAGCGGAGCTGTTTCAGCCCGCAGGATACGTGGACCTAGACCAACGGAGACAGCCCCTGCTTGGCCAAAGGCTGCTATTTCCTCTGGCGACAGACCGCCCTCCGGTCCAAAGATAAAGAGGACTTTTGCGCCGGATTCCAAGCCCGACAGAACTCGGACTAGAGCTGCAGTTTCTCCCTCTTTGGCTGATTCTTCATAGGCCACGATGATGCGGTCAAAGTCTGCCAAGGCCGCTAGAAAATCTGCCTTTTTATCAAAGAGCCGAATTTCAGGAATCAGATTGCGCTTGCTCTGCTCTGCTGCTCCCTGAGCAATTTTTTCCAGTTTTTCACTCTTTTTAGTCAGCTTTTTGTCATCCCACTTGGCCACCGACCAGTCAGCTGGAAAGGCCCAAATCTGGCTGGCACCGAGTTCCGTCACTTTTTGAGCGATGAACTCGAGCTTGTCTCCCTTGGGAAAGCCTGAAGCAATGGTCACTTGGACAGGTAACTCGGTATTGTCCGCCAGCTCCTCTATGATTTCCAAGCTCTGCTGGCTGGGGTCCAATACCTGAGCCAGCCGTTTCACACCATCATCAAAGACCAGTGTGACTTGGTCACCCTCTTTGAGTCGCATGACTGAAAACATGTGTTTGGCCGTGTCCTTATCCGTGATGACCAGAGGGGACTGAGGACTTCCTTTTATAAAATACTGCTGCATCTAACCACCTATCACTCCTGAAATGTCCTGCGTTTTCCTAAAGACACAGGCATTCCATTCGCCCTGAATCATATGCGTTTCTAGGAAAAATCCTGCCGCTTCCGCTGACTCGCGCACCATTTCCCACTTCTCAGAAATAATCCCACTCATAATCAGATAGCCCTCATCCTTGACCAGACGATAGGCATCCTCAGTCAGATGGATGAGAATATCGGCCAAGATGTTGGCAACAATGACATCCGCCTCGATTTCTACGCCTCGGAGAAGATCCCCCGGCGCCACATGAATATTCTCCATACCAGTGTTGAGCTCAATATTTTCCTGAGCCACGCGCACCGCCACCTCGTCTAAATCATAAGCGTAGATGTCCTTAGCGCCTAAGAGAGAGCTGGCAATAGAGAGGACGCCACTGCCTGTGCCTACGTCCAGCACAGTTTCTCCGCCCCGCAAGACCTGCTCCAGCGCAAAAAGGCTCATCTTGGTCGTTGGGTGAGTACCCGTACCAAAGGCCATGCCTGGGTCCAGCTTGATGATCTTCTCACCAGCTGTCGCCTCATAGTCCGTCCATGACGGCACAATGGTCAAATCATGCGTGATACGAGCTGGCTCAAAGTACTTCTTCCAATTGTCCGCCCAATCTTCCTCGGCCAGCTCCTGCCGAGTCAGCTCAATGTCTCCCGTCTCCAAGCCAAAATCATCCAGCTCAGCCAGTCGCTCATTGGCCTGGGCCGCAACAGCCTCTATATCCACAGAATTCGGGTAGTAGCCGGTAATCCGGACCCGCTCGCTCTGCTCCACTTCTGGAAAGAGCTCTCCGTACTGGTCAATCTGCCCCAGATAATCTGCGCTGTCATCGATAGCTACACCCTGACTGCCCAGCTCAATCAGAATATTCGAGGCCGCTTCCTCCGCCTCACGCTTCACTTCAATCGTTAATTCCTGCCAAGTATCCATCATTAAAATACCAAGCCCGTATAACACAAAGCCAAAATAGGAAATTCTCTGACGACGCTTGTGTCTAAGAGAACCTTATCTTTTTGGCACAGTGTTTAGGGCGGGTTCAGTTTAGAAATTTAACTGAACAATCCTTTCTTTGTTTATTTCATTGTCTTCGTCATATAGACCATGTCCATGCCCTCTTTTTCGGGCTCCGTATGGGTTTGATGATAGCCGTTTTTCTCATAAAAAGCTACCATGCCTTTATCTTGGGAAACCGTGCACAAATCCCATTGCATAACGGTGGAGAATTTCTCCTCTATCAGATTAAGCCCCTCAGAACCATATCCTTTATTCTGATACTCTGGCAAAATCGCCACTGTCCCAATCCAGCCTGCCGTCTGTTCGTCATTTGTATTCAAGCGAATAAAGCCAAGAATCTTCTCGTCGTCTTTGACAAAATAATAAAAACTATTGGGCCGCTCAACCAGCTTCCAGCGAATCCGCTCTCGCTCCTCCAGATAGGGGTCGTATTGATCCTGATATTTCTCATAAACAGCCTTAAAACTCGCTCGCTGAATGGCAATAATAGTCTCTAAATCCTCAGCTCCTGCCCGTTCAATATGAATCATGCTCGCACCTCCAAATAATCACTCAACCTGTCCTGCAACTGCGGAATAACCTTTTCATCTACTAAAAACTGGCTCACATCCATCAGCTGATAAGTCTGGCCCTCATCACCAAAAACGATGCTGGCAAATTCTTCCTGAGTGATGGTTCCCACCATAAAAATAGAGGTTTTGTCTGGATTAAGCATTCCTTGATAGTCCTTAGCCCAGACAATATCCGCTTCTTCAAGCTTCAAACCTAGCTCTTCAAAAACCTCTCGTTGCACACATTCAAAAGGAGTCTCCTCGCCCTCGCGGCCACCGCCCGGCAACTCCCACATATTGGGCCAAGGAGTGTTTGACTTATCGTCCCGCAAGATAGTTAAAATCCTATCATCACAAAAGAGGGCAATCTTGCAGCCTGTGAAATCAGAGAGTTCAATTTCCATGTTAGACTCCTTCGGCTAATGCCTTTTCCAGCTCTGCTAACCAGTTTTCATAGTAACATTGCTCATCCCGTAGCATCCGGCTGCTATTCATTTTCTGTCTAGCAATCTTCATAGCCTTGCGAGTTTGAGCTACATCATTCTTAACTTTAAATTGATACCAGGCTTGAATCATTTGCACATCTGCCATTTTTAGAGATAAAAAGGATTTAACGATTCGAATACTTGCATATTCCTCCGCTTTCTCATTATCACCTTCTAGCAAGGCGATTTGAAGAAGGCATAGTTGGCATAAAGTTTCAGACAGCGAGTGTTCTGTTCTCTCTAGTAAAGATTGAAATAGCTTTTTAGCTGCCTCTAAATGACCATCCAATATGAAAACCACTCCCTGAAGAGTTTCAATACTTTCTGCAAAACTCCCTCTCGCATCCTTATCAACAGGCATGGTAAAGTCTTTCAAGTCATATTCTTGGGGAGCCAGCAAAGTTTGGGCAGAATGCCTCAAGACTAGGTAGGCGTATTTGGTATTTTCAGGGTGTTGTCGCAATTCCCAAATTTTTGCTCCATCGGTAATTCCAACTGGCAAAGCGTTGTTACTGGCAAAGCGTTGTTTAGGAAGAAAGATAAATTCAGAAAAATCCAAGTACCAGCAAAATACCAGCTTCTTGTCAAACATCCAAACAATATCGCCAATAATATCAAGCTAAGATGAACCATCAAGCCTCCTGCAGACATCAGGATGATTCTTTGATCGTTTTCATCTTCTTTCAATCCAACGTACTGAGCACCAACATTTTTCAGAACGGCTGTTCGACTAAGATGAAACCTACCTGACTTTTTTGTCAAAAGAAAATGTCCTAATCCAAAAGCCACCAGCCGATAGCCTGTCAAGTAGCCACAAAAAGCATGACCCAGCTCATGAAGAATAAAGATTAAATACATGCTTAAAAGAGCGAAGGAATAACCAAAAGTGAATGCTAAAACTGCGGAATATCCCAACTCTGCAAATGCGATGGTTCCACAAGCAAAAGCTAGCATAATAAAGACAAAAGCTAGCACATAAACCAAATAAGTCCCAATTTTCTTCATAAAATCTCCAACCAACTCCTAGTATCTCGGATAAGGGTAAAACTCCCCTTCTTCCAAGCCAACTTTTCCTTCTTCAAAGACTTCTTGGTTCCATTCCATGACGAACTCTTCTGCCTCTGGGTCTGCTAAGAAGTCCATGAGTGCATCGAGGCCAGATTCAGCTGTCTGGGTCAGAAAATCCACGAAATAAGCTAGAAACTCCCGCGACAGACCCTTCTTAGGCTCATAGGGAAGAACCGCCAGATAGTCCTCGACATCAAAATGAGACTTGACCGGATTGTAGAAAAGTACAGCCTCCTCAAAGTAAATATCCTCAGCCGAGGCATTGCCCTCAGCATCAACGGTCTCAATCCCACCTGGATTTTGAACCTCAAGGAGAAAGGCCACTTCCACTGCGTGATTTTTCTTGTCCCAGTTAATCTCATAGTCAAAAGGAAAATTCTTCTCCAATTCCTCGTCTAATATATCTAAAAAACCGTACTTAGCCATGATTTCCTCTTTTCATTGTGATAAAATATTACTATCTATAATAGTAACACAAAACGCTAAGAAAAACACTTGCAGAAAGGAAATCTTATGCCAGAAAACCTCGCCCTACGCATGCGACCGACCAGTATTGACCAGATCATCGGCCAGCAGCATCTGGTCGGACCTGGGAAAATCATCCGCCGCATGGTTGAAGCTAACCGCCTGTCCTCGATGATTCTCTACGGACCACCCGGCATCGGCAAGACCTCGATCGCCTCGGCTATTGCCGGCACAACTAAGTTTGCCTTTCGGACCTTTAACGCCACCGTAGATAGCAAGAAGCGCCTGCAAGAAATCGCGGAAGAGGCTAAATTTTCCGGCGGACTGGTGCTCCTGCTAGACGAGATTCACCGCTTGGACAAGACCAAGCAGGACTTCCTGCTACCGCTATTAGAAAGCGGTCTGGTCATCATGATTGGGGCGACGACAGAAAATCCTTTCTTTTCTGTCACCCCTGCCATTCGAAGCCGGGTTCAGATATTTGAGCTGGAGCCCCTCAGCAACGAAGACATCCGGACAGCCATTCAGTTAGCCTTGACAGACAAGGAACGAGGATTTGATTTCCCAGTGGAGCTAGATGATGAAGCTCTGGATTTCATTGCTATCTCTACTAACGGAGATTTACGCTCCGCCTATAACTCGCTGGATTTAGCCGTACTTTCTACCCCAGAAGATGACAAGGGCATCCGCCACATCACGCTTGATATCATGGAAAACAGCCTGCAAAAGAGCTATATCACCATGGACAAGGACGGAGACGGCCATTACGATGTCCTCTCTGCCCTGCAGAAGTCCATCCGTGGCTCTGATGTCAATGCCAGCCTCCACTACGCAGCTCGCCTCGTTGAGGCAGGTGACCTGCCTAGCCTGGCTCGCCGCTTGACCGTTATCGCTTACGAGGATATTGGCCTAGCAAATCCAGATGCCCAAGTCCACACAGTCACAGCTTTGGAAGCTGCCCAGCGAATCGGATTTCCTGAAGCCCGTATCCTTATTGCTAATATTGTTATCGATCTGGCTCTATCTCCCAAGTCCAACTCAGCCTATCTAGCCATGGACAAGGCCTTAGCTGACTTACGAAAGAATGGAAATCTTCCTATTCCCCGCCACTTACGAGACGGCCACTATGCAGGCAGCAAGGAATTGGGCAACGCGCAGGACTATCTCTACCCTCACTCCTATCCCGGAAATTGGGTCAAACAAGATTATCTGCCTGACAAGATAAGGGATGCCAATTATTTCACTCCCAATGAAAATGGCAAATACGAACGAGCTCTTGGAATGACGAAAGATAAGATTGATGACTTAAAAAAATGATGGCATCGTTTGCAAAAAATCACATTTTTCTCTTGAATTTTTCAAAATTTATGGTATTATAATTATAGAAACGCTGTGGTGTACGACTTCACACTTAAGTGTTGACCGACTATTTTTTGTATTATTAGGGAAACAAAAGACTTCTAACAGCGTGCAGGCCGTGTCACGCGGAAGCAGCTTCAGTTAGAGCGAGTTGCCCACCTGCTTAATTGCGCGGGTTCAATACAAATCGTGAAGGTCCGGCACCAATACAGCTTTTTCTGTTGCCTCCTTAGCTCAGTTGGTAGAGCAGTAGACTCTTAATCTATGGGTCGCAGGTTCGAGCCCTGCAGGGGGCATAGAAAGTATGACTTAAAAGCCTTGGAATCCAAGGCTTTTTCATTATTTAAACGGGCTCTGCCCCATTATTTGCCCCACATTTTGGCTCTATGATTTCTATAGTAGGTAAATCCAGCGCAGGAATTACGGAGCTTTTTTGTAGCAAAGGGACTATTGTCCCAGACTCTTTTGTGTAAGTATTACCATTCACTCTTTATAGAAGAACAATTTAAAAACGCCTTTAGTGGCGTTTTTCTATCCATGATGCAGATTTCTATATTCTGAAATAGTCTTTCCTGTCCATTTTTTAAAGGCACGTGAGAAAGAGGAGACTTCCGAATAGCCTAGCAGATAGGCGACATCTTCTGTTGTCATTTCTGGATTTTTGAAATAACCAAAGGCGAGAATCTTTTGGACATTTTGCAATTCTTGATTAAATTTGGTTCCTTCTGCAGTCAGGTTCCGTTGCAGGGTGCGACTGCTAATGCCTAATGACGCTGCTATATCTTCAATGGTAAAGCAACCACTTGGAATAGCTTGATAGAGTTTTTGTTGGACAATCCCTGTGAAACTTTCACTTGTCATTGCTTCTGCTAAGCGTTCCTTGAGCTGAGGCTCTAGGTAGTCTAACATAACATTATTGGCCGTAAGAAAAGGCTTCTCTAAGTCAGCTTTTTTAAAGACCAGTTCATTCCCTTCCATTACTTCCACTTGGCAGCCAAAAAGACTAACACTAGCTTCTTCATAAGAATAAGGAGTTCCGACATGCACTGGGACAATCTCTTGACCTGTTCCCGTCCGAATCAAATCAAGCAACAACAACTGTTCATTGAGGACTGCAAAGCGAGGCAGGTCTAACCCTGAATAATCATAACGATAGCTCACACGAACAAGATCATCAAAGACTTCTATGTTTACGACAATCGGACCTGTAATCTTCTTGTATTTGGCAAAATGCTCTATCGCAGCCAAACCATTTTTAGAGGATAAGGCCGCGAAAAAAGGAGGCATAAACATTTGAATGTTCTTGATACGGCTCATGGCAATGATTTGCTCATCATTGGCGACCTGGTCAAAAGCTGTTAAGAGATGATAATAGTCCAGAGTTGAGAGATTCATCTCCTCTTTCCAGGTGCTATCTGGTAGATTAGCCAATTGTAGAATCATTTTTAGATCCAGTCCTATATGGCTTAAATTTTCAATATACTGTTGACTGAGACTAAGGCGCATAAGCTTTCTCCATTCTATTAACGGAAAGTCATCAACATCATGCGATCAAAGAATTTATCGCCAAAGATACGACGGATTCCTACCAAGAGCTTGGCTCCACGTCCAACAAGATAGCGAGTTTTAGGGTTACGAGCATTGATGATTTTGAGAACTGTACGTGAGATGACTTCTGGCTTAGACCCTGGTGCTGGGTTGTTCTCCATAGCTTTAATATAAGCGTTCACCAAACGACTATATGCACCATTTTTAGATTCATGAGAGAAGTTTTGACCAACTGCTGCGTTAAAACCAGTATTGATCGCTCCAGGTTCTAAAACAACCACCTTGATGCCAAACTCCTTGACTTCCATACGGAGACAGTCACTAAAACCTTCAATGGCGTGTTTTGAAGCATGGTACCAAGCACCCAGTGGTGTGTAGATTTTACCACCCATTGATGACGTATTGATGATAAGGCCATCCTTTTGTTGGCGCATATAAGGCAATACTTTCTTCGTCAAGCGGGCTACACCGTAGACGTTAACTTCGAACTGTTGTTGCGCTTTTTCCATTGAAAGGTCTTCGACAGGACCATAAAGTCCGTATCCTGCGTTGTTCCAAAGAACATCAATACGACCTTGTTCTTCAATCACTTTCGCAACAACTTTTTCAATATCCTCTTCATTTGTGACGTCCATTTTCATAACATGGCCACCCATTGCTTCTAGGTCTTTCATTTTATCGACACTACGAGCAACAGCGTACACTGTGTGACCCGCTTTGATAAGGTCTTGTGCTGAAAGTTTCCCCATACCTGATGAAGCGCCTGTGACTAAGATAACTTTTTTGTTTGACATGATATTTTCCTCTTTATTTCATTTGATTTATGAGACTATTATACAAGACAGACACTGACAGGTAAATGACAAAAGAAGACAATGATTTGACAATTCGCGTCACATGAAGTTATTTAAGCATCTCCTTTTCTTTCATTATCATTTTCTGTTATAATGAATTGTATTTCTAAAGTAGAAAGGTATTAATATGACAACTCTCATTAAACATAAACGTGTAGAATTTTCAGAACTTTTTTATGACTTAGTTTTTGTTTTTGCAATTTCAAAAGTAACTACTTTAATTCACCATCTTCATAACGGTATTTTGACTTGGAATTCTTTCCTTGATTTTTTCATTGCTATTTTGGTTCTCATCGATTCCTGGATGATTCAAACCGATTATACCAATCGCTATGGAAAGAACTCTTTATTTAACATGGTAATCATGTTTATCAAAATGGGACTTTTACTCTTTATAGCCAATATGATTGGACCTGATTGACAACAATATTTTCATTATCTCTGTTGGGCTATTGGTACATTAACCCTTACCTTATTTTTTCAATATTTGGTTGAATTTTTTAGAAAATCAACCGATGATGTTGAACGGGAAAGTATCAAAGATTTTCTATGGATAACAGGTCTAGGAAGTTTAGGAGTCTATCTAGCAGCTCTTCTTCCTATTTACGTTAGAGTCTATATCTTCTTTGCTAGTATTCTGTTTATCTTTATTATGCCAAGTATCTTGCTTAATAAAGATAAGCATTACCAGGTAAATCTCCCCCATTTAATCGAGCGCATCTCCCTTCTTGTCATTATTAC
>NZ_VSJJ01000009.1 GCF_008369405.1 Streptococcus cristatus
TAGTAAAGCTTAACAAATGGATTGCTTCAAAATAACATTTTAGGTCTCACATCATTGACAAAGGTACAATTTATTGGAAAGCGTTTTGCATCTTAATTCTCCAAATCCTGCAAGACTTTTTCTAGCCGAGAAATAGCTCCGACAGGCAGGGCTGTCTTGGGATATTTCTGATTGAAGGCCAGCAGGAAGTTTAAGCGAACCTGCATTCTTTCACGAATGAGCTGTCTGTACTTGTCGTCAAAGCTTGGAACAGCATAACCCTTATAATCCAAGTATTCAAAACCTTCCAAAGGACCAAAAGGCTTAAATTTAGCCTTACCGTCTACAATCTGCTCGATAATATCTAAAGACACTTCCTTTGAGATGCCTTTACCCATATAAAAACTAGTATTGATAATATAGCAAGCGACCCCTGACTCAAATAAATGACGGAATTTCCGATAATCTTCCACCAATGGATAGACTCGGAAAGGATTGGCATAAGGCTCAATAACCAAGTCTTCGTTCAAGCCAGTGACATTCTCAGCATTGGAGCGCTTGGTCATCAGTGTGCAGCCCATTGTGGAGGCCATCAGCGGATCATTGATCTTAACCAGAGGTGGGAGAGAATCATCCTTCATAATCCAGAAGATAGCGTTGATGGGCTCATCAATCCGGTCTACGCGATTTGGAGTCGCAAAACGCGATTTGACAGTCCGTCCATTCCCGTTACGGATGTCCTCTGTTACTAGCTTTTTCCGCCCATTTTCATCCAGCGTCACTCCACAATTCTGCACGGTGACAAAGAAATCCTGCTCACTATGGCCTGTAGGATAATCATTGGTCTTGTCAAAATAAGACGGTTCGAGGGCAATAGAGGAGCCATCCTTGACCGAGATGATAAAGGCATCATCATGGAGAACCTTGATATCATATTTATGGTCATGTTTTGCATGCGTCAATGTGGATTTTCCTGAACCCGACAGTCCAAAGAAAGATGCAACATAGTCCTCTTTGTCCGTATTTTGCTTGAAAATTTTCAGACCTCCGTGGCAGGCAACATAGCCATTTCTGGCAGCTGTTCCCCACGCCAAAGTCAAGGTTGCCTTTTTCAGCTCCCCGAAATAGTTCAAGCCCAGAATAACGGCGCAATTATGATTGGTATCAAAATAAACCAAACCTTCTGGATAGTCTGGATGCTTCCACTTGGGATCAAAAAAGACAAAGATATCATTCTCTTCGTACTTTTTAGAAGCTCGTAGGCGGTTCTTAAATTCCTCATCCAAAATCTGGAAATTCAAGAGCCAAGAATAAAGATTATTGATTTCTTCCTGAGGCACCATCAGGTGGGCGCAAACCATGAAGTCCTCATCCAGCCCTACAACTGCATCTGCCTTATAAAAGGTCCTCTGATGTGCTTGGTAAACAGCACTACGAACTAGAAACAGCAAGTGCTCGTCTTCCTGACGATTTCTTCCATAAATCCGTCTAGCCTTGGCAGTTCGGCCGACAACCGCCCCCGAATTAGTCAATAAAACGCGGGCATAGGAAGGAAGCCCCAGCTCCTTAGTATGAATCACCGGCATGTCCAGCACAACCGTTCCAGCAGCTACAGAAGCCAGTTGATAGGCTTCTTCTACTGTCTTGATTGCCTGCACCTGATTCTCATAAAAGGCTGTCTCTACAATGGTCTTCAAGGGCGAAAAATAAGAAGAATCTTTTCTTATTTCTTGCGGAGAAAATTTACGACGTGTTACCATAACGATACCTCCTTTATGCTATTACTATTATTTTAGCATAAATATTCAATTATGCACGCTAAAAAATGCAGTAAAAAAGAGTCTGGGACAAAAGTCCTAGCCTCTCAATTGTCTTTGGATTGTCGAGTAAGACGCAGTGGCTGAGTGGACTCTACTACGCTGATTTTATCAGCTTTTACAGCTCTACTCAACTGTGCGGAGGTGGGACGACGAAATCGAATTCTAACGAATTACCGATTTCTGTTCCACTCTCCTATTTTTTTATAATACCAAATTCTTCATTTTTCTTTTGTTGCTGAGCTTCCTTGTGATTGTCATAAAGGTTGGCAAGGAATTTCACGATTTCCTTGAGGATAGAGTAGGTCGGAATTGCTACAATCATGCCCATAATACCATAGATATTACTTGAAAGAAGCAAGAGAACCATAATCGTAATAGGGTGCACCTTCATAACGCTCCCAACAATACGAGGATAAAGGATATTTCCATCAATCTGCTGGATAATCAACATATAGATCAAAGCCACCAACATTTTATGAGGATCGGTAAAAAAGTAGGTGATTAGCATGGGAATCAAGCCGATACTAGGCCCCACATAAGGAATTAAGTTGGCCAGAGCTGAAAAAATCGCAAAGACCAAGGCATACTTGAGTCCAATGACACTGTAACCAATATATGCTAAGGTTCCAATCAGCAAGGCATCAATCGAAATACCACTGATATAACGGGCAACCGTCGCATTGAGATTGGTCAAGAGACTAGATATATTTAGCTTATCGCGCTTGAGAACAGTCCGCTCCAGCATAGGCAAAAGCTTGTGTCCATCCATCAGGAAGTAGACCAAAAAAATCGGGGTCATGATGAGAATCATGAGGGTATTGATGACAGCAGACACTACACTACCCAGACTATTGGTAACACTATTTAAAATATTTTGCAGAATATCTACATAGGACAGATTGAGTTGCTGGATAGTAGACTGAATATTTAAACTCTTAAAGAGGGGATTTTTGGATAATTGATTGACAAAACTCTGGATTTCCCAATAGAGATTTTGCGTTGAATTAATCAAGCTGGACAGCTGGTTAATCAAAATTGGCAAAAGGTAGATTACTCCGACCGTCACTAGACCAAAGAGCAGAAAAAGAGTGATTAAAATCCCGAAAATTCGATTGATTTTCAACTTTTTTTCGAGCAGTGTCACCAGAGGATTTGTGATATAGTAGAGAAATCCTCCCATAACAAAGGGAATTAAAATCGTATTGATAACGCTCACCACCGGCGTAATCATATCTCCCATCTGGCGCCAGATGAAAAAGATAATCGTCAGCAGCAAAACTTCACTGGTCCAAAACATTAATTTACTTTTATGAAACATCTTTACTCTCCTCCAAGTTATTTTACCATAATTTATCATAAAATAAAGGTAATTTCATAAAAGAAAGAATAAAAACGGAAACATTATTCAGTTAGGAAAGGTAAGCAATTTAAGATTGGTGATCGTCTTTCTCTTTAGTTTGAACGACACTAACAGATCACCCTTGCTGAAAAGGAATTTTTAGCATGACTGACATCAAAATCATCCTTTATCAAACATAAAAAAATCACCTGAAAGCAACAGCTGAAAAGCGGAATTTTTCAAGTGATTTTTGCTATTAGCTCCATCAGGAAGCAAGGAATACAATTGAGAATGTAAAAATGTTTGAACCTGTAAACGGGTTATTATCCTTTAATCGGGATTGAAATCTCAATCAAACTATTGGTATAGATTGTCCGAATGGCAGAGGAATCAATATTCTTTTGGTCAATTTTTCGCTTCAAAAAGAATTCTCTAATTTTTTCAATTTCTTGCTCTCTGATTGCGCGATGCTTATTTGAAATGAGAATTTCATAATGGGTGGGTGCTTCTGTGAAAATAACATCGCTATTTCCAGCAGAGTAAACCTCTACCAGCGTTGCATCCGTACTTTCCAACTGATTTTTTACTAGTTCTGCATGGGTATTCGTCGTATTTATAAGCTTCATTCATTTGCCTCCTACCTTAAATCGTCGCTATTATTATAACACGTTTTTCAGGAATTGTGAATGATTGCCTGTAATTTATATCATTTTAAATATAGCAGGCTAGTTATTCTGATATTTACGCTTCCACTGCTCAACTCCCCATTTATGGCTGCCACGTTTCAATTTTTCAATGGCAAGCTCGACAGGAAACCATGCCAGATTATTGAAGTCTTCCAGTGGGTTTTCTACTTCTTGATAAGAAAGGGCTTCGTAAATATAGGCAGGATTATAAAAATGCGTGTCCCGGTGGCGAGAATAAAAATATTCGTCCGCTTGACCAAAGTAATCTCCTACTTGGATGCTAAAACCAAGCTCTTCCAGCAATTCCCGCTCGAGAGTAGCCAGCTGATCTTCTCCTTCTTCCATTTGTCCTCCGGGAAGAAACCAAGCGCCATTAGGGGCTTGTACTAAAATAATATTTTCTTTCTTTTCATCCGGAATTACTGCATAAACTCCATAGCGTGTCACATACTCGACATTTTCCTCGTGAACTCCAAAAACTGGATGGGTCATTATCTTTCCTCATTCCTTATAATCTTTATTACTATCATAAATAACTTATACTAGCCTGTCAAGAGTTTAAACTTATTTTTTCAGCTTTCACAAGGAAGCTGAATTCCTTCGTTCTCAAGTAAAAAAGCCCGCCTCAGTTGAGACGGAACTTCTTCTAGCTATCAGTCAAACCTAGTCTATTAGACTGGATTATTTTTCTTCAAAGCCTTCTGCGACTGCATCCGCAAAGTTTTCTTCTACAATGCTTGCACAGTGGTCACAGATAACTGCATGGTAGCTGCGTTCAGCAGTAGTTGGATCGATACGACGGCAACGGTCACATACTTCACCTGCAGCGCGTTCAACTGTAAAGGCAACATCCTCAAAGCTAACTGCGCCTTCTGGAGCTGCTCCTTCTGCGATGGTTAATTCTGACACGATCAAAAGTTGAGCTACATTGCTATCCACTGCTCCAAGAAGAGTTTTCACCACTTCATTTGGATAAACTGTCAAGTGCGCTTCGAGTGATTTACCGATCACTTTGGCATTACGCGCTTCTTCCAAGGCTTTTTGAGCTTGTCCACGGAAGTCCATAAAGGCTGCCCAAGTATCCAAGATTTCTTCTTGGTTAGCAAATGTTTGAGCTTCTGGCAATTCTGACAACTGAACAAAGTCTTCTGCTTCATGCTCTAGATAAGACCAGATTTCTTCCGCTGTGTGAGGAAGGATTGGTGTCAAGAGTTTCGTGATTTTGACAAGAATGTCATAGAAGACTGTCTGCATTTGGCGACGTTCGAGTGATTTGGCACCTTCGATGTAAACAACGTCTTTAGCAAAGTCAAGGTAGAAGGCTGACAAGTCAACGTTGATAAAGTTCACCAAGGCCTTGTAGATTGTCAAAAATTCAAAATCAGCATAGGCATCACAAATGGTCTTAACAAGCTGGTTAAAGCGAATAGTCATGTACTTATCAACTGAACGAAGCTCATCGTAAGCTACTGCGTCCTGCGCTGGGTTAAAGTCTGATGTATTAGCAATCAAGAAACGAAGAGTGTTACGGATCTTGCGGTAAGTTTCAGAGACTTGGCTCAAGATATCCATAGAGATACGCACGTCGTTGCTTGAGTCAACACTTGTTACCCAGAGACGCAAGATTTCCGCACCGAATTGTTTTTCAACATCGCTTGGGGCAATCGTATTTCCAAGAGATTTAGACATCTTCTCACCTTTACCATCAAGAGCAAATCCTTGTGATAAGATTTGTTTGTATGGCGCTACGCCATGATTGGCAACAGATGTGATGAGGGATGAGTTGAACCAACCACGGTATTGATCAGAACCTTCTAGGTAAAGATCAGCTGGGTATTTAAGCTCTGGACGGTTAACCACTACTCCATTCCATGATGAACCTGAGTCGAACCAAACGTCCATGATGTCCGTTTCTTTCTTGAACTCGCCATTTGGTGAACCTGGATGCGTAAATCCTTCTGGCAAGAGGTCTTTAGCATCACGTTCCCACCAGACAATAGAGCCATGCTCTTCAAAGAGTTGAGCCACGTGTTCGATGGTTTCAGCTGTCATGATTGGTGTTCCGTCTTCTGCGTAGAAGATAGGAAGGGGAACTCCCCAAGCACGTTGACGAGAGATAACCCAGTCGCCACGGTCACGAATCATGTTGTAAAGACGGACTTTACCCCATTCTGAGTGGAACTTCACTTTTTCAATTTCATCCAAGATTTCTTGGCGGAATTTAGATACAGAGGCAAACCATTGTGGCACTGCACGCCAGATGATTGGCTTCTTGGTACGCCAGTCAAATGGGTAGGAGTGAGAGATTTCTTCTTGAGCAAGGAGAAGATTTCCAAGTTTTTCAATAACAGTTGGCACAACCTTATCATAGAATTGACCTTCGAACTCAGCACCTGCATTGGCCATCATAATCCCGCGTTCGTTAACTGTTACAGCAACTTCAAGACCATTGGCAACACCGACATGGTAGTCGTCCTCACCAAAACCTGGAGCTGTATGGACGATACCTGTACCAGAGTCTGTCGTAACATGGTCACCAAGGATCACCAGCTCATCTACAGCCGTATCCCATGGGTGAGCTGTCACAATGTGGTTCAATTCTTGACCACGGTAAGTTGCCAAAACTTGTACATCAGCCCAGCCAAATTTCTCAGACAAGCTATCCAACAATTCTGAAGCAACCACAAACTTACGAGCTTCGCCAGCAGGTTGTACGACTACGTAATCAATATCCGCTCCAACTGTCAAACCACGAGAAGCTGTGATGGTAAATGGCGTAGTGGTCCATACGACGATATAAGTATCTGTATCTAGAACACCTTTCCCGTCTTTAACTGGATTAGCATAGTAAAGGGAAGTTGAAAGCAAGTCATGGTATTCAATTTCCGCTTCAGCCAGGGCTGACTCAGAAGACCATGACCAGTAAACTGGCTTGGCCCCACGGTAAATATAGCCTTTCTTAGCCATTTCACCAAAGACACGGATTTGAGCCGCTTCATAGTCTGGAGTCAAGGTCACATAAGGATTTTCCCAGTCACCAGAAACCCCCAAACGTTTAAAGTCTTCTCGTTGTTTATCTACTTGAGAAAGAGCATACTCACGGCAAAGTTTCAAGTACTCAACCAAGTCCATTTCTTTACGTTTGACACCTTGTTTTGCCAATACTTGCTCGATTGGCAGACCATGTGTATCCCAGCCTGGGATGTAAGGCGCATAAAATCCTGACATCGATTTTGAACGAACAATAATATCTTTAGAAATCTTGTTCATAGCGTGTCCAACGTGGATATTTCCGTTGGCATAGGGAGGGCCATCATGCAAGACAAAATGAGGTTTGCCTTGGTTCAATTCTTGACGGCGTTGGTAAAGTTTTGCTTCTTCCCATTCTTTTTGCCATATTGGTTCTTTATTTGGCAAGCCAGCACGCATTGGAAATGCAGTTTTCCCAAGATTCAGGGTTTCTTTGAGTTTCATTTAGTCTCCTTATTCCATCATAATTTTCAAAATAAAAAACCACAAACTTCTCCGAAAGGACGAAAATTCGTGGTACCACCTTTGTTTAGACAGGAAAAAACCTGTCCCTCTTAGCCCGTAACGTAGGCGGACGTCGTTTCCTACTCGATTCAGAAACGATGAAGCAGAATGATAAGTCAAACAAAAGGGATTACAGGTCTTTCACCACCACCTGCTCGCTGAAAATATTTTGCTTTCCTTGTGTTTCTGCACTTATAAAAGATCCACTTGAACTTTAGAATCTTCATCCAAATCTGAAAGTTCTCCAGATTCTAAAATTTCTTTCTGTTGTGCTTGGATCAGCTCTTCATCTATAGTCTGAAGAGTCTGTGTTTCTGCCAAATCTCGATTTGCTTGCTCAATTCGTTCTTGCAATTCAGCTAATTCTTCAGGTGAGAATTGGCGCGTAACATCCACTTCTTCCTCTAGCTCAACTTTTTCTCCAAGTGCTTCTTCAACTACCATTTTAAAGACTTCATCACTGGTTTGAAGATAGGTAGCAGTCGGGCGAAGGATATCTTCCCAATCTGGAGAGTCAACAATACTTAGCTGACTTTCAATTGTTGATTTGAGACGTTGATGGAAGACACGCGTTTTATTTTTCAATTCTTCTGTCTCAACAGCCACTCTCTTGGCATTGTCTGTTGCCTGACGAAGAATATCATTAGCCTTATACTTGGCTCTATCTAATAAGCGTTGCGCATCTTGCTCTGCTTGCTGCACAATATTTCCGGAACGTTCTTGTGCTGCTTGCTTGACCCGCTCTGCTGTGTCTTGTGCAATCAAAACGGACTGACTAAGCGAATCTTTCATTTCATCAAAATAAATTAGACGCTCTTCAAGATTACGGATTTTTGCTTCTTTCTCATGATTTTCACGGATTAATTCTTCATAATCACCGACAATGATATCAAGAAATTCTTCAACTTCATCAATATCGTACCCTCTAAATCTGGTCGAAAAAGCTTTATCTCTAATCTCTAGTGATGTTAGTGCCATATTTCCTCCTTATTTGCTAGGTAATAATTCAACTGTTAGTTTATGTTTCCCGTTTTTGGAAAAACCATTTTCTGTTAAAACCTTAAATCGTCCATATTTCCTAACGCTAATCAATTCACCTAAAGCAATCTGTTGACTAGGGTTATCAATGGTTCTGTAGTTTTGCTTCACCTGTTTCCCCATGATTAGTTCCACAGCTTGGCTACGCGATAATTTAAAGACTGTCGCTACCAGTTTATCCAATCTGAGACTAGATACCAAAACATCTGTTGTTTTAGTCACCGGTGACTCTTGTAACTGCTCTCTGAAATCAACTCTTCTTAGCCGAACTGGAACTTTAGCTATTTTAGAAACATTCGTAATGAAATATTCTTCTAATCTTCTATCCACAAATACTTGTGCACGGTCATCCACGACGATAATATCGCCAAACGTCCGCCTCTCAATCCCTAGCTGATGCAAAAGCGTTCCCATAATTTGTGAATGAGTTACCTTGTAGAACTTACTTGCATAGGTAATCTCTAGCAAGACCACATCAAAATCTTCGAGTTCTAATTGATAATAGCTAGGTGCAATCAACACTTTAGCAAACTCACTTGGAAGATAATCTGAACTAGCAAATACTTGCACATCATATTGCTTACTCAAATTTTTGAGAATATTGACCTGATGAGGATTCAAAAAAGCTGTCGTCTCATAGCTATATTGATTTTCTACTCTTTGAAGCAATTCCATGCTTTTATCCAGAAACTCTTGATCATCCTGAGAAAAATGCTGATAGATATTGTTTACCATAGCAATAACAAGGAAGCAAGAATATGTAGAAATAAGGTATCAAGCACTCTCAAGGCAAAAAGTGCCACCAGAACAGTAAAGTCTAATCTACCAAACTGCAAAGGTAACCTGCGGAATAAACGCAAAAATGGTTCAACCAGAGAACCGACAAGCCTTCCTAGGGCTGTTTGGTAAGCTCCAGGGAACCAAGACAAGAGTGCATAGATGAAGACGAGAAGAGAGTAAAGATCAATTAGATTAGAAACTAATTTTAAAATAAAATAAATCATTAATTATCTGCTGCGTTTCATATCAAAATCGTATTCACTCAGATCCACATCGTTTGGAAGGCGAATATCTTCTACATTGACAACAACGTTGATTGGAGTAAGCAAATACATAGTACTAGCAACTTTTCTCAAGTTTCCAGCCAAAACATAGCGGGCCCCATCAAGATAATCCAAACAACGTCTTGCTTGTACTTCTGTCATATATTGGAAGTCAATCAAGATACTCTCATTCGCCACAAGTAAATCAACAACCTCTGTTGCTTCCTCATATTTTTTCGGATAGCGAACATCAATCGTAACCTTCTCACTAGATTTCACTCGATGCTGAGCGAGTTCTTGTTGGCGAGCATGCAATCTAGTAATATTTTCCGTTGCAGGCTTTTGTTGGACTTGTGAAGAAGCTACACGAGTACGTGCGCTTTCCTTTGCTGATGCAGCCGGAACTGGCTCAATCTCTGCAGGCTTCAAAACAGAATCAGATTCATCTAAAGGCTGTACTGGTAAGTCAGACTTTTCTCCATCTTCTGTAAAGTATTCTATAAATTTATCAAATTTATCTTTAAATGACATAGTTCTTTCCTATTTAAAAAATGCTGTTCCGATTCTGACATAGGTTGAGCCGTTGGTAATCGCTTCGGGATAGTCACGGCTCATTCCCATACTCAAATCAGAAAAGGGCATGTTTTTTAACTGTTTGCTTTGTAAGTTTTGTTGAAGTTGATGTGCCTCTGAAAAAATCTGATTCAGCTCTTGATGATCAGCTTCGAGTGGAGCCATGGTCATCAGGCCAACAATGCAAATATTTTCTAAGGCTGCAAGCTCTGGTAAAACACTATCTAGTTCTTCAACTAAAAAACCGTGCTTGCTTTCTTCTTTTGAAATATTGACTTGCAAGAAACAATTAATCACATGATCTGCTCGCTTGTTGATTTCTTGAGCCAATTTGACAGAGTCTAAAGCATGGAAATAATCAACATAGTTGATCACATCTTTCACTTTTCTTCTCTGCAAACTACCAATTAAATGCCAAGTAAGATTCTCTTCCTTTAAGGCATGATATTTTTCAAGAAACTTATCTACTCGATTTTCTCCAATATGTTTGATTCCTGTATCCACGAGTTTTTTCGCTGTCTCACAGTCAACATACTTGGTAACCGCAATGATGTTTACGGAGTCCTTCAATCGATTTTCTTTTTCAACTATTTGAGCAACATTTTGAAAAATTAAATCTTTATTTGCTTGAAAATCCATTTAATTAGCGATTTCTAAAGAATGGCGGTGTTTCAAGTTCGTCATCTTCTTCCTTAATATCTGTAAAGCGCTCTACACGGCTAGAAGGCACAGGTTCTGCTTGACGAACGATTGATTCACGGCGTAAATCCCAGTCTCCAAAAGCTGAAGCTCTAGAAGTTTCTACAGTTGAGCGATGAGAAGGAGCTGGCATTTCTCTTGTTTCTGCCATATCAAAGTTTCGATCATAATGAGCAGATGATTGTGCTGAACGTACTTGCTCAACTCGGCTCGCAGGTTTAACACCTTGCAATCCACTTACCTTATCAACCTTATCCTCTTTAACACCTGTTGCAACAACAGTTACACGGATTTCATCCTTCATAGACTCATCAATAGAAGTACCGAGCCAGATGTTAACACCATGACCAGCTGCCTGATTAACGATTTCAGAAGCTTCTTCTGCTTCAATCAAGGTCATGTCTAGGCCACCAGTAACGTTGACGATCACGTCTTCTGCACCGTCAATAGTTGTCTCAAGAAGTGGAGAGTAGATAGCTTTGCGAGCTGCTTCGATAACACGTTCTTCACCGCTTCCGATACCGATACCCATCAAAGCATTACCTTTGTTTTCCATAACAGTCTTCACGTCTGCAAAGTCAAGGTTGATCAAGCCAGGACTAGTAATCAAGTCAGTAATACCCTGAACCCCTTGGCGCAATACGTTATCAGCTTCACTCAAGGCTTCAAGAAGCGGAGTTTTCTTGTCAACAATTTCCAAAAGGTTGTTGTTTGAAATGATCAAAAGAGTATCTACATGTTCACGCAACTCATTGATTCCTTCGATAGCAAAGTTGCCACGTTTAGCACCTTCAAAACCAAATGGACGGGTTACAACTGCTACAGTTAGGGCGCCTACTGATTTAGCGATGCGGGCAATAACTGGTGCAGCACCTGTACCAGAGCCACCACCCATACCAGCAGTGATAAAGACCATGTCTGCTCCTTGAAGGGCTTCTGTCAAAACTTCTTCGCTTTCTTCAGCTGCTTTTCGACCAACCTCAGGTTGACCTCCGGCACCCAGACCACGAGTCAACTTAGGACCAAGCTGGATAACTGTTTCTGCTTTTGCACTGCTAAGTGCTTGCACATCTGTATTTGCTGCGATAAATTCTACGCCAGCTAGACCTTCATCGATCATTCGGTTAATAGCGTTTCCACCGCCACCGCCGACACCAATTACTTTAATGACTGCGCCTTGTGCAGCAGCCGCATCAAATGAAAATGTCATAATCTATTTATTCTCCTTACTCAAACATATTACCAATTAAATTGCGCATCTTATCTGTAAGACTAGCTTTTGGTTCCTCTTGTGGTTCTTCATTTCTAAGCGGTGCAATTTCTGGTTCCACCTCTTGAACTGGTTGAACTGGTTCAACCGGCTGATGATCAAAGCGAGGTACTCTATGACTTGGACGTTCAAAGCTAGTTGCTTGATGACGCAACTGCTCGTCTCCATGAACAGCAGCTTGTGCAATTCGATCCACTTCGGTCAGATTGCCAGCATACTCTGAAAGACTAATCACGTGGGCAAAAGCTGGATTACGGATACCGATTTGATTTGGCACATACAATTTGGCATGAACGCCAAATACTTCCTGAGCTAATTCTACAACGCCAGGTAAGATCGCTCCACCACCTACGATGACGATACCACCAGGAAGATCTAACACGTGTCTTCTATCTAAATCTTGCTTGATTTGTTCAAAAACATGTTTGATACGAGCAGAGATGATTTCAGCTAGATAGGTTTCTGTTATTTCAACTGGATTAACTTCCCCGATGACTTCAACTGGGAAAGATTCAGTGCCTGCAAATGGTACATAAGCTACACCATAGTTAAATTTCAAACTTTCTGCCAATTTCTGAGAGGTTTTCAAGACTTTTGAAATGTCTTTGGTAACATAATCGCCACCTTCTTGGTAGATATTGGTAAATTGTAATTCTTGATTTTTTACAGAAGCAACTGTAGTTTGTCCGCCACCCATATCAATGACTGTCGCACCAAACTCCCGCTCCCCTTCGTTCAAGATGGATTTTGTCATCGCTAATGGAGAAATGATAATATTTTCCAATTTAACTCCTGCACGCTCCACTGTTTTACGGAGATTGTGCAAGATTGTACGAGGACCAGTGTAGAGCAGGCCACGCATTTCTAAGCGAATTCCCATCATGCCACGAGGGTCACGGATACCTTGGAAGCCATCAACAACAAACTCTTCTGGAATGAAGGTAATCACTTCACGGTCAGGAGTCATGCTCTTGGTCAAGGCAGATCTTACGACACTCTCAACATCTTCATCGGTAATTTCTTTAGAGTCACTAATCACAGGAATCATACCTTGAGTCGGCTCAATTTGCAGTAGATTTGCAGGCAAGCCAACGTTCACTAAGCCAATCGAAATCCCCGCTTTTTCTTCTGCTTGAGAAATTGCTGACTTAATAGCCGCTGCTGCTGCTTCAATATCGACAATAATCCCATCTTTAACGCCAGCACTCTTTGCATTGCTGACTCCGATAACATTCATTTCACCATTGATGTGCTCTGCCACCAACACTTTAATTGTGCTACTTCCTATATCTAATCCAGTAAAAAAGCCATCTCTAGCCATTACATCAGTCCTCTCTGTCTTCCACGTTTCCATTCTAATACAAATAACTCTAGAAAATAGGGTTATCCAAACTTTATTATATCATAAAAATACGAAATTGGCGCAGTTTTTTATCTATAATAATTAGTTATTTTCAGAAATCTCTGGCTTTTCTGCCTGAGATTGAGCAGAATGCTCGGTAGATTGCTCTGCATGTTGAGTTGAAGATTCTGTATCTTGCGCATCGTTACTAGCTTCATGGATAACTTCATTTTCTGTTCCTTGCGCATAGCTAAAAATACCAGCCTCCATATCGACCACGCTTGGCACTTCCAACTGAGGATGAATTCCTTCATAGTAGGGAAGTTTCTTAGCAATGTGAGAAATTGGAACCAAAATTTGGTGCTCATCAGACATGGTGATGCTCACTAAATCTTCTGTCACCTTGCTAGGAGTTAAATCAACTTTTCTAATGCTCTTTTTGACTGAATCAGGAACATTCTTCAGTTGTTGAACAAACTCCTTGATCAAGCCTGCATCCGAGAAGGTCACATCCATCCGCTCTTCGGGCAAAGCATCAGCCCCGACCTCTTTTTTTACGTATTCTCCACTTGTTAAAATAGGATAATACTTAGAATCTTTCTGCAAATAACCTAAAATGCCATATTCCTGAACATCGATTTTGAAAGTCAGCGGAAATTGATAGGTCATCTCTACATTTTCAATCCATGGGCTAGAAGCTTTCAGATTTTGCTCATAATGATGGCGATTTTTGTAAACAGTGACAGTGTAATCGCGCTGATCGATTTTGCTACTGCTTCTTAGCTCCTCCTGACTCACAACCTTGTTTCCTGTAAATTCAATGGTCTTCATAGTTGCAAGCGGTGTGAGGAAATAAAGGGAAGCTAAAAAAACTAGGGAGCTTGTCACTAAAACTGGCAAAGCTCGATACCAGTGAATTTTCTCAATTGGAACTTTTAGAAGCTCAACCTGCTCTATTTCTTCTTCATCTTGCTCTTGATCCTGAACCTCGGCTTCATCCTGCTCCTCAACTTCAGATTCAGAATCTTGCACTTCAGTTTCTTCTTCATTTGTAGGAGAGTCTGTGTCAATTTCTTCGGAGACTGTATCTTCTTCGTTAGAAGGCTCCTGATTTTCCAGTTCCGCCTTCATTTCTTCTTTTTTCTGCTCTAGTTCAGCTCTTTTTTTCTCTAACTCAGCTTGCTTTTTTGCCTTTTCTTGAGCTTTTTTCTCAAGATACTCTTTGTTTCTGACTTGCCATTCAGAAAGAAAAAGTTGAGCAGTTTCTTGCTTATCTTCCTTGCTTTTTTTCATTTTTTCCCTTTGTCAATATCTTGCTTCAAAATTTCATAAAAATCATATACTGATGTTAGTTCAGGTGCTTTTTCCATTCGTTGATAATAAGCATCCTTTTCTCTTAGTAAATCATCCACTGCTACTTGGAGATTGACCCGATTCAAGTTTTCTTCATTGATTTTAAGCGCATAGCCTTTTTCCAAAAAGTAATTGGCATTTTCAATCTGATCTCCTCGACTTGCCCCCAGCCCTAAAGGTACAATCACTTGCAACTTCTTCATAGCCAGTAATTCAAAGATGGTATTGGAACCACCTCGTGTCACGACGACATCTGCCATAGCCATCAACGGCTGATACAGATCTGTCACATAGGATACCCGATAGATACGGTAGGAAAGTTCATCCAAGCTAGCATCGCCCGTCAGATTGATAATATTATATTTTTCAATCAAGCGATCCTTATTTTTTGTAATAAAATCATTGAAAACTTTCGCGCCTCCTGAACCACCGACAAAGAGCAAGGTAGGTTTTCCTTCTGTGAAATGGGCCTTAATTTTCTCAATCTCAGCTGGTTCTGTTTGAGGGAGGGCCGCAATCTTGGTCACCGCTCCAACATGTTCAGCCTTGCTCAGTCCTTCAGCTTGCTCAAAAGTCGTGAACATCTTTGTCGCGCATTTATAACCAATTTTATTAGCCAAACCAAGCGACAAATCAGACTCATGAATGAAGACTGGAACGCCCATCACCTTCGCCGCAATCACTGGCGGAACAGACACAAAGCCTCCTTTTGAAAATAGGGCTTTGGGACGGACTTTTAACATAATCCCCAGCGACTGGAGAATGCCACCCGTCACTTTAAAAACATCCCAGAGATTCTGCCAAGAAAAATAGCGACGAAGCTTGCCAGTTGCAATCGAATGGAAAACAACAGGTAGACCTGATTTCTGAATTTCCTTGTACTCAATCCCATGGCGGTCACCGATATAATGAACTTCCCAGCCCTCTTCGATAAATTTAGGCATCAGCAAAAGATTGAGGGTCACATGGCCAACTGTCCCTCCGCCTGTAAATACTATTTTTTTCATTTTATCCCTTTAATTCTTTAAATACTGCAAGGAACTCATCGCCCCGTACTTCAAAATTCTTATACATATCCCAGCTGGCATTGGCTGGACTGAGGAGGACAACATCCCCAGGCTCCGCCACAGAAAAGGCCTTGCGAGTAGCATCTCTGACATCTGAAGCGTCCACATAGCTTACTTCTGCCTGATCCGCAGCCCGCTTGACACGCGCAGCAGATTCTCCCAGAATCACCATTTTTTTCAAGCCCTTGATATCTGGTACCAATTCATCAAATTCATTGCCACGATCCAGACCACCAGCAATCAGAATGACCTTGCTATTGTCAAAGCCTGACAAAGCTTTTTGTGTCGCTAAGATATTAGTTGATTTACTGTCATTGTAAAATTTGACTTGATTGATTTCGCCCACATACTGGAGACGATGCTTGACACCACCAAAATGAGCCAGAGTTTCTTTAATCACTTGATTGTCAACCCCACGCAGTTTGGCGACAGCAATGGTTGCTAGAGCATTTTCTACATTATGGCTACCAGGCACGCCTAGTTCAGAAGCTTTCATAATGGCTTCCCCACGGAAGGTCAGCACATCGCCGTCCAGATAAGCTCCATCGACCTGTTCTTGGGTTGAAAAAGGAATCACCTGGGCTGTCGTTTTCTTAGCCAATTCTTTCGCCAAGTCTTGATTAAAATTCAACACAATGTAGTCAGAAGCGGTCATATTTTTTTGGATATTCCACTTGGCTGCCACATAATCTTCAAAAGAGCCGTGATAGTCAAGATGTGTCGGCATCAGATTGGTAATCACCGCTATTTCAGGATGGAAGGCTTCAATTCCCATTAGTTGGAAAGAAGAAAGTTCCATGATCAGAGTATCTGTTTCACCAGCATCTTGGGCAACTTGACTAGCTGGAAATCCGATATTTCCTGATAAAAGACCATTTTGTCCACCAGCTGTTAGCACTTCCGCAATCATGGTCGTGGTGGTGGTTTTTCCATTTGAGCCAGTAATCCCGATAATCGGCGCATCTGAAATCAGATAAGCCAGCTCCACTTCGGTAATAACGGGAATCTTCTTTTCCAAAGCTCTTATGACCATAGGATTATTGTAAGGAATGCCTGGATTTTTTACCATCCACTCAAAATCTTCATCCAGCAGTTCCAAAGGATGACCACCTGTCACGACCTTAATTCCTTCTTCGAGCAAAGATTGGGCTGCTGGATTTTCCTCAAAGGGTTTCCCATCATTGACCGTCACAATCGCCCCCAGTTTATCTAAAAGACGAGCAGCTGACTCCCCAGATTTGGCCAAACCCAACACCAAGACTTTCTTATTGGCAAATTTTGAAATAGTCTTCATCATGTACCTCTTCATTCATACTACCTTCTATTTTACCTTTTTTTGCGAAAATAAAAAAGTCATATCAGGCTTTTATTAAAAGCTGTTAACAGCTTTTAATAAATAAGAAGAAACTTTATTCTCTTTGAAATCTTTGAAAAACCTTTTTATACAAGCAAAGACTATCCAAAACATTTAATTGCCAGTGTCTTATCAAACCTGACCTACTCACTGATAGTCAACAGCATTCAAAAGAATTAGGCTCTCGTCAAATGAAAAAATATCCGTATCTGTATTTGTTTCTACTCAGATAAAATCACTATCGAAGGATCTCGCATTAGTTAAACAAAAGGAATTAGGCTACCGAAAGTCTACACGAACTTTGGAATCCTAATTCCTTCCTTATAGTTTATGAGTTTAAAGTTCTTTTGATTTCTGAGATGGTACTAGACGCTCGATGTCCATCAAGGCCCACACTGTAATAATAATCAAAAAGATACTCACAAATAATTCTCCAGGCAATTTAAAAATTTGAAAAATTGCCAAAGCAAGCAAAATGATCAAGGCAACCAGCAAGAGTACAAATGTCAAGACATTCAGTGTTCCCTTAATACTAGTTGGAATGGCAAATACATAGAAAAGCAGGATCAATATTCCAATAATCAGGTAAATCATGCTGCTCCTTTCTACCACCAGTCAACTAAATGATTTATTCTGCTGCTTGTTTTTTCTTATTTTTATTAGCTTTCTCGCGTTCTTGCTTGTTCAAGATTTGTTTACGCAAACGGATAGACTCTGGTGTTACTTCCATGTACTCATCGTCGTTCAAGAACTCAAGTGACTCTTCCAGGGTCAAGATACGAGGTGTCTTGATAACAGCTGTTTGGTCCTTGGTAGCTGAACGAACGTTAGTCATCTGCTTAGCTTTGGTGATATTAACAGTCAAGTCGTTTTCACGAGAGTTTTCACCGATGATCATTCCTTCATAAACCTCAGTACCTGGGTTGACAAAGATAGTACCGCGTTCTTCAATAGACATGATAGAGTATGTTGTAGCCTTACCAGCATCAATTGATACAAGGGCACCACGATGGCGACCACCAATTTCACCAGGAATCACTGGTAGGTATTGATCAAAGGTATGGTTCATGATACCGTAACCGCGAGTCATAGATAAGAACTCAGTAGAGTATCCGATCAAACCACGCGCTGGAACAAGGAAGACCAAACGAGTTTGACCATTACCAGTTGAAATCATATCCAACATTTCACCCTTACGTTCAGAAAGGCTTTGGATAACAGATCCTTGGTATTCTTCTGGAGTGTCGATTTGAACACGTTCAAATGGCTCACATTTAACACCATCGATTTCTTTAATGATAACTTCTGGACGAGACACTTGCAGCTCATAGCCTTCACGGCGCATGGTTTCGATCAAGATAGACAAGTGCAATTCTCCACGTCCTGAAACAGTCCACTTATCTGGTGAATCAGTCGGATCCACACGAAGAGAAACGTCTGTTTGCAATTCTGCTTGCAAGCGTTCTTCTACCTTACGAGAAGTCACCCATTTTCCTTCACGACCGGCAAATGGTGAGTTGTTGACCAAGAAAGTCATTTGAAGCGTTGGCTCATCGATGTGTAGGATTGGAAGAGCTTCTACTGCGTCTGTCGGTGTAATGGTTTCACCGACAAATATATCTTCCATACCAGAAACGGCAATCAAATCACCAGCTTTTGCTTCTTGGATTTCACGACGTTCCAAACCAAAGAAACCGAAGAGTTTTGTAACACGGAAGTTCTTGGTTGTGCCATCTAGTTTAGAGAGGGTAACTTGGTCACCCACCTTAACAGTTCCACGGAAGACACGTCCGATACCGATACGACCTACGAAGTCATTATAGTCCAAAAGAGACACTTGGAACTGCAAAGGCTCGTCTGAGTTGTCTACTGGAGCTGGGATATGGTCGATGATGGTATCGAAGATTGGTGCCATTGTTTTTTCTTGATCAGCAGGATCATCTGACAATGAAGAAGTTCCGTTAATCGCTGAAGCATAAACAACTGGGAAATCAAGCTGGTCATCGTCTGCACCAAGCTCGATGAAGAGTTCCAAGACTTCGTCCACTACTTCTGCTGGACGAGCTGATGGTTTGTCGATTTTGTTGACAACCACGATTGGGACAAGGTCTTGTTCCAAGGCTTTTTTCAATACGAAACGAGTTTGTGGCATAGTTCCTTCGTAGGCATCCACAACCAAAACAACACCGTCAACCATTTTCATGATCCGCTCAACTTCTCCACCGAAGTCCGCGTGCCCAGGTGTGTCCATGATATTAATACGAGTTCCATTGTAAGCAACGGCTGTATTTTTTGCAAGAATAGTAATTCCGCGCTCTTTCTCGATATCGTTTGAATCCATCGCACGCTCTGCCAATTCAGTACGTGCATCAAGCGTTTCTGATTGTTTCAATAATTCGTCAACGAGGGTTGTTTTCCCATGGTCAACGTGGGCGATAATCGCAATGTTACGGATATCTTCTCTTAATTTTGTCATGATTTCCTCTAAATCTTATTATTTATTTCCAACTAAAAATTATAACACAGTTTTTTCCAAAAAACACGGGCTAACCAAGTGTAAATGTTTTCATAGGCAAATCGTAAACTGTAGCTATTTTTGCAATTTTACTTCCGAAAGTGTATGATAAAAAGAAAAAAAGAATCGCTCTAAACCTTTGAAAGGAAAACTCATGCGCCTTGATAAATTCTTAGCCCTAGCTAAGATTAGCCGAAAAGAGATGAAACAAAAACTGCGACTAAGGCAGATTGTAATTGACGGTCAAGCAGCTCGCTCCCTCAGCCAAAATGTTGATAGTGGCCTCCAGTCCATTAGCCTAGCTGGTAAACCTTTAAACCACCTAGCCCACCATTATTTTCTGATGAACAAGCCCGCCGGTACTGTCACTGCCAATTCTGACGCAGACAAGCTGACTGTCCTAGATCTAATTACACCAGAAGATTTTAACGACCAGCTTTACGCCATCGGCCGTTTGGATCGCGACACACGGGGTCTACTTCTGATCACAGATAATGGGCCACTGGGTTTTCAGCTCCTCCATCCACAATACCATATCGCAAAGACCTACTATGTCGAAGTCAACGGCCCTCTTGACCAAGAAGCCACAATCGCTTTTCAGCAAGACATTGTTTTTCTGGATGGCACTCGTTGCAAGCCTGCCCAACTCCAGATTCACACGACTAGCTTCGAGCACTCCACCGCCTCAGTTACCATTTCTGAAGGGAAATTTCATCAGGTCAAGAAAATGTTTCTAGCAGTTGGTGTCAAGGTCACCTATCTCAAACGCACTCATTTCGGTGATTTTCAGCTGGACCCCAATCTAACAGAAGGCAGTTATCGACCGCTGAATCCTTCCGAACTCGAGATTATCAGAGGCTATTTGGAACAAACCTGGTAAAACAAAAAGGCTTATTCAAGCCTTTTTATTATTTATTACATAAATCCATTCATAGTCAGAAGAATTCCTGCAATCCAGTTGATAACAGAAATGACAATACCGACGATATTAAGAATTCTTTCTGTTTTATAATCTAATCGAGTTTCTTTTTAATGAGAATTGCCCAAAATCAGACCGATAATATCTAAAACAAGGCCAATTAAATTATAAGTAGTTAGCTTTGTATATATTTCTACAAAGAATCAGCTTGTCTTAACCTTGCCAGTCCAAGAATCAAGACCGTAAGACAGGATATAAACATCATTAAAACCTTGCTTCTTCAAGTAGATTGCTGCATTGGTCACACGTTGGCCACGGCTATTTTCATAAAGAAGAACTGGTTTGTCTTTGCGAAGCGCATTGATACTAGACTTGAGCTGTTGAGACGGAATATTGCGTGCACCCAAGATATGCTTGCTATGGAAATCGGATGGATCACGCAGGTCAATCAATTGCCCCTGACGAATCAAAGCTTCAAACTCACTATTATCTACTACCTTAGCTGCACGACGAATACGGAAATAATTGAAGCCCATCCAAGCCAACATTCCCAGCAAAATTGCCCATAAAATCCAAATTCCCATTCTAGTTTCTCCCTTTATCTTCTAAATACTTCAACTCTGCTTGATGCTCTCTGCGCAGGACAGCCTCAGCCTCCAGATAGTCAAGCTTATCCATCAGGTCGGCATCGTAAATCCGCTCCAACTCAATTTTCATCATTTCAATATCATAAAGACGCTTGCCCATATAGATAATGATCCCGAAATTTTTAAGAAATTGCTGCACATCATAGAGTGTTTTCATGAGCTATATTTTATCAGATTTTAGCAAAGTTTTCAAGATGGCAAAACAGAAAAGACAGCCACGGAGACTGCCTTTTCAGGAGATTATTATGAAAAAGAAAAGTTTAGGAGTTCTATCAAACAAAGTTAGGAGGTCTTCATTTGATAATCTTAGTATAAGGGAAGAAGCTTAAACAATCCTTAAGAAAAAACAGAGAGTGGGACAGAAATCGGTAATTCGTTAGAATTCGATTTCGTCGTCCCACCTCCGCACAGTTGAGTAGGGCTGTAAAAGCTGATGAAATCAGCGTAGTAGAGCCCACTCAACCACTGCGTCTTGCTCGACAAGCCAAAGACAATTGAGAGGCTAGGACTTTTGTCCCAGCCTCTTAAACATCATTTTACAAACCTGGTGCTTGGCCAAGCTCAGCTGTCAACATCCAGATAGTCTTTTCAAGGTCTGCCTTAGCGCCAACGAAGATATCATTGGTTACATCGTCGCCCTCTTCATCCGTCACATCCATAGCTTCTTGGTAAAGATCTGTCAGATAACGGAAGATTTCAATCACGCGCTCCAAGCTTTCTTCAACATTCTTGCTGAATTCGCCAGCCTTTTCTTCAATTTTGCTGTGTTGGATAAACTCTGTCAGAGTTGAATAAGGCTTGCCACCCAGAGTAATCAAGCGTTCGCTGACTTCATCCAAGGTTCCATCAATTGTATCCATGTATTCGTCCATTTTTGGATGCCATACCATGAAGCCTGCACCACGCATATACCAGTGAACTTGGTGAAGAGCGATACGAGCTGTATAAAGATCTGAAACCACTTGGTTAAGAACTGCTTTTGTTTTTGGTAAAGAATTTTGGTTAGTGAAAGTTGCTACGTCTGCTGCAGCGCCATGTTTTACTTGAGTCATAATGATACCTCTCTTTTTATTTGTAATCATTCTAATCTTTATTGATTATGTTTTAATTATAATGCTTCTAATTAAGAAAGTCAAGCCTTAAAACTCAAAATTTTACTTTATTAGAAAAGTTGTAAAATTTCAAAATTTTTCTGCTCAAAATCACGAATAAACAAGTATGATTCATCTATACTTTTTTCTAGTCGGAACGGTTCTAGCCTCCTTTCTAGGCTTAGTTATTGACCGCTTCCCAGAACAGTCCATCATCTCACCAAGTAGCCACTGTGACAACTGCAAGCAGATACTCAGAGCATGGGATTTGATTCCTATCCTGTCTCAGTTGCTTAATGGCTTCCGTTGCCGTTTCTGCAAGATTCGTCTTCCTGTCTGGTATGCTGCTTTTGAGTTAGTGCTGGGCTTGCTTTTTCTAAGCTGGAGTTTAGGTTATCTTTCGCTAGCCCAGCTCTTACTGCTAACGATGGGCTTGACCTTAGCTATCTACGATCAAAGAGAGCAAGAATACCCTCTCCTAATCTGGCTAATTTTTCAGTTCTTGCTGATGGCTACAGCAGGTATCAATTCGCTCATGATTTTCTTTTTGATCCTAGGACTTCTAGCCTTCTTTTATAATCTTCGTATTGGAGCTGGCGACTTTCTATTTCTCGCTTCCTGCTCAGCTATTTTCAGCCTAACAGAAATTCTCATTCTTATCCAAATCGCTAGCTTCTCTGGTCTCGCCTGTTTCTGCTTTAAAAAGAAAAAAGACAGGCTAGCATTTGTACCCTGTCTCTTGTTTGGTGTGGTGGTGATTATTTCTTATAAGCTGCTGCTTCTTGAATAAAGGCTGTTATACTGGCGTCCTTCTCATGAAGAGCTTTGACAATCTTGGATCCGACAATGACTCCATCTGAGACTTGATTGAAGCGGTCAACATCTTCTAAAGTCGAAACGCCAAAGCCCGTCAGTACTGGAATCTCTGCAATATCATGGAGTTTACTCAAATGTTGATCCAAATCATTGCGATAACTGCTGCTCTTACCTGTCACACCGTTGATGGCTACAGCGTAAATAAAACCTTCTGCATCCTTAATCAACTCCTGCTGACGTTCTAGGCCAGTCGTCAGGCTCACTAAAGGAACAAGAGCGATATCTGAATCTTCCAGCAGAGGCAGGATAAAGTCCCTATGCTCGTAGGGCAGATCCGGAATAATCAATCCCTTAACCGGCGTCCTAGCCAAATCCTTGACAAAATCTTTGAGACCGTACTGGAAAATAGGATTGAAGTAAGTCATGATAATGAGAGGCAGCTGAGTGTCCAAATTCTGCAACCTTGCCACTAAAGACTTTGTTGAAGTATGGTGACCCAGGCTTCTCAGACCGGCTTCTTCAATCACTGGCCCATCTGCAACAGGATCTGAAAATGGCAGACCGATTTCAATGGCTGACACACCCAAGTTTTCCAAAAATGCGATAGTTTCTGGTAATCCGGATAAACCTTTCTCGTGATCACCAGCCATGATATAAGGAAGGAAAAGTCCCTTACCTGATTTTTTGATGGCCTCTAAATGCTGAGTGAGTGTTTTAGTCATGGTCACCTCCTTTTTGAGCCGCTTCACTTTCCAAGCGTTCCTTTACCTGAACGACATCCTTGTCACCACGGCCGGATAGGCAGACGATCATTGATTTTTCTGGTCCCAACTCCTTAGCCAGCTTAACTGCGTAAGCAATAGCGTGGCTAGACTCTAGAGCGGGGATAATCCCTTCGATACGAGACAGGAGCTGGAAGGCTTCCAAAGCTTCTTCATCTGTGACTGGGACATAAGTGGCACGTTTGATAGCATTAAAATGAGAATGTTCAGGACCGATGCCCGGATAGTCCAGTCCAGCAGAGATAGAGAAAGCTTCCAGAATCTGGCCTTGCTCATCCTGCAAGACATCCATCAAAGCACCGTGTAAAACACCCGGCCGGCCCTTAGTTAAGGTTGCAGCGTGTTCATCTGTATCCACGCCCCGCCCAGCTGCTTCTGTTCCATACATAGCAACTGAGCTATCGTCTACAAAGGGATAAAAGAGCCCAATAGCATTGGAACCACCGCCAACGCAGGCCACTAAAGCATCGGGTAAGGCACCTGCATTTTGCTCAGCAAACTGGCGCTTGGCCTCACGCCCAATCATACTCTGATAGTCACGGACAATCTCTGGGAAAGGATGGGGTCCCAAGGCTGAGCCCATAATATAGTGAGTGTCATCGACCTGCGCCACCCAAGCTCGCAAGGCAGCATTGACTGCATCCTTAAGGACTCGAGAACCATCAGTCACAGACTCTACCTTGGCTCCCAGTAGTTCCATCCGAAAGACATTGAGGGCTTGGCGCTTGACATCTTCTTCACCCATGTAGATAGTACAGTCCATGTTGAAAAGGGCTGCAGCTGTGGCAGTGGCCACTCCATGCTGACCCGCACCAGTCTCGGCAATGATTTTCTTCTTGCCCATTCGCTTGGCTAATAGGACCTGACCTAGGGCATTATTGATTTTATGAGCTCCGGTATGGTTGAGGTCTTCCCGCTTCAGATAAATCTTAGCACCGCCAGCATAGGCTGTCAGATTTTTAGCAAAATAGAGAGGATTCTCCCGTCCTACATACTGCTTCAGCAACTCGTCCAGCTCAGCCTGAAAGGTTGGGTCTTTTTTACTCTCACGGTAGGCTTTGTCCAGTTCCAAAACTGCTGTCATCAGCGTTTCGGGAACAAAGCGCCCGCCAAACTCACCATAAAATCCTTCTTGATTGGGTTGATTATATGCCATATTTCACTCTTTCTATAAATTCTGTTATCTTTTCTAAGTCCTTCTGGCCGTCAGTTTCGACCCCGCTTGAGACATCAACTGCGTAAGGGGCAAAATGCTGAATAGCTTCTCGGACATTCCCTGCATTCAAACCACCGGCGATAAAGAAAGGCTGATGGATTTGATTCTTGTCAAAAACTTGCCAGTCAAAGGTCTGACCACTACCAGCAAGTGGTGCATCAAAAAGCAGATAGTCCGCTTGTTGGCAGACATCTTTTAACGCTCCCTTGACCTGATAGGCTCGAATAACCAGTCGGCCAATCTGAGTCAGGAGCTCTTCATCAAAATCGCCATGAATCTGTACCAAATCCAGACTTGCCACTGAAATAGCTTCCTGCAGCTCTATCAAGCTCGGAGAGACGAAAACTCCTACCTTTCGGACAGCAGGCGGCACCAAGGCAGCTAGCTCCTGAGCTTGCTCTAAACTGACCCTCCGACGGCTCTCAGCAAAGACAAAGCCAATGTAATCCGCACCAGCCTGGCATGCCGTTTCCACAGCGCTGGCAGTTGATAAACCACAAATCTTAACCTTTGTCAATTTTCAGCTCCTTGATTTTTTCTGCCACATTCTCAGCCTGCATCAAAGCTGTTCCAACTAAAATTGCATGGAAATAAGGAGCTACCAACTCAGCATCTTCCTTGCTGAAAATAGCGGACTCAGATACGTAAACCCTGTCATCTTTGAAATAGGCAGACAGCTGGAGACTGGTATTGATATCTGTCTCAAAAGTGATTAGATTGCGGTTATTGACACCGATTATCTGTGCTCCTATTCTATGGGCAATTTCCAGCTCCGCCAGATTATGGGTTTCAACCAGAACTTCCAAGCCTAACCCCGTCGCAAAATCATAGAGTTCTTGCAGCCGCTTTTCAGATAAGGTAGCCACAATCAGAAGAATAACTGTCGCTCCAGCATTGCGGGCGCGAACAATCTGTTTTTCATCAATGATAAAGTCCTTATTGAGGGTCGGAATGCTCACTTGACTAGAAATCTCTCTCAGGTAATCCAGATGTCCTTTGAAGAAAATCTCATCTGTCAGGACCGAAATCATAGCTGCACCGCATCGTTCATAAGTGCGGGCTTGCTCTGCAATATCCACACCGAGATTAATATCTCCCAGACTGGGGCTGGCTTTTTTGACCTCAGCAATCAGCTGCAGCTCTTGGGACTGGCTTTTGAGATACTCATAGAGGGAATAGGTCGAGCGCAGGGGCTGCAGCTCTTCATAGGACATGGCCGCCACTTCCTGCTCTTTTTGCTTAAGAATGGTTGGGAGAAATTCTTTGCTCATTTTTGATACTCCTGTAGTTGCTTGAGTTTTTCATAGGCCGCACCGCTGGCAATCACTTGGCGGGCCAAAGCTATTCCTTCTTCTATGCTTTCTGTTTTCCCATTAGCAAAGAAGCCTAGACCTGCATTCAGAACTGTCATTTCCAGATAAGGGCCGGCTTGATTTTGCAGGACAGATAGCAGAATTTCCGCATTTTCCTTGGCATTACCCCCACGAATCGCTTCAAGAGGGATTTCTTCCATACCAATATCTGACGGTAGAAAGCTATGCAGGCTGATCTCCCCATCTGCCAGCAAAGCGTACTGGGTACGACCATGAAGACCGGCCTCGTCCAGACCATCTGGACCCGACACGACTACTGCACGCTTACGCCCCATATTTTTCAAAACTTCTGCCGTGCTCTCTAGCATATCCGGCCGGCTGGTCCCCAAAAGCTGGGTTTCTAAAACCATCGGATGAATGAGCGGCCCAGTCAGGTTCATGATAGTGGGAACACCTAGACTGAGACGAGCTGGCATGATATATTTCATAGCTGGATGAAGGTTTTTAGCAAAAAGAAAGACTATCCCCGTCTGATCAAAGACCTTACCCAAGCTGGCTGTATCCATGTTTAGGTTAATCCCCAAAGCTTCTAAAACATCAGCCGAACCTGATTTAGAGGTAATGGAACGATTGCCGTGCTTAGCCATCTTGATCCCACCACCTGCTAATACGAAAGCCGCTGTGGTCGAAACATTGAAACTAAATGATCTGTCACCACCAGTTCCACAATTGTCCATGGCTGTGCGGATTGTAGTAGGGATCTGCGGAGTATGGCCTCGCATGGCCTGAGCTAAGGCTGTCCGTTCCTCTACTGTTTCCCCTTTCATCTTGAGAGCCAGCAAAAAGGCCGCAATTTGTGTTTCCGTTACTCTTCTAGTAACGATGCGCTCCAGCACATCTGACACTTCCGAGCTGCTTAAATCCTTAAAATCAGCTAGTTTTGCTATAATTTCTTTCATAATTCTTCCCCTATTTGACTAAGTCGATGAAATTTTTGATGGAAGACAAGCCGTCTGGCGTGCCAATACTTTCTGGATGATACTGAAATCCATAAATGGGCAGGCTCTTGTGCTGGATGGCCATGATTGAGTTATCATCAGCTGCCCGAGCTGTCACTTCAAAGTCCTCTGGCATCTCCTCAATCAAAATCGAATGATAGCGCATGACCGGCTGCTCATCCTCTAGCCCCTCATAGATAGGAGATTTTCCCTCAAAGCGCAGAATACTTTGCTTGCCATGCATGACTTTGGGAGCCAATCCTAGCTTTCCGCCAAATACTTCTGCAATGGCTTGATGCCCCAAACAAATCCCTAAAATCGGCTTTTTACCAGCAAAATCACGAATGAGATTTTCCATCTGTCCTGCATCTGCTGGCCAGCCTGGACCCGGAGACAGAACCAAAGCATCAGCTTCTTCTGCCGCTTGATAAAGACCTGCATCATCATTTCGCAAGACCTTAACTTCTGCAAAATTGCCGATATACTGGGCTAGATTATAAGTAAAAGAATCATAATTATCAATCAATAAAATCATTGTATATCTCCTATCTTGGTCATTGATTTGGCCTTGTTGATGGTTTCTTGGTATTCATTGGCAGGGATCGAGTCATAGACAATCCCCGCTCCAGCTTGAACGTAAGCTCTGCCATTTTTCAAAATCATAGTGCGTATAGCGATGGCAACATCCATATCCCCTGTCGCAGACAGATAGCCGATAGCCCCCGCATAAATGCCACGCTTTTCCTGCTCCAGCTCATAAATTCGCTTCATGGCTCGAATCTTAGGCGCGCCCGAGACGGTACCAGCTGGCAGGGTTGACTTGAGCGCATCCATAGCTGTCAGTTGAGGTAAAAGCTGACCACGGACCACACTGGTCAGGTGCATGACATAGCGGAAATACTCCACTTCCATGTACTTAGTGACTTCCACGCTGTTATTCTGGGCAATTTTACCGATATCATTACGCCCCAAATCAACTAACATGCGGTGTTCAGCCACTTCCTTCTCGTCAGCCAGCAGTTCCTTCGCCAAGGCTTTATCTTCTCTCTCATCCTTCCCACGCGGTCTGGTACCAGCAATAGGATTGGTCGTAACCTGACCCTGCTTGACAGAGACCAGACTTTCCGGGCTGGCTCCGATAATCTGATAATTCCCGAAATCATAAAAGTAGAGATAGTTAGAAGGGTTGGTCACACGCAGATTGCGATAGTAATCCAGTGGCCTACCAGAATATTTTGCTGAAAACCGCTGACTGAGCACACATTGGAACATATCTCCCTGCCGAATCAAGCTGCGCGCTTTTTCCACCATTTTTTCAAAAGCTGCCTGCTCGATATGACTCTGAAAGTTCAAACTGGACAGCTCCAGCGGTGATAATTCATCTGCCGCAGGCTGCGCCAGTTCAGCCATGATTCGCTCCAGACTAGCAGCTAAATCAGCTTCGCTTCTATCACTGTAGAGCGCCTCCTCAACGATATAGACCTTGTCTTTTTTATGGTCAAAAACCATGTAACTCTCATAGATGAAAAAGTGCATATCCGGCGTTCCAATCATATCAGCTGGAATCTGGCCAATCTCTTCATAGAGGGAAATCATATCATAGCCGACAAAACCAATAGCCCCACCACCAAAAGGCAGATCTGAATGATGGTCTTTTTTTACGGCCAACTCATGCAGATAATCCAAGGGATCTGCCTCAATTACTTGCCCGTTCTTTGTTAACCGGCCGTTTTCATAGCGAACTTCAAAGACTGGGTTATAGGCTAGGATAGAAAAGCGAGCTGTCTCGCTATCTCTCGGAATACTTTCCAAAACCACCTTGTGCTCGCCCTGAATCCGCATATAAGCTAGAATCGGCGATAAAATATCAGCTGGTAAAATCTTTTGCATAATTTTTCTTTCTATTTAATCAGAAGCGTTTAAGGAGGAGCAATTTGCTAGCTATGATCGTATTTCACAAGAACAGATAGCACCTGTCCACTGTCATAACCTGCTCCAGAACTACAGAAAAACGCCCGCACAGTTCATCCTGTGAGGGCGTGTCATCGCGGTGCCACCTCAGTTATGGAGTTTTCAGGCTCCACATCTCATTTACTCATTTACAGTCATTTAGATTCCTTTTAGTAGAAGGCAGCATACTGGTTTACAGCAAAGTAAGCTAACAAAGTAATAAAGGAACAACTAAATGGCAAAATTTTGACTCCAGCAGCCCATTTCATAACTTCTCCTGCCTGTTTACAGCAACCACAGACTCTCTGAAAGGAGGGATGTTACTACTCTTCTGCTGGGTATTTTATTTTCTTTTTTCTAGATAGTCGGCAATGGCTGCCACATCCTTGTCTCCACGACCAGATACATTGATAATGATGATTTGGTCGGACGACAGTTGCGGAGCTCGCTTGATAGCTTCAGCAATGGCATGAGAGCTTTCGATTGCCGGCAAAATTCCTTCCTTTTGTGTCAAGAGAAGCAAGGCATCCACAGCTTCATCATCTGTCGCTGCCACGTATTCTACTCGACCAGAATCTTTAAAGAAAGCATGTTCGGGACCAACTCCAGGATAGTCCAGGCCTGCTGAAATGGAGTAAACCGGTGCCACCTGACCATCTTCAGCAAAGACAGCGTAGGTCTTCATACCGTCCACTACTCCGACGCTTCCCTTGGTCATGGTCGCCGCATGCTGGTCTGTATCAAGCCCACGTCCAGCCGCTTCAACACCAACCAGCTTGACTTCTTCATCCGCCACATACTGGGAGAAGGCACCAATAGCATTGGAGCCACCACCTACGCAGGCAATAACATAGTCCGGTAAGCGGCCTTCCTTGTCCAAAATCTGACGGCGAGATTCTTCACTGATGACCTTTTGAAACTCATGGACAATCGTCGGATAGGGGTGAGGTCCGACAGCCGAACCCAAAACATAGAAGGCTTCCAAATCACTCATCCAAGCTCCAAAGGCTGCATCCACAGCATCCTTAAGGGTTTTGGTGCCTGTTTCCACAGCGTGAACAGTCGCCCCCATCATTTCCATGCGGAAGACATTGAGGCGCTGGCGCTCTACATCCTCTGCACCCATGTAGACATCGCACTTCATACCAAACTTAGCTGCGGCTGCCGCAGTTGCCACACCATGCTGACCAGCTCCAGTTTCAGCGATGACTCGTGTCTTGCCCATGCGCTTAGCTAGAAGAATCTGCCCCAAAACATTATTGAGCTTGTGAGAGCCCAGATGATTGAGATCTTCTCGCTTCAGATAAATCTTAGCTCCACCCAGATGCTGGGTCAGACTTTCTGCAAAGTAGAGCGGAGTCTCCCGGCCTGAATAATCCGCCAAATAATGTCGGTATTCCTTTAAAAATTCTGGGTCATCCTTGTACTTCTCAAAAGTCACTTCCAATTCATCCAGCAAGGCCTGGATAGGCTCCGGTACAAAGGAGCCGCCGAATTGTCCAAAATATCCTTTAGTTTCTGTCATCTTGATTGCCTCATTTCTTTATTTTCAAGCAAAACAAAAGCCCACACACAGAAAAAAACTCTGTGTGAGGGCGTAAAATCGCGGTGCCACCTCAATTATGGAAAAAGTATAGACTGCCTCCATATCTCTGTCTTGTCTAACAACAAGCTGCACTGTAAGGTGTGCTCACCGAATTTTTATTGTTTCAAATTCATTTTTTTGCATCAGCCCACTTCATAACCTTCCACTACCTGTTTCCACCAACCACAGGCTCCCTGAAAGTAGAAAAAATTATTACTTTTCTGATGATTGTCTAAAATTATAAAGCTTCTAAAGTCTTTTGTCAAGAGAAAAAACAGAAAAAGAATCAATTTTTATAAAAAATTCCATAAAATCCGAACATTTCCTTTGCTAATCCCTCTTGAAAGCGTCGCCTTGGCGATTTTTCCAGATTTTCTGACCAAGCTGAAATGCCCGCCAAGCCAGATAACCACCCAAAGTATTGGTCCATAGATCATCAATCTCAAAGACTCGATTGGCGTTGATAAGAAGGTCCAGCAGAATCTGAGTCATTTCGATGGACAAGCTCATCCCAAAACTCAGCCAGACAACTCTCTTGGTACTCCGCAGCTTTGGAAAGAGCCAAAGCAATTGAAAAATCAATGGCGATAGCAAAAAGATATTGGCCAAATTTTGGACAAAAACCTTGACCAGCTGGATCCAAGAAGTAATTTCACCAATATTGACAAAGGAGTTAAAAGGAACCAATAGAACTACTACTCGGCCAAAGTACTGGATTCCCGGCGTCTCCATTCCTGGCTCTGGCATTTGTGGCAGGAAGCACATGAGGCAGAGCATCAAGAAATAGAACCCACACCCTCCTATAAGCAATTTCCGTCCCTTAGCAGTCAGCTCACCGTCTGAAGTAAGATAATTTTTAAGGCTGAACATTTTCAACAAGTGCTTTCTCACGGTCACGCTTCATAGTATTGGAACGCAACTGACCACAGGCTGCATCAATATCCGTACCATGTTCCTGACGAACTACACAGTTGACTCCGTTTTTCTTGAGGGTGTCATAGAAGGCCATCACGCGCTCCTTAGGACTACGGGTATATTGATCGTGCTCACTGACTGGGTTGTATGGAATGAGATTGACATAAGACAATTTCTTGATATTTTTCAGCAATTCTGCCAGTTCCTTGGCCTGCTCTACACCGTCATTAACTTCATTGAGCATGATGTACTCAAAAGTTACCCGACGGTTCGTCGTCTCGATATAATATTCAATAGCCGCAAAGAGCTTCTCAATCGGAAAGGCACGGTTGATTTTCATGATACTAGAACGCAGTTCATTGTTGGGCGCGTGTAGTGAAACGGCTAGATTGACCTGCACGCCTTCATTGGCGAAGTCACGGATCTTATGAGCCAGCCCTGAAGTCGAAACGGTGATATGGCGGGCACCGATGGCCAGACCCTTATCATCATTGACCGTCCGTACAAACTTCAGTACATTCTTATAGTTATCGAAAGGCTCACCGATTCCCATAACCACGATGTGGCTGACCCGCTCATCCTGACCACGCTCGTCAAAATACTTCTGAACCAGCATAATCTGCGCAACAATCTCACCGTTATTAAGGTCGCGTTGCTTTTTAATCAAGCCAGAAGCACAGAAAGTACAGCCGATATTGCAGCCAACTTGGGTAGTTACACAGACAGAAAGTCCATAGTGCTGGCGCATGAGTACCGTCTCAATCAGCATACCATCTGGCAACTCAAAAAGGTACTTGACCGTACCGTCAGCAGACTCTTGAACAATACGCTGTTTAAGCGGATTGACAACAAACTGATCACTGAGCTTAGCAATCAAGTCCTTGGACAGATTGGTCATTTCCTCAAATGACTGGACACGCTTGCGATAGAGCCACTCCCAAATCTGGGTAGCACGGAATTTCTTTTCTCCCTGAGCTTCCGCCCATTCAATCATTTCTTCTCTCGTTAAGCTATAAATCGATGGTTTCATGTTTCTCCTTTATTTCTGACGAATGACAAAATGGCGCTGCGATTGGCTAGATGCCGCTTGCTTTGCCTGTTTGCCTTGTTTCTGTTGCTTGTTCTTGTTTGCCTTTGGACGATTTTTTTTCTGCTCATCCTTGGTTGTTTTAGAGCTACGTTCCCTAGAAATTTCTGGATGTTTTTTGCTGTCCGATTTTCTCTTATGATGGGATTTTTTGTCAAAGGCAGCCCGTCTTGGCTGAGCATTTTCCAAAACAAAATAGGCACAGCCGTAATTACAATACTCCAGCAGATAGTCTTGCAAACGGCTGATTTTCTCTGCATTTTCCTTGGCTTTCTCATCCCGATAAAAACCACGCAATCGCAACTGTTCATTGCCCCAGTCGCCAACAATATAGTCAAACTTGTTCAGAATTTCTGAAAAGCGTTGGTGAAAGGCCGTCAAGTCAAAGGCCTCTTTATAATTCTCCACCAATTCAAACTCAAATTTTTCTGCAATTATCTTGCTGCCCATTTGCTTAAATTCTGGGCCAGGGAATTTATTGTAATTATACAACTCAGGTGAAATCTCTTTACGCATACCTATCCTTTGTCATTCATCTATCTTACTTCATATTATTTTATCACAAAACAAGGGGAATTTATATTTTTTCAGAAGAAAAAGATCTTTCTGTAAAAAGTCAGACGATTTAATAAAAACTGCTAATCATTTAGCAAAGAATAAATCCTTGGTTCAGCTCTAAAAGTTAAAAATCTTAGCCGAAACTAAGATTTTTTAGTTTTTTCTAAATAATCAATCGCGTCCTGAAGAGTCTTGACCGGCACGATTTTCATATCCGTTTTGATTTCCTTGGCTGCTTCAAGCGCCGCTTCATAGTTGGTCTTTGCTTCGGGATTAGCCTTTTTTTCCTCCTCACTGACAGGATTGTCTGGGGCAAAGAAGATTGTCGCTCCGATCTTGGCAGCAGAGACGACTTTTTTGTCAATCCCACCAATATCACCGACCTTACCTTCTCTGTCAATGCTGCCCGTTCCCGCAATCACGCGGCCGTCTCGCAAGTCAGGATTGGCCAGCTGAGTATAGATGGCTAGGCTAAACATGAGGCCAGCACTAGGACCACCGATACCTTCTGTCGAAAATTCAATCGGAACACTACTATTAACTTCCGTGCGGTCAATCAAACTAATACCAATTCCATTTTTGCCATTTTCCAGCTTGATGATTTTCCCTGTCGCTGTCTTAGTTTCTCCATCTTCCTCGTAGGTCACCTTGACACTATCACCCAAGGCCTGAGAATTCACATATTTGACCAAATCTTCTGAGCTTTCAAAGGTTTTGTCATTGACTCCCGTCACCGTATCCGCAATATTCAGAATCCCTTTAAAGGTCGAATCCTGAGCTACTTTCAGAACATAGACACCCAGATAGTTCATCTTGATGTCTTTTCCTGCGGTCTTGAGACCTTGGTATTTGGCCATATTCTGGGACGTTTCCATATAAAATTGGTTAATGCGCATATACTCAGTATCACTCGAGCCACCCGTCATATCCTGAGCTGAATAAACATCCGTAAAAGGCGTCAGCCAAGCGTAGACCAGATGAGCAAAGGTCGCATGCTGGATCCCAACAGTTACAAAATTGTAGGAACCTGGTGCCTGATCTTCTTTTCCATCCACAGTCAGAACCTTCCGAATGTCTTCTGCGCCTCCAGGCACCTCAATATAGTAAGGCAGGGGAATAATGAAAGAGAAAAGGAAGAGCACAAGCACGATAATAGAGGCTAGCCCAGCACAACCAACTACTTTTAAACCACGTTTATTTTCCTTCGTCATCGTTTTCGAATTCGTCATGTCATTATTCATCTTTTTTCTCTAACTCCTCAATCACACTCGCTGGTACATAGGCAGAAAGATCCTGCTGAAAAGCAATCAATTCCCGCATCGCTGAAGAACTGATGTATCGGTAGGCCGGCTGACTCAGCAAAAAAACGGTCTCCAAGTCAGGTGCCAATTCCTTATTGAAAAAATGCAGGCCAGCTTCATAGTCCAAGTCCTGACCGTTACGTAGGCCGCGGACAAGAGCAGTCACACCCAGCCTTTTTGCTACATCAACCGCCAATTCATCATGCGAAGTGATGACTTCCACATTTTCCAAATGCGCTAAAGCCGCTAGAACCATTCTTTTTTTCGCATGGATGCTAAAAAATCCTTCTTTGTGAGGATTGTAGAAAATGCCCACATACAAGCGATCAAACAACCGACTGGCACGCTCAATCAAATCCACATGTCCATTGGTAATAGGATCAAATGACCCTGTAAAGAGTCCAATTTTATCTGACATAGACCGTCACCTTTGAAATTCCATATATCTTTTGCTTCCAGATACCCAAGTCTGCGATTTCTTCTGGCAAATCAACCGACTTGTCCGTCTCGCACACAACCATAATATCCTCGCTCAAGAGCTTGCGCTCCGCCATTTTTTCAATATCCGCGATAATCTGCTCCTTGGCATAGGGCGGATCCAGCAGAACCAGATCAAACTGGCCGGTCAAATGCTCCAAGGCTCGACTCGACTCCATCTTGAGTAGTTCAAAGCGCGCTGCTTCCTTGGTCATGGCAATATTTTCCGCCACGATAGCTTGTGCCCGCCGATCTTTTTCAACCAAAACAGCGGAATCCATGCCACGAGATACCGCCTCAATCCCCAGACTACCGCTACCTGCATAGAGATCCAGCGCCCGGCCTCCATCAAAATATGGCCCAATCATATTAAAAATAGCGCCCTTGACCTTATCTGTCGTAGGTCGCGTTGTCTTACCGTCTAATGTCTTGAGGGGTCTGCCCCCGTACTTTCCTGAAACAACTCTCATAAAAAACATTATAACAAAAATATTGAAAAGCTGATAGTAATTGCTAAGGCTGGACTTTATTCTCTAGCAAAAAACGGAAACAAGGCTATTTCCGTTCGAAGTCTGTTTTAGAGTCATTCCGCCGAAGACTAAAATGGTCTGGCACTGGATCATCCCCTTCCTCGGACCAGGGATGGCAGCGACCAATTCTGGCCAAGCCCATCAGCACTCCCTTGGCTCCGTGTTTTTCAATGGCTTCAATCATGTAATTGGAACAGGTCGGCTGAAAACGGCAGGAAGGCGGAAAGGCAGGGGAAATAAAGCGCTGGTAGAAACGAACCGGCGCTATCAATAGTTTCTTAATCATTTTTTCTTAGTTTTGGTCACAGCCAAGTTATGCAACTGGCTGACTTCTTTTTTACTCAATCGACGTGCCTCACCCGGCTTGAGGCCAGTCAAATCCAAATGTCCAAACTGAGTCCGTGAAAGCTTGTCCACTGGCAGCCCCACCGCTTCAAACATCTTCTTGACCTGATGGTTACGTCCTTCGTGAATGGTCAACTGAACAACCGAGCGATTCTTCACTGGATCGACCTTGAGAATCTCATAGACAGCTGGCTTGGTTTTCTTGCCCTCTATGACCAGACCGCGAGTCAGCGGACGCAGAACTTCCTTATTGGCCACACCCTTGACACGCGCCACATAGACCTTGTCAATTTCATTTCGCGGGTGAATCATTTCATCCGTGAAATCACCGTCGTTGGTCAAAATCAAGGCGCCAGAAGTATCCCAGTCTAGTCGGCCAACGGGATAAATCCGCTCCTTGACCTGCGGCAGTAAATCAACGACTGTTTTGCGCCCCTTGTCGTCTGTCACACTGGAAATCACCCCGCGCGGTTTATTGAGCAGGTAGTAGACCTTTTCTTCATTGTAGATAGGCTGGCCTTCTACTTCTACTCGGTCGCCCGACTTTATGGTAGTCGCTAGCTCACGCACCACCTGACCATTTACGGTCACTAGCCCCTGCTTGATCAGCTCCTCAGCCTTTCTACGGCTGGCAATTCCCGCATGGGCAATGTATTTATTGATTCTCATCGATATTGTCCTTTCACAAGATACAAAGACCATTTTCACAACTTTAACAGCTGGTAAAATGGTAAATAGGGGAAGCAGTGCCTCCCTCAAAGATTGGAACCGTTCAGAAAACATCCCTTATAGGATGAACTTGTCACTCTCCGAAAAGTTGACTTTCCTCAGCAATGAGCTCCGCTTCGTCCACAATCGGCAATTCGTCCAAATGGTTGATGCCCATATAGTCCAGAAAATAATCCGTCGTCACATAGAGATTAGGGCGTCCGATGACTTCCTTCTTGCCATCTTCCCGAATCAGCTCAAAGGCTAGTAACTTCGAAATCGCCCCGCTGGAATTGACCCCGCGAATATCATCAATCTCCACCCTTGTTATGGGTTGCTTGTAAGCAATGATCGACAAGGTTTCCAGTGCAGCTCGGGATAAGCTCTGGTTAATCGGTGCCCGCGAATATTCTCGTAAAATCTCAGCAAATTCAGGCTTGGTGACCAACTTATAAGTCTTTGACGTTTCCAGCAAGGTCAAGCTGGAGTCAGGATTTGCCTGATAGTTCTCCGCCAACTTTTCCAAACTCTGGATGACACCAGTCGGCGGCAAGGAGAGGATTTCTGATAGCTGATGAACTTTCAGACCGTCTTCACCCGCCACAAAAAGCAGGGCTTCAATCTCTGCTAATTTACTCATTCTTTCTTCCTACCAAATAAATATTTCCAAAGTTTTCCTCCTGAATGACCTGCACCTCCTGCACCTTGACTAACTCCAAGGTTGCTAAAAAGAGTGTAATCACTTCATTCATGTCTTTGGTTTCTGCAAAAATATCTTGCAGGGCAAGACGTTTGTGAGCCTGACAGCGCTGACGCACCACTTCCATCATGTCCTCGATCTTGTACTCATCTCGCACAATGGTCGTATGACTCTTGGAAAACTCCTCCTGCTTCTTGGTCATCACCTTGGAAAAAGCCAAAAAGAGATCAACAGCTGTCTTGTCATGCAAGAGCTCAGCATCTTCATAGACCAGCTCCAGCTTGGGCTTGGAGTAGTAAAGAGCACGGTCCTCATGCTGGAGGGACATTTTCTGGCCTAGCAGCTTGAACTTCCGATATTCCTCAATCTGACTCAACAAATCCTGCTCCAGATCGTCCTCCAAATCCACCTGATCCACCACCTTGGGCAAGAGCTTGCGGCTCTTGATCAGCATGAGCTGGCTGGCCATGACCATGTATTCTCCCGTCACTTCCAGCCGCATGGCCTGCAAAGTAGACACATAAGCCAGGTATTGCTCGATAACCTCGGTAATAGGCACATCGTAAATATCCATCTGATACTTGGATACGAGATGCAGCAACAAGTCTAGCGGCCCCTCAAAATCTTTTAACTTGATATCCATTCTTATCTGTATTTTTCTAATGTAATGACTGTCTTCAAGCCCAGATCACGAGCGATGTCGTAGATACCAACACCCTTTTCCCGCTGGCGCAGGATAAATTGCTCCCGCAGGCTTTGGGCTGACAAGCTGGCCTGCCCCTGCTCAATCAAGAAAGCCTCCAGTTGGCGAAAGCCCCATTGGCGCGAATAGGACTTGCCATTCTTTTCAAATAAATAAGTCCCTGACAAATAAGCGCCCAACTCACTCGTCAGACTTTCAGGAATCTTAATAATCCGCTTCTGCCCAGCCTTCTCGATCCGCAAAACCTGAAAATCAAGATTGACATCTTCAACCTTGACCTGCAGGATTTCACTTGGCAAAAGACCCATTTCCAAAATCAGGAGCGCTATCAGCCGGCCTTGTGGTACCGCAGAAGTTTCCCAAAAGGCTGACAAGTCCATCAGCTCGCTTTCCAGTTCCTTAGAAATAGCGACCTTGGGCAGGGTCAAGCGGTGAAATTCCCCAATCAACTTGTTCTCATAAAGATAGTAGAGAAATTGATTGACCGCTGAGAGCTTCCGCTTCTGAACAGCCACCTTGAAATCCTTGATAGAGGCTTGATAAATACGCAAATTGGTCTCCGTCACCTTGCTATGGATTTCATTGACAAATTGCTCCAGGTCGTAGGAATAGGCTAATTTTGAATTTTCTGAGATATTTTTTTGTTCTAAAAAAGGGGTGATTTGTTCTTTCATTTTTTGGAAATCTCATACTGACTCGTGAAGGTATGCATCAACGAGTTAACAGCTTTTAAAATCGACTTTCTAGTAATGATACCATAAAAATGTTGTTTTTTATCCACAACAGGCAGGAAAGACTCATCCACCAGTTTGTGCAAAACGTCCGCAATCTGGTAATCTGGCTCGACCGTCAGACCATCCTTTCGTGTCATGTGGACAATATCCATCGACATAAACTCTTCCTCTGCCAGCTCATGCTTCATCCGATAGGCCATGATGTCCGTCAGAGAAATGGTGCCAACGAATTTTTTCTCCGCAGTCACCACTGGAATGCGCGAATAGGTCATCTGGCTCAGCAAGAGAATGGCATGATCCACATTGTGCGTGTCAATCATGACCGCCAGATTCTCCCCCGGCGTCAAAAAAGTGTCTTCCAAATCCAGAAGGTATTCTTCAAACTCCTTAGCAATCATCGGGCTAACTCCTTGGACAAGCTTGGATAGAGCTCATGATTTCGCGTATAAAAATCAATCTTAAAGAGGTCATTATCAATCTCTACCTTAGCGTAGAGGCGTTCGTTGATTGAGCCACGAGGTTGGCTAACGGAGCCTGGATTGAGAAAGAGAGTTTTCCCTTGCATCCAAGCATCTGGAACATGTAAATGCCCATAAAGACAGATATCTGCCCCTACTTCCTGAGCCCAGAGATCCAGCTTTTGGAAACTAAAGTTGATATTGAAAAGATGCCCGTGTGTCTGGACAATGATGGTCCCATCCAAATCTGTCACCAGTCGCTCTGGATAGCCAGGATAAAAGTCCATATTGCCTGCCACGACATGAATCCCTTTCCAGACTTCATCCTCAAAAGGCAACTCTGAGTCCCCGTCGTGAAAAATAGCATCTACTTTTCCTAAATAACGATTTTTAATCTCTTCGACAATGGCACGATCCCCATGGGAATCACTCATCACTATGATTGTTTGCTTTGCCATGCTGGAAATACCTCCACTAATTTTTGCACCGCTTGCGCACGATGAGACTGGGCATTTTTCTCTTCGATCGTCAGCTCAGCTGATGTTTTTCCTGTCTCTCCGACTAAGAACAAAGGATCATAGCCAAAACCATTTTCACCTTTGGGCTCATGGGCAATGTAGCCCGGCCAATCCGCTTCGACAACTAAGGACTCCTTATCTGGACTAGCCACCACCAGAGTTGTGTGGAAATGAGCAGAGCGGTCTTTAATCTCAAAGACCATAGCCAATTCATGCAGAAGCTTGATATTATTTTCAGCATCCGTCGCACCAACACCAGCAAAGCGAGCCGACCAAACACCTGGCAGGCCGCCCAAAACATCCACCTGCAGACCTGAATCATCTGCCAACACCATTTTGCCAGTCAATTGACTAATCGTTTCAGCCTTGAGACGGGCATTTTCTTCAAAGGTCATGCCTGTTTCAGCCACTTCTGGCAAATCAGGATAGTCATTCAGATTTTCTACCTCGTAGCCCAACTTCCCAAAAAGCTTACGAAACTCTGCTGTCTTACCCTCATTGCGAGTCGCAATCAAGAGGGTATCCTTGACATCTTTTGCTCCCAGAAAGGCTTGTAGATCCACGCCGGTTTGTGGCAGATGAACATAGAGCAATTGTCCTGCTTCAACCAAGAGGAGTGCTCCTTGTCGCTGCAACAATTCTAACTTTCGGCCTGTTTCTTGATTTAAAATATCCAGCAAGAAGGTCAGAAAGCGAAAGGCTGATCCGTAGCGAATGACCGTGATATTTAAGGGCAGGCTTGACTCTTCTTCCGCCAAAACACTCTCTAAACGGTCTAAAATCTCAGAAGCTTCTGCAGGCACTCGCTCAAATTCACTGTAAGAGGCACTGTGTCCCCATTCAGCCACATACCAGTCAGAGGCATCTTTGTATTCATAAATGTTCTTTGTCATAAGGTCACATGCTCCACATTGACTTTCAGATTCAGCCAGTTTTCTGCGATTTCCGCAAATCTCTTAGCACTGGCTGTAGTATAAAAACGATGGTTCAGTTCACGCTTCTCGCGACTGCGATTGATTTCGAAATAATTGAGCAGGACAGAAATATCCCGTACACACTCAGCTCCGCTGTCAATCAGCTTAACGCTCGGCCCCATCATATTTTGAATAATCGGCCGAAGCAAAGGATAGTGGGTACAGCCCAAGACAAGAGTATCCACCTTGCCCGCCAGAGGATGGAGAGTCTCATAGACCACCTTTTTGGTCAGGCTGGACTGGAGCTCATTTGATTCCACTAGCGGTACAAACTTAGGACAAGCCAAGCTCTGCACCTCCATCTCGGGAGATAGAGCCTCAATCTTTTTTCGGTAAATATCGGACTGAACCGTCATAGGAGTCCCGATGACCCCAATCTTGCCACCAGTCGTAGACTTGATGGCAGCGCTAGCTCCGGGCAAAATCACACCGAGGACAGGAATGTCTAACTTAGCTTTGACTTCCTCCCAAACAACAGCTGTAGCAGTATTGCAGGCAATAACAATCATCTTGACATCCTTGGTCAAGAGAAAGTTGACCAACTGCCAAGTATAGTCTCGAATCTGCTCCGCCGGCCTAGGACCATATGGAGCCCGAGCCGAATCACCTATATAAACCACTTCCTCGTGGGGGAGTTGCCGCATCAATTCACGGACAACAGTCAGACCGCCCACCCCAGAGTCTAAAAATCCAATCGGTCGGTTATCCATACAGTCTTCTTTCTAAAACAAGGGATTGGAAGCCTAGCCCAAATCCCCATTTTTTATATAGAAATCTCCATCTGCCACTAAAGGGCGGCTGAGAGAAGCTTATTTTTTGTTTTTATTTTTAGCAACTGCTGCTTTTTGTTGGTTGATAATTTGACGGTAAACTTGTTGAACGCGTGCTTCACTTGGTTTTTGACCATTGGCACTGAGCAACATCCGCACTGCTTCTACATTGAGACGTGGATTTTCCGCAAATTCTTTTTCGACTTGACGGCGAAGCAAGTACATACCCAGCAAAATCCCACCAAAGAAAGCCAGCATAATCAATAAAATTGCTAACAATGTATTCATAATAATCCGAACTCCTGTTTCATTTTTTACATTACTCTTTATTATACCAAATTATCTCTATTTTTCAAAATCAAAGCCATAGAGAGTCGCGAAATAATCTTCTGGCCTTTCTGCCCGACGAATCATGCGAGCCTGACCATTTTCCTCTAGGAGAATCTCACTAGAGCGCAATTTGGCATTGTATTGGTAGCCCATAGAGAAGCCGTGGGCACCAGTATCATGGATGACCAGTGTATCGCCAATCTGGCTGACAGGTAGCTCCCGCTGGATGGCAAATTTATCGTTGTTTTCACAGAGGCTGCCGACCACATCGACAGTCTCCGTCGGTCCTTCTGGCCGATCCATATTGGTAATATGATGATAAGCTCCGTACATAGCAGGGCGCAGGAGATTAACCGCAGAAGCATCCACTCCTAGATAGGTTCGATAGGTTCGCTTTTTGTGAGTCACCTTGGTCACCAAAAGACCGAAAGGAGCCAGCATAAAACGACCCAGCTCTGTAAAAATCTTGACCTGCCCCAGACCAGCAGGTGTCAGGATTTCCTCATAGGCTTGACGAACTCCCTGACCGATGACCGCAATATCATTTTCCTCGCCATCAGGCTGATAGTTAATCCCAACACCGCCAGACAGATTGATAAAGTCTAGCTCGACTCCTGTCTCAGCCACTACTTCTACAGCCAGCTCAAAAAGCTGCCGAGCCAGTTCCGGATAGTAGTCATTGCTGACAGTATTGGAGGCCAAGAGAGCGTGAATACCGAATTTCTCTGCTCCCAGCTCCTTGAGTTCTTTGAAAGCCTGAATCAGCTGCGTCTTAGTCATACCAAACTTAGCTTCCTCTGGATGATCCATGATACTGGTGCCCAGCTCAAATACACCACCAGGATTGTAGCGACAGGAAATCACCTTGGGAATTCCAGCCATTTCCTTCAAGAAAGCCACGTCTTCGTAAGCATCTAGATTAATGGTCGCTCCCAGCTCCTGCGCAAGACGAAATTCCTCGGCTGGCGTATTATTGGACGAAAACATGATCTCGTCCCCAGCAAAGCCCAGCTTTTGGCTCATGAGCAGCTCCACATAGCTAGCACAGTCCACCCCGCAGCCTTCCTCCTTGAGGATTTTTAAAATAGCAGGATTTGGTGTCGCCTTGACGGCAAAATATTCCTTAAAACCAGCATTCCAAGCAAAAGCCTCATGCAAGGCACGCGCTCTTTCCCGAATCCCCTTCTCATCATACAGATGAAAAGGCGTTGGAAACTGCGCTGTCAGCTCTGCCAAGCGCTCACGACTGATAAATGGAGTTTTCATACACGCTCCTACTTTCTCTTTTACTGACAATATTATAACACAAGTGTAGGCCGGGGAGGGGAAAAAATAGGCTCCAGAATTTCTACAATGGTTTTATCCATCGCAGAAACCCTGGAGCCTTTAAATCTTAAAAAACCAAAAAATTTATATGGAATAAATTATAAGCTATGATATCAGATTCAGTTATATACAAACTCTGAACTCGTTTGTCGGTTCGAACTTACTGAATTTGTTAGGTGTAGGCTGTTTTCTAAAAAGTTGATTTTTTCAGTACAACATAAATCATAGTTTGGAAATAGGAAATTAAATTCGTTACTTGATCTAATACCTTTGAAAATGAGGTATATCATTGATACTATAAAAATGCATTTAACAAATGATATCTGGATATATAAGGGATAAATACAACTAATGTCATCTTCATAAATTTTGGCGAGAAACCACTGAATAATAAATTGGAATTTTAATTATATTTCCAAATAAATTTATTTTTTTAAACTTTACTTTAGGAACTAAATTCAGACCTCTATATTTATCATTTAAAATATCTTCTAACTTATAAGAGCAAGAATCCTTCTTTAATAGTTGTTTATAATGCTGTGTCAATAAAATGAAACTATCTGAAAAATAATCCACTGAATAATTGGTTAAAGTAAAAAATAATATTTTATTTGGTCTGATTCCGCTATATTTATTATCAAAATATTTGTCAAAGACATTCTCTACAGTTAAATTTTTCATAGCATTTTTATTTTGTGCAGCACCTTTAGATAATAATTTTTTTAGGGAACTATATACCAGTTTACACCAACCACAATATGTAGTATTTTCAACAATACCAAAAAGACGACTTCCTTTCGGAAATCGTCTTTATTTGATTATAGATTTTTGCCATGAGGTAGTGTTTTGATATATTTTTCCATAAAGTCCCAATCGGGTTCATATTTCCCATTGGGATTTTTTTTAGCTGGTAATCTAATCATTGTTTTAGTTAAGTTTGTCTTGTACTTTCTTCCGAATGAATATCTGTATCTTTCTTTATCTAAAATAGTTACAATAAACATAGCGTTATATCTGTTTAGATTAGTATTTCTTCCAACAGAGAGTGTAGTAGAGCCGATGAAATCATGGTCTATATAATTAGTATAACCAACTGAACCTTGCCCGTCACAAATGAAAACAATACAATTTCCTCTGGTTGTTAGTTCTGGAACGTTTTTAACCCATTCCATAAATCCACCGTCTGATTTTTTTGCCCCTATATATTCTACATCTGAGCCTTCTTCAAGTAATTCTGTGGCATTTTTACACTTACAACTTTCTAATTCAAATATCCCTCCTTTTCCTGCCAACTTAAAATACTTCCAATCGGAAGTGTCTAATTCAGTACCATTTGTTTTCAATGCTTGGTCTTGGTGTCGTAATGAGTATGCTCGATATTCATTTATAGACTTCTGGAATTCTAAACTATGAGTATCAGAATAATCAGTTTCCATATATGCTTCTGCCAGCCATTCATCAGTTTCATTAACTTGTTTTACGATAGATTTTCCAATTTTACTGGTTCTATTCCAAAATAATTCTAACCATTCTTTTTCTATTTCTTTCCATACACCTTTACCAGATGGGTCAGTTTTTTCAACTCGTCCTAGGTTTTTCTTTTTCATGAATCCATCATCTTTGTAGTAACCAAAAAATGTTTCTTTGACATTAGCTTTTGAATGTCGTACACCTAGATTAAATACCATACAACAAGCTGAAGCGTTAGCCCCTGGATGAAATACATCAGGAGGTAGTGAAAACACTGCTTCAAGCGTGTGCTTTTTCATCATTTCTTTTTTATAGCGTATGATTTCCTTCTCTTTCGAGCTACCAATAGCACATTGCATAGGTAATAATACAACAAGTTTTCCAGTTTTGACTTTTTCAGCTATTTCGTAAACAAAGTGAAACCCCTTAGAAGGGTCGGTGTTTGTTTTGGAAGACCATTCAGCAACATACTCTTTTTTACAATGTTTTCTTTGAGCGTTATAAGGAGGATTCATTAACACAACATTTACACCTTTATCAACATAATTATCCTCATTAAAACAACTACCTTTGACAATATTTGAATTTCCATCGCCATGAATTAGCATATTGGTTGTTGATAAACCGAAAGCAGTATCTTCAAATTCTATACCATATATCTGGTGCTTCTTGACATTCTTTCGTTCTTCTTCTGTATCACAATCATCGAGTGCTTCAGTTAATGCTCTTACTAAAAATGCTCCGCTACCACAACAAGGGTCTAAAACTACAGAATTTCTATTTATTCCTGCAACCTTACACATGAAATGTACTATATGGTCAGGAGTAAAAGCCTGATTTTTATCTGCTTTACCAACATACTTATTGAATGTAGTAAAGAAAAGGTTTAGCAAATCTTGTCCTGCTGTATTTTTGTCGTTAATATATGGTAATATATCCTTCTTGATTTTTCTCAAAATTATGGAAAAATCTTCTTTGGGAAGCTCCCTTACATCTTGTGAATCAAGTACATTATTTTTTAAGATAGTTAATTTTGTGGCTTTGTTTAAGTCCTTTTCTAACAAGTTGGTTAAGATAATTTCAATTCCTGAAATTATCTGTTTTGTTTCCAACCCTTCAAAAGTAAGACTATATTTTAAAGATAATAGACAAGTACCTACAAATTGACTACGAATTTTTTCGTTTATTCCATATTTATGTAGCAGTTCATTTAATGAGTAAGTGTTTTGAACTAATTTCAGACGATTATTTTTTGTTCCGAAAAACAAGTCGAAATAATACTCTAAATTCTGTATGGTATACTCATTTTTATTGGCATTGTTTGAACTGATGATTCCACTATCATCTGTCCAGATTAGAAAATCATCGTTTTTAGTATTCGCAAGTATAGCAACTATTCTATTATTTGTAAGTTGTTTTTCATAACTTACATAGGCTTCTAACTGCTCGAAATCTTTTTCATTATAAGATGCTTTTGTTTCTACTAATACTGTCAGACCACCATTTTCAAAGCGAATATCTAAGTCTTTGTATTTTCGTTTGTAGTGCTCTTTTTGAAAATCCGCTATATTTTTTCCGACTTCTTTCAGAGCTTTCTGGTAACTAAACTCATCATTTTCAATGTTTGAAGTTAGGTATTCTTTTCCAATAGTTTGTATTATTTCAATACGTTTCACTATGCCACCCCACTTTCGTAGGGAGCATAAAAGGCTTCCTCACAAAAACGCGAAAAAGCCTGTTTTAGGGGTTGACAAAAAACACGTCCGATTACATAATCAGCGTGAGCTGTGAGCTGTGAGCTGTGAGCTGTGAGCTGTGATTGCGTTCATAATACTCAATTTCCTTTATTTTTGATACTTCTATTATATCAAAATTCTGGCTTTTTTCATAGTAGAAGTTTACATTTTTGTTGACAATCATTCTTATTTTCGATATAATATAATCAAGAAGTAAGGAGTACCAGTTATGAAGTTTGAGTTTAAATCATTATTTGATTTACAATCTGCTTTTCCAGACGAACAGTCATGTATTGACCATTTAGAAAATATGATTTGGGGCGATGTGATTATCAGCCCTTTTGATGCTACCTCAAAGGTCTACAAATGTAAAGGTAACAAATACCGTTGTAAAAATACTGGAAAATACTTCAATGTCAAGACTGGTACTCTTTTTGACAATACTAAAATTGAACTTCGTAAATGGTTTATGGCAATTTGGCTTGTGACTTCTCACAAAAAAGGAATCTCATCTGTACAATTATCAAAAGATATTGGTGTTACGCAAAAAACAGCTTGGTTCATGCTAGAACGTATCCGTAAGTGTTTTAGTTCTGAAAACAACAATAGTCTTGATGATGTTGTGGAAGTTGATGAAACCTACATAGGTGGTAAAAACAAGAACCGTCATAACTCCAAAAAAGTCAAAAATGCTCAAGGGCGTTCATTGAAAGACAAATCTGCTGTAGTAGGTATGGTACAACGTCAAGGTAAAGTTAATGCTCATCATGTTCCAGATACAAAGACGAAAACATTGACTGAACAGATTGTCAAATACGTAAAGGAAACAGCTCAACTTTACACAGATGAATGGCTGGGTTATAATAAAGTAGCTAAGATGTATAATCATGACTTTGTTAATCATGGAATTAGTGAGTATGTGCAAGGTGATGTTTATACCAACACGATTGAAGGCTTTTGGGCTGGATTGAAACGTGGAGTATTAGGAATTTACCATTCGTGGTCTAAGAAATATCTTCAAGACTATGTAGATGAATTTGTTTTTCGTTATAATACTCGTGACTATTCGGATAGTGAGCGTTTTAATCTCCTAATTTCAAATGCCTGTGTCCGAACTAAATACAGGGAGCTGATTTATGGCTACTAATACATTACATGACCTGCATTTTGAATTGGAAAGGTCTATCGCTCGTAGAGTTGATAGTAAGCTGATTGGTTATCAGGTCAGCCTTTCAGATGGTTTTTACAATAAATACACCAAACTCTGGGATAAGACCTATTCCTTTGATTTTGTTACTGAACATCGCTCTTTTTATACTCAACTAACAAAACGTTGTGTTTATGACGTACTTGGAGATAGTCAAAAGAGAATTGACAGAAAGGCTATTGCCAAACAAATGGCAGAGTTAGAAGCCTTGGTTGATATTGCAGAAAGTAAAGAGGAGTTTCAGAGCTTTTTTGAGAAAAAATACAGTCTCAAATTTCCTGATTTGAACGATTGCATTTATCAGAAGAAAAAAGAGTTATCTGATTTTGACAAAAAACTTTGGATAGCAATGCACTATAACCCTAGAAAAGATGAGGGGGAATAATAATGACAACATGGTACGATTACATGGTGAGAGCTAGTGAACATGCTGGAAGTGACGGTGATTTGTGGTTTCGCTATCTTTATAAGGTCATTAAAGATGAGGAGACTAAACTAACTACTGATGATGTAGAGCAATTGTTGAAAAATCCTACCTTAACACCTTTCCAAAAAATAACCCTTCAAGATGCTTTAACAGAAGGTACACACACAAGAGAACACGTTTTGCAGGCGAACCGTAAAAGTCAGCCAAAAGATATTTTGAAACTCTTTAGAGAGGGTAACTATGGATAAGAAAGTTTTATTTGAGGCTCTCAATACAGAATTAGCTAAGGAAAATATTGACCTAGAAATTATCTGTGTTGGTGGTTTTGTTCTGGAGTATTACAATCTCCGAGGAACACAAGATGTAGATGCCTTTTATCAAGAAGATGCTAAAATCAGAAGCATTATTGAGAAAGTTGGCGATGATTTTGATGTGAATGAGCCTGATGAGTTATGGCTGAACAACAATGTTGCAAATATGAATAAAATACCGCCACTGTCTATCTGTGAGAAGGCATTTAGCTATTCAAATTTGACTGTTTTTGTACCACCATTATCTTACATTCTCGGAATGAAACTAGACAGCGGACGAGATAGAGATAGGCAGGATGCTGGGGAAATTATTAAACTAGTGAAAATTCGTTCTATAAAAGATATTATCAATAAACTCAAAGAATATGGTTTTCAACCAGACCTTTCATTGATATTGGAAGTATTTGAGATAGCCTATGGTATGGAATGGTTGGCAGAATATATGAGTGAACATTATGAAGAATTTAGACATTATTAAAAGACGATTTCCGTTTGGAAGTCGCCTTTTTTGATATTCTCATAAATACAATATGTTGTTGGTGGTGTAAACTGGTATATAGTTCCCTTTTTTTAAATTCCTTATATCGTTTACTGAATCAACAGGGAGTTTAAATTTTAATTCAATAGTATGAACTATGTTTGCTCTTTTGTCATATACAATTAAATCTTCTCCCGGGCTACCATTTTTATCAATGTCAAAATCATACATATCTGACTTCACAGACTTAAGTTCGTTAATTTGATGTAACTCTAGTTTCTTTTGTTCATTTTGATAGAATGAGTGATTTTTAATACTTAATAGCTTCAATATATTCTTATCTAACCTTAGAGTATTAAATAAACTTACCGATAGAATTAACTTCCCTTTTACAGGAATAAAGTACGATAGTATAGGATCACTATCTAATGATTTAAAATTATATATTAAAAAATCTATAATGTGGTTAATTTTTTCGTCGCATAATTCTGGAATTACTTGACCTAACTTTGCAACCCATTCGCTTTTTTCTAACTCAATATACCCAATTTCATTTGTGACCATAATTGGTTTTAAATACTCAATCTCTATAATATGGTCTATCCCTTTACAGAATTTTTTATAGTCTTCTAAAGTAAAATTGTCTATGTTAAGATCAACTGTCAAATCAAATATCTTGTCTGTTATATCTTGCAACTTTGTAGCTCCTGCTATTGCACTTTGTTGTTCCAACATATGCCAATAACCATTATATATATCATTTATTTTATACTCATCTTTCTTATATTCGAAACGAATAGTCCGATTTTGAAAGACAACATTCACAACTTGGATTTTATAAAGTTGAATAAAGTCCTCAAATTCCAAATAATCAGATATCCTTTGAAGTAATAAAATTAGGTCACGAACTTCTATTTCCTTACTATCTACTTGTGATGTCTCAACAAGATTATAAAATATAAAAGGTAACGATTTTTGAATTATTCTAACATTTTTTTCATAGTCTCTATATATATCTTCCGTTTTGAAAGGTGAAAATAATTTCCCCCTAGAAAGAAACTTGGAGGTCTCAAATCTAGAAATTAAAAATTTTATTGCATCATCTCTATTCATTTTAAATAAATCATGATTTAATATCTCTTTTCTTATTTCACTTTTTTTACTCTCTAATTGCTGTAAAATAGTATTGGTCATACTGATTCCTCCAATCCTTTCCTCATAATATCAATAATACCAAAAAACACGGCATTTCACCGTGTTTCTGTCTTTATTTCACCAACTTCTTCATCTCATCAATACGTGCTACGGTCGCATCGTATTTGGCTTGGTAGTCAGCTTGTTTGTCGCGTTCTTTTTGGACGACTTCTGGTTTGGCATTGGCTACGAAGCGTTCGTTAGAGAGCTTCTTACCGACCATATCCAGTTCTTTTTGCCATTTAGCCAGTTCCTTGTCGAGACGAGCCAGTTCTTCTTCGACATTGAGGAGATCAGCTAGTGGCAGGTAGATTTCTGCTCCTGTGATGACGCTTGACATAGCAAGTTCAGGTGCAGGGATGGTTGACGCAATTTCCAAGTGTTCTGGATTTGTGAAGCGTTTGATGTAGTTGACATTGCTGTTAAAGAAGGCTTCCAAATCGCTATCGCTTGTCTTAACAAGGATCGTGATCGGCTTGCTTGGTGCTACGTTTACTTCCGCACGCGCATTACGAACAGCACGGATCAAGTCTTTGAGACTTTCTACACCAGTGTGAGCCGCAAGGTCTTCAAAGGCTGGGTTGACAGTTGGGTATTCCGCTATGACGATAGAACCTTCTGAGATTTGACCAAAGATTTCCTCTGTCACGAATGGCATGATTGGGTGGAGGAGACGAAGGATCTTGTCCAAAGTGTAAAGGAGAACAGAACGTGTAATGACTTTCTCTTCTTCGTTATCGCTGTAAAGGACTTCCTTGGTCAACTCAACGTACCAGTCCGCAAACTCATCCCAGATGAAGTTGTAAAGGATGTGTCCAGCAACACCGAACTCAAACTTATCGAAGTTCTCAGTAACCTTGCCAATGGTTTCATTGAGGTTGTGGAGAATCCAGCGGTCTGTAACATTGCCCGCTTCCTTGTTGGCAACTTTTTCGACATTGGCAGTTGCTTGCTCAAGGGTCAAGCCTTCATTATTCATGAGGATGTAGCGAGAGATGTTCCAGATCTTGTTAATGAAGTTCCATGAAGCATCCATTTTTTCGTAAGAGAAGCGCACGTCTTGCCCTGGTGCAGAACCGTTTGAAAGGAACCAACGAAGGGCATCGGCACCGTATTTCTCGATGACGTCCATCGGGTCAATCCCGTTACCGAGAGATTTAGACATCTTGCGTCCTTGCTCGTCACGGATGAGACCGTGGATAAGAACATTTTGGAATGGCTGACGGCCAGTGAATTCCAAAGATTGGAAGATCATACGAGACACCCAAAAGAAGATGATGTCGTAACCTGTTACGAGGGTTGAGGTTGGGAAGTAGCGCTTGAAGTCGTCTGAGTCGACATCAGGCCAACCCATGGTTGAGAAGGGCCAAAGGGCAGAACTGAACCATGTATCTAAGACGTCTTCATCTTGAGTCCATCCGTCACCTTCGGGTGCTTCTTCGCCCACATAGATTTCACCTTCAGCATTGTACCAAGCAGGGATTTGGTGACCCCACCAGAGCTGACGAGAGATAACCCAGTCGTGGACATTTTCCATCCATTGGAGGAAGGTATCGTTGAAGCGTGGCGGGTAAAATTCTACCTTATCCTCTGTGTCTTGGTTGGCAATAGCATTCTTAGCCAATTGGTCCATCTTGACGAACCACTGGGTAGACAGACGCGGCTCAACCATAACGCCAGTCCGCTCTGAGTGACCAACGCTGTGGACACGTTTTTCGATTTTAACAAGGGCACCGATTTCTTCCAACTTAGCCACGACTGCCTTACGAGCTTCAAAACGGTCCATACCCGCAAATTCGAAGGCCAAGTCATTCATGGTTCCGTCGTCGTTCATCACATTGACTTGTGGCAAGTTATGACGTTGACCAACCAAGAAGTCGTTTGGATCGTGGGCTGGTGTGATTTTCACGACACCAGTACCAAACTCGGGATCTGCATGTTCATCCGCTACGATTGGAATCAATTTATTAGCGATTGGAAGGATAACATTTTGTCCAATCAAGTCCTTGTAGCGTGGGTCTTCTGGATTGACCGCAACGGCAACGTCCCCAAACATAGTCTCAGGACGAGTCGTCGCAACTTCAAGAGCGCATGAGCCGTCTTCCAGCATATAGTTCATGTGGTAGAAAGCACCTTCAACGTCCTTGTGGATGACCTCAATATCAGACAGGGCAGTGCGAGCTGCTGGATCCCAGTTGATGATAAACTCACCACGGTAGATCCAACCTTTCTTATAAAGCTCGACAAAGACCTTGCGAACGGCTTTTGACAAACCTTCATCAAGAGTGAAACGCTCACGAGAGTAGTCTACAGAGAGCCCCATCTTGCCCCATTGTTCCTTGATAGTTGTCGCATATTCGTCTTTCCATTCCCAGACCTTATCGAGGAATTTCTCACGACCGAGGTCATAACGGGTAATGCCCTCACCACGCAAGCGCTCCTCAACCTTAGCCTGAGTGGCAATACCCGCATGGTCCATCCCCGGAAGCCAAAGCGTATCAAAGCCTTGCATGCGCTTTTGACGGATGATGATATCCTGCAAAGTCGTATCCCAAGCGTGACCAAGGTGGAGTTTACCAGTTACGTTTGGTGGTGGAATCACAATCGAATAAGGTTTAGCCTTTTGATCGCCTGAAGGCTTGAAAACATCGGCATCAAGCCATTTTTGGTAACGACCAGCCTCAACCTCGGCTGGATTGTATTTAGGTGAAAGTTCTTTAGACATGTGTTTGTCCTTTCTAGTTATTTATTAATTTAGGGGGATAAGACATTGAATTCTTCGCAATAGGCTGTTCATTTTGTCCAGCAATGTAATCATATATGATATAAAATTCCTGCTCATATTTGTTCTCCATAATATCAGAAAAACTGATTTTAAATTTTAGATTATACCCGTGTGATTTTGTACCGCTTATTTGATTCAACATATCGTTAACAGTTTTATTTTCTATTATCGAAATTGATACCGATTTTGTAGGAAGTGCAAAATAGTCGCTAAAATAATTATAAACCGAATGAGTTACATCATCATGCATATTGTAACCTGAATTAAAATAAACAGGAATTTCATTATTTAGTTTATCTAACTGTACAATTTGTATATTTGTCGCTGAAGCTCGACCAACATTAGTTAAAAACAAATCAATAATAACACTATTTTTATCCAAGTATACTTTTGAAAAATGATGATTGACATGAAAATATGGTTTCAAATCAGATTGTCTCTCAACATTAAATTGTAACTCTCTTAGCTGTAGTTCGTATTTTAAAAATTCCTTTTGAAAACTCTGAAATTCATCTAATTTATCTTGAGTTTCTATCTGGAATTGTTCTTGTTGTTTTTCCTTTTTATCTTCTCGCCTATTACTCCAAAATTGTATAATTATAGGGAGAATAATACTTGTCAACAAAGCTAATAAAGCTATTTTATCACTTGAACTAGAATTATTAAAAAAGTTATTTATCTTTTCTACCATCTTCTAACTCCCACTCACTCCTCAGCAAGCCATAAGCCAACTCTGCACAGCGATTTCCTTGGGTATCCTTACGGTCTCGGATGCGGGCTTCAAGGGTAAAGCCAAGTTTCTCGGCGACTCGTTGACTTTGCTTATTGTAATCAAAACATCGAATTTCAACCTTGTGGAGTTTAAGAATGGTAAAAGCGACTTCTATCAAAGCACTGACGGCTTCTGGTACATAGCCCTTCCCCCAATAATCTGGATGCAGGAGATAGCCAATTTCAAAAACATCGTCCTCATGACGGTGATTGAAGTCACAAGAGCCAATAACTCGGTCATCCCCCTTAACTGTAATGCCATAGCCAGACGGAAGTTCCTTCTTTTCTAGATTTTCAAAATAGTCACGCTCTGCTTCCAAGCTATCTACAGGGGAAATCCAGCTGGATAACAAACTTCAGGCAGACCAGCATAAGCAAACATAGCCTCCACATCATCTGCCGTTCTCTGACGCAATATCAACCGCTCAGTTTCCAACCTTGGCAACTCTTTGCCATTATAAGGTTCAAGAAGTTTCATTCACCCCTCCTTTCCACCACATAAAAATAATCCCTTCCTAGTCAGACTAGAAAGGGACGAATGTGTTTATCCGCGGTACCACCCAATTTCGGGCAGATGCCCGCAACTTTTCTCTTCTTTCTCTTTTATGACGTCGTTAGCTCGCTTTGGCATACGCTAGTATAGCCTACAACTCCTTGCCTAGTCCTAAAAGGAAACAAAAAGACACTTTTATTTCAATTTTTCATCTCATCAGCAACCAGCTTTGACACATTTGTGGACTTCTCAGCACCGCCACTTTCTGTAAAATGCTTGACTCAAAACACCTCTGATGAACCTATTCTATCACCTTTCCAGCGAAAAATCAATAATTTCTCTCGCCGAAAAGTTCGTCTGGCAGGTCATGAAATCCTTTGCCCGCCTGATAGTTGGCGAATTTTCCCAAAAGAAACTGATAAGCGTCTAAACGGCTCTCATAGCGAATGGCTGCTTCCTTGGCCCGCTCGTCCTGGTCCGCTTCATAGACTGCCTGACTCTCCTTGAGAGCCATCTCGTTAATCATGACCTGGGTCTTGACCCAAGCTTCAAAGTCTTGTAAAAATTCCTGTTCGTAACTCATTTTTCTCACTTTCTAACTACATAAAGCTAGTCCAAATCTCGGTAAAAATCACTGTCAATGTCACGGAAGGGCTGAATGTCCTGCACATACTCCAGCACCCCCTGAAATTCACCGGCCTCATCCCGCACCGCCGCATAGGTCACATGGACAAACTTGCCCCGTGATTCCGACTTGAACCACATCTCGAACTTGTCCCGCTCTCCCTCACGCAGCGCCTTGAAAATCCGCCGCACCTTATCCAAAAACTTGGGCGGGTGACAGAGCTCGACATTGCGCCCTATCTGAGACGACGTCCGCTTGAAAATCATCTTGTCCGCCGGCACGCAGTCATTATAATACTGGAAAATATCGTCCTTATTGACAAAGGTAATCTCCATGGGCAGATGGTCCAAAATCAGATTGGCCTCCGCCACCGACAGATAGCCATGACCAAAAGGCTGCTGGGAGTCCCGATTAAAGGCTTGCTCCTTCTTTTCCTTAGGCTTAAAGGAAATGGTGACCTGACCATCCGGCGTATCAATGACCTGCTCAAATCTGCCATCACTAGTCTGCTCCGTGCTGGCTGACGCTTCGCTTCCTTCATCAGCAGCAACCCCAGCTTCCTCCTCCGAGAATGAGTGTCGCGCAGGAATCCATTTCTCTGTCGGCTTGATAATGGCATAACCATAAGCATCGCTCTCCTCAGCAATCTTGAGCCAGTCATCCTGAGTAAAGGACTCGAGGAGGATCATGAGAAGGATAGACTCTTCCTTGAAAATCATAGCTTCAAACTCAGCAGCAAAAGTCTCAAACTTTTCCTTGACTTCTTCAATCGAAGTGTCCGGCAACTGCTCTGCAGCAGTCTTAGCCTCTTGGAAAAGGTCTCGAATCTGGTCATCTACCCCCCACATGACCTTGGGCGGCGAATCGTGGCCGTAGCTCTCCATGATAGGAAACATGAGCTCTTCCTTACGCTGATAGTGGATATCAAACTGCCCCACCAAACCCAGCTGGCGCTGGAGTCCCTTGCGGATTTCAGGAAGAAGCTCCTCATCTTCTGTGCTTTCATAGGTGGATAGGAGCCTGCGAACCCGCATAAGGGCTGCCCGCAACGCTAGATTTTCCTGCTTAAAGACTTGAACCGGATGGCCTGGATGGTCGGTATCAGCCACCTCCACATCCTGAATGGCACCTTTAAAGAGGTTGGCATGGACATTGCAGAGGGACATGACATCTTCAAAGGTCACTCCCGTATCCGAGTTCATCAGCTCATGCTCCATCAGGCTGATTTCGATAGCTGATACACCAGCAAAATGCTTGTTGAAAAGCTCCTGAACAGATTCTGCCGAAGCTCCGTTATGTAGGTCCAGCAAGATAGACTTGAGGACTTCAATGCGTTCAGTAGCCATGCCTAAATCCCCACCACTTCATAGCCGTTTAATTCCAGCGTTTGCTTGATTTTATTCAGGTCAATGCCATTCATGGCAGCTCCTTTTTTGATCGAAACTATGCGCCCTACTGTATTGCGCATGACAGGATTGGCCAGAGGCTTAAAGCCTAACTCGACCAAAACATCCAAAACTTCGGGCTGTTTCTCAATCACTTCTGCCACCGGGATAGATAAATCAATCACATTATCCATATGCCCTACCTCCGTGTATTTTCTATTATTATATCATAAAAGATGTGCCCTATAAAAATCCTTCCCACACTTGCTCAAATCCAAGCTTGGAGAATATAACAAATTCTAATAGACTATAAGTTATTGTTATAAGAGCACTGATAAATGAAGTTTCACAAGAAAAAGCTAGTCCTATCAGGGATTTTTGAGATTATTTTCACAAAGTCCTAGTTTTTGTCAGACTACAGCTTCCTTGAAAACGCTTTATTGTAGTGATATAATGACTTTAAATACAGAATAAAGGAGATGCTCTATGTCTATTACAGAATTGTTGAACATCAAGTACCCTATTTTCCAAGGAGCTATGGCTCAGATTTCCCACTACCAACTGGCGGCAGCTGTTTCCGAAGCTGGCGGACTGGGAATCATCGCGTCAGGAGGAATGACGGGTGAGCAGTTGCGCGAAGAAATCCGTGAACTGCGTAAATTGACTGACAAGCCATTTGCCGTCAATGTTATGCTCATGATGAAAAATATCAAGGATATTGTGACAGTCATCATTGAAGAAAAAGTTCCTGTCGTAACGACTGGGGCTGGTACACCAAAATTCATCATGCCTTATCTGAAAGAGGCTGGTATCAAGGTTATCCCTGTCATTGCCAGTGTCAAACACGCGCAAAAAATGCAAGAGCTCGGAGTTGATGCCGTGATTGCCGAAGGTTCTGAAGCTGGTGGCCATATCGGTGAAACCAATACCATGGCTCTCATTCCTCAGATTGTTGACTCCGTTGATATTCCAGTCATCGCTGCAGGTGGAGTTGCCGATGGTCGTGGTCTCGCTGCTGCCTTTGTCCTCGGTGCGCAAGGGGTTCAGATGGGAACTATCTTCCTAGCTTCAGAAGAATGCCCAATTTCAGCAGGTTACAAGGATGCCATTGTCGCAGCCAATGACACTGCTACTGCCGTGACTGGTCGTATTGCTGGTGCGCCGGTTCGTTGTATCCGCAATGAAATGACCGACCACTATATCGAACTAGAAAACAAAGGCACCAATCGTGACGAACTCGAAGAAATCACCATCGGTTCTCTTTCTAAAGCTGTTTACGAAGGAGATACCGTGCATGGCTCTATGATGAGTGGCCAAATTGCAGGCTTAGTCAAGGGAATTCGTCCATGTAAAGAAATCCTCGACACAATCGTTGCCGATGCCCAAAAGGTTCTCCAAAACACTGAAATCAAGCTATAATCCTCTAACTCAAAAGTGAGTGGGACAGAAATCGGTAATTCGTTAGAATTCGATTTCGTCGTCCCACCTCCGCACAGTTGAGTAGGGCTGTAAAGGCTGATGAAATCAGCGTAATAGAGCCCACTCAACTACTGCGTCTTGCTCGACAATCCAAAGACAATTGAGAGGCTAGGACTTTTGTCCCAGCCTCTTTTGCTGTTCATTTAGACTTGTTTTTGTCATTGCCCCAAATATGCTTCAACAAATCGCTCCGTTACTTGACTTTTTTGATCAATTTCACCACTGCTTCCGTCCGCGCGGTGTGAGGAAACATGTCAACCGACTGGATGTAGTGGACATCGTAGACCTGACTAAGCTTGACCAAATCCCGAGCCAGAGTTGAAACATTACAGGAAACGTAGACCATCTTTTCAGGTGCATAGTGGACAATCGTCTCTAGCAGCTTATCATCTAGACCAGTTCGCGGCGGGTCGACAATCAAGGCATCCGCTCGATAACCTTCAGCATACCAGCGAGGAATAATCTCCTCTGCCGTCCCAGCCTCGTAGAGTGTATTGTCAAAGCCCATCCGTTTCGCATTACGCTTGGCGTCTTCAATGGCCTCAGGAATGATGTCCATGCCCCGCAGAGATTTGACCTTTTTAGCAAAGGCAAAGCCGATGGTCCCCACTCCGCAATAGGCGTCAATCAAATGGTCTTCTTTCGTCACATCAAGCGCCTTGACCGCCTCCCCATAAAGCACCTCTGTCTGCTCAGGGTTGAGCTGATAGAAAGCCCGAGGCGACAGGGAGAACTCATAGTCCAGCACATCTTCTTGGATAGCTTCCTCGCCCCAGATAATCTCTGTCTTATCCCCGTAAATCTCACTAGACTTGCTCGTATGATAATTGACTGCGACTGTCTCCAGCTCTGGAAATTCAGCCACTAGGTCTCGAACGACTGGAGAAAAGTCTAGCTTGCGTCCTGTTACAAAAATCATCTGCACTTGACCAGTTTTTCTGGATCTGCGAATCATGACGGTACGCACTCCAGCAGTCTTGCGCTCATCATAGATGGGCAGCCTATACTTGCCTAAAAGCCGAGCCACCTTATTGACAATAGCCTGCGTTACCTTGTCTTGAACCAAACAGTTTTTAAGCGAGACCAGATAGTGGGAATTCTGGGCATAGAGCCCCGCCTTGACCTCATCCTTAAACTTGCGAGTCTGGAACTGCAGCTTGGCTCTATAATAGAGCGGCTCCTGCATACCAATGGTCGGACGAATCTCATAGTTCTCATAGCCAGCTGGCGCAAACTTTTTCAGAGCCTGACGCAGCAAATCTTCCTTAAATTCCAACTGCTTGTCATAGTGGAGGTGCATGATTTGACAGCCTCCGCAGCTTTCATAAATCTCACACGGAGCTTCCACCCGAAATTTGGATCGTTTGTTGATTGTGAGGAGCTTGGCCTCAATAAAATTGCGCTGAACCTTGGTCACCTGACAGTAGACTTCTTCACCCTTCAAAGCCCCCGGCACAAAGACCAGCGTTTTCTTATAAAATCCAATTCCTTCCCCATTGATTCCCATTTTCTTGATTTTCAGAGGGATTCTTTGCTTCACTTTTACATTCATGCTTCTATTATACCATGCTAGAGTCGATTCGTTGAGAATATGTTACAATAAAGATGAGAAAATAGTCTAAATCATAAAAATCTCTCGACAACTACGAATAGAGTCAGAGAGACGATGGAATGACTTTACTCTAAAACATCGTCCAAGTGAAAGGACTAGTATGAAAATCACAAGAATCGAAAAGAAAAAACGGCTCTACCTCTTGGAGTTGGACGACAGCGAAAAACTCTATATTACAGAAGATACTATCGTCCGCTTCATGCTGTCCAAAGGGATGGAAATCACGGAGCAGGAGCTATCAGAAATTCAAGACTATGCCCAATTTTCCTACGGAAAAAACCTAGCCCTCTACCATCTCTCCTTCAAGCAAAGGACTGCCAAGGAAGTCAAGGACTACCTGACCCAGCACGATATCCAGCCAGACATCATCAGCCAAGTCTTGGACGCTTTGAAAAAAGAAAATTGGATTAACGACAGAAAATATGCTAATTCTTTCATCCAATCCAACCTTCTCACTGGTGACAAGGGCGCTTTTCTTCTCAAGCAAAAGCTCAGTCAAAAAGGGATTTCTAACACTATTATTGAAGAAGAATTAAGGCAATTTGATTTCACTGAAGTAGCCGAGCGAGTTTCTGAGAAACTTTTAAAGAAATACCAGGGAAAGCTTCCCAGAAAGGCCTTGCAAGATAAAATCCTCCAAGCCCTGATAAACAAAGGATTTTCCTATGGACAAGCCAAAGAGGCCTTCCATCATCTAGACATTGAAGAAGACCAAGAAAACCAGCAAGAGCTCCTCTATAAAGAGCTGGACAAGCAATACCGCAAGTACTCCAAAAAGTACGAGGGCTACGACTTAAAACAGCATCTGACCCAAGCTCTGGCCCGCAAAGGCTATGATTTTTCGGACATTGCCAGCGCTCTGAGAGAATATCTTTAAGATTTTCTATGAAAACTTAGGCATTTTTATGAAAATATGTTACAATAAAGAGGATAAACTTATAAATTGTAGAAAGTTGGTAGGTTATGAAACTTCCCAAAGAAGGCGACTTTATTACAATTCAAAGTTATAAGCATGATGGGAATCTTCACCGCACTTGGCGAGATACCATGGTACTAAAGACAACAGAAAATGCCATTATTGGCGTTAATGACCACACACTGGTGACAGAAAGTGATGGCCGGCGCTGGGTAACACGAGAGCCTGCCATTGTCTATTTTCATAAGAAATATTGGTTTAATATCATTGCCATGATTCGTGACAATGGCACTTCATACTACTGCAACCTTGCCAGCCCCTACTATCTGGACAATGAAGCCCTAAAGTACATCGACTATGATTTAGATGTCAAGGTTTTCACAGACGGAGAAAAACGGCTGCTTGATGTGGAAGAATATGAACGTCATAAAAGGCAAATGAACTATTCGGATGATTTGGATTTCATTCTCAAGGAAAACGTTAAGATTCTGGTTGACTGGATCAACAACGAACGCGGTCCCTTCTCCGATGCTTATGTGAAAATTTGGTACAAACGTTATGTTGAACTAAAGAATCGATAAAGTTGTCAAAGAGCGCAAGCTCTTTTTTCTTGCTCTCTTTCTCAAAAGACCTTCGTCCAGTAAGGAAGCAATTTCTTGCAATTCCTACTTATTTCTTGTATCATAGAACCAACAATATTGCTGTGTCACACTAAATGACTGATATTTGGTCTACCGCAGCTAGGTTTCCAGAAAGGAGTGAGTCTCATGGCTTTTACCAATACTCGTGGTCGCTATGCCAGCTTTGGCGCTATCACTAGCCTTCCAGATGACGTGATTGACACTTTCTGGTACATCATCGACAACTTCCTTAAAGATGTCTTTCCCCTGAATAACCTGATTCGCTTTGAATTGATCAATAACAAGGGCAAGTTGACCTTCCGCTTCTCTGAGGACCATCTCGATACACTTATCTCCTTTGATTCTACCTATAAGTTTGACCCCTTCTATCCTCGAATGATCTACGTCGTGGACAATGACGGTAGAGAAACAGTCATGCTAGCCGATGAATACTCCATGTTTTAAGAAAGTAAAATCCAGTTGAGACACCGTCATTAGAGGTGGTTCATCAACTGGATTTTTTATTTTTTGTAAATCATTTTGATGTGAGGCGTTGATTCAAAGATAAAAGGGGCTCCCTGAGTTACAAAACCGAATTTTTCATAAAGCCCCACAACTTGCTCCTGAGCTTCGATTTCAATCATTTTTCTCGGCCACTTTTTCTCACAAAGAATCAAAATTTCCTCTACTAATCTATTCCCCAAGCCCTTTCCTCTGGCTGACGGGGCTGTCACAAGGCGCCCAAAAACGACTTTTTCGCCTTCCTCAAACACGCGGGCATAGGCATCCACTTCCTCTTTCTCATTTACATGAAAAATATGAACAGCTTTTAAGGCTTTTTCATCCAATTCATGGTAGATTCGCTCTTGCTCAACGACAAAGGTATCGATCCGCAGTTTTAAAATCTTGTAAAACTCTAGTGTATCCAACTCGTGCAAATATTTTTTATGCCACATGCTTGTTTCCGTCCTTGCTTTATTATATAATCATTGTAAATGCAACTATAAAAGGAGTTCTTATGGATTATCGTCAGTTATTTCGTCAAATGGGATTCATCTCCCGTCAAGCTATGATGAAAATGAATCAAGAAGCTAGCCAATACGGGCTTGATAATAATCTCTTTCTCATTCTTACTCGCATTGTCGAACACCCTGCCATCCATCAATCTCAGCTGGCAGAGCTAGTTCAGATTGACAAGACCACCCTGAGCCGCTCTCTACAAAAGCTGGAGGAAAGAGGCTTGGTTATCAAAAAGACCAAAGCTCAAAATAAGAAATTCAAGGAGCTCTATCCACTGACTCCTGCACTAAAAGTATATGACAAGCTGATTGGCTACGAGAATAGATACATCCAGACCAGGCTGCGTCAACTGACATCGTCTGAACTCTTTCAACTGGATCATATCTTAAAGAAAATTCAGAACTCCCAACAAGAAGAAGTATAACATAAAATAGTTGCATTTGCAACTATCATACATTAAAACTAAAGCTATTAAAAACGGCTGCTTGCAAATGACTAAGTGAATCCTCCTCGTCTCTGCAAGCAAAACCGCCTTAATAGCTTTTTAAGTTAGTTGATTAAAATCCCAGATCTGGTCCATCCAGCCTTCATAAAAATCAGGCTCGTGGCAGACCATGAGAATGCTGCCCTTGTATTCTTTCAGAGCGCGCTTGAGCTCCTCCTTGGCATCTACATCTAAGTGATTAGTCGGCTCGTCCAGAACCAAAACATTATTTTCTCGGTTCATGAGAAGACAAAGGCGGACCTTGGCCTGCTCCCCACCTGAAAGAACCTGAATCTGGCTCTCAATATGCTTGGAAGTCAAGCCACATCTGGCCAGAGCTGCTCGAACTTCTGCTTGGTTAAGCGCCGGAAAGGCATTCCAGACTGCCTCGAGAGATGTCTGACGATTGCCACCTTCGACTTCCTGCTCGAAATAACCCAGCTCCAGATAATCCCCCCGCTCAACTTCCCCAGCGATTGGTGGGATAATCCCCAAAAGACTCTTCAAAAGAGTTGTTTTTCCAATCCCATTTGCCCCGATGATCGCCACTTTCTGATTGCGCTCAAAGGTCAGATTAAGAGGCTGGGTCAGTGGACGGTCATACCCAATCTGCAAATCCTTGGCTTGGAAGATAAAACGGCCAGGTGTACGGGCAGGCTTGAAATCAAAGGAAGGCTTTAGTCTCTCACTTTGCAGCTCAATAATGTCCATCTTATCCAGCTTTTTCTGGCGAGACATGGCCATATTACGGGTCGCTACCCGAGCTTTGTTGCGGGCTACAAAGTCCTTGAGATCCGCTATTTCCTTCTGTTGGCGCTCATAGGCTGCTTCCAGCTGAGATTTTTTCATCTCATAGACCTCTAAGAACTGATAATAATTACCAGAATAGCGGGTCAACTGCTGATTTTCTACATGATAGACGATATTGATCACATCGTTCAAGAAAGGAATATCGTGGGAAATCAGAACAAAGGCATTTTCATAGTTTTGGAGGTAGCGTTTGAGCCAGTCAATATGCTCCGCATCCAAATAGTTGGTCGGCTCGTCCAAAAGCAGGATATCAGGCTTTTCCAGAAGCAGCTTAGCCAAGAGAACCTTGGTCCGCTGTCCACCAGATAGCTCCGTCACATCGCTTTCCATACCGTAGTCCATAACACCTAGAGCCCGTGCGACTTCATCAATCTTAGCATCCAGCGTATAGAAATCCCGACTTTCCAAGCGGTCCTGCAGCTCACCCACTTCTTCCATCAGGGCATCAACGTCCGCTCCATCCTCAGCCATGCTCATATAGATTTCATTGATGCGGGCCTCGGTCTTGAAAAGTTCGTCAAAGGCCGTGCGCAAGACATCTCGGACAGACTGACCTTGCTCCAGCACAGCATGCTGGTCCAAATAGCCAGCAGTCACATATTTGGACCACTCGACCTTACCTTCGTCCGGCAGCATTTTACCCGTCACAATACTCATAAAGGTTGACTTCCCCTCGCCATTGGCACCGACCAGACCGATATGCTCACCCTTGAGCAGGCGGAAGGATACATCCTCAAAAATAGCCCGGTCTCCAAAACCGTGGCTGAGATTTTTTACTTCTAAAATACTCATCTTTTCTCCTCTATCATTGATTACAGTCCTTTGATTATATCATCTTAGGAAGCCAATTGGCAAGAAAATAAAGAGGCTGGGACAAAAGTCCTGACCTCTCAATTGTCTTTAGATTGTCGAGCAAGACGCAGTGGTTGAGTGGGCTCTACTACGCTGATTTCATCAGCTTTTACAGCCCTACTCAACTGTGCGGAGGTGGGACGACGAAATCGAATTCTAACGAATTACCGATTTCTGTCTCACTCTCTTTTACTCTATAAAACTTTTGCACTGGTGCGGGTAATATCTTCTACTTTTATATTGTGTGCTTCAAACTTGGCCTTCAAGGAAATCAAGTCAATGTCTCCGTCAATTTGTACCTCAATAACAACTTTGCCATCCTTCCGAGGAATGTTGACCGTATTTGAAATATTGAGGTTTTCTTCGACAAGTAAGGCGATAATATGCGATAGGACACCAACCTCGTCTTCTGTGACAAAGCGCATGCGGACACCCTCTTCGCCGTAGCCAGAAACTTCCAGAAAGGCCTTGAAAATGTCGCGGTCTGTAATGACGCCATAGACCTGCTCATTGTCAACAACTGGTAAGATTCCAATTTTATTTTTCAGCATCAAATAAGTCGCATCTTCTAGACTAGCATACTGGGAAATAGTAACAACATCGTGAATCATCACATCTTTTACTTTGGTTTTATTCAGAAGATAGTTCATTTCATAAATAGATAGGCTCGTTGCCTTTGATGGACTTGCTTCTGCGATTGTTCCTTCTGTCACCAGTCCCACCAGCTTATCATTTTCAATCACGGGCAAGCGGTGCAATTTTTGGTCGCGCATAATATCTGCCGCATGCGCAATCGTTGTGTCTGGACTAATGTATACAACCTTGCGTGTCATAAAATCTTTTACTGCCATGAGAAGCCTCCTCTAGTTTCTTTTTCTAATCTTATTATACTGTATTTTCCAACTAATTTCAAACGCTTTCACAGTTTTCTCTTATGTTTTCAAAATTTAGAAAAATCAGGCAGGCTACCTATAAAAAAGCTAGATTCGCCTATGAGAAAACGAGGGGGAATATTTGACCCAACCTCGCTTTAGCCTATCTCTATAGTTTCTTGTCTAATACCACTAGCGACAAGATGACCAAAAGCAATTGAAATAAGAAATTGATCAGCCTAATGCTACTTTTCTATTATTTCTCTAAACTTCTGACAAAGGCCTGGTAAGTCTGTTCCATTAGCATGGTAATCGTCATCGGCCCGACTCCCTTTGGAACTGGAGTAATGAGACTAGCCACTTCTGCCACTTCGTCAAATTTAACATCGCCAATCAGCTTGCCATTTTCATCCCGGTTCATGCCGACATCAATCACGACAGCTCCCTCCTTGACAAAGTCCTTGGTCACAAAGTGCCCACGCCCAATAGCCACCACCAAAATATCTGCTTTCTTGGCAACTTCTGCCAAGTGATGGGTCCTTGAGTGCGTCAACGTAACGGTCGCATTTTTAGACAACAGAAGCTGAGCCATGGGTTTACCGACAATATTACTACGACCAATCACCACCGCATTCTTGCCTTCCAAGTCCACCTTGTATTCGCGGAACATTTCCATGATTCCTGCTGGTGTAGAAGGGATCATCAAGGGATGCCCCGACCAAAGCCGCCCCATATTGGTCGGATGAAAGCCATCTACATCCTTGTCTGGATCAATGGCTAATAAAACCGCTTCATCATCAATGTGAGCTGGCAAAGGAAGCTGGACTAGGATGCCATGCCAAGCTGAATCCTGATTATATCGAGCAATCAAGGCTAGCAATTCTTCCTGAGTCGTTGACTCGGGCAGACGCACAACTTCACTGCGAAAGCCAGCAGCTAGAGCAGACCGCTCTTTATTTCTCACATAAACTTGACTGGCTGGATTGTCACCCACCAAAATCACCACTAAACCAGGTTCCTGACCTGTCTCTGCTTTTAACTTTGCTGTTTTTTCTGCAAGTTTCGCTTGAAGCTTTTCTGCTAAAGCTTTCCCGTCAATAATGTTTGCCATTCTTTTCTCATTTCTTTTTCACTATATTTATTCATTATATCAGAAATCCTTCTATCCCACCTATACATTTTTCTTATATAAAGTTATAAGATTAAAGACTGAGCTTGGCGAGCAAAATAAAAAAGCAGAAGCCTGCTTTTTAGTATAATAATTCATAAATTTCCATGGCAATCAAGTCAATACTATCGAAAGTATAAGTCTCACGCGCTGCCACATCACGCAGAGTAAAAATTGGTCCATTTTCTTCGTCGTAGCTGTACGCCACTTCGGCAACAACCACTCCTTCACGTTCAAAATTACGTTTTAAATTTCCACCATCTTTGGCCATAGCTTCCAAACGATTGATGATTCTAACTAAATGTGATTCCATTTTATTTCTCCTATTTACTTGCTTCTCTCCTATTTTACCATAAAAAGAAACTGAAATACCAGTAAAAGACCATTTTTTTCTCTTTTTCGCGCTATAATTTCTCAAAAAATCAGTCTCAGGGAGTATTTTGTAGTAAATTCTTGCATTGTGTAAGAATACTGATATAATGAAACTATAATACTTTGACTATTTTTGACCATTTAAAAATAGGTGGATTCACGGCCAAAGAAAGAGGTAGAATATGCTTTGTCAAAATTGTAAAATCAATGAATCAACCATTCATCTCTATACAAATGTAAATGGAAATAAGCAGCAGATTGACCTTTGTCAAAACTGCTATCAAATCATGAAAACAGACCCTAACAATAGTCTTTTTCGAGGACTGACTCAGGCTAACAACCAAGGAATTGACCCTATTGATGATTTCTTTAACAGCCTTGGTAATTTCCAACAACTGCAAGAACCAAATCCAAATATCCCGCCAACTCAATCTGGAGGAGGCTACGGTAGCGGTGGCTATGGTGGCAATTCCAACCGTGGATCTGGTCCGCGCCAACAGGCTCCGCAAAAGCCGAAAGGTCTCTTAGAAGAGTTTGGTATCAATGTGACTGAGATTGCTCGTAAAGGAGAGATTGATCCTGTCATCGGTCGGGACGAAGAGATTACCCGTGTCATCGAAATCCTCAACCGCCGCACCAAGAACAATCCTGTCCTTATCGGAGAGCCTGGTGTCGGAAAAACAGCCGTGGTCGAAGGCCTAGCCCAGAAGATTGTGGATGGGGATGTGCCTCATAAACTACAAGGCAAGGAAGTTATCCGTCTCGACGTAGTCAGCTTGGTACAGGGAACTGGTATTCGTGGCCAATTTGAAGAGCGGATGCAGAAGCTCATGGACGAGATTCGCTCCCGTGAAGACATCATCCTATTTATCGATGAAATCCATGAAATTGTCGGAGCAGGCTCAGCTGGCGATGGCAATATGGACGCTGGAAACATTCTTAAACCAGCTCTGGCTCGTGGCGAACTCCAAATGGTCGGAGCAACCACCCTCAATGAATACCGTATCATCGAGAAAGACGCAGCACTGGAGCGCCGCATGCAGCCAGTTAAGGTGGACGAGCCGACAGTAGAGGAAACGATTACCATCCTCAAGGGTATTCAAAAGAAATACGAGGACTACCATCACGTCAAGTACACAGATGCGGCTATTGAAGCAGCTGCGCTTCTCTCCAACCGCTACATCCAAGACCGCTTCCTGCCAGACAAGGCTATCGATCTCTTGGACGAAGCAGGCTCTAAGATGAATCTGACCCTCAACTTTGTTGATCCTAAGGTCATTGACCAACGTCTGATTGAGGCCGAAAATCTCAAGGCTCAGGCCACCCGTGACGAAGACTTTGAAAAAGCAGCTTACTTCCGCGACCAGATTGCCAAATACAAGGAACTCCAAAAAACAAGCGTGCTGGATAAGGATATTCCAATTATCAGTGAGAAAACAATTGAGCATATCGTGGAGCAAAAGACCAATATCCCAGTCGGCGACCTGAAGGAAAAAGAACAGTCTCAACTGATCAATCTCGCCAGCGACTTAAAAGCCCACGTCATCGGCCAAGATGATGCCGTGGATAAGATTGCCAAGGCCATCCGCCGCAATCGGGTCGGACTAGGAAGTCCTAATCGTCCAATCGGAAGCTTCCTCTTTGTCGGGCCAACTGGTGTCGGTAAGACAGAGCTTTCTAAGCAACTAGCCATTGAGCTCTTTGGCTCGGCTGACAGTATGATTCGTTTTGACATGAGTGAATACATGGAAAAGCATAGCGTAGCCAAGCTGGTTGGTGCGCCTCCAGGCTACGTCGGCTATGAAGAGGCTGGCCAGTTGACTGAGCGCGTCCGCCGCAATCCATACTCGCTCATTCTACTGGACGAGGTAGAAAAGGCCCATCCTGACGTTATGCACATGTTCCTGCAGGTTCTGGATGATGGCCGCCTAACCGATGGTCAAGGTCGGACTGTCAGCTTCAAGGACACCATTATCATTATGACATCCAATGCCGGAACGGGCAAAGCTGAAGCCAGCGTTGGCTTTGGGGCAGCTCGTGAAGGCCGCACCAATTCCGTCTTGGGTGAATTGGGCAACTTCTTCAGTCCTGAGTTCATGAACCGCTTTGACGGCATCATCGAATTTAAGCCACTCAGCAAGGACAACCTCATGCAAATCGTCAACCTCATGCTGGACGATGTCAACCAGCGCTTGGCAACCAATGACATTCATCTGGATGTTACAGAGAAAGTCAAGGAAAAGCTAGTTGATTTGGGCTACGATCCGAAAATGGGAGCTCGCCCACTGCGCCGCACCATTCAAGACCATATCGAAGATGCTATTACTGACTTCTATCTGGAAAATCCAAGCGAAAAAGATCTCAAAGCTATCATGACCAGCAATGGCAAGATTCTCATCAAATCAGCCAAAAAGGCTGAAGCAGAAAAAACCAAGCTCGATGAAAGTCAAAACTAACTGACTTTGGTTCTGCATTTTAATAACCTTTTAAAAATAAAGCAAGAAGAGAACGGACAAAGCATACCGTTCTCTTCTTATTTTATTTTTTAGAAGACGCTTCACCAGCAAATATAGAAAACAAGCTAGCCAAGTATTCCTTATCATCTCCTGTGGAGCTCACTGGATAGACTTAGCTTTTAGTGTCCTCTAGCGTAATTAACCATGTCGTAGGGCAGGGTATTAGCTCTTTCTTTCAGTGAGTAATTTTCTAAATTATTGACATTTTGGCGCAGGCGTTTGGCATAGCTGCTTGAGATCAATTTATTTTTCTCGTATTCGAAGATGATTTTTCTCTCCAAATAGTAGCCCCACATCATTTCTGAGATGTTGTTAGGCTTGATACGCGTAATAACCCGCTCGATGAAGGCACCGCTGCCGATAATCTCTGTTTCCCTTAGTCGAGATTCCTGCAAGAATGTAATCAGCGAGGGCTTGTAGATTCCTTTTAGATGTTCCAAGCTTTCGATAATGACTTCGGTATTGGACAGGTAAAGCTCTGCTATATCCTCCATGTCCTCGGCAGTCAAGCGCTTAGCTCCCCCTTGCCTCCAAGAACGCCATCTGGCACCAAGAGTGACGATTTCATGGAGCAACATGCGCAATACACGCAGCGTAACAAGAAACATATAGGTAAAGCTAGAAGCCAGATTGCGATTGATTCCCTGCTCGATATTTTGCAGGTAACGCTGATAGATGTGATAGCTGCGATCGCTGATTTTTCCTTCCTCAAAAGCTTGCTCCAGACCATCATTTTCGATACTCAAAATCAATAATTTTAGAGCTGCTAAGTCTCGCTGAGTGGCCTTATCTTCCTGTTCAAGGATTAAATTTTCGATCCGGCCATGGTAATTGTCAATAGCCGCATAGAGAGGTGCCTTAGCCTTAGCCTGCTTGAGACTCGCTTCCAGTTCACCCACCACTTCATTTAAAATAGCAATGTGCATCAGGTGCTCGGCTTCCTCTTCTCTCTCCTCAGATAGATGCGGAAGAGTGAGCAAGCCTGTCATAAAGCTCAGAAAGGTGACACCCGCCACCAAGAAAAGCAGCAAAGGATAGGCCTGCTCAAGCTGACTCGGAATCAAGAGAATGGTGGCAATGGAGACGGTTCCTTTGACACCTGAAAAAGTCAGCAGCAGCATTTCCTTCAGGTAGTTCCCAAAATTCTTGTGCAATCTTCTAATTCGAATGAAGTAAAAAGTGAACAACATGACAAACCGAAGGGCAAAGAGCAGGAAAGTCAAAAGAACAATGCTTACTAACAGCAAGAGATTATCGTAAATCGGGCTCTTTAAGATTGGCTCTGCAATCATTTCCAGTTCCATTCCTAAAATGATAAAGACCGAGCCATTAAGCATAAAATTAACTGTATTCCAGATGGTCTCCGTGACCGAATCTACCTGAGCTTCCAAAAGCGTAATCCGCTTGAAGCGACTGGCCTTAAAGATACCAGCGACGACTACTGCGATAATCCCTGAAACATGGATTTCCTCTGCTAAAAAGAAGGTAACCAAGGGTAGACTCAGCTCCAGCAAGAGCTCACTGGCAATATCTGACACTTGGGCACTCATCAAGAGCTTATGTAGCCAGCGATTGAGGCCAGCACTGAGCATCCCGATGGCAAAACCACCGATAATTGAAAGAACTAAAGAAATGCTAGCTTTTCCTAGGGAAAAACTTCCTGTGGTCCAGGCCAGAAGGGCGACACGAAAAGCCACTAGACCAGACGCATCATTGAGCAATCCTTCTCCTTTTAGGATATTTTCCACCCGCTTGGGGAAGGAAAAACGCTCTGAGAGAGAAGCAAAGGCAACCAAGTCTGTCGGACCCAGAGCTGCTCCTACGGCAACACAGGCCGCCAAGGGCAAGGCTCCCCAGATAAGATGAGCCAGATAGCCCAAGCCGACCGTTGAAATAAAGATAACTGCAAAAATCAAGTATAAAACGATTCTCCAATGTTTGAGGATACTGGTAACATTGCTTTCCTCAGCTTCTCGAAAGAGCAAGGGCCCGATTACCAAGGCCAAAAACAGCTCTGTATCCAAGTGAAATTTCTCCTGAGGAATGATAAAGCCAAGCGAAATTCCCAGCACAATTTGCACTAGAGGTAGAGGAAGCTGGGGCAGCAAGCGGTTGGTCACATTCGATACAACCAACAGGAGTAGAAAAACAATCGTGTAGAGAAGGATTTCCACTTTGAACCTCCTTTATCTTTGCTGGCAGCACTCTTTAAACAATTCTTTTTGCTCCGAAATCTTTTGATCAATTTTGGATAGATCGCAGTGCTCAATCATCTTTTGGCAGCGCTCCATCTCTAGATTCACCAATTTTTTCTTGATTCGCAGCATTTTTTTATTCATTTTGGCCTCGTCTAAAAAGCCATCATTCGTTTCTTCCTTGGCAGACTCGACGTATTTGTTTCGTAAGCCAGCCAATTTTTCATGCAAATATTGCTTGTCCATTTTTTCTCCAAATGATTCCTCAGAAAGTTTTTAGCAATCTTGGAATCCTTATTTTCCTTTTAATTTCTCAATCATAACCAAAAAAGGCGGATTATTAATCTGATTGATGGTCTTGTAGAGGGCAACGGTGAAGTCCTGCTGAGGCAGCTGACTGACGAAGTCTAGCACGGCATCTTTTTCAACTTCGCCACCTTCATGCCCGTAGTAAATCATGATAGCTGCGCGGCCGCCTTTTTCTAAGCCCCAGCAGACCTTTTCCAAAGCTTCCAGCGTCGTATCGGGGCGGGTAATGACAGACTTGTCCGCCGAAGGCAGGTAGCCAAGATTAAAAATAGCTGCCTTGAAATGGTCCGTGTATTGGTCCATAGTCTCATGCCCACCCAAGATTAGCTGGGCATTGTCCAAGCCAGCTTCTGCCAAACGTTGGCGAGTCTTTTCCACGGCCTGCTCCTGAATGTCAAAAGCATAGACTTGCTTGGCCAACTTAGCCAGAAAGAGGGTGTCATGCCCATTGCCCATAGTAGCGTCCACCACAGTATCTTCCTTGGTTACGACTTTAGCCAAAAAAGCATGAGCCATTTGTAAAGGTCTTAACATACGAATCTCTGCTCCTTTGCTTTACAGCCTTGCTTGCTGCCACGACGGCGCATTTCTGCCTCAATGGCATTGAGCACTTCCCATTTATTGAGGCTCCACATAGGGCCAATCAGCATATCTCGCGGGGCATCGCCTGTGATACGGTGGATGACGATATGCTCGGGGATAATCTCCAGTTGGTCGCAGATGATGGAGACATACTCCTCCTGACTGAGCAGCTGCAGCCGCCCCTCATGATAATCCCGCTGCATACGGGTATTGGTCATCAAGTGAAGCAGGTGAAGCTTAATCCCCTGAATGTCATTGTCCGTCACACAGCGGCGGACATTCTCCAGCATCATCTCATGGGTCTCACCCGGCAGACCGTTAATCAAGTGAGAGACAATCTCCGCCTTGGGAGCCAGCTTACGGACTCGCTGAACCGTCTCCACATAGAGCTCATAGGAATGAGCACGGTTGATAAGGTCTGAAGTCTCCTCGTAGGTGGTCTGAAGCCCCAGCTCCACGGTCACATGCATGCGTTCGGACAGGTCAGCCAAGTAGGCGATGGTCTCGTCAGGCAAACAGTCCGGTCGAGTCCCGATATTGAGTCCAACGACACCTGGCTCATTAATGGCCTGCTCATAACGCTCGCGAATCACTTCAAGCTTCTCGTGAGTATTGGTAAAGTTCTGGAAATAAACCAGATACTTTCGAACATCTGGCCACTTGCGGTGCATAAAGTCAATTTCCTTATAGAACTGCTCGCGAATGGGGGCATCAGGTGCCACAATGGCGTCACCAGAGCCCGAAACAGTACAGAAGGTACATCCTCCATGCGCCACCGTCCCATCCCGATTGGGACAGTCAAAGCCCGCATCAATAGGCACCTTAAAAGTCTTTTCTCCAAAAAGTTTTCGATAATAATCATTCAAAGAATTGTAAGATTTCATACCTTCCATTCTACCACAAAAAGGAGCCTAGAAACAAAAATTTCCTCTTTCACCAAGAAAGAAGAAAATCATGGCTCCCACTGATAATGCTTAAGATTCACACAGCCATTGGCCTTCAAGTTCACTCCCTCTGCCCAAAGCAAGTGCGCTTGCTCTTCCCAGCCCGGTGCGAGACGCCCTACCGCATTGACCACCCGATGGCAAGGATGCTTGCCGCCATAAAGCTCCGACTGACTGAGAATCTTTCCCACCAAGCGGGCGTTTTTAGGCCGTCCAATCAAACGAGCAATCTGGCCATAGGTTGCCACGCGCCCAGCAGGAATCTCATCCACAAGAACTAAAACCGACTTTATGATTTCTTGATTTAAAACGGACATGCTAATCTCCCCCATCTCACTTGCTCCTATCTTAAAGAAAGAGGCCTCCTTTGTCAAGACAACAGAGAGTGGGACAGAAATCGGTAATTCGTTAGAATTCGATTTCATCGTCCCACCTCCGCACAGTTGAGTAGGGCTGTAAAAGCTGATGAAATCAGCCTAGTAGAGCCCACTCAACCACTGCGTCTTGCTAGACAATCCAAAGACAATTGAGAGGCTAGGACTTTTGTCCCAGCCTCTTCTCATCTCTATTTATTTCTGCTTATTTCTGCTTTCCCTTGAAGCGCCACTGAAAGCGCAGCTTGTCATAAAAGGGAAACTCGATATTGAGAATGGCAAAGCCCATCAAGGCTCCTCCGATTACATCCGTCGGATAGTGCACGCCCAGATAGACTCTGGATGCCATAATGGTCAAGATAAAGAGCAAGAGCAAGCCCTGTACCAGACGTTTGATTTGTTGATTCTGCATCCGTTGCTGGACGATAATCATCAAAGTCCCCACCACAATAGCTGTCGCCATGGCATGTCCGCTCGGGAAAGAATAGCCACCCTCTTCAACCAAATGCAAGATACTAGGGCGGCTTCTTTGGTAAAGGAGCTTAATCAGCTTAATCAAAATCCCATGTAAGACCAGATTTCCCGCCAGCAAGGCAGCTTCTAGCTTCCATTTTTTATAAAGGAAAAATAGGACAAGGGCAGAAACCCAGATGATAATCCCCATCGGATCAATCACACTGGTCACTAGTTTGAAAAATGTCGTCAAAGCTGCAGGCAAGTCTCCCCGCAGCCAGGTCTGAATCGGAGTGTCAAAGCTGGTCAGCTGCTCTGGATAAAACTTGACCATGTAGCCTAGTATGACGAAAAGTAAAAGGGCAAAAGAGCCCTTTGTTAGATAAGATTGTCTATTTTTCATAGCGTTTTAGAACGGGCGTCAAAAGCGTGTAAATCAGCCAGAAAGCCACCGCCCAGATTACTCCTTCTAATAGGTTAAAGGGAACAATCATGGTCAGCAGGTACTTGCTTACACCAATCATCTGACCGATATCAAAATTTGCAAAACGAGCATAAAGCGGAATAGCATAAAAAGCATTCAGCACCAGCATACTTGCAGTCAAGGAAAGAATTCCTAGGAATGATGCAAGCAGATAGCTCATCAAATCTCTCTTCTTTTCCCAGAAAAGAGCAAAGAAGATTACATAGACCAGAATCGCCACAATATTAATCGGCAAACCGATCAAGGTTTCCACTCCATGACCATTTAAGGACAATTTTAAAACAGAGCGGATGAGCAGAACTGCTACAGAACTCTTAAAATCCAAGAGAACCAAGGCTAATAAAATCGGAATAATCGAAAAATCCAATTTTAGAAACTCGGCTACCAAAGGGATTTGATAGAACATGAGCAGGAAAGATAGTGCAGATAAAGCCGCTACTATCGCCATTTTGCGCGTATTTGTCATAACAGGTTCCTCCAATTTATAAAAATTAGAGAAGCTGGAAGGCTGTTAACACAAGGCCCGAAAAATCCTTTCACAATTTATAAGAGTATATAAAATACCCCTTAAAATAAGATTAAAACGACCAACCGGCCCGGCAATAACGCCTTTCGTCTTCTCCCATCCAGACTATACTGTCGGTTGTGGAATCGCACCACATCAGCTTTCGCTCGCGGACTTATTTGGCTAAGATATTTTAGATTTATCTAGGCGTCGCAGTCGAAGATAATACTTAAAGTATATCAAGACAAGACAACGACGAGAAAGCTAAAATAGCTAGTCAAACTTACCGCCGGTCGGGAATCTCACCCTGCCCTGAAGACCCTTTAATCATAACAAAAAACGCTTGCACTTGCAAGCGTTTTGATTGATGTAAGCATAAATAGTTCAATAGAATCAATTTCATATATACCTACTTTTTACCTATGGCTTAATGCTGATCCCACCAAGCTTCCATCTCTTGATAAGAGTTGATGGGGGTTTGCTCGCCTGTTTTAGGATCGGTAGCTACAACATCTATTTTATCCTGACCGATTGGCGCAAACCAATGACGCATATCCTCAAAAACAGACTCTTTTGTGTTTTGTCCCTTACGCAAATTTACTTTAAATATTTTTTCTTCCTGCACTAATTCGATCATATCTGGATATTCCTGATACAAATTGATATTAGCTGTCTTCGGAAATTTCTCCTTATCATTAAAGCCAGAAAATGAGAGATGCCAAAATATTATACCTGCATGGTAAGGATCCATTGCTTCTTGGAGGTTTGTCGGACCAAACCCCATATCCATCTCCTCCATATAAGTCTTGGCATCAAAACCTTGTGGAGCTTCCTGAAATTTCTCTGTCTCTAAATCCAAAAATAGGTATCGACCATTGCGACTATCAGGTTCTTCTTTAAGAGATACCAACACAGCCACGTAATCTTTTCCATTATAATAGACAGGATCCCACCCCCATGGTTGGAGCTGATAATCATATCTATATAGTTCCTTATAGAGATCAATCTTCCGTTCCTTAAAATCCTTCGTACGCAAGTCATGTAGAATCAGATACCAATAATCTCCCTCTAGCTGATGCCTATTATTGGCAAGACGTTCCTGCGCCCTACGCTCCTGAGATACCAGATAGTTTTGAGTAGGCCTTGCGCCACTTTCGCGACCTTCTTTGTCCAGGCCAACCACATACTGTTGCTTATCTCCAAATAGTAAAATTTTATCCACTTTTGTTGAAAAATCATTATACTTGACTTCGTCCTTCTGAACAGTGAGATGGTTGTATAGGAGCACTGCAGAAAAGATACTGATTAGAAGGAGGGTGCAGATGACCCACTTATGTTTTATCCATTTCATATGTACCTACTTTCTAGGCTAATTTCCTGTAGCCTGAGCTGGTGAGACAAGCCCATTTTATTTCAACTTATCCGCTTCGTATTCATGCACCAAGTCTAGTCCTGCAAAGTTCTGCTGCCGCAAGGCTTCGTAGACAATCATGCAGACTGTATTAGAGACATTTAAGCTGCGGACATGCTGGTCATTCATGGGAATGCGCAAGGCCTTTTCTGGATGCTGACGCATAAAGTCCTCTGGCAAGCCTTTGTCCTCACGACCAAACATGAAATAATGCGACCCTTCTGCTGCAAAATTCTCTTCCGAGTAGACTTTCTCGGCAAACTTAGAAATCAGATAGAGTCGTCCGTCCATCTGCTTCATAAAGTCATCCAGACTCTCATAGAAGCTAATATCCAGCTTATCCCAATAGTCCAGTCCAGCCCGCTTCATTTTACGGTCGTCAATGGGAAAGCCCATGGGCTTGATGATATGGAGGGGAGAATTGGTCGCTGCGCAAGTACGAGCAATATTGCCTGTATTCTGCGGAATTTGTGGTTCAAAAAGGACGATATGATTTTGCTGAGACATAATTTTTTCCTGATTTTCATTAGAATAAAAAAATAGCCACACTGCCCGGAGTCAAGCTCAGCAAACAGCGTGGTTAAGGCATCATTAACTTACATCACAACAGGTTTGATGTAAATCAATGAGGGTACCTTCCTAGTATATCATTTTCTTCCGACAAGTCAATAAAAACGACTTCAAAAAGTGAGATTTTTGTAGGATTTCTTTTGAAACAGCTTACTATTTTGTAAAAAACGGCTTTATTGAGATTTATAGATGAAATTTTATATAAAAAAGGGTATGATAGATACATATTCGGGAGGAATAATATGAAAATTATCGTCGTCGGAAGCGGAAAGGTCGGCGCCGCCCTTTGTCGCTCACTCGTTGCTGAAAAGCATGATGTCGTTTTAATTGAACAAAATGAAGCGGTTCTAAATCATATTACAAAACGCTATGATATTATAGGCATCGTTGGAAATGGTGCAAATTTTAAAATCTTGGAGCAGGCAAATGTTGCCCACTGCGACATTTTTATTGCCATGACGGAGCATGATGAGGTCAACATGGTTTCAGCCGTTCTCGCAAAGAAAATGGGAGCCAAAGAAACCATTGTCCGCGTGAGAAATCCTGAGTATTCCAACCCATACTTTAAAGAAAAAAATATTCTGGGCTTCTCTCTGGTAGTCAATCCTGAGCTCCTCGCTGCTCGTTACATTGCCAATATCATTGATTTTCCTAATGCCCTGTCCCTAGAGCATTTTGCCAATGGCCGAGTGACCCTGATGGACTTTAAAATCAAGCCAGAAAGCCATCTCTGCCAAATGAACCTCTCGCAATTTAGGAAGCATTTCCCCCACGTTATAATTTGTGCTATTGAAAGAGAGGGCAAGCTCAGTATCCCAGATGGTGATTTCACCTTGCAGCCATCTGACAAAATCTTTCTAACTGGAAATCGGTCAGAGATTGTCCGTTTCCACAATCAAATCCGACCAAGAGTCATCAAAAGCCTCATGATTATCGGAGCAGGCAAGATTGCCTATTATCTATTAAACATTCTCAAAAACAGCAAAATAGAGCTCAAGGTCATCGAAATCAATCGCCAGCGAGCAGAGTTCTTTAGCCAAGAATTTCCAGAACTCTATGTGGTCAATGGAGATGGAACAGCCAAAGACATCCTACTGGAGGAAAGAGCTGCGCACTATGATGCGATCGCCACACTGACAGGGGTCGATGAAGAAAACATCATCACTTCCATGTTCCTTAATAACCTGGGAGTTCAGAAAAACATCACCAAAGTGAATCGGACCAGTCTGCTTGAGATTATTGACAATCAAGACTTCGCAAGTATTGTCACGCCGAAAGGGATCGCAGTTGATACCATTATGCACTTCATCCGCGGGCGGAATAACGCGCAATTCTCTAGCCTAGAAGCCTTACACCATGTGGCAAATGGCCAGATTGAAACGCTCCAATTCCAGATCCACGAAGGAAACAAAATGATTGAGCAGCCTCTTTCTCAGCTCAGATTGAGGAAAGGGGTCCTGATTGCAGCGATTATTCGTCAGGGTGTAACCATCTTCCCAAGTGGAGATGACTATTTAGAAGTCGGAGATAAGATCCTTGTTACGACCTTGATTCAAAATATTGACAAGATTTACGATTTGTTAGAGAGGTAGTCCCATGAATAGATCTATGATTCGCTTCCTCCTCTCTAAACTCCTGCTAATCGAAGCAGCCCTCTTGTTGGTTCCAACAATCGTTGCCCTTATCTACCGTGAAGATCTTGAGGTCTTCCTTTCTATCGGCGCAACAATGTCCATTTTAGTGATTTTAGGTGGATTAGGTTCAGCCTTTAAGCCCAAGGATGTCCATATTTACACCAAGGAAGGGGTTCTGATTGTTGCCCTTTGCTGGATTCTCTGGTCCTTCTTTGGCGCTCTGCCTTTTGTCTTTTCTGGTCAGATTCCAAATCTAATTGATGCTTTCTTTGAAGTCAGCTCTGGTTTTACCACTACTGGTGCTACGATCTTAAACGATGTATCTGTCCTTTCCCATTCTCTCCTCTTTTGGCGTAGCTTTACCCACTTGATCGGAGGAATGGGGGTGCTGGTCTTTGCCTTAGCTATCATGGACAATGCTAAAAATGGCCACTTAGAGGTCATGAAAGCAGAAGTTCCTGGACCAGTCTTTGGTAAGGTTGTGTCGAAATTAAGAAACACCGCCCAGATTCTTTATATTATCTATCTAGCGCTCTTTGCCCTTTTTGCCTTTCTTTATTTCCTCGCCGGCATGCCACTCTTTGATAGTATCGTCATCGCAATGGGAACGGCTGGTACGGGAGGCTTCACTGTCTTTAACGACGGAATTGCCCACTACAACAGTTCTCTAATCACCTACCTTGTCAGCTTCGGCGTTCTGACCTTTGGGGTAAACTTCAATCTCTACTATTATCTCTTGATTCGAAGATTTAAGGCCTGTTTTCATGACGAGGAGTTGAAAGGCTATCTCTGGATTGTCCTCACTGCCACTATTTTGATTAGCTTCAATGTTCTCCATATTTACGGGGAATTTGCTAAAAGCTTAGAAATTTCATTTTTCCAAGTTTCCAATATCATTACTACGACAGGATTTGGCTATGGGGACACTGTGCAATGGCCCCTCTTCTCACAAATTATCCTGCTTTTCCTTATGTGTCTCGGAGGATCTGCTGGCTCCACAGCTGGTGGTTTCAAGGTTATTCGTGCCATCATCATCGGCCGCATCGCTAAAAACCAAATCCTCTCCACACTTTCGCCAAACCGTGTTTTGACCATGCATATCAACGGCGCTGTTTTGGATAAAGATACCCAACACAAGGTTCTTAAATATTTTACAGTCTATATGTTGATTATTGCGGTCTTGGTTTTCATCATCAGTCTGGACAATAGCAATCTAATGACCGTTGTCAGTGCTGTCATCAGCTGCGTCAATAATATCGGACCAATGATTGGAACCACCGAGACCTTCTCTATCTATAGCCCATTTTCTAAATTCCTACTCTCTCTTGCCATGATTGCAGGGCGTTTAGAAATCTATCCAATCTTGCTTCTATTCCTACCAAGAACTTGGTCTAACAGATAGCAGGGAAATAGCTATAATATAATACTTAGCTTTATCATCGAGTTCAAAACAAGTTATAACCACCTATGAAAACGGGTGACTTGTACACCAGCTATAAGCCGTTTCCCTCTAGCGACGTCTAAAGACGTTCGCTGAACTTCTTTTAGGTTAATGCTATGATTACTTGACTAATGCCCGTAAAAACGGGCTTTTATCTTGTTCTAAAACTGCCATCTGAGAACGCTTTGACCTTAACTTATCAAAGACAAGGGCATTTTTTCCCAATCGCGTATATATTTAGAAACTATCTTTTCATTTAGGCCCACGGTACTTACATAGTCTCCTCTCGCCCAAAACTTTCGATTGTCATAATAGAACCCCTCTTGTTTTTCAATCTGAACAGGAGGCGGGGATTTTGAATTGAAATGAATAAGACTTAGTTTCGTGTTATTAGCATTTTCATCACTTCATTTTAATCGTAATCAGCATACCTCCACCAAGCTATTGTTGCGATAAGACCTAGAATACTTACCCCAAATAAACTGACACTGCTCCCAAAATTCAATGTTGCTTTTCCTGCAATACCACTTGCAAGTGCAGGGATCGCCCATGGAATGTATCTTCCAAAGTTAAGAGCAGAACCAAGTTGAGAAAAAATAATTGTAAAAATAATAAATGCCAATGGAGACAAATATCCTCGGCCTAAACAAGCAAAAAAAGCCACCGGAGTAGAGAGTACGATCGTAAGAGTAGTACAAAGAACAAAAGTAAGTATACCTTTGAAAATCACCGTTAAGCTCCCACTCTCAAGTCCAATCAAATTACCAGCTAATAATCCTAATAAAAGAGCAAAAATTGATAGAATATAGCTCCATAGAGCGATAACGATAAACTTGGATAATACGATTGTATCTCTTCTTATCGGGAGCGCTAATAGGTCTATCATCGTTTTATCAGAATATTCTCTACCAAAAACCCAAGATGCTGTAAATCCAAAAATGAGCAATCCCCCAACAGAAATGACTTGTGATACGGTCATTAAGTACGACGACCAGTCTGTTATCCTCATCATTTCCATTTTTGCAGAAATCAATCCAAGATTTTTGAAATTCTCTGGATATTTCATCATAGTTGCAAACAACCCAACAATAAAAGGAACTAAACAGATAGAACAAGCAGTTACGATGGAAAGTTTTGATTTTATTAACTTTTTCCATTCAATTAAAATACAGGAACTAAGCTTTTTCATTCGAAACACCTCCATTATAGTCATTCAGTATTCTTAAGAAATAATGCTCTAAATCTTCTTTTTCAACAGCCAGCGATTTGGGCGGATAACCTGCATTAACCAGCAATGTAGCAATTTCTTCCGGATATTCCACAGATTTTTTATCAATTAGTTCTAAGAAATCGATATTATTTTCTGTATCTGATTGAATGTTCACCTGATAGCCATGGTTAGATAATACTTCTTTCATGGCCTTATTATTAGAACCACTTACTAGTAACTTCTTTTCTAAGTACTGCTCTAATTCTTTGCTTTCAACTTCTCTTATAAGTCTGCCCTCATGTATAATGACTATTCTAGTAGCAATTTTAGATATTTCTTCCAGATTATGACTTGAAATAAGAACAGTTGTACCTAGATTATTTGCCAATTCCTTTAATAGTTCTCTCACTTCAATAACTCCAAAAGTGTCTAATCCATTTGTTGGCTCATCAAGAATTAGGATTTTAGGTTTATGAATAATCGCTTTTGCAATTCCTAAACGTGCAACATTTCCTAAAGAAAGATGCTTCTCCTGTTTATGTTCATATTGCTTTAGTTTTAATTTTTCAATTACCCAGTCAATATTATCTTTATTAACCCCTCTTAATTTACTAACTATTTCTAAATTTTCTCTCACAGTTAAGTCTGGATAAGAATAAGGCGTCTCGATAATATAACCTATTTCATTTCGAAGTTCTAAATTACTCAGATCTAACTTTTTTCCTTGGATATAACATTCCCCTGATGTAGATTTTATCAATCCCAGTATCATTCTCATCGTCGTTGTTTTCCCTGCACCATTCAGTCCTAAAAAACCTACTATTTCACCACTTTTTATTGATATATTCAAGTTGTTGACAACATTTTTTGTTCCATATCTTTTAGAAAGGTTTGCGGTTCTAATTGCTTCTTTCACCATTACCTATCCTCCTTAGTAATTTGCTCAACAATTCCTTGTATGACTAACTTCAATATGGTATCAAATTGTTCTTCACCGATTTCCTCGATGTGTAATATAGTCATAGCAATCGTTCTAAATAAAGCAGAGACGATTTCTACCGATACATTTTCTCTAATGTTGATTCGGGATACAATTTTTTTAACCATCCTATCATCTATCAGATGATGATTTGTTATCACCTCTTTTGGTAATTTTCTTAGGAGTAATTCCATTTCATGATTTTTAAATATGGTATACACAAATGAATAGCGAAAATCTTGATAAAAATCATAAAGTAACTCTACCAGACGATTTGTATCTATCTTGGCTTCCATATCTAATTGTTCTGTCAGGCGATCCATAACATCTATTTGATATTCTTCTAAGACCGCAAAAAATAACATTTCCTTTGAAGAATAAAAATTATAAAAAGAACCTTTAGAAATATCTACCATTGCTGCCATCTGGTCAACTGTGGTTTTCTTAACCCCATATCTTTGCAGGCATTCCTTTGCAACTTTATGTAATTTCTTTCTAATTACTTCTTTCTCTTCAGCAGTAAAAGCAGTAGCCATAACTTCCTCCTAAAAACACTGTGACGTTTTTTGATTTTACCGTCATATCTTATCATATAAACTGAAAAATGTCAAAAGTCTTATATCTTCTTTGTAAGAAAATATAAGACTTTAAATTAACAAACACCTTAATTCTCTTCTTTTAGAGCTACTTATTTGATTTGCACGATTTAAAAAATAAGGATACAGTACTGCAAGCTCCTATTATCTGGCTTTCCTCTCTGTATCCTTATTGTATCTCAAGTTCCTTCTCTCAATTTCTCAATCATGACCAAGAAAGGCGGGTCGTTAATCTGATTGATGGTCTTGTAGAGGGCAAGGGTGAAGTCCTGTTGAGGCAGATAATCAAGATTAGCTGAGCATTGTTCAAGCCAGCTTCTGCCAAACAATAGCGGTTTATTACTTCATTTAAAACAAACAAAAAGGTCGAGACAAATGTCTCAACCTTTTTATTTAGCATAATCAACTGCTCGCATTTCGCGAATAACTGTGACCTTGATATTTCCTGGATATTCCAAGTTATTTTCAATCTTTTCACGCACATCATGCGCCAAGATTGTAATCTTATCATCCTTGATTTTCTCTGGACTGACCATGATCCGGATTTCACGACCTGCTTGAAGGGCAAAGCTAGTCTTAACTCCTTCAAAGCTGTTCGCAATTTCTTCCAAATCATGCAATCGCTTGATGTAGCTTTCCAGCGACTCACTACGAGCTCCTGGACGAGCTGCACTCAGGGCATCCGCTGCTGCAACGATGACGGCAATGACGCTCTCAGCTTCTACATCACCGTGGTGGCTAGCAATGGTATTGATAACAACTGGATGTTCCTTATACTTACGAGCCAACTCTGTTCCGATTTCCACGTGGCTACCTTCTACTTCTCGGTCGATAGCCTTCCCAATATCATGGAGGAAACCAGCACGGCGAGCCAAGTTCACATTTTCACCCAACTCTCCGGCGATAACTCCAGCCAATTTGGCAACCTCAATCGAGTGGCGAAGAACATTCTGCCCGTAGGAAGTACGGAACTGCAGGCGACCCATGATTTTCATCAAATCAGGATGCAAGTTTGGCGCTCCGATTTCATAGGCTGCGGCTTCACCATACTCTCGAATACGGTTATCAATCTCTAAGCGATTCTTTTCGACCAATTCCTCGATGCGAGCTGGATGAATCCGACCATCCTTGAGAAGAGCTTCCATAGTCATCCGAGCAATCTCACGGCGAACTGGATCAAAACCTGAAAGAGTAACCACCTCAGGCGTATCATCAATGATAACATCAATCCCTGTCAAGCTTTCAAAGGTTCGGATATTACGACCCTCTCGTCCGATAATCCGTCCCTTCATGCTGTCATCAGGCAGATGAACCGTTGAATTGGTCTGCTCAGCCACATAGTCACCAGCAATCCGCTGCATAGCTTGAACCAAGATATCCTTGGCCACCTTGTCCGAGCGCTCTTTGATATCCTGCTCCGCTTCCCGAATACGAGTCGCGATTTCCTTGGACAGCTTGTCCTCGGTCTTGGTCAAGATAATCTCACGCGCTTCCGTCTGAGTCAGGGATGCTACCCGCTCAAGCTCAGCTTCTTTTTGCTGCTCTAGCTCAGCTACTTGTGCTTCACGCGCATCAATGTGTTTAGCTTTATCAATAAGACTTTGTTCTTTGTGTTCCAAAGTCTTTTCCTTGTTGGTTAAATTGTCATCTTTGCGATCAAGACTACTTGCGCGCTCTGTTAAGCGACTTTCAATTTGTTTTAACTCTTGACGCTCAGACTTAAATTCTGCATCAACCTCTTCACGATATTTTCTGGCTTCTTCTTTTGCCTCCAAAAGTGCTTCTTTTTTAAGCGAACTGGTTTCGCGCATCGCTTCTTTGACAATCAAATCCGCTTCGCGTTCTGCCTGACCGCGTAAATTGGTTGCTTCTTGTTCAGCATTTAAAAGAGTAAGTTCCGCGGCTTCTTTAGATGTTTTCATCTTAACCGAGATCCCTACATACCCAATCACTAAACCAAAGATGGCAGCAAAAACAAAAGCAGCTATCGTATATAAGCCCATGTTTTTACTCCAAATCTATTTAATTATTGAATTCAAAATTCCTTATTATTCTATCATAAATAGCAGAAATTCACAAATCAATTTTTTGAAAAAGAAGACCGTTTTTTGCCTATTATTGGTCAAAAAGGCGCTAAATCAAAGAATTTAATATATAAAATTTTTTTATTTCCTAACTCTTATTTTTTTATGCTATAATCAAAAGGAAGTGTTTGAAATGTCGCTTTTAATTTTGAACTCGATTTTGGGTTCCAATTTTAAAATTTTAAAGGAGAAATCATGTCTAAAGAAGTTATTGTTGAAAGTTTTGAGCTTGACCATACAATCGTAAAAGCACCCTATGTTCGCCTCATCGGCGAAGAAACTGGCCCTAAAGGAGATATTATCTCTAACTTTGATATTCGTTTGGTGCAGCCAAATGAAGACTCTATTCCGACGGCTGGCCTGCATACCATCGAGCATTTGCTGGCTATGCTTATTCGCAAGCGGATTGACGGTATGATTGACTGCTCACCTTTCGGTTGCCGCACAGGCTTCCATATGATTATGTGGGGACAGCACTCAGCAACCGAGATTGCCCAAGTCATCAAATCTTGCTTAGAAGAAATCGCTGAGACAACTACTTGGGAGGATGTCCCTGGCACCACCATCGAATCTTGCGGTAATTACAAGGATCACAGTCTCTTTTCTGCCAAAGAATGGGCGAAACTCATTCTCAGCCAAGGAATCTCTGACAATGCTTTCGAGCGCCATGTCCTCTAAGCAGAGGGATTTTAATTGCCCAAGATTATTTGCGCTAAAAATGAAAAAATCAGAGAGTGGGACAGAAATCGGTAATTCGTTAGAATTCGATTTCGTCGTCCCACCTCCGCACAGTTGAGTAGGGCTGTAAAAGCTGATGGAATCAGCGTAATAGAGCCCACTCAACCACTGCGTCTTGCTCGACAATCCAAAGACAATTGAGAGGCTAGGACTTTTGTCCCAGCCTCTTGTTCTTTTTATTCCTGCATAGCATAGCCGATGCCACGGACAGTTTTGATATAGCTGGTCTGTCCAGCAACATCAATCTTACTCCGTAGGTAACGAATATAGACGTCTACTACATTAGTCTCCGTGGCACCTTCATACTTCCAGACACGTTCCAGAAGCTGCTCACGGCTCATGACCTTTTGGTTGCTCATCAGCGTCACTAGTAGATCATATTCCCGTCGTGTCAAGGCAATCACTTCCTCTCCACGATAGACGATATGATTTTTCAAATCAACTCGTAGATTGCGGTAAGCAGTCGGTGTTTTCAGCTTGCTACAATGCTGGTCAATAAAGTCCCGACCTCGAAAAATATCGGAGACTTTCTCAACCAAATCACTGATAATAAAAGGCTTTATGGTATAGGAGACTGCAAAGCGCTGAATCTCATCTGCATGTTCTTTGATTTCTTCACGGCTAGCTAAGACGATAATAACCGAAGCCGGTTTGAGTAAGCTTAGTTGCTTGGCAAATTCACTAGCAGTCATATCCTGCAAGTCATAATTAAGCAAGAGCAGATCGTAGTCATTTTCTCTGGCCAACGCCAAACCTTGACTTCCTGTCTCAACTACATCCAGAAGATAAGCTTCCTTTTGCAGTTCCAAAGTCACAAATCGTGCAAGATTCTTTTCATTTTCTACTAATAAAATTCGCTTTGCCATAGGCCTATCCTATTTTTCGTCATACCAAGAGTAGTGGAAGGTTCCTTCTTTGTCTTTACGTTGGTAAGTGTGGGCACCAAAGTAGTCACGTTGTGCTTGAATCAAGTTAGCTGGGAGATCCGCTGAACGGTAGCTGTCAAAGTAAGTAATGGCAGCTGAGAAGGTTGGTACTGGTACACCAGCTTGAACAGCAAGAGCTACGATATCACGAACTGCTTGTTGGTATTTAGCAGTAACATCCAAGAAGTACTCATCCAAGAGAAGGTTAGCAAGGTCTGCATCACGGTTGTAGGCATCTGTGATCTTTTGCAAGAAACGAGAACGGATGATACAGCCATCACGCCAGATAGATGCGATGTCCGCAAATGGCAAGTTCCAGTTGTTTTCTTTGGAAGCTACACGCAATTGAGCAAAACCTTGTGCGTATGAAATAATCTTTGAGAAGTATAGTGCTTGGCGAATCTTTTCGATCAATTCAGCCTTGTCGCCTTCAAACTTGAAGGCAGCTGGTTTAGGAAGTACCTTGCTAGCATGTACACGCTCTTCTTTATAAGTAGAGATGTAGCGTGCGAATACTGACTCAGTAATGAGTGACAATGGAACACCGAGATCAAGTGCTGATTGACTCGTCCACTTACCAGTTCCTTTGTTTCCTGCAGCATCAAGGATGTAGTCTACGATTGGTCCTTCTTGACCTTCATCGTCTTTGCGGCTCAAGATATCAGCTGTGATTTGGATCAAGTAGCTGTCCAATTCACCCTTGTTCCACTCAGTAAAGATTTCAGCCATATCTTCTGCAGAAAGGCCAAGCAAGTGTTGCATGAGGTCATAGCTTTCTGCGATCAATTGCATATCACCATACTCGATACCGTTGTGGACCATCTTCACATAGTGACCAGCTCCATCAGGACCGATGTAAGTCACACATGGTTTTCCATCTTCAGGTGCTTTAGCTGAGATTTCTTCGAGAACATCAGCTACCAATTCGTAGGCTTCTTTTTGTCCACCAGGCATGATAGAAGGTCCTTCAAGGGCACCTTTTTCACCACCAGAAACCCCTGTACCGATAAAGTTGATACCAGAGTTTGCCAATTCTTCATTACGACGGATCGTATCTTTATAGAAAGTATTTCCTCCGTCAATCAAGATATCGCCCTTGTCAAGGTGTGGAAGAAGGGCTTGGATGGTTGCGTCTGTACCAGGTCCTGCTTGAACCATAAGCATGATACGGCGAGGTTTTTCGATAGATTGAACGAAAGACTCTACATCGTAGCTAGGCACGAATTTCTTTTCAGGGTGACAAGCGATTACATCTTCCGTTTTATTTGCTGAACGGTTATAGATGGCAACAGTATAGCCACGAGATTCAATATTGAGAGCCAAGTTACGACCCATTACGGCCATACCAACAACACCAAAGTTTGCTTTAGTCATTTTCTACTCCTATAGTCATAGTTGTTTAATTTGTTATATTTTAACATTTTTACAAGGTAATGAAAAGTATTTAGCTGATTGAAATGCTTTTCTGAGGGAGGACAAACAAACAGCCAGAAGTTCCGACTCCCAGCTGTTTGTATATTTTAGACACATTTAGATTTATTTCTCATCAACTTCGATGACCGCTTGTTCATCTTGTTTGAGCTTGTTGACAGTCATATTGACGCCAAGTGCTCCAGCTAGAAGTTGACGTATGTCAAAGCCTGCCCCTTGAGAAACTTGGTCAATGCTCTGCATGATGTCGCCGACCATTTTAGAAGCATTGCCTTCACCATACATGGTAATCTTATCTACCTTGGTCAATGGCTCTGCTACCGCGCGAGCGATTTCTGGCAATTTATCGACAATCATTTCCGTAATCGCAGCTTCCTGCATCTTCTTCATGGCTTCGGCTTTCTTGTCCAAACCTTCTGCTTCCGCTTCTAGTTTAAGACGAATAGCTTCCGCCTCCGCACGTCCCTTAGCTTCAATAGCTTCAGCTTCTTGCAGTTGCGCAAATTTTTCAGCCTCAGCTTGAGCCTTGCGGGCTTCCGCTTCTTTCTGCGTTTCAAAGAGTTCCGCTTCGGCCTGACGCTGACGTTCAATCAATTGGGCTTCTGCAGCCTGTTGACGGGCATATTTTTCAGCTTCGGCTTGCTTGCGGATATTGGCATCCAATTCCTGCTCACGAACCTTAACTTCCCGTTCTTTGACTTCAGCTTCTTTTTCCTGCTTCATGATGTTGGCTTCTGCGGCCACACGTTCTTGTTCACGACGCTGGATTTCAGCTTCAATCCCTTTGGCCGCGTCCGCTTTAGCTTGCGCAATATCTGCTTCCTGCTTGAGGGCAGCTTGTTTCAGTTTGAGTTCATTTTGCTTTTGAGCAATTTCCAAGTCAGCAGCCACGCGCTTGTCGTTAGCCAACTTGTCCTGCTCAGCCTCAACTTCCTTACGCTCACGTTCAGCCTTAGCTTTGGCAATCAAAGCGTCTTTCTTGATCGTTTCGACATTTTCGATACCGAGATTGTCAATCACGCCACCTTCATCAGAGAAGGATTGAACGGTAAAGGCAATGACTTCCAGACCCATCTTAGCCAAATCTGGTGCTACGTTATCTTGCACTTTAGAAGCAAATTCCTGACGGTCATTGACCATCTTGCGCAGTTCCATCTGACCGATTACTTCACGAAGGTTTCCTTCGAGGACATCTTGGACAGAGTTGGAAATATCAGTGGTATTCCAATTAAGGAAGTTTTCTGCCGCACGCTCAATCATTTCATCCGTAGTACCAATCTTCAGCTTAACAGCCGCATCGGCACGAACGTTGATAAAATCTAGTGTTGGCACAGACTCAGAAGTACGGACGTCGGTAGAAAACTGCTCAATATCCAGATAAGAGCGCTGCTCTACAAAAGGAATCATGAAGCCAGCCTTACCTCTTAAATGACGCTGCTTACGCAGACCAGTAATAACGACTACTTCATTTGGCCTAGCATTGACATACCCCTTAGCCAAAAGAATAATAAGCAAGATGGCTGCAACGATTGCAAAAATCAACCAGCCTGGGATAAATAACATATCCATAGAAACTTCCTTTCTTTTTCCAGAGCAATAGACGAAGGCATTGCCCAAATATATTTTTAGTTAGTATATCAAAAAATTAACAGTTTGCAAAACTTTTACTGCTAATCCTATTCAACTTCCAAAATCCCCTTCAAACAAAAAGATAGCTCCCCATTTATCGAGGAAACTATCCATCTTTTATTAGTCGTTTCTTCCAAAGATACGAAGGATGCTGAGGAAGAGGTTGATAAAGTCGAGATAAAGGCTCAAAGCCAGAGAAAGGGCCCAACCAAGTCCAGCTTGTCCGCCTGTCTGCTCATAGACATAGCGAATCTTTTGATTGTCCCAAGCAATCAACCCTGCGAAAATGACGACGCTGACGTAGCTTACAATATAGTCTATCATGTCGCTACCCAGGAAAATATTGACAAAACTCGCAATCACAATCCCAATCAGACCTGCAATCATAGCACGACCCATACCAGACAAATCTTTTTTGATGACTACGCCCATGGCTGCCATGACAAGGAAAACGGCCGCACTAACTGCAAATGCTTTAAAGACCACGCCTCCTGTGTACATGGCTACAATGAAACTCATGGTAAAGCCATTAAGGGCTGAGTAGCTCAAAAAGAGGGGAAGGGCAGCTGGGCTATTGCGAAGTCCCATACTAGAAGCTGACCAAACCAAGGCCACCTCAAGGAAAATCGCACCGTAGTATATCCAGCGGTAATGGAGCAGAATATCTACTAGAGCCGTCTGGAAGGTCGTCAGCATTAAGCCTGAAACCAGAGCAGAGATGGCAATTCCCATCCCAACAAATCCGTAGACCTTAGAATAAAAACTAGAAAGTCCACTGTTTTCTTGAATAATTGTATTGTTCATAATGTCTCCTTTTTACATTTTAACTTTTCATCATCTTTCGATGATACTTTTTACGCCCACTCAGCTTTTGTCGCCAAGGCGCCGTCGCTTCTTTGATCGCCCAATACTTGTCCACCATAGTTACAACGAAGGACTCCTTGTAGCGTGGTGGTGCTAAGGTAGCACCCCACATGTGCTTGATGATAATATCTTCCTCAACTCGATTGAGCTTGGTAATCTTACGGGCATTTCGGACTGCTAGGCGGGGATGAACCCAGGCATGACTCTTTTTAAACTTGGTTTCACGCCAGTCATAATAAAATAAATCATGCAATAGAGCGCCCCGTGCTGTACTGCGGGCATTCCAGCCAAATTTTTTAGCAATCTTATAACTAGTATAACTGACATTGATTGAATGTTCAAGCCGATTGGAATGAATATGATGCGTAATTCCTTTTAAGCGTTGGACGCTGGGCTTCTCAATCAAATGCCCCACATAAGCCATAAATTCATCATCTTCTCTGTAAGGCATATCATCACCTCCATTTAGTTTTATTATAGAGAGATTTCTAAAAGCTAGCTTAAAGAAAACATCAGAATGCCGGCTGCTACAGCTACGTTAAGACTTTCAGCCTGACCCTTCATGGAAATGTGAACCAGAACATCAGCCGCATCCGTCATTTCTTGGCTGATTCCCTGACCTTCATTGCCCATGACTAGGAGGAAATCTTCATGTTTTTCGACCTTTTGATAATCCACAGAATCTTCTGATAAGGTCGAAGCCAGAATTTGCAGGTCACTTTGACGAGCTAGTGCCAGCATATCCTCTCTGCTCACGCGATAAATGGGCAGATGAAAATGGCTGCCCTGCATAGAACGCAAGGTTTTGAGATTGTAAATGTCAGCGGAGTGGCTAGAGATAAAAACTCCTTGATAACCCGCCGCATCCGCTGTTCGGATGATGGTTCCGACATTGCCAGGATCCTGCACATCTTCTAAAAAGAGATAGGCACCTTCCAGCTTTTCTGGAATCGTTTGCTCCTCAAAGGCCAATTCTGCAACGATTCCCTGAGGGGTCTTGCTATCTGCCAAATCACTGAGAATCTCTGGACTGACAAAAATCGTCTGGGAAAATGCCGCCAAACGCTCTTCGTACTCTGCCAAGGCAAAAATTCGCAGAATCCGTGCCTGACTGGCCAGAGCCTCCTCAAAAAGATGCCAGCCCTCAATCAAATAAGACTCGCTACGATATTTTTTTTGATGCAGCTTTTTAGCTTTTTTTACCACATTATTGGCTTTTGAGGTTATAATATTCATAAATACATTATAACACAATCTAGCAGTTTTGAACTCATCCTCTAGACTTATCCTCAGAGAAAATCTTGTCTCCAGCAAGCAGCTGCTCGCTGCGCTATGGGCTGAGAAGCGAGTTTCAAACCGCTACAAAAGGAGGTAACGATGCAAAAAGTAAGAATGATTGCGCAAGGACGAGTCCAAGGCGTCGGCTTTCGTTGGGGCGTTTACTCCCTTGCTCTGCAAATCGGCGGGATTACCGGTCGCGTCTGGAATAACGACGACGGTACAGTCGAAATTTTAGCTCAAGCTGAAAGCTCTGCCCTCATGGCCAAGTTCATTCAAGAAATCCGCAAAGGCCCGACTCCTTTTTCTAAAGTCAGCTATCTAGATGTAACCATGGCCAATTTTGATTCCTATACCGACTTTAAAATTGCAAATTAGGTCTGCAGAACTATTGTATATTTCCTTAAAAAACAGTAGAATAGATAGGTATTATTTTTTAGAAACAAAGGAAATGAACTCGTGAAAACATTTAAACGTATTTTATTCTCTGGAATGAGCTTGTCCCTCCTTCTATTATTGACAGGGTGTGTCGGACGAGACAAGGCTGGCAATCCTTCTGGCCTCATTTGGGACGTGCTTGGTCAGCCTATGGCAGATAGCATCCAGTTCTTTGCTAAGAATTCAGGTCTCGGTTACGGTCTAGCGATTATTATCGTTACACTCATCGTGCGGCTGATCATTTTCCCACTGGGAATCTATCAGTCTTGGAAGGCGACTCTTCAGTCAGAAAAGATGAACTACTTCAAGCCCATCTTTGCCCCTATTCAAGAACGAATCAATAATGCCGAAACTCAAGAAGAAAAACTAGAAGCGCAGCAAGAACTTATGGCTGCTCAAAGAGAAAATGGTCTGAGTATGTTTGGCGGTATCGGCTGCCTCCCTCTACTCATTCAAATGCCTTTCTTCTCAGCCCTCTTCTTCGCTGCCCAATACACAAACGGTGTAGCAAGCAGTACCTTCCTTGGCATCAATCTTGGAAAACCTAGTCTGGCCTTGACTCTCATTGTCGGTGTACTCTACTACATCCAGTCAATTCTCTCCCTACATGGGATCGAAGATGAGACCCAAAAAGCGCAGATGAAGAGTGCAACTTACATGAGCCCGATTATGATTGTTGTCTTCTCCTTCATGTCACCAGCGGCTGTGACCCTCTACTGGGTAGTCGGTGGTTTCATCCAAATTATCCAACAATTCATCATTAACTACTTGATTCGTCCACGGATTAGAAAGCAAGTAGCTGAAGAATATGAAAAGAATCCTCCGAAAGCCATGAGCAATGCTGGCCGCATCAAGGATGTGACACCAAAAGCGAGTCAAGCAATTACTCAAAACAATAAAAAGAAAAAGAATCGCAACGCTGGTAAACAACGTTCTAGATAAATAAATTATCCATGTCCCTCCAAGATTTCCTATCTAATCTTGGAGGGCTTTTTTCCATTCCCCTAACAATACTAAAAGAGAGGCTGGGACAAAAGTCCTAGCCTCTCAATTGTCTTTGGATTGTCGAGCAAGACGCAGTGGTTGAGTGGGCTCTACTACGCTGATTTCATCAGCTTTTACAGCCCTACTCAACTGTGCGGAGGTGAGACTACGAAATCAAATTCTAACGAATTACCATTTCTGTCCCACTCTCTCTTTCTTAAACTTTTAATCAATATACTTCAATTTTCCTCGGAAATCTTCCAGGCTTTCATAGCCTTTTTCTTCCATAATCTCCTTGAGTTCGGCAGTGATGCGCTCGAAGGCTGCTACTCCTTCCTTATGAAGGGTCGTTCCTACCTGCACCATGCTGGCACCACAGAGGATATGCTCAAAGGCATCTCGCCCAGTCAGGACGCCACCAGTACCAATGATTTGGATTTCTGGTTTCAGGCGTTGGTAAAAGGCATGGACATTAGCCAGAGCCGTTGGCTTGATATACTGGCCACCAATACCGCCAAAACCATTTTTGGGACGAATGACCACTGACTCATCCTCAATGTAAAGGCCATTTCCAATCGAGTTGACACAATTGACAAACTTGAGCGGATACTTATTGAAAATCGCAGCGGCCTGATCAAAATGCACGATATCAAAATAAGGAGGCAGCTTGATACCCAGCGGCTTGGTGAAATAAGCAAAAACTTCTGACAAGATTTTTTCTGTCGTTTCAAAGTCATAGGCAATCTGTGGCTTACCTGGAACGTTGGGACAGGAGAGATTGAGCTCAGTAATCCCTTTAAAGTCGCTTGCCTGCACTTTCTTGAGAATGGTGTGGGTTTCTTCTGGTGACATACCGACCAAAGAGAGGAAGAAGGTACGATTTGGCTCGCTTTCTTGCAGCTCCAGCAAGTAATCAAGATAATAATCTAAACCATTATTGGGCAGGCCCATGGAGTTGATAGAACCCAGCGGCACATCTTGATAGCGTGGTTCTGGATTGCCCTGACGAAAGTCCAGCGTTGCCGTCTTAGTCTCAAAAGTTCCTGCAGCAGAGTTTTTAACTTCTTCTAACTCTTCGACTGTCATACAGGCCACTCCTGCTGCATTCATCAGACAGTTGTCAAATTCAAAACCCGCAATTTGTGTCTTGGTTGTCGTCATCATTTTGACCTCATATTCCTTAGTTTTCTTCTATTATATCATTAAAGTTCCTCCTATAAAGAGTTTAGCCCATTTTTCTACTAAAATGTTCGGTATTTACCTCCCTAATTTTTAAGAATATTTCAGAAAAAATATCGTGGGAATTTTCAGAAAATTCAACTTTTTTCTTTACAAGCGGAAAAATCTCTGCTATAATTGACCCCGTAAGAATACAATCTTTCAAAGGAGAATCACCATGACAACTGCTAAAGAATATATCCAAAGCACTTTTGAAACTGTAAAAGCCCGCAACGGACACGAGGCAGAATTCCTCCAAGCCGTTGAAGAGTTTCTCAGTACGCTTGAGCCAGTCTTTGAAAAGCATCCTGAATACATCGAAGAAAATATCTTGGCCCGTATCACTGAGCCTGAACGTGTGATTAGCTTCCGTGTTCCTTGGGTGGACCGCGAAGGTAAAGTACAAGTTAACCGTGGTTACCGCGTACAATTTAACTCAGCAGTTGGTCCTTATAAAGGCGGTCTGCGTTTCCACCCAACTGTTAACCAAGGGATTTTGAAATTCCTCGGATTTGAGCAAATCTTTAAAAATGTTTTGACTGGACTTCCAATCGGTGGAGGTAAAGGTGGATCAGACTTCGATCCTAAAGGAAAGACTGATGCCGAAGTCATGCGCTTCTGCCAAAGCTTCATGACTGAATTGCAAAAACACATCGGCCCATCTCTTGATGTTCCAGCTGGTGATATTGGTGTCGGCGGACGTGAAATCGGCTACCTCTACGGCCAATACAAACGCCTCAATCAATTCGACGCTGGTGTCCTGACTGGTAAACCTCTTGGATTTGGTGGTAGCTTGATTCGCCCAGAAGCTACTGGCTATGGTTTGGTTTACTACACTGAAGAAATGCTCAAAGCTAACGGTAACAGCTTTGCTGGTAAAAAAGTGGTTATTTCTGGCTCAGGTAACGTTGCTCAATACGCTCTGCAAAAAGCAACTGAACTTGGTGCTACCGTTATCTCTGTGTCTGACTCAAATGGTTATGTTATTGATGAAAATGGTATCGACTTCGACCTCCTAGCAGATGTGAAGAATAACCGCCGTGCTCGCTTGACAGAATACGCTGCTGAAAAAGCTACTGCTACTTACTATGAAGGTTCTGTCTGGATTTACGCTGGTAACTACGACATCGCTCTTCCATGTGCCACTCAAAATGAAATCAATGGGGAAGCGGCCAAACGTTTGGTTGCCCAAGGAGTTAAAGTCGTTTCTGAAGGTGCTAACATGCCGAGCGACCTTGATGCTATCAAAGTTTACAAAGAAAACGGAATCCTTTATGGTCCTGCTAAAGCTGCCAATGCTGGTGGTGTAGCTGTATCCGCTCTAGAAATGAGCCAAAATAGCCTGCGCCTATCTTGGACTCGCGAAGAAGTTGACGGCCGTCTCAAAGACATCATGACCAACATCTTCAATACAGCTAAAACTACTGCTGAAACTTATGGACTTGGCAAGGACTATCTTGCTGGTGCCAATATTGCAGCCTTTGAAAATGTAGCCAACGCCATGATCGCCCAAGGTCTGGTTTAAAATAAAAAAGTTAAAAATCAGCTGCTCAAACGAGCAAGCTGATTTTTTATCTATAAATTAGTCCAGAAAAAACTCACTTATCTACAGCTTCTAAAAGAGCTAGGTATTCTTCTAAGACTAAATGATGCTTTTGCATGTATTGAGCAGATTTTACGCCGACATAGCGATAGTGCCAATTCTCAAAATCCACTCCAGTAATATCGCTTTTCCCCTCAGGATAGCGTAGAATAAAGCCATATCTGGGAGCAATTTCCGCAATCTTATCGGCCACTTCATCTTCCTGACCTTCTGGCTCACTCATATCAATAGCCAAGCCTGTCTGATGTTCGCTGGCGCCAGGAATCTGAATTCGTTTTTGCACCTCTTGTTCCGCTTCTTGTCGAGAAAGCCCCTCTTCCTCTGCCAAGGCTAGGGCTTCTTCATAAATTTCTGCCTGCTCCGCTCGACTTCGATAGCCCGAAATCAAAGTTTCTCCCGGTGCAATTTTCTGTGCTGCGGCCAAGAATTTTCTGGTATTTTCAGCAATACGGCTGTCTACCTGAATGTCATCAATTTGGGTCAATTGAGGGGGCGCATCTTCCTGAAGGTGGCTACGATTGACCAGTATCAATTCCCAGTCATCAACTGAAACATTGGGTAAATTCGACTCCAAGACCTCAAGATTTTCATCAGCAGGTTTTTGGACATGTTGATCCTGCCCTTGAAATAGCCACAAAGCAACTAGCAATCCAAGCCCAAGCCCTAAAAACAAGACCCAGTTTATCAGTCGATACAAAGAAAAGTTTTTCTTAGCATGGTGACCTCTTTTCAAGCTTCTGCCTCCAGCTCCTCTTTTCCAACTTCACGGTAGGACATATCTCCAACACAAGCAACACTGAATTTCCCGTCTTCATAATCCACTATGGTCACAGAACCATTGTCAAGTCCATGAGGGCGGCTTCTGTTTATCAAATAGACGAAGGTTCCGATGGTCATTCCATGGCTAACAACCAAAGCATTGCCACCACCAGAAGCCTCCAGCTCTTCAGCAATAGCTGAGAAGCCTTCCCAAATGCGGCTGCTGAGTTTTTCCCAGTTTTCTGCCCAACCAGCTGTATCCACCTCAACCAAACCTTCAGCCAATTCGGCATAGCTGAGCTGGTGAACATGCTCGACATTAAAGACCCGAGGCATGACTCCCATAAAGAGCTCACCGTCATATCCCCCGTCAAAGCTGCCAAAGCACCACTCGCGGATGCGCTTGTCAAACCTATAAGGAATCTTTCCCGTCAAGCCCAGCTCTTCCAGGATAATCCCCATCGTCTGAATCGTCCGACCTGAATCACTGGATCTAGCTAGTTTAAAATCAATACCCGCTTTACGCAAACCAATCCCCAATTCACGGATGCCACGTTCGCCTTCTGCTGTCAATGGACTATCACTCCAGCCCTGAGCTCGTCCGATTGTATTAAACATGGTCTTCCCATGCCGGATCAGGTATAATCTTGTTTTTGCCATACACTTACCCCCTTATTCTCCTCCATTATATCACTTTTCTGAAAAAAAGCGGTCTCTAAGATAGCAAGAAAACAGCGCAACAATCCTCCATCATTGCCCTGCTTTCTTATAACGGTTTATTTAGCGTCCAAAATTTTAGCACCAACCTTACGGTAGGACACATCTCCCAAAATCTGAATCGTAAATTGCCCCTTTTCATATTCGACGACTGTCACACTGCCGTTGTCAACCTCAGGATTTTTGCTAATGGATTTGTCCAGCAGATAGGCAAAAGTCCCGATGGTCATACTATGGCTGACAACCAAAGCATTGCCTCCACCAGCGGCCTCCACTTCTTGGGCAATAGCTGTAAATCCAGCTAAAATCCGCCCGCTCAGTTGCCCCAGGGCTCAGCCCAGCCAGCCGTATCCACTTCAACCAAGCCGTCTGCCAATTCTGGGAAAGTCAGCTCTTTATAATTATCGGTGTCACGTACCCTTGGAATTACTCCACGGAAAAGATCGCCACCATAAGCCCCGTCAAAGCTCCCGAAGCACCACTCTCGGATGCGCTTATCAAACTTATAAGGAATCTTCCCGACCAAATCCAGCTCTTCTAGGATAATCCCCATTGTCTGAATAGTTCGACCAGAGTCGCTCGAGAAAGCCTTGGTAAATTCCAAACCAGACTCTCTTAGCCCAATCCCTAGCTCACGGATGCCACGTTCGCCTTCTTCAGTTAAGGGAGTATCCGACCAACCCTGAGCTCTGCCAATGGTATTAAACATTGTCTTCCCATGCCGGATAATGTATAATTTCGTTTTTGCCATGAATGTCTCCTTTTTTTGTCAAGGCCACCCGTCTAAGAGTGGCTTATTTGTCTCGCACTTGACCAAGCAAGACAGAGGGAAAGGGTCTGTTAAACAGACCCCCTATATACTTAGTTTTTAAAACTGTGAATTGGCGCAGGAATCTGACCGCCACGTGCGATAAAGGCTGCTGACGAAGCCTGATTGACCTTCATGACCGGAGCTGTTCCCAAGAGTCCGCCAAATTCAATCATATCGCCTTCCTTGCCCTTCGGAATAATCCGCACAGCTGTCGTCTTCTGATTGATAACGCCAATCGCCGCTTCATCCGCAATCATGGCTGCGATGGTCTCAGCAGGCGTTGCCTCTGGAATGGCAATCATATCTAAACCGACCGAGCAGATAGCTGTCATAGCTTCTAGCTTTTCTAAATTGAGCGAGCCATTTTGCACAGCTGCAATCATGCCCTCGTCTTCTGACACAGGAATGAAAGCACCAGACAGACCGCCAACCTGATTGCAGGCCATGACACCGCCTTTTTTGACTTGGTCATTGAGTAGGGCAAGTGCCGCTGTCGTACCATGAGTACCAACTGTTTCCAAGCCCATTTCTTCCAAGACGCGAGCCACTGAGTCCCCGACTGCTGGTGTTGGAGCCAGACTCAAGTCAACAATCCCGAACTTGACGCCCAGACGCTCGCTGGCCATCTGACCGACCAACTGACCGATACGGGTGATTTTGAAGGCTGTTTTCTTGACCGTTTCAGCCACCACGTCAAAGCTCTCACCACGGACCTTTTCCAAGGCCCGCTTGACAACACCCGGCCCAGAAACACCAACATTGATGACCACATCTGCTTCACCGACACCATGAAAAGCGCCCGCCATGAAGGGATTATCCTCTACCGCATTGGCAAAGACGACCAGCTTGGCCGCCCCCATGTCAGAAATCTGGGCGGTTTCCTTGATAATCCGTCCCATATCCGCAACTGCCGTCATATTGATGCCAGTCTTGGTTGAGCCGATATTGACAGAGGAGCAGACCTTGTCCGTCTCAGCCAAAGCCCGCGGAATGGAATTAATGAGGATTTCGTCCCCTTTTTGATAGCCCTTTTGGACCAAGGCAGAGAAACCACCGATAAAGTCAACACCGATTTCTTTTGCTGCCCGATCCAGAGCATGAGCCAGAGGCAGATAGTCCCTAGCATCCGTAGCTGCCCCAATCAGAGAAATCGGAGTCACTGAGACCCGCTTGTTGACGATAGGAATCCCCAGCTCAGCTGCAATCTCATTTCCGACTGCCACCAGATTTTTAGCTTTGGTCGTAATTTTTTGGTACACCTTGTCCGATGCCCGATCAATATCTGTATCAATACAGTCCAAGAGAGAAATGCCCATGGTGATAGTCCGAATATCAAAATTCTGCTCCTCAATCATGGCAATGGTTTCTGTAACTTGTCTAATATCCATGCGCCCTCTCCTTAGATATTGTACATAGCGTCAAAAATCGCTGCACTTTGAATATTGATTTTGACATTGAGGGTCTGACCAAAGGCCTCAAATTCACTACGAAGCGCAGCAAAATCCTGCTTTTCGTCGCTAGACACGACAGCCATCATGGTAAAAAACTCATCCAAAACCGTTTGAGAAATATCGTCAATATTGAGCCCCAGCTCGGCAATTTTACTAGCTACACCAGCCACAATCCCTGCCTTATCTTTTCCAACAACCGTAATAATCGCTTTCATCGTTTGCTCCAATCATTTTTATTGCTAATATTGTAGCATAA